>JAAFIL010000004.1:0-134809 GCA_013297775.1 Bacteroidota bacterium
AGAATAAGTCGCCAACGCACTATCCTACGTTGACTTATTACCCATTTCAACACGACATCAAATAAATCATATTTATTTTAATTTTTTGATTTCATTTTTCTAATCCCCAACTTTTAACCCTGACCCGAAAAAGTGCCTGTTTTATTGGGCTTTCACCTCTCACTACTACTCCTATTGCATAATTCCATATAGTTTATTGAAAACTTAAATCAGTTGAACGCTTGGAAGAAAGTTATAACCTTTGGTCTATTACTTTCTTGAAATCTCGGTTTAACTATAATTTCAGGAAATCGGATACTTTAGAATAAAATATCTAACTCTGTAAAACACTTAAAATCAAAACTTAAAAATGAGTTATATGGGATAGACAGTTGAAGTAGTAATTTATTAATCGTTTCATTGGGTTAAATTATAGTATGAGTAAAAGGTACACAACAACATGGAAGTATTTCTTTTTTATTTTGAATTCAATTTCTTATTGATTTGTATCTAAAATGTAGTTGCCAATATGAATTTTAAATAGAGATCTATGGGTTAACCTGCGTACTAGTAATCAACGGTCTAAAGAAGATTTAATAACTAATAAAACTACTTCTTAACTTTAAAACACTAATGATGATGAAAAAATAGATTGTAAACAAAATAACCTGCACCAACAAAAATAATGAGATAGGCACTCAACACATCCATTTTACTAAACAGTGGGTGCTTTTCTTGTTGCTGTGCCAGTTTTTTACCAACTATAGAAAATAAAACGGCAATCGAAAACATCACCAATATAAATCCCAATACATAAATTAAAACATAACCAAACGAATTAGAAAAACTACCTGATTGACCTGCCATAAAAAATGCGGCAATGGCAGACGGACAAGGCACTAAGCCACTTAAAATACCCACCAATGCTGTTGTTTTATGCGTATGCGTGGATTGAACCGCCGTAATAGTGTTCAACTTTAATTCCTTTACATTTACTTTTTTTTTAGCCGAGATATTTTTTGAATGGGTGTGATGAGCACAACTTGGCGAACAAACGTGTTTATTATTTTTTAGTTTATACAACATATAGCCACCTATCGAAATTAAAACAAGCGGTGAAACAAGTCCTAAAATATGCTCTGCACGTTCTGAATTAAATTGAGGAAATAAGTAAGATACAATGAAACCAATAGCTAACAACATAAACGTATGCGAAAAGGCCATACTAAACACCAGCGTAAACAAATGACTCTTTGCATTTTTATTGCCAATAGTGTAAGATGCCATAGCCGTTTTTCCATGCCCTGGCTCTAAAGCATGCATGGCTCCTAAAACAAAAGCCGTTCCAGTATTTAAAACATTAACCATAAAACAAATTTAAACTATTTATTGCAAAAGAAAAAAAGATACGTTTACGGTGTCTTTAAGAGCATCTATCTATTTGTATTTAATATTTCACCATCTAATGTAAAAGCATCATAAACTCAGTCTAATTTCTCGATTTACTCATGTTTTCTTGTGTGTATTATTAATTGATTATATTTGCAACATTGTTGCATTAATAAAATTAGTTTATGATAGCTCTTCAAAATATTCAAAAATCTTTTGCTGGACAAAAGGCATTAAACAATCTTACACTTGAAATTAAAGCGGGTGAGATATATGGCCTCTTAGGAGCCAATGGCGCAGGGAAGTCCACAACCTTGAACTTACTTTTGGGCTTCCTAAGTCCAGATTCAGGAACACTCACTATGGGTAAAAATCTTAAAACGGAAGTAGGATACATTCCCGAGAATGTCAATCTATACCCTTATTTAAGTGGCATAGAAAACTTAGATTACTTCTGCAAGTTAACAGGTTTAAAATACAGTAAAATTGAATTAACCGATTTTTTATCTGAATGCGGTTTGGCAAAAGAAGCGCACAACAAGCGAACACAGTCCTACTCAAAAGGAATGCGACAAAAGGTGGGTATTGCTATTGCGTATGCAAAAAAAGCGAAGTTTTATTTATTAGATGAACCTGCTAGTGGACTCGACCCCTTAGCAAGTAATGAACTTTCAGAATTATTAAAGAAATTGGCTTCTAATGGTGCTACTATTTTAATGGCTTCGCACGATATTTTTAGAGTTCGAGAAGTTTGTCAACGTATCGGTATTCTCAAACAAGGCTCCTTGGTGAAAGAACTCCGTAGTGAAGAAGTTAGTGCTAATGAATTGGAACAACTCTATTTAAAATACATGCAAAACTAATTTATTTATGTGGGAAATTATAAAAAATGAATGGCAGTTTTTTGCGCGCAGCCGCACTTTACTTGTTACGTCCTTGGGCTTTGTTGTTGTTTTATTACTAACTATTTTTTTGGGATATCGTCAAACACACGAACAGACTCTTCGTTACCAATCTGCTCAAAAACACTTTCGAACGCAATGGGAAAACAACAGAGAGATGCACCCGCATGGCGTTGTTCACTATGGAACATTTGTATTTAAACCCGCTAACTTGTCAAGTGGCCTTGATGAAGGTATCAATAGCACAACGGGCAATATGCTAAAATTGGAAGGACACGTCCAAAACGAAATTACGCATACAGAAGCATCTCAAACACAAGCCATCTCTAAGTTTGGAAAACTCAAAGGCTCACTTTTACTGCAATATATTATTCCGCTTTTATTAATTTTCTTGGCTTTTCAATCCATCAACAGCGAAAAGCAAAGCGGACGTTTAAAATTACTAGTACTTCAAGGTGCAAATCTTACAAAAATTATTTTAGCTAAAACCTTATCAGTTTCTATATATGGCATAGCACTTTTAACACTAAGTGTTTTAGCTTATGCTGTGTTAAATTTAAAAACCCTCAACGCAGAAATCATCAGCAGAACCTTGTTTTTATTTTTAGCTTACTGTTTATACTATTTTATTGTTAGCGGATTAACAGTATATCTTTCGGCTCGTTTAAAAAATACGGCTTTAGCCCTTACTTCTATGTTAGGCGTATGGATTATTTGGACAATTTTTTTACCCAATATTTTATTGAGTTCAGTAGAACAATGGCACGAACTACCGAGCCGAGTTGCTTTTAAAAAAGCAATGCGAGATGACCGTTCAAATGGCATTAACGGACATAACTCTTCTGATGGACGTTTAAAAGAACTAGAAAAAAAACTGCTGGCGGAGTATAAAGTAGATACCATTTCAAAATTGCCTTTTGATTTTTGGGGAGTGGTTATGCAAAAAGATGAAGAGTATGGCAATTTAGTTTGGGATAAACACTTTGGTAATTTGCGAAATGTATTGGCACAACAAAAACAGAGTTATCAATTGGGCGCTATACTCAATCCATTCATTTCATTACAAAATCTTAGCATGGGCTTTGCAGGAAATGACAATAAGCATCATCAAGATTTTTTATTGCAGGCTGAAAATTACCGAAGAGGGTTCATCAAAAAGCTAAACGATAAACACGCTTATGGAAGCACGAAAACGGATACAAGTGATTGGGACGTGAAAGTAGGCGCAGCTTTTTATAAATCGGTAGCTGATTTTGAATATCAACCAGCAAAACTTTCTTCCATAATTCCTATCTACCTAATTGACTTGGTGATTTTGATTTTTTGGATGCTGCTCTCCGTTTCACTCCTCATTTTCGGATCTAAAAAAATACAAATCCTATGAAAAATTTATCCATATTTTTATACGAATGGAAACATTTTACCCGAAGTCCATTCAAAATAATTGCCGTGTTGCTTTACTTATTGGCGGGTATTTATGGATTACACAAAGGTGCTAGTTTATACCATAAACAACATGCCGCTATTAATGAAATTGAACAGAAAGCTGCAAAAGAAAAGCAAACCTGTTTAAATAGATACCAAGGCGATAGTTTAGTGCCATCCAAAGAAGATTGGGTAAATTTAGCTGAACCCAATTGGGCTATTGAATATACTCAAGTTTATCATCATAAATCGCCGTCTTCGGCTATGGTATATAGCATTGGGCAAAGCGAACAGTATGGATTTTCAAAAAAAATCACACGCTGGGCAAGCCCCTATGATGATGACTTAGTAGAAGAAATTGCTAATCCCGAACGCCTTCAAATAGGTACACTTGATTTTACTTTTGTTTTACTTTTTTTATCGCCTTTGCTTTTGTTGGTATTGCTTTATAATATCAAAAGCTCAGAAATAGAGCAGGGCTTTATGGCATTGATAGAGGTACAAAGTGTCTCTAAAAATAGTTGGCTTGTAACACGGGTACTGTTTTATTTTCTTTTAGTACTCTTTACCAATCTATTGCTTATTATTTTTGGTGGATTGCAAACTGGCGTATTTACTGCGGCCAATAAAGCATTTGGGCAAATGCTTTTGTATAGCTTTAGCTATTGTACTTTTTGGTTTGTCTTGTTTTTCTTCATTCTACAAATTGGCAAAAGCATTATGAGCAATACGTTGAAAATGATTGGCATTTATTTTGTATTTGCATTTATTATCCCAGCGGCGGTCTCTCAATATTTAAGCATTCAATACCCCACCAACTTAATGACCGAATTTGCAGATGCAAAACTTGAAAAAAGATGGCAACTGTGGGACAAATCGGATACGCTTAGACTTGCTGAATTAGAAAAACTATTTCCTGCAATTACGAAGAGTTCTTTACTGAAAAATAACGATAAGCGATCAACAGCCATTCAGGAATCAACCTCTGCTTTAGAAAACCGATTAAGAAAAGTAAGCATTCAACCCATTGAGGAAGAAAATAGAATTAAAAATGCGTTTATTAGCGGTACGTTTTGGTTCAATCCAGTAAGTTTTTTTCACAACCGCTTTAATACTGTTTCCCAAACGCATTTTGATAATTACCAAAATTATCGAAATGAAATACAATACTTGATTGATAAGCAAATTGGATTTTTAATTTCAGAAATGTGGAACGATGTAAAAGTGGATAAGAAAAAGTACTTGGAGTATGATCAAAAACTTAAACGTTTGAATTGATTTATAGAAAATCTATTGATGAGTAATTAATATAAATAGTAAGAAAAAATAGCGATGAACCATTTTAAATCAAGAGAATTTATCAAGTTAAATACAATAGACTAACGTATAAAGAATTGAAACCAAAAAATAAATTGTAAATGCTACCACAAACATTTCACGATTGGCGAAACTGCATCACTAACGATTGCAAAATAAATCTAACAAGAGAATTTGCGGCTGAACGTTTGGCCGTTTATCAAGATAAACAACACCCCGAAACGCAAAAATTTATTTCGCTTTATGGCGAGTTTCACTTGTACAACGTTATTAACTGGTTTAGTCAAATCCTGTAAATTAGTTTTTTATGTTTAATTTTAACGAAATGAAAAAAGCTGCTCAAATTTTAGATGAATTGGGATTTCGTAAAACAGAAATCCGATTAAAAGTTTTAGACCATTTACAAAAAGTAAACAAAGCCGTTTCGCAACCCGAACTCGAAATTAAGTTTAATAAGTTTGCCGATAGGGTTACCCTTTACCGCATCTTATCGGCCTTTGAAGCAAAAGGAATTATCCATAAAATAATGGATGCACATGGCGTGGCAAGGTATGCGCTTTGTAACCACAAACATTGTATGGAACACCAACACCACGATGAGCATGTGCATTTTAATTGCACCGAGTGTGGCGATGTGGTGTGTTTAGATACCGTTAAAATTCCTGCACTAAAACTTCCCAAAGCATTTTCATCAGCAAAAATAAATCTTAACATCGAAGGCATTTGTAACCATTGTCAGAAATAATAACCTTATAGTTTTAAGTTTATCTTATCCAACTACATTTTAAACTTACCGTTTAAAAATATAGGGCCTCCACTACAAACATCATATTTTATTTAATTGCAACATAGTTGCATTTAATCAAAAGAATCAATACATTTGTCCAACAAAAAATGGAGAGTGCTATTCCTTTATCTATCAATTTATCTGGAGTTTTACTATTATTATCTCTAGGCTTGCGGCATGGTTTAGACCCTGACCACATTGCTATCATTGATGGAATGACCTTACGTTACAATCACTTAAAATCGCCGTTTGCCAAATGGATAGGTACGCTTTTTGCCATTGGCCACGGCTTTATAGTAACTCTTATTGCCATTCTATTTAGTTTATTCACCTTTTCGTTTATAGTACCACATTGGTTAAAGTTTATTGTAGAATGGATACCCATAGCCTTATTACTCTTCATTGGTGTTTTAAATTTACTCAACCTCCTTCATCAAAAAACAAATACCTTAATAGGTTGGCGAACAAAATTAATTCCAAAAAAATTAAAAAATAGTACCAACCCCTTATCCATTGTACTCATTGGTATTCTATTTGGATTAGTTTTTGATACCGCCACACAGGCCGCCGCTTGGGGATTTATTGCCGCCGAACATGGAGGTGTACTAACGGCTTTACTTATGGGACTCATTTTCTCGCTAGGTATGATTGTAACAGATACCATTGATAGCAGAATACTGCATTTCATGATTAGCAAAACAGATAATCAATCTTTAATTACACACTACCGTAAAACCATTGGATGGGCGATTGTACTCCTTTCTTTTTTAATGGCTATATATAAAACTATTTTAATTCTTGTACCAGGTTTTACTTTAAACGACAATATGAACTTATACGTTGGGCTGTCCCTTGTTTTATTGTTGTGCCTTCTCTACCTCTTTTTAATTTTTAAAAAATCAAAATACCCAGCTATCCATGTCAAATAAAGACATAACCAAATTAAAGCACACACTATTTATGTGCAATGGCAGTTGTTGCAACAAAGCAGGTGCCGAGGAAATGATTTTAGAACTGCGTAAAGAAATAAGAGCCTGTGGTTGTTTTGAAGAAATACATACGGTTAGAACCAAGTGCATGGGGCGTTGCGACGATGCGGCGGTTATCTTTGTTCAACCCGAGTGTGTTTGGTATAAGTGTGTAAATAAAGAAGATGTAAAATCAATTGTACACGATTATCTCATCAATAATAAAATAGTAGAAACTAAGTTTTTATATAAACACGGCGAGTCGTTTATTAACAGCGATGCCATACCTAATGCAACCTAATAACTAACACTATGGAAAATAAAAATGCAATACCCGTAACTGTTTTAACTGGATTTTTAGGCTCGGGAAAAACAACTTTACTCAATAAAATATTGAGCGAGAACCACGGTAAAAAAATTGCCGTTATCGAAAACGAATTTGGAGAAGTTGGTGTGGATAACGAATTAGTAATTGGCGCCGACGAGGAAATTTTTGAAATGAACAATGGCTGTATTTGTTGCACCGTACGCGGCGACCTCATTCGCATATTAGACCAATTAATGAAGCGAAAAGATAAACTCGATTATATTATTGTAGAAACCACAGGCATGGCAAACCCTGCACCCGTGGCTCAAACCTTTTGGGTGGACGATGATATTAGAGCAACTTACAGCCTCGATGCCATTGTAACCATTGTGGATGCAAAGCACGTTTGGCAACACATTGACGATAGTTCTGAATGTAAAGAGCAAATTGCGTTTGCCGATGTAATACTACTTAACAAAACAGATTTAGTTTCGGAAGAAGAATTAATCACACTCGAAAAACGAATTAAATCAATGAATGCGCAAGCTAAAATACACCGCACGAAAGATGCCGCTATTGATTTGAACAATATCCTCGACATTAAAGCATTTGACTTAGATGCCAAAGCCGAATTAAATCCAGAATTTTTAATTGAAGAAGTACCTTTTGAATGGTGTGGTATTTTTGATTTTGAAAGTACCGAATACCAAATCAATATGACAGAAGGACCCGATTCATCGTTAGATATAGCATTCGTAAAACTAGACAATGATTCGGAATACCAAATTACAAAAGCTAAGAAATCAGCTATCAAATTATTTTCTGAAGAATACAAAGAAGTTAAAAACGGTAAATTTTTAAATTCCAATCACACACGCAATTGCCTTTTGATTGAAGAGGCGCAACAAACCTTTTATTTTAAACCCAATAAAAAAAGTTTTTATGCCGTGTTTACCCAACATGGTCCCGATGAGTTTAATATGCAATTTCTAAAAAGCGCAACCAATACTCAAGAAGAGAAAGAAATAAAACCCATAAACGAAATTGAATATGCGCATAGCCACGAACACGATGATACTGTAACTTCGGTTGGTATCGAAGATGATAGTGAACTCAATATTCAAAAAGTAAATGAGTGGATTTCGTACTTACTTCAATTTAAAGGCACAGATATTTATCGCATGAAAGGTATTTTAAATATTAATGGTAACGACGATAGATTTGTATTTCAAGGGGTACACATGCTGTTTGATGCGAAAGCCGATAGACAATGGAAACCCGAAGAGAAAAGAAGAAACCAATTAATTTTTATTGGTAAAAATCTTAATAGAGAAGAGTTAGTAAACGGCTTTAAAAAGTGCATCGTTAAAAAACAATTAAATTTTGCCTAATGTCCAATCCTATCGAAATAAGTAAAACTATGGAGTCGTTAAATGAATACGAGTTATGGCGTGTTCAACTGGATGATTATATTATAGGCTTAAACTTTACTTATGATAATGAAATATTAGTAGTTGCTACTTCTTCGGGTTTACTTGCTTGCTACTTGGCTAAAACATCAACAAAATTATTTGAGGTAAACGCCCATCCAAAAGGACTCATGTGCTTGCAGGCTTCTCCTATTGAAACTAAAATAATTACTACTGGTCAAGATGGTTTAATAAAACTGTGGGATTTAACGTCTAACACGTTACTAAAAACTATTAACGCCTCGCACGCTTGGGTAGAGCAAGCGGCTTGGTCGCCTGATGGTAATTATTTTGCCATTGGCTCGGGTAAAAGTGTAACGTGGTTTGATAAAGATGGAATGGAAATTAATAAGTTTGAAACACACGAAAGTGCAGTATCTGGAATAGCTTGGAAGAGCAACAGCAGTGCATTTGCCACCTCTTGTTATGGCGGTGTGCGCTTGTTTGAAATAAATAAACAAGAACCTGTTGAATTTTTAGAATGGAAAAACTCTATGCACTCGTTATCCTGGAGCCCAGATGATATGTGGATTGGCTGTGGTACACAAGATTCCCGTGTACATTTTTTTCCTCTGCCTTACAGCTACGGAACAGATTTTGAAATGAATGGTTATAAAGGAAAGGTAAAACTTTTGGATTGGACCAATGATGCTAAATTTTTTCTTACAAATTGCTGGGACGAATTGGTGATATGGCAATTTGAAGGTAAATCGCCACAAGGACAAGAGGCATTAATTTTAAATGGTCATCTTGCCAAAATTACCCAAGCTAAATTTCAGAATAAAGGAAGTTTTTTAGCATCGGGAGATGAGTTAGGATTTGTTCATTTTTACGATGCCGAAATAGGTAATAATTTAATACTTGGCGTTAAACTTAAAAATACAATAAGCAACCTTTGTTGGTCGAACAACGATAAATACATGGCGTTAGGAACATCGCAAGGCGAATTAGTAATCATGGAATCACCTGCATAAAAAAATAAACGATGAAAAAAATACTACTTACAATTACAATTGCTTTTTCATTAATGGCTTGTAACCGTATTGAAAAAGAAACTAGAGTTTTGGTAAAAAGTAATACTGACTCTTTACTTGTGGTTAATATCCCACAGGCCAGTTGCCCCAAATGTCAGCAAGTAATAGAAGGCGGCTTGGCTATAAACCAAGGTATAAAACAATCCATCTTAAACCTCACCACAAAACAAGTATCTGTTGTTTACAACCCAGCAATTACATCAGCGCAAGTTATCGAGGCTTCACTTAATAAACTTATACCGCAAATGCCATGCAAGTAAGTAATAAATTAAAAAAAATAAGTTTGAAAATTTTAGGATGTATTGCAATCCTACTTACTACAATGTCTTTCAAGCATCCTATTAAGTTAACCGCTTCGTTGATTGAGTACAATGCTGATGCTAAAACTATAAAAATGGAATGTAAAGTTTTTATTGATGACTTTGAAAAAAGTATTAATAAAACATTAGCTAAAAACATCAATGTTTCTAATTTAAGCAAGGAAGATAAAGTGGGTATAGAAGACTATTTTGAGAAGTATTATAATATTACTGTGAATGGAAAAAAACTAACATTAAACTATAAAGCATCAGAAGTGATGAAGGAGTATAATGTACTCACCATTAAGTTTTCGGAAAATAGTTTAGCCATAAAAAAGGGAGATAAAATACTTATTGAAAACACCCTCTTTTTTGAGGAATTTGGGTATATGCAATCGAATAGAATTACAATTCGAATACCGCCTCATATTACTGAAGATAATCGGGAAGCAACACTTAATAACTACTCTATTTCACTCAACATATAATTCTTAAACAATGAATAATTTAAGCTCCTTTTTTGTTAGCGGATGGAATCACATTGTGGACATAAATGCGTATGACCATTTGTTATTTGTGATGACGCTTTGTGCGGCTTTTAGACTCACACAATGGAAACAAATTTTAGTTATTATAACCGCTTTTACTATTGGGCACAGTGGTACTTTAATACTAAGTGCTTTAGATTTTATTCCCGCTAATTCTAAATTAATAGATATGTTAATACCAGTTACCATTATGATAACAGCTATTGCAAACATTACTAATTACGATAAAACCAGTAAGTTTTCGGATGCGAAAATAAAATATGGTATTGCACTTATCTTTGGTTTAATACATGGTTTAGCGTTTGCCAGTAACTTTAAATTTATGATGTTTGGCGGCAGTATTATTTTGCCATTGCTATCGTTTAATATTGGAATAGAAGTTGGGCAATTATTTATTGTTTTGTTATTTATGGGTTTATTATGGATTTACTCTAACATCATCAAAGCCGAACATTTTAAGTGGAATTTATTTGTTTCGGGTGCAGGCTTTGGTATTGCGGCTACTATTTTATTAAAAGCTTTGAATGGCGAGTAATTAAAACAAATCGGTTGATTAAACTTTTAAAATATTTTTCTAAAGCTACACTCTTCTTATTTCTAATAAGTAGTTCATTAAAAATAGTACACCCCTTAACACACCTTTCTGAAAACTATGAAACACTAATCCATACCGAAAACAACCTAAGTAACAATCACCATTGCGATTTATGCGATGAGATTAATGCTACTAAAGTTCTTACGAGTATTGTAGTTCCATTGCTTATTTATTTGTTGTTACGTTATGTTCAACTGATATGCCATTATAAAAATAGTTTTATCACCAGTCAACACATCCTACAACTCAAACCTAGAGGTCCTCCCATGGTAAATTTAAATTCTAGTGGATAAGTATTTTATACTGCGGTTTATTCTAAATAATATAACTAAGAAAAATAATTCAGAACGAATACGTTAGCAAACGCTGACTTAGCTTGTATTTATCGGTTTATAAAATAATATAGTTTACGATTTACTGTGTCTATCCTTTCTTAGGTTACAAATAAATTGCCTGACTACTGTTTATTCATAGTCAAATGACTCCATTATACTAATTACAAAAAATAAAAATTTACTTACTATAAAATAGTTCTATGGCGTTGCGCCTAGCAAAAACTTATAAAATGAAACCATTTAAAAAAAATAAATCAAGGATTCCAAACTTGCTTTGGATACTCCTATTCTTAATCCCATTCATGGGGTACACTCAAAGAGCCGATACGTTGAGTGAAGTAATTATTTCTGCCAATAAAAAAATGGAAGAAATGAAATCCATCAATAAAATAGATGTGGATTTAAAAGACCTACCAGTTACCATTCATAGCATTGATAAAAAATTAATAGAACAAAAAGGAGCTATTGCATTAGAAGACGCTATGAAAAATGTAACTGGTGTGAGGACAAGAAATACTTATGGTGGCTTTCAACACTTTCATTTGCGGGGCATGGAGCAGTTTGTGTTGTTAATAGACGGAGTTAGAGACGAGCGTCATAATATTTCGCAAAGTGCACCCTCTACAAATCTTGCAGCAGTTGAAGGAATTGACGTACTCAAAGGACCATCTTCTGTATTATTCGGTCACTCTGCATTAGGCGGTATAATTAACGTGAGGCGTAAGCAACCAACAAGCATTTTTAAAGCTGACTTTTTAGCCAGCTATGGATCTTATAACACCCGAACTATTTTTGCGGGTGCAGGTGGTGCTATTACCGATAAGCTAACGTTTAGAACCGACTTTGGAGTGGGTCAATCTGCTGGATTTAGAGGACTTGGAAGCAATTACACCAACGGCTATTTTACTTTAAAATACAAGCCACATCAAAAACACACCATTCAACTATCAGTACAAGCTAATGATGATGTGTATTCGACCGATACTGGCATACCCGTTCAGCAAGATGGTACACTGGTAAATGGAATGAATCCTTTAACACGTTACAACGACCCGCAAGATTATTTAAAAAACAAGCGCATAGATGTGCAATTACGTTACGAATATAAAATCTCAAATAACTGGAGTATAAGTAACATAGCCTCTTACTTTGTGGATGATATCAATTACTTTTCTACTGAGGAGTTAACGTTTAACGCTACTAAAGATTCATTGGTACGTTCTTTTCCGTTTTATTTCAATCATCAAACGAAACCCTTTCAAAATCAGTTAGACCTTAATGGGACTTATAAAATTGGTAAACTAGAAAACAAATTTGTACTTGGATATTCATTCAATATGTTAGATAGAAAAACATATAGAGGAACTATTTCTGGTGCGGGAAAAAATGCAATAATATCGGTTGTAAATCCTGTATTAAATCAAGGAGCAATGTCTATTGCAGATACACGTTATCAGGCAAGAATGGAAACGGCGCATGGTATTTTTGCACAAAACTGGTTTAATATTTCCGAAAAATTAAAAGCCTTAATTGCTGCAAGAGTTGATTTATTTCAAGGTGATTATTTTACTGATTTAGTAGATAAGGATAGAAACATTACTAGTAAAGGCGCAGTTAGTAAACTAAACATTATTAACCCAACCTACAGAGCGGGCTTAGTGTATGAACCTATTAAAAATTTATCCATCTATTCATCTTATAATACTTACTTTAAACCCACACGTAACGTTGCGCCTAATGGAGATATGTTTGACCCTGAAACGGGCTACCAAGGCGAGTTGGGGCTAAGGTACGCTTATAAAGATTTTATTTCGGTTAATGTAGCTGCGTTTACTTTAGCGCGTACAAATATTCTTCAAACATTTCCGGGTGGGGTATTTAAAAATATTGGTACAGGCACTTCAAAAGGATTTGAAGTAGATATTCAAGCTAACTTAACACCAGAATTTAGCATCATTGCTGGTTACTCTAAGGCCAATACACGCATTGAAAAAAATAAGGACGATGCATTTGAAAATCCTAATGTCGGCAAACGCTTACCCTTTGCACCTGAGCATTTAGCACACTCTTGGATGAGTTATGAATTAAATAATAGTTTACTTAAAGGACTGGGTATTGGTGCAGGCGCAAATTATACTTCAGATAATTTTACAAATGCTGAAAACACTTATAAATTGGCAGCTTACACTTTACTGGATGCAGCATTATGGTATAAATTTAGTAAGTATGAATTACGTTTTAACTTGAATAATATTACCGACCAGTTTTATTATAGAGATGCCATTTTCGCCAACCAATTTTTTCCAGGGATGAATAGAAACTTTTTACTAACCTTTAAAGCCGCTATTTAAGTATGGCTCCTTTTAAACTTAAATCACTTCAACTAATTCAAGCGGTGCGTAATGTACACCGCTTGTTTGGATTTTTTTTATCACTTCTTTTTTTTATATGGTGTGCATCAGGTTTTGTAATGATGTATAAAGAATTTCCATCGGTTTCAAAAAAAGAATATTTAGCAGTTAGAGATTATCTAAAAGTAGATACCAGTAAATTAGCCTCCATAAAAAAATGGGAATTTAAACGGCTTGACTCTTGTACAGAAATTAGCATGTATCAAGTACTTAATAAAGCACTTGTAAAAATTAGTGATAACAATGGAGAAGTAAATTGTTTAGATGCACACACAGGAAAAAAGATAAGTCCAATTAACAGAAGTGGGTTAGACACTTTAATGGTAAGTTACTTTGGAAAGGCAACAACTATAAAAAATGTAACACTCATCAATGAACTAGACCAATGGATACCGCGCACAAAGTTTTTACCATACATGCCAATTTATAAAGTGGAGTTGAACGATGTTGCTAATACAACGTGTTACATCTCTTCTAAATCGGGAGAGCTTATACAAAAATTAACGTTTGAAGATAAAGTTTGGGCTTGGCTTGGTCCTATCCCACATTGGATTTATTTTAAAAATTTACGCATTAACACCAATGCGTGGCGATATGTTGTTATTTCGCTTTCAGCGTTGGGCGTGGGTTTAGCATTATTCGGCATAATACTTGGAATAAACAGAACATGGATGGCCCGAAGAAAAAATAAAACCTTAACACCTTATAAAAAGAAGTGGTTTCGTTGGCACCATTACTTAGGTTTTACATTTGGTATTTTTATTTTCACTTGGATTTTAAGCGGACTACTTTCTATGAATCCTTTAAAGTGGGCATCAGAAGACTCTTTAAATGAAGAGGAGTTATCTATTTGGAAAGGTGGTAACTATTCCCTTTTTAATTCTGATGATTCCTATAAACGGAGCCTTATAAAACTTATAAAAGATCATCACCCAAAAGAAATAAAGTTTACACTTTACAATTCGCAACCTTATTTAGTAGCTTACACAGCGGCCAATGAAGTTATAAATAAAAAGATGGATGCAAATAACACACCGATTAATTCGGTAATGGATAACAATTTTCAAACTATGATTTTAAAACTAAAACCTAGCAATACGTTTCTTGCATCAGATGTATTAACTGATTATGATGATTATTACTACAACAAACACCGCACCTTAGCATTGCCCATTTACCGTTATAAATTAAATGATGAACACAACACCTGGTACTACGTTAATCCTAAAACGTTAAGCGTTGTAAAAAAAATGCAAACCGATAATAAATTAGAACGTTGGCTATACAATGGTTTACATAGTTTTGATTTTCCGATTTTATTTTTTAAACGCCCATTGTGGGATATTGTTGTTATTATTTTCTTATTGGGTTGTACTTTTCTTAGCTTTACAGGTTTAAAACTAACTGTAAATACGCTGGTAAGAAAAAAATCAAAAATAGTTACTAAAATCAAAAATCCGAATGATTGATATTTACTTAATAACAGGCTTTTTAGGTGCAGGAAAAACGACCTTTTTAAATCACTTTTTAAAGCACTACTCATCTTCAAAAAATTTAGTAATTGAAAATGAATTTGGAAAAGTAAATATTGACGCGCAACTCATTACTGAAAAAATTGATGGCATTATTGAGTTAACCAATGGTTGCTTATGTTGCTCGCTGGATAATGAACTCATAGAAGTTTTAGCAACGGTTATAAAAAACGAGAACAAACCGGATAACATTTTCATAGAAACCACAGGTATTGCCGATACTGGAAATATTATAGGAATTATCAAATCGCCCGAAATTAAAAAGTACTTTAACCTTAAATCGAGCATTTGCATTGTGGATGCTGAGAATATTGAAAGCCGTTTAAGCGAAACCTTTGAAACTGCCAAGCAAATTGCGGTATCTGATATTTTGGTTGTGAACAAATTAAATGAGGTAGGCAAGCATTATTTTGCTACTGTTGAAAAGCTATTAACAGAAATTAATCCTTTTGCGAAGATTATAAAATCCTACGATGGCTCAGTTGATTTTAAAGAACTAGAAGAAATTATAAGCAGTAATAATGATTCCATTCCACCAACTATCGCAAATACCCCTTTAAAAACACCACATAAAATTAATACCGTTTATTTTGAAACTACTGACAGTTTTGATTTAGATAAATTAACCTACACCTTGCATATTAATTTTTTATTATATCCCCATCAGCTATTCCGATTAAAAGGATTTGTAAACACCATGCCTAATAATTTTAGATATACCGTTCAATCCACGGGCAACCAAATTCAGTTTACGAAAATAGTGAATGCGAATCATGAAATTAAATCACAATTGGTTTTTATAGGGCTACAATTAAAAACGGAAACCATAAAACGTATATTAAGTCCTGCTATTAAACACGGCTATTAATTATCTCACCTTAAACCGAGATTTCAAGAAAGTACAGCTTTAAATCCAAGGCTATAACTTTTCTCTAAGCATTGATTGATTTACATTTTCAACAAGTTAATTGGAAGTGTTAATCTGCAAAAGGTAAAGTGTTAATAAAACCGTAAATCATTAAACGTGTTATACATTAGCTTTTTGTTTCTTAACTTATACCATTTGAACGTATTAAATGGTTCTATCTTCGACAAAATTTTCGGGCTATTTAATTTGTACATTCCATATAACTTGTCGTGCGGGTCTTGAAATCTGACGTTTGAAAATTAATTCTAATTTTTCATTTGAGTCCAAGCGACTCTCTAATTTAGTTTGAATACTTTATACGCAAGGGGCTAAAGCGAAAAGCCCGACCCCTAATTAGAACTATAAGTTAGTACAAATTGATAGTGTAATTTATACACTAAGCAACCAGTACACTTTATAGGGGAACGGCATAATAATCTAGTATAATCTCAACTTGGTTGCTGATTAATCTCCTACTAAGTAAAGAAATTCTTTTTTTGACACTAACGAATTGTTTGTGTTTATTGAAATGATAGAATCACCTCTATCTTTTATAAATGGTCTATAACAACGGTTTGCGCATGAATGGCTTCGCCGAAAAATAAGGCCCCCGATTTACTAAAAGTGTCTGCTAAGTCGGTCGTTAAAAACACACGACTACCTTGTTGAGAGCATTTTGTTTCTAGCTCGGGATGGCGTTGCAAGTAATCTACCAAACTAGTGGACACGATAGGACCTTGTGCAATGAGTTGAACGTGGGGCGGTAAAAATTGTTTAATGCGTGTTGCAATGATTGGGTAATGGGTGCATGCTAAAATAATGGTATCAATGGCGGAGTCTTTGCGCATGAGCTGTTGCACGTGTTTTTCAATAAAGTAATCGGCACCTTTACTGAGATGCTCGTTGTTTTCAATTAATGGAACCCACAAGGGACAGGCCTCTTGGGTTACCACCACATTCGGAAAAATTTTTTCGATTTCTACTAAATACGACTCGGAGTTAACGGTGCCGCTTGTTCCTAATATACCAATGTGATTAGTTCGGCTATACTTACCTATTAATTCGGCCGTAGGACGTATTACGCCCAGCACCCGCTTTTGTGGTGCCAAGTGTGGTAAATCTTTTTGTTGGATAGTGCGCAAGGCCTTTGCCGAGGCGGTGTTGCAAGCTAGTATAACCAAATGGCAATTGCGTTCAAACAAGGCTTTTACGCCTTCTAAAGTATAATGGTAAACGGTTTCGAACGAGCGCGAACCATAAGGCGCACGGGCATTATCGCCGAGGTACAAATAATCGTATTGAGGCAAAACAGCCGCAATTTCTTTTAAAACGGTTAGGCCGCCAAAGCCGCTGTCGAAAATACCTATGGGAGCGTATTCATTCATGTTTACTCAACTGCCAACGCATTTTATTCTTTTTTATTGAAAGACTTCTGCTTAATTTTATCATTTAAAGTTACACTTATTAAACCCATGTTTACTAAAAACTTAGATCCTGAAGATTTTTATTATAGCCCCGAAGGGTATATTGTTTTTACTGAAAAGTACCATTTAAAACGTGGGCATTGTTGCAAAAGTGGTTGCAAGCATTGCCCTTATCACTACAATAAAAAAACGGGTTTATTTGATAGGCAACCTAACCCACCAAAGTCTTAATGGGGTTTAGGCCTGCGCCGTTGGACCACCAAAGTTTAATGGAAAACCCACCGCATCCAAGTCTTTAATTTTACCATTGGCTTGCTCAAAGCGCGAAACGTTATCTTGCAACGCCCTTACCAAACGCTTGGCGTGTTGCGGCGTTAACACAATGCGCGATTTAACACGAGCCTTAGGTACACCTGGCATTATTTTTATAAAGTCAACCACAAACTCACTTTGCGAGTGGGTAATGATGGCAAGATTCGAGTAAATGCCTTCTGCAATTTCTTCCGATAATTCAATGTCTATTTGATGTTCTTGATTTTCTTCCATGATTAAAGAGTTATAAACGTTTGCATTTGATGACTAATGAGTTGAGCTTGTTGGGCAGCCTGCTCCGCAAAGTCTTCGCCACTGCTGGCAAAAATAATTTGGCGACTTAGGTTAATTAATAAGCCTACTTCTTTGTTCATTCCATTTTCTAAAACTTCTTTTAACGAACCGCCTTGTGTGCCTACCCCTGGCACTAACAAAAAATGGTCGGGCAATGCTTCGCGAATATGTTGAAGCATTTTTGCTTTGGTAGCACCCACTACAAACATTAAATTAGAAGGGGTTCCCCATTGCGCCACACGTTTCATTACGTTTAAATAAAGTGCTTCGCCGTTTACTTGCAGTTGCTGCACATCTTTAGTGCCTTCGTTGCTGGTTAAACCTAACACAATCGCCCATTTGTTTTCAAATTGTAAAAAGGGCTTCACGCTGTCTTCGCCCATGTATGGCGCAACGGTAATGGCATCGCACTCTAAGCGATTAAAAAAGGCTTGGGCATACATGCGGCTGGTGTTCCCAATATCGCCCCGTTTGGCATCGGCTATTAAAAAATGAGAAGGGTAATTGGTTTTAATGTACTTAATGGTTTTTTCGAGGCTAGTGATGCCGCTTAAACCATAAGCTTCGTAAAAGGCAGTATTAGGTTTAAAGCCCACGCAATAAGGTGCTGTGGCATCTATAATGGCGCAGTTAAATTCGTAAATGGGATCTTCTTCTTCTAATAAATGTTTCGGCAGTTTATCTATGTCAGGATCTAATCCAACACATAAACAACTGCGTTTTAATTTTATTTGTGCAATGAGTTCTTCTTTTAACATAAGGCTTCTCTATTAAACTGCGTTTATTGACGGCTTAAAATTACTGTTTGTATTGCCGTTCTCCAAAAATACTGCTGCCAATGCGAATGAGGGTGCTGCCATGTTCAATAGCAAGGGTGTAATCGTTACTCATGCCCGCACTTAAATGTTGCATATTAAAGTTGGGGTGTTGGTAGCCTTTGAGTGTTTCGAATACGTGTTGCAGTTGTAAAAATTCGTTTTTGAGTTGTTGAATGGCGTTGGTGTTGCTTGCCATGGCCATTAAGCCCATCACACGCACCTGACTCCAATTGGCAAAACTGTTGTGTTGCACGGCATCTAATAATTCGGCCACGCTAAATCCAAATTTACTTTCTTCTTGTGCAATGTGTACTTGCAACAAACACGCTTGCACTCGCCCCTGCTTGAGGGCTTGTTTATTCACTTCGTGTAGAAGGCTTAAACGGTCTATGCCATGAATAAGATATACAAAAGGGACTAAGTATTTTATTTTATTAGATTGTAAATGCCCAATGAAATGCCAACGTATGTCTTTGGGCAAGCGTTCGTATTTGTCAACCAATTCTTGCACATAATTTTCGCCAAAGTCGCGATGCCCTGCGGCGTAAGCTTCTTCGATGCTTTCGATGGGTTTGGTTTTAGAAACCGCAATTAAAGTAACCGAGGGTGGAAGTGCTGCTTTAATCGCATTTAAACGTGTGGCAATATCCATTTTAAATAGACAGAAATTGGGTTACTAGCATTAGGCACTTAATTTAACGGCTTTAATAGCAAGGTAATGCAGTAAATGCCGTTGATGGAAAAAATAATCAGTTACTTGATAACCATGCTTTAAAAAAAACTGTTTGTAAAAGGCTATCATTTCATCGTATGTGCATTGGTTCACATCAAACGCATCGCCATAAAATTGTTTACGTCGCACTAAATGGGCGGCATCAAATACGGTGGGGTATTGTGTTTTCCATTTTGCTTCGGCATAAGGCATCACGTTCATAATTATCAATACTTCGTTATTGGCGGCTCTAAAACAATTGGGCAATATATCAAAATGTTCGCAATACACGCCGCCAAAAATACCCATGTGCGAGTCAAACACCATCACATCAAACTGGCGTGTGGTGCGGTTTATCTCCTCCATCGAATTGGTAACTTTAACAACCGCTTTTGGTAAATTGCTATTTATTTGTGCGGCCAATGCAGGCGTAATTTCCCAAGCTTCGTAATACGAGGCGTAGGGATAGTAAGCGGGTGCTTGGTGCTCGCCTGTATTAGCAAAGGCTTCTAAAACCGATTTGTTTTGAATGTAATTGTTTTGAAGCATCCATTTTACAACTTCGTAAATGGGATAAGCCTTTAGGCGGTGCTTCAAGCGACGGCGTATTTTTCTTAAAAATTCAATCATAACTAATAAAATCAAAGATAGAGAATTAAATGTAAGTTGGCGATAGACGTGTTACCGCATTACCATCTTGTTTAACTTGATTGATAAACGCCGTTAACAAGCTAAACGAGCAATTGGCTAAAGATTTGGGGTGCCCAAGTACAACCATTCGGCTGCGTTGTTGGCGTTGCAGGTTTTGGTAAATGGGAATAAGTTGCGATGCAAAATACCCATCGCAGCAGGCGAAGTGATGCGTAGAGGAATAAAATTGTTTGTAAATTTTTTTCTTATCTTTTAACCAAGTGCCATCACCAATGGGCTTGTAGTGGGCTGGATTTAATTTCATTTTTAAATACAGTTCCCAATAAAACCAAGGTTTTAAAGTATGAGGGGTAATGGCGAGTTCGGTAAAAAAACCAGTACCGTTAGGCAAACATTCGTCTTTATCGAACCGCCACTGTTCGAGGGTTGGCGCATTTCGAAAATCGTAAGCATGGGCTTTAAATTGGTGGTAACCGTTTTTATAAACGCTGCTGTCGGTAAAAATATGCTGTTCCATTAATGCCTCGCGTATATGGGCAAAGGGTTGTACGCACCAACCACCCGCGCGGAAAGCCATACACGGTTTACCAACAATTTGTGTTAACACGCGATGGTAATTTTCAAAAATAAGAGAAACTTCTTCTTTCGAAAAATCGGCGAGCTTATAGCGTTGGGTGTTAATATGCCATTGTCCGTTTTTAAAAAATGAATCTTGCCAATGTGGATGAACGTGCAGGGCTATCTCGTGTCCTCGTTTTTGTAGGGCTTTCAACTGTTTACTCACCAACTCAAAAATTTTGGCGCAAGCAGGAATGTGTAGGTGTTGCTGTAATTGGTAAAGGTAACCTGCATCAACAAAAAAAGTAAATTGAACCGCGTGTTGTGCGGCTAATGCCATTAATTGGGTGGTAGGCTCTAACATACATTTTTGAGCCGTGCCGCTATTAGCCCCAAAAAACAATTCATAGTCGAAGGTTATATTTACCGTCATGTTCATCAAAGTGTTTCGCCATTGGGGGTGTACATGGTAATGCCTTTCTCAATGTAATGGGTTAACATCCATTGGTGCATGGCTTTGGCTTCAATACTATAACACGTGGCTTTACCCATCGTTCCTATTTTTAAAAATCCGCCTGTTTTAAACCCTTCCATGAGGGCATTGCATTTACGTTTTTTAGACCATACAGGATTGTGATAAGCCACCTGATAAACTATTTCACCTTGTGGATGAATAATTCGACAAGGAATGCGTTCCGCTGCATATACTGGGTATTTAAACTCTTTCACGGCATCTTCTAATGTATGCAAATTAGTGAGGGCATTAAAATCTACCCCCATCAAAATAATTTTAGCATTGAGTTCGCATAAACGGTAAAATGGACTTTGTTGGTGATAAGGTGTGTCGTGTAAATGATGCGCTTCGGTTAAGTAAGTGGCGTGTTTACCCAAAGCACAAACGGGTTCGGTGGGATGCCAGCTTCGGCTCACCCCTGCGCGTTGCCTAAAGGTTTCGGTAATACTCCCCATGCGCGAAGGAGTTTGTTGTACATTAAACACGGGGTGCTGCTTTAAGTAATCGGCATTAAAGCCCATTGCCGGAAACGAAGGCATTGCCAAAGTTCCATGGTTGCCTAATGCGTTTAAAAACCCATCTATTACAGCGTTGGCACCGCCTTCAACAAATCCTAATTTACTTAAACTGCTGTGCAACATTACAACATCTCCATCTGCAATGCCAAATTGGTAAAGGGTTTCGGTTATCTTAGCACTCGTTAAAATTTGTCCATTTTCTTTATCACTTCTAAGTTGTGCTGCACGCTTTTGGCGTTTAAACCAATGGTAACTGTTTAAGATAAATTGGGGTACAATATATTTTAAAAACGCACGCATGGTTCTTTAAAAAATAGATCGTTTTTTAAACTTCAAGAATAATTCTAACACGACATGGGCCTTATTGATGGTGTAATAAGGCACCAATTGCCCACCAAATTCTCTGAAATATTTTTCGACCTCGGGCAGCATGCTTCCTTCAAAATCGAAAGTGCTTAAACCTAGTTTTTGCGCTTTTAAAATGGATTGGTACATGCACGAGGCTCCTGCGCCGTGGTGTTTATTTTTATCGTCGTAGCCGCCTAATAAATAATAAGCGGTTTGCCCATGATAGATACAAAAGGTACAAGCCGAAGGTTGATTGTTTTGATACGCTACAAATGCGAAGCTATTGCTGGCATTGGCGTATTGGTTTAAAATTTTTTGAAGCATTGTAGCCGACACTGTTTTTTGTTTTCGGCTAAATGTTTTTTCAACTAAAGATTGGATAAGTTGATAATCGCTAGTAGCAACAATTTGTAAAGCATCCTTTTCGGCTCGTCGAATGGACTTCCGTTTTTCGGATGTGAAGTTGTCGAATAGAGTGTTTGTAGTTAAAGCCAGTTGATAGGTATAGTTAGGGATGACTTTAAACTGTTCCCACACGTAAACCTGCATGTCGGTATAATTTGGTGGAAATGCACTTAATGTAATGGCATTTTTTTGTGCTTTTAAATGGTTAGCAATTAAACGGTGTACTTCTTTTTCGAAGGTTATTTTATTGGCTAAGGTAAGCGCAGGATTATTAAAAAACAAAGCGTTGTAGGGCATATACGGCGGAATACGCAGTAGTTTTAAACCGTTACTTTTTTGATGAAATACATTAAATGCGCCAATTAACTCGTGGTTCGGATTATAAATACCTATTACCTCTAAGCCACTTTCGTAAATGTTTAGCCACTGCTGTTGATTGAACAGCCCGCCATGTTTAGAAGCTAGAGCGGTGTAGGCTTCTGTGCGTGTATCAACCGATTTTAAATACACTTAAGGGCAAAGGGTTTTATAAATATGAATCATTTGCTGAAGGTTTATTTTCCAATCGTATTGGGCTAACACATGCGCTCTGCCGTTTTTACCAAGTGTTTGGCAACGTTCGGGCGATTGAATGAGTTGACAAATGGCTTCGGTGGTTGCTTCTTTGTTGCCAACGGGTACTTTTAAACCTAATTCGGTGTGGTGGACAATTTCTTGTAATCCGCCTGTATCGCTTACAATAACTGGTACTTCGCAAGCCATGGCTTCAATAACCGAAACGCCAAAACTTTCGTATTGACTGATGTTGACTAGTACCTGAAGTTGGTTAAAGTAATGGCTTACTTTATCGAATGGGATGCGGCCCGTAAAATGCACCACTTCGTTTAAATGTAGTATTGACACTAGCTTCTCAAGATTTTCGTATTCGCTTCCTTCGCCAATAATTAATAAGCGGGCGTGAGGGAACTGGGCATGCACCTCGGCAAAGCTGTGAACGAGAAGATCAACGTGGTATAAAGATTCTAGTGGTTTTATGCTGCCAATAACAAAATGTTGGGGTTCAAAAATGGGCGAACTAATGCTTTGCTTTTTAAAATGATTGGTATCTACCCCAAACGGTACTACATGAATTTCTTTTTTACTAATGTGTTCAATATAGGTTTTAATGGTTTCGGAGGTGGCACAAAGCACATCGGCTTGTTTAAAATTATATTTAAGGATAGATTTAGCTACAAAGTTTTTTTGTGGAAACTTCATCACATCGGTTCCCCAAGCCGAAATGATAAAGGGTTTAAAGCCTGTTAAAGCCCCCACTAAGCCATAACTGGTGGCATAGTGGGCGTGCAACACATTGGGTTTAAAATTTTTAATGATGCGTTTAAGCACCGCCACGTATTTGATATAGGCTAATTTGGTTAAATTACGTTCGGCATTTATTTTTTTATCAGGCTCAAAAAATACAGTTATGTTTTTGTGTTCGTACCAAGGGTAAGAGGCTTTGTTGAACGAGAATAAACCAATTTCAAACCCTTGTTCGGCTAATCCAAGCGCCCATTTTTCGGTGTGCTCACTGTAGGTATCTGATAAAAGTAAAATTTTCACCGCCTTGGGAATAATTTATGTTTAAGCAAACGAAGGTACGAAAAGCCAGTTAAGAAATGAAACCATTTCCGCCCATAGCTTTTACTAATTTGGAGTTGTTCTTTAATAAAAATAGGCGTGATGCTTCCTGTTTTAGAAAGGTTGTAATATCTGAATTGTGCCACCACAAACGGGCATTGGTAGAGTGTGGCCTTATTTTTAAGGCATCGCAAAATGTATTCGTAATCGAAACAACAGCGTAAGGCTTCTAATACGCCCATTTTGTTGGTAAAACTGGTTTTAAAGAACGAGCCAGGTTGCGATACACTAGGGTTTTTAGAAATGAGGGTGTTATAGTTAATGAGGTAAGAGGGAAAGTGTTTTAAAAAATGCCCGTGTTCGTCTATATAGTCCATAGCACCGTAAATGTAATCAATATCGTTGCGGGTTTTTAAAATGGTGGCTAGTTCAAAAAAGCCATTAAGGTCTATTAAATCGTCGGTGTTTAACCATGTCCAATACTCGCCTTTTACTAAACGCAACCCTTTGTTGATGGCATCGTATTGTCCTTTGTCGGGTTCAATTAAAGTTGTATCTAAAATGCTGCTGTAATTGCTAATAATTTGCCGAGTTGGGTTATCGGATTTGTTATCTACTAAAATGTATTGAAAATATAAACCCTTTGCTTCACCTTGTTCTTTTAAAGACTTTAAATTTTGTAAAGTAGCTTCAATAAATGCGTGTTGATTAAATGAAGGAATAATAACCGAAAAAAGCATGGTTAAAAATACGGATTTTATGCTTCGGGTGTTGCATCTAAATAAGGGTGCAGTTTTATAGCTTGATTTGAAGAACGTATTTGGAATAAATTATAATGGTAGAGGCTTTTTAAATAATGGTTGGCACGCAAAGGCGCAAAGTTCGCAAAGAGGGAGATGTATTGAGTATTGGTTTTTGAGTGGCACGCAAAGGCGCAAAGTTCGCAAAGAGGGAAATGTATTGAGTGTTGGTTTTTGAGTGGCACGCAAAGGTGCAAAGTTCGCAAAGAGGGAGATGTATTGAGAGTTGGTTTTTGAGTGGCACGCAAAGGCGCAAAGTTCGCAAAGAGGAGGATGTATTAAACGTTGATGCTAATGTTCTATTTGTAAGGGTTTTGTATTTGGGAGAGGGAATAGGGTTGGCAGGTTTGTTGGATATATGAATTAAGGTGTAAAGGTAATTAATTGAATGGTCCACGCTTCGGGTTTAGCACTAAATAATACTTTAGTGGCGGCCCATACGCAGGCAAATAATTCGGATTGACGGTAGTTTTCTAAATTGCTTTCGTGTTGCCATATACTGTAAGTAAAAAAAAGGCTAGGGTCTTTGGCATCTTGCAACAATTCTACATGCTCGCATCCTTCAAATCCTTTGATGTGAATCCAGTTTTTAGCAAAAATAGCTTTAAAGTCTTCAATCTTTTCGGGTTGGAATTGCATTTTTACCAAACGTTTAATCATAAAAATCAATGGTTAAATTAAAATCAAAATTACGCCCTACTTCGCGCGGGTGCATAAGTTTAAAGGCACTACCTCCATTTAAAGCTATTTCTAAAAACCCGAACGAATTAAACAAGGCCAGCGCATCGCCAAATTTTACATCGTCGTAAGTATTACTAATTTTTGAAATACGAACGCCAGGTAAAACAATCGAAAACGTGCGCCCTTTTTGCGCCTCTATAAATTGGTGTTGGGTAATGTTGGTAACAATGTTTCCAAAGTCATCTACATAACAATTTTTTCCTTTTAAGTTATTAGGGCTTGCAAAACTTTCGAGTTGAAAGGCTTTGTAATAATCGGTAGTAGCAATGGCTATATCGCTAATGGGTTTGTTGGTTGCCAAGTGTGCGGCTACATCTACAAAAATATCTTTTAAAAAGAATCGGTGTTGCCCCGCATCGTTATAATACAATTGGTAAACGGGGTTTGCAAAGTTGGGATCAAGTAAAGTTAACAAGCCATTGTCGGGTGTTAAAATGTATTGATCGTGAAAGGAAGCCAGTAAATAGCGGGTGTTATCTACTTCATTTTTTTTATGAATGATGCCTTTGCTAACTATAAATTTAACACCAACTAAATGAATGGTATTTTCGGGAAAAAATGGAACAGTTGTTTTAAGGATATAGGCGGCGTCGGTAATGGCGTTATCTTTAATGTCGCAACTTAAATCAATAAGCCGAGGATTGGCAATGCGCGCGTATAAACAGGCCTTAACGATAGCCAAATACGGGTCGCGGTAGCCCAAATCGGTAGTTAAGGTAATAATGCTCATACTTAAATAATGTTCAAAAGTAAGTAATTATTAAGAGCCGAAATTGCTTAAACTTACAATTAGGATTAACAAATTTATAAACAAGGAAACCTCAAAGACGTGACTGAAAAAATAATTGCGCTTGATAGTGTAGATCCGATGGAGATTTACGGCGTGAATGATGTGAAGCTAAATGTGATTAAGAAACATTTTCCGAAATTAAAATTAATTACCCGAGGTTATACCATAAAAGTGCTAGGCGAGGCCAGCGAGATTGTGAAGTTTGAAAAAAAGCTAGAACTTTTAGTGGACTATTACCACAAAAATGGTGTATTAACAGATACCGTTATTGAACGTTTAATGGGGCAAAATGGCGATAATATGATTGAGACGAAGGATGCGGTTGTGAATAATGATATTATTCTATTTGGCAATAGTGGTTTAGTGATTAAGGCCAAAACGGATAACCAACGGCGTATGGTGCAAGGTCTTGTTAAAAACGATATGTTGTTTGCTATTGGTCCAGCAGGAACTGGTAAAACTTATACTGCGGTGGCCTTGGCGGTGCGTGCTTTAAAAAACAAAGAAGTTAAACGCATTATCTTAACACGCCCAGCCGTAGAAGCAGGCGAGAATTTAGGATTTTTACCAGGCGATTTAAAAGAGAAGTTAGATCCGTATATGCAGCCGCTTTACGATGCGTTAAATGACATGGTGCCTTTAGATAAATTAAATCAATACATCGAAAACCGTATTATTCAAATTGCACCTTTGGCATTTATGCGAGGCCGCACACTCGACAATGCCTTTGTGATTTTAGATGAGGCGCAAAACACCACCGAAAGTCAAATGAAAATGTTTTTGACTCGTATGGGAGCTAGTGCAAAATTTATTATTACGGGCGATGCCAGTCAGATAGATTTACCGAGTAAGCAACCAAGTGGTTTATTGCAAGCCATGCGTCTTTTAAAAAATGTAGAGGGAATAGAAATTATTGAATTAGATAATACGGATGTTATTCGTCACCGTTTGGTGCGTAGCATTATTGAACGTTACGAACAGAAATAAACAAAACATGAACGGCGATTCGTTTCAAGGTTTAGAAGTTTTAAATTGGTTGTGCGCAACGTTTCATAAACATAATTGGACAAGTGGCGAAATTATTTTGGAGGTAGAAGCCGCGGTCGTTAGTAATCCTTGTAAAGCTGAAGTTGAAATCAAAAAATTTCTAGTTCAAAAAAATATTCAATACAATGCGTTTAGAGATGCATTTATTTTGCAAGATAGAGGGGCGGCCATACAAAGCATACAATATGGGTTAAGTACAAAAGTGAATTATACGTGCGTGGCCATTGAGTTTACAAAACCGTTAAGCGAAAAATTAGCGCATCGTTTTATTAGTTTGTTTGCCAAGGATTGTAAGTACTATACTTTACCCGAAGCTAGTGATACGTTTTACAGAAGTAAATGTCCTGATGGTGAGTTTGTAGAAAGAGGCGGCTGCATTGTTGTGGATCATCAACAAATAGGTATTTTATGGATAACCGATTTTTACTAAGCCTTATTTTTATAGACATGGATATATTTGAAAAAATACGCAAGTACGAAAACTTACACATTGTGTTTTGGCTATTAAAAGATACCTGTTGGATGTTAGAACTTAAATGGCTGGGCGCTTTGATGGTAGTGCCAACCGTAAGTTTATGTATTTGGATTATTTATAAAACCAAAGGCTTAACTGAAATGTATATTAATTGGGCTATTCTATTTTGGATTTGTGCCAATAGTTTTTGGATGTTATCCGAATTTTTTAACCATGCTAATTACAAATTGTATGCAGCTTTTCCGTTTGCAATGGGTTTTGTTTTTGTGGCTGTGTTCTATATAAAATCGGGCTTGCGAGGTAATGCCAACAAAGAATCACTTTAGAAGGATTGATTGATTTTATAGAGTTTTTTATTTTACTATTTATGCTTCAATTTTAATGGCTCAACCTAAGGTTTAGTAACCTGTATAAATAGTATAATACCACTATCGGTTCTAAAAGATACAAGTTGAACCAGAATTATTTTTCTTTTAGGCGACGAAAAAATTATAGGAGTAGCAAGGCCTACGGTTATAATTTTTGAGGAAGTATAAGAGAAAAAGAAACTGGGTCAACGTATCTTTTAGAAATGATGTTGGTATAAAGTATATCTGTACTTGTGATTATTTATTGCTGTTTTCAATAAATCAAAGAATGAAAAAAGGTTTTCTTAATTTTATGCCCGTTGAAAAAGATTTTAATTATACGGTTTAGTTCAATTGGTGATATTGTTTTAACAACACCTGTTATTCGGTGTTTAAAGCAAACGCATCCAACAGTTGAAATTCATGTGGTTACTAAAGCATCGTTTTACGACGTGTTGGCGCACAATCCATATATTTTTAAATTGCACACCTTTGAAGCGAGTGTTAAAACGGTTGTTCCTATTTTAAAAAAAGAAAATTTTGATGTGGTGATAGATTTACACCATAATCTTAGAAGTTGGCGTTTAAAACGGGCGTTAGCTAAACCCAGTTACGCATTCAATAAATTAAACATCGAAAAATGGGTGAGTGTATTTCTGAAACGGAAGCAGAGTTTGCCGCCTGTGCACATTGTGGATCGGTACTTAGAAACGTTAAAGCCTTTGGGGGTAAGCAATGATAACAAAGGTTTAGATTATTTTATTGCGCCGCACGAGCATGTAAATTTACAAGAGCGTTTTGGTATAGATACGCCTTACTCGGTTTTAGTGGTGGGAGGTTCTTATTATACCAAACAAATTCCACTTCAAAAACTATTGGAAATTGTTGAGTTAAGCCAACGGTCAATTGTGTTGCTGGGTGGCAAAGGCGATATGTCTATTGCCGCTGCGGTAAAGGAACGCTTCCCGGGGGTTATTAATACTTGTGGCGTGTTAAGCCTCAATCAAAGCGCATCGGTTATTAAACAATCGGCGTTAGTGATTACTTCTGATACAGGCTTAATGCACATTGCCGCTGCTTACAAGAAAAAAATAATTTCCCTTTGGGGCAATACGATTCCTGAATTTGGTATGGGTCCTTACTTGACTGATGCAGATAGCGTGCTGTTAGAAGTAAGCGATTTAAAATGCCGCCCATGTTCTAAGTTAGGCTACGCGGCTTGCCCAAAAGGACATTTTAAATGTATGCTTGATTTAAAAATAGATTCAGAATTGGTCAATCGTTGAACGAAGCCAACACTATCCCAATTAATAATAATACGTTTCTCTGTCTTGTAAACGTTTATACAATGGCAGAACCCAGGCCACTCGTAAACCGAGCACAACATCTAAGCGTTGTTTGGTATCTACTGGTGCGCCGTCGTAGTTAATGCCTCGTACGCCCTTCGTAAACCCTTGATAGCATTCGATGCCAATGTTTAGGTTCACTAAACGGTTATTACTTAAATAAAAAAAGGTTAACGATTCTTTTAATGTAGGTCCCATGCTTAAACGATCGTAGCCTTTTCTTAAATCGCCTTTAATGGCTGCAATTTTTTGTTCGGCATCGTATAGTTTAATTCGGTGCAGCATCATACCCGCACCAAGTGTCAATAAAAAACCCGAGTTAGGATTTATTTTTTTTATGGGCAGTAACTTTCCAACGTTTAAGGTACTCATCCAACCCCTCTGAAACACACGTAAATCGGCCGGAAAGCCTTCGTTATTGGTAACATTTCCTTTATCGTTTTTAAGTTGAGTTAGCACATCTTCTTTGACATTTCGGCTAAACATATAACTAAAATCTCCTTCAAAAATCCAGTTTTTGGGGGCTTTAAACCCTAGTGTACCTCCTGCGGCAAAATTACTACCAAAGCGAGTTGCCATATCCATATAGGGTAACTGACCCGCAAAATGAATGCTTACATAAGGAGCGACAATGGTTGTATCACTAATTCGTTGTGCATAGACGTTGCCTAACATACATGCCCATACTAAAAGTTTAATGATGTTTTGCTTCATGGTAATAAAGTTACAAATTTCTTCACTACAAAGCTACTTACGTTCTGTTTTTAAAAGTTGAATGTCGCTAATTAGTTTTTTAACGGCAACTTCATCGGTTCCATCGTACATGCCACGTAGGCGTTGTTGGCTGTCTATTAGTAATAGCAATTCGCTATGTAAAAAACCTTCGGGAGTGCCATCATCCTCTAAGGCATTTACCAAATAATCGTTTTTAGCTAAATCGTAAATTGTTTTTTTATTTCCCGTTAAGAAATGCCATTTATTTTTGATGGCACCATAGCGACTGCCATAGTTAGCCAATACTTGCACCGTATCGTGCATGGGGTTTACGGTGTGAGATAAAATAAGAACTGAGTCGTCGTTAGCATAAGCCGTTTGCACAAGTTGGAGGTGTTTGCTCATTTGCGGGCAAATACTTTGACACGTTGCAAAAAAGAAATCGGCCACGTAAATTTTATTTTGCACCGTTTTGTCGGTAATAGTTTCATTAAACTGATTGGTGAGGCTAAACGCCCCTACTTGATGGTAAATGGTATCAGTTGAGCCGAGGTGCTTTTCCCCAAGTATAGGTAGCACTAAATTACTTACTTTTTTTTCGGGTTGGCAGGCTTGGTTTAATAGCACTAGCCCTATTAATTTAAGGAGCAGTCGTTTTAATTTCATTTTGTTGAGTAGTTTGTTTTTTTCCTTCTTTTAATACCAAGTGTTTACATTCTTCAATGAAGCGTTTTACCTCGGCCACATAACGCAAGTCGTAGTAACCACGAATGTGGCGTTCTTTATCAATTAGCATTAAAAAACTATAATCAATGTAATAAGGTTTATCTTTAAAGAATAAGGTATTTAAACTATCGAAGCGTGCGGTTTCGAGTTGATAGACTTTGGTATTGTTGTGGGCTTTTAAAAACGCTAAATCGTCGGTAACAGGAATGTCAACGCCATATTCGGCAATAAAATTAAATTGTAGTCTATCTATTTTTTCTTTTTTGTACTTGAGGTATTCGGTTAAGCCTTCGAGTCGGTATCCTTCTTTCCTAAATTTTTGGCTTACAAACATTAATCCAAAAATGGGTTGTGTTTCGGCACTAAAACTAATTGGCACCAAGCCTGTATCGTTAAGTGTGGCAAAGGTTGGGTTAACGGTATAATAAATACTATCTTTTCCATTAAAAAATTTTGGGCCATAAAATGGTAATTTTTTAGAATTGATGGTGCTAAGTTCGAGTATAATCCAAAATGCCGATGGAAAGGCAATAATTAGTAATAGTAACCATTTTTTATTCTTCATAGGAAAGCGATTAAGCGAAAGACGTTTATTTTAGTAATAAACAACAGCGTTATTTAATTTGTTTATTTCTAAAAGCAAATATATTTAATCCAGTCTTGCGCTGCGGGTGCAAAAGTACGAGCAATCTATTAATTAAAAAAGTAAATCGAAAGTTATTTCGTGTTTAGTTTTTGATTTCGAAAAGGGTTAGAAAACATGGGGTTAACCACGAAACTAGAGTCGGACATGGTTTTTAAAAAGGCAATTATTTTTCGTTTTTCGGCTTTTGTGAGCGGAGAGCCCCCTCGGTGAACAAACTCCATTTTACTATCAATCGTTGGACTCATTTGAAGACCTGAACTGTAAAAGTCGAGTACCTCTTCTAGTGTTTTAAAACGCCCATCGTGCATGTAAGGCGCCGTAAATAGTAAATTACGAAAAGATGGTATTTTAAATTTTCCCATATCAATGGCTTGCTTGGTAAAGCCCCCTAAACCTTTGTCTTTAAATAAATTGATGCTTGCAGCGGCATCCAATCCATTATTACTAAATTGCCCCGATGTGCCAAGGCCGTTTTCGTCGGTGCTGTGGCAGTGCAAACAGTTTCCTTTGGTCATATCGTTTACCAATTCCATGCCCTCAATTTCATCCATGTTGAGTTTAGCGGTTTTGCGTAAGGTTCTGTCGTAGCGCGATTGATGCGAAATTAAAGTACGTTCAAACTGTGCAATAGCTTTGGCAATGTGGCTACTATCTATTTGTTGTGTTCCGAAAGCATTTTCAAAAAGTGTTGGGTAAAAATTACTACGTTGTAAGCGTTTCACCAATTCGTTAGATGTTAAGTTTAACTCGTTTGGGTTGAGTATTGGGTGAAATACTTGTGCTTCTATGCTGGCGGCTCGCCCATCCCAAAAAAAGGCTTTGTACCATGCTAAGTTAAATAAAGGCAAAGTGTTTCTTAATTGCAGCACGCCGTTAATGCCTTTACTAAATGGTTGAGGCGAATCGCTAAACGCATTTTTTTGTTGATGGCAAGTGGCGCACGAAAAACTACTGTCGTAGCTAAGAATAGGGTCATAAAATAAATACCGCCCTAATTTCACTCCATTTTCGGTTACTGGGTTATTGGCCGAAACAGGCATAACTGTAAAGTTGAAAACAGGCTCAAAAACGTAAGGTTTATCTTTAGGTAAACCAATAAACGAACACGCTATTAAGCCTGCTATTAAAAAACGTAAGTAATGGTGCTTACTCTTTTTCATACACTACTTTTACTTTGCGCACCTTGTTGCGGTAAGAAACGCGCATGTAGTAAACGCCCTCTTTGTGTTTTGAAATATCTAGCACCACTTTGGTGAAATTGCGGCCGTAAGCGTCAACAACACGCCCGTTTAAATCTAATAACTCAATATTATTGATATAATCTTCGGGACTTGTTTTTTTAATTTCGACGTTAACAATACCATTGGTAACATTCGGGTAAACCATTAACTCTTCCACTTGACTGTTTTCTTTAATAGGGTGTACAAGGGTTTGAAAGCCACTGAAATTATCAATCATCCAGCCTTCTTTATTGGTTTGAATGCTGTCGGACTTAAACGTAAAACGCATTAAAATATGAGTTGGTTGTGGATTAAAACTACCAAATATACATAACCAAATATCGCGCCAAACCGCATCGGTACCACTAAAACAGGGCACACCTCCACTAATGGTATCTTTATTGGCAGGTTGAAAACCATAAAATTGATAGGTTGGCGAAGTGTTTAAAAGCGCATTAATCCACGTTGTACCATTATTGATAGAGTATTCAACGATGCCTCCATCGTGATGACTATCCATATCTAATTTTTGCTTCCATTGGAGTTTATAATAAACAGAACCAAACTGAGATACAGGAAGGCTAAACGAAAAAGAAGAGGTATTGTTAATCGGATAATACTGTAAGGTATCGGTTACAATCACTTTAGGGAGAGTAGCCGCACTATTAAAAATTGTTTTTTGAGGCACCCCTATTTGCCAAATATTATTAGGCGTGGATGCAATGTTAACACTAAAGGTGGGTAACCCTTCAAAATAATTCGATTGAGGACTTGGAAACTGTGCACGTAAAGAAATACAAAGCATCGCCGACATACAAAAAGTAAAAATTGGTTTCATACAATAATAATTTTTAGTTAATTTTTATCGGAGAGATAATCAAATATAATTATTTTTTCGGAAAAAGTACAATACCATTGTCCATTTTATTTTTCATTAGTTATTTGATTACTTTTAGCGCGTGTAACTAGTATTATTTTCTTTTGTAAACGTTATGTTGGGTTTAGCTTTGTTTCTTTCGTTTGGGCTAGTAGATGTGATTGACATTTTATTAGTGGCTGTTATTTTGTATTTGATTTATAATTTGGTGAAAGGGACAACGGCTATTAATATTTTTATTGGCTTGGGGCTTATTTATTTGGTGTGGATGGTCATTAAAGCATTTGAGTTAAAATTATTAAGCAGCATTTTAGGAAAGTTTATTAACGTAGGCGTTATTGCTATAATGGTTGTTTTTCAACAAGAGATACGCAAATTTTTGTTATACATTGGCTCGAAAGAGTTTTTAAAAAATAAGAATTGGAAGGCATTATTACGCTTTAGTTCGGGAAGCGAAACGGTGTTGTTAGATGTGGCGCAAATTGTAGAGGCGTGTTTTGCTATGAGCCAAACGCAAACAGGAGCTTTAATAATTGTGGCGCGTAAATCGGATTTAAAATTTTACGTTAACTCGGGTGAGGCTATAGATGCGGCGTTAACAGCGCGTATGCTCGAAAACATCTTTTATAAAAACTCGCCTTTACACGATGGTGCTATTATTATTAAAGACAATCGTATTATTGCGGCGCGTTGCGTATTGCCCGTAACAGAGCGAGAAAATTTCCCGACTCATTATGGGATGCGACACCGAGCAGCGGTTGGCTTAACCGAATTGGTGGATGCATTGGCCATTACTGTTAGTGAACAAACGGGACGTATCAGCTTAACACAAGGCGGCGAAATTGTTACGGATTTAACCCCTGAAAAATTAAGTACGCTGTTAGAAAAGTATATGAACGATTTAGTGGATTAATGGCATTTTGAATGCGGAGGCGGTTCGTTTTTATTGGCAAGCCAATTTTGCATAGAAGAAATGAATGAACGATTGTTGCTAAATTTGGGAGAGACAAGGAATTAGAATCAATCGTGTCAACAACCCTTTCCTAAACAAGATACGTGAATTGGAAAGCAAACCGATTTTAGTTCCATTTTTTAATTTATTAGAGGTTCAAATTTGATGAGGTGAGTTTAGTAATTAATAAAGTTAATATCCATGGTGTAGGTAGTCCCTTGTACTAAATTCGCAAAATTTAATTTTGAAAATTGTGTTTCTAACGTTTGACGCTCTTCGCCCGCGTTTAAGTTGGCCGATACAGCATTTACATTTCCTTTTTCGTTAACGGTAAATGTAAACGTTACTTTTTTTACTTCGCCACTTTTTGCACTACTTTTTAAAACATTACTTTTTTGAATGTTAGAAACAAATGAACGAATAGATGTTGAACCGCCATTTCCTGCTAAAGCGTTAACAGATAAAAGACTTAAAGCTACTACGGCGAAGATTGATTTTAAAGTTTTCATGGTGTCTATTTTTTTTAAGTTTTTAATTTTATTTACTTGATGAAGTATATGCCAAATGGATGCCAAACTCTGTTTTGATTATAACTAATTGATTTTCAATTGTTTATTTTTTAATCCATTCAATCGAAGTGTTCAAAAACGAACAGTAAGTGTACACTGTTGAACAGTGGAATGTGCGATTAGAAGCGGCGTAAATAATTTAACTAACAGATAAACAGCATAGTTACAAGTGGTTCTGTAAGTGATAACAGATTTAATTTGATTTAGTAAAATAAAATTTTAATATTTAGTAAATTTTTGAAAATTTGAAAAGTGGGAAAAAAAACAATTGCCCTGCTTGTATAATTTAAAAATAGACGATCAACACACTACTAAAATGGAAAATCAAAGTAAAAAATATTACCTTAAACCCAATGTGGCACTCGAAGCCTTATTTGACCGTTGGTACGCTTGGTCTCATCTCGTTTCTCCAGCAACCGCAGCCATGAACTTGAAAGAACGGCATTTAAAAATTATGCAGTCGTATATTAAGAATCCAAAAATTCATGCGGCGGCTGTTCTTAAACCCGAAATGATGGGCGGGCCGTTTATTAATTACCAAGGTGGTCGAGTAGATGAGATAAAAGCCTTAACAGATAAAATAATAGCAAAAAGAGATAATTTACTAAAATTGGCAGATGCGATTAATGCGTTAAACGACCTGATTCAAAGCCAAGCCAAAGGCTTTTCGCTTCATACATTGTATGCGCAAATACCCGAAGAGTTAAAGGGTTATGTAGAACTTTATTACGATCTTAATGATCAAGTTAACTTCAGATTTTTTGAGGCTTTGTTGTATAAAAGTAAGTTCTACGACGAAACGGCACAATCTATTGCGCTTCAATTGGTAGAGTCAGATAAGCAACGTAGTTTTGTATTGAGCACGCCACGATTAGATGATGACGGTATTATTCATGTGGATCTTCCTTTTAAACATAAGGTAATTGACGATTTATTTAAAATGAAACGCACGCCAGCTAGTTATGATGAGATTAAAAATACTTTACAAATAAAACCCGAACAAAACCAATTATTTGAAGAATTATTTTCTTTAAACGCACCTAAAGATTATGAACCTTATACAGGTCCGGGCATACGAACAAGGTATTTTGGACATGCTTGTGTACTTGTTGAAACTAATAAAATTTCGATATTGGTGGATCCCGTTATTAGTTATGATGGGTATGAAAATGAGGTTTCGCGTTTCACCTCCGCCGACCTTCCTGACACAATAGATTATGTGTTGATTACGCATAATCACCAAGACCACGTTTTACTCGAAACCTTATTACAACTTAGGCATAAAATTAAAAACGTAGTAGTTCCTTCATCGGGTAAAGGAAATTTACAAGACCCAAGTTTACGTCTTATGTTTCATCACCTTGGATTTAAAAACGTGATTGAATTAGATGACTTAGAAACGGTTGAGTTGAATAATTGCACGATTACCGCACTTCCTTTTATTGGTGAACATTCTGACCTTGATGTGAGATCTAAAATGTGTGTTCATGTAAATTTACACAATCAATATAAAATTATATTTGCCGCCGACTCTAAAAACATAGCTCCCGAATTATATGAAAAAGTACAGGCCATAATGGGCACCATTGATGTGCTTTTTCTTGGTATGGAGTGCGACGGTGCACCTTTAACATGGCTATACGGACCGCTCTTGCCTAAAAAGATGGATCGCGATAAAGACCAATCTCGAAGACTTGCCGGAAGTGATTGTTCGGAAGGCATGAAAATAGTTGACCTTTTTAAAGCAAAAGATGTTTTTGTTTACGCCATGGGAATGGAACCTTGGCTCGAATTTATAAGTTCGATCAAATACACCGATGAATCGAAGCCAATCGTTGAATCGAATCGTTTGGTAGAAGCATGCCGAGCAATTGGTATTAATGCCGAACGATTGTATGGAGAAAAAACAATTGAATACGAAGAAATTTTGGAAGCGGTAAATGGATAAGGCTTTGTTAAGTATTTATCCTTACCTAAGCAAACAGTACTAATTAAAATGATGCCTAACCCGCAAAACATAGTACCCCAACAACACGAATGAATGTAAACAACAGACCTATTAATTAAAAAGAAATAAAATATGATTAATCCACTCATACACTCCATGGCAATATGCCCCGACATGAACAAAACCTACCCTAAAATTGAGTTTGGGAAAGGCGTTTATCTTTTTGAGAAAAATGGAAAAAGATACTTAGACGCTTCATCAGGTTCTTCTTCGGTTTCAAACATTGGGCATGGTCGAACAGAAATAGCTGAGGCGATGTATGAACAAGTGTGTAAAGTAAGTGTGCTTCCAACGCATGCTTTCAGTTCAGAAATGGTTGAAAATTACTTACAAAAACTCGTAAATTTTGCACCTCAAGGATTTCAGAAAGCTTGGACGGTAATGAGTGGCACAGAGGCCGTTGAGAATGCCGTAAAGTTAGCCTTGCAATACCACCAACTTAGAGGCGAACCTAATCGTTATAAAATTATATCTCGTTGGAATACCTATCATGGTAACTCGGTTTTTATGTTAGATATTGGTGGTATGAAAGTAAGACGCGAACTTTATGCCAAATGGCACAATAACTTTCCACACCTTTCGCCAGCATACACTTATCGGAAACCGAATGCGTTATCCATAGATGAATACACTAAAAGTTTACTAACCGAATTTGAGCAATGCTTAATTGAAACAGGCACCGAAACTGTAGCTGCACTCATTGCAGAGCCAGTTGTTGCTGCGGCACTAGGCGCTGTTCCACCACCCGAAGGCTACTTTAAGGGAATGAAAGCCATTTGCGAAAAATATGGCGTCTTATACATTTCAGATGAAATTCTAAGCGGGTTTGGCAGAACAGGTAAAAACTTTGGGATTGAGAATTTCGGAATCATCCCCGATATAATTGCTGCAGGGAAAGGCATTAGCGGAGGATATTTTCCACTATCGGCGGTATTTGCTTCTGGGAAAGTGATGCAGCCTTTTATTGATTCTAATTCGGCCTTTTTAGGCGGACATACCTTTGCCTGCAATCCGGTTGGTGCAGCAGTGGGCACAAAAGTTTTAGACATTTTGAAAAATGAAGATTTAATTAATCACTCACAAAAAATGGGAGCCTTGCTATTGAATAAATTGCAACAACTTCTCGATTTAGATATGGTGGGCGATGTAAGAGGTGTTGGCTTGCAATGTGGCATTGAAATTGTGCAAGATAAGGTTACCAAAAAGCCATTTCCGGCCGCACTTGCCGTTTCTAAAAAAATTGGCGAAAAATCGGTAGAAAAAGGCGTAGTATTGTATCCTGGTTCGGGTTCGGTGGACGGAACGCTTGGCAATCATATTTTAATTACGCCGCCACTCATTGTTTCGGAAACGGAGTTAGATGAAATTGTAGAGGTATTAAAAACGTGTATTAAAGAAGTGAGTAGCGAGTTAGCAACAAAAGTATTTTAAAAAATGTGATTAAACCGAATATTAAGAACAAATCGAATAATTGATGTTAGATGAAAAAAATCGCATGAAGACTTATTTAAAATACAATTCAAATGTTTGATTTTATAAAGTTAATTGATCGAAAAAAAGCGGTCGCCATTTTTGTTTTAGGATTGGTATCTGGATTAACTAGTTTCGGATTTTTAGCTTGCATTAATTTCATGATTGAAGTTATTGTGAACAAAAAGAACGCCATTAACACAAATTATATTCTATTATTTTGCGCCCTTATGTTAGGATTTGTGTGGAGCAAAGTTGCACTGGCGCACATCGTTGTTAAATTTTCGCAACGCACATTTTGGAAACTACGCGCTGAGGTTTTAAATACCATTTTAAAAGCCAGCTTTTATCAGTTTAGTAAACGAAAAGATAAAATTTATGCTTCGCTAGTACACGATGTAAATGTTTTAACCGATTTCTCACTTTCAATTATTAATTTTTTATCGGCTCTTATTATCACTACGGGCTGCTTCATTTATATTGGCATGTTATCGCGCACCTTGCTACTTATTACGCTAGGCGTATCGGTCTTTGCCGTGGTTCTTTACTGGATTGGTGTTTTCTTCAATCGAAAAAAATTAGAAACATCGAGGGAATTAGAAAATAGTTTTATGAGTCATTTTTTAGACATTTTATCGGGCTTCAAAGAAATTCACATGAACCCTAAAATTGGGCAAGATATTTTTAATAGAAAAATAAAAAATATATCCAACGAATCGTTTATTAATAACATCAAAGCATTTAAAGGGTTTTTAAACTTACAAATTACAAGCGAAATAGCATTCTACTTATTGATTGCCTTTGCTTTAATTTTTAATTCACTCTTTGTTAATGAAACAGCTGTAACCATTGTCAATTTTGTTTTTATCCTTCTTTATTTACTCGGAAGCATCAACACCATTGTATTTATTATTCCAAGTATGGTGCAAGCAAAAATTGCGGCCGATAGAATATACAAGTTGAAAAACGAACTAAGTGATGAACGATTCGAGAATCAACTCGAAAACAAAAAGATACCGATGAATGTGTTTGAAAAACTGATTGTTTCGGATTTGAAATTTGTCTATAAACAGGAAGAAAGCAAAGAAAATTTTTGCGTAGGTCCACTAAACTTTTCATTAGAAAAAGGCGAAGCTGTTTTTATTTATGGAGGCAATGGCAGCGGAAAAACAACCCTGATGAATGCGATACTAGGCATTTTAAAACCCGACTCGGGAACAATAACATTTAATGAAACTGCGTTATCGCCTTCTAATTATAACGATTACCGAACTTTATTTTCTGTTGTGTTTAACGATTTCCACCTCTTTAACGAATTGTATGGATTTGATGCCATTTCGGAAACGGAAATAACTAATTACTTAGAATTATTTGAATTGAATGATAAAGTGAAGTGGGTCAATCATTCGTTTTCGTCGGCGAGTTTATCTACTGGGCAACGCAAACGCTTAGGGCTTATTGTTGCCCTCATGCGAAAAAGTCCGGTATTAGTGCTCGATGAATGGGCCGCCGACCAAGACCCTGTATTTCGTAAGAAATTTTATACACAAATAATTCCTGAACTAAAAGCACGGGGTTACTCTCTAATTGCTATTACACACGACGATGCGTATTACCATGCCGCCGATAAATTATACAAAATGGAATCGGGACAATTAACACGCGAGTCTTTAATTAACCTATCTAAAACAGAATTGGTATAATGCACACAGTAACTAAAATCCAACTTTTTTTATTGCACTTTTCAGGTGGAAACGTCTATTCGTTTCAATTTTTAAAACCTCACTTGCCATCTAATTTTGAGTTTCTACCCATTGAGTTGCCTGGTCGTGGAAAGCGAATGAGTGAAAAATTTGTAAACACAGAAACCGAAGCGGTAATGGATTTAGTAAATCAAATTACCTTGTTAAGAAACACGGGACCTTACCTGGTATTTGGCCATAGTATGGGTGCCACTTTAGGATTGAGAGTAACTAAAAAGCTAGAAGAATTAGGCGATCCACCTCAAAAGCTAATTGTTGCGGGCAATGCAGGGCCTGGAACGGGAGAGGATAAACTACGCTCGACCATGACGGATGAAGAACTTAAAAACGAGTTAAGAGAGCTTGGTGGCGTACCCGAGGAAGTACTTAATAACACTGACCTTTTTAATTTTTTTGCGCCAATATTACGATCCGATTTTAAAATTATTGAAGAAGCTGAAGAACTAACGAACGATTTTAAATTGAAACTTCCTATAAATGCTATTATGGGCGACCAAGAAGAAACTTCGGAACAAATTGAGAATTGGAAAAATTTTACCTCGGGAGAATTTAAGTCGTATCACCTTCCGGGAAATCATTTTTTTATATTTGACTCGCCAAAAGCGTTAATCGAAATTATTAAAAATTGACATGATAGACCTTTGGTACCTCGATACAAAAACGATTACCCCAAAAGATGTAGAAACACTGTTAGCGTTTCTGCCGCAAAATCTTGTTAATGAAATTACACGTTTCAGATTTCATGAAGATAGGCGACTTAAACTTTTTGGAAGATTGATCGTTGAAAGCTATTATAAAAATCAACACCTCGCATTTAACTGGAACGATTGGAAAATTTCGCCAGCTGGTAAACCATATTGTAACCCCCAGCAAGCGTTTAACATTTCGCACGCCGGAACGTATGTACTCGTTGCGTTTTCAACTCATGAAGTTGGTGTAGATATTGAGAGGGTGGTTCCCTTCGATGTGCAAACCATTCGTACTTATTTCCATCCAGAAGAAGCCGAATACATTTTGCATTCAACCAACTCTAATTCAGCTTTTTTTAAATTATGGACCAGAAAAGAGGCGTACCTGAAAGCAATAGGTAAAGGAATTGTGGACGGACTTCATCATGAAAATTGTTTACCCGATGTATTGAACCAAACCGAAAAATGGTTTTTACATAGTTTATCGTTCGTTCCCGAGTATCATGTGGCGGTGTGCACAAACATTGCCAATTGCCCAATCACCATTCGTCAACTTCATCCTAATCAGCTCGAACGCAGCCAATCGGAAAATCAACGCTTAACTAAGAAAAATAAAAACGTCAACCTATTCCCTTAATTTGATATGAAACGGATTTCCTTTGGTTTTTTATTCCCATTACTCGCTTTAATTTTACTCATTAGCGTTTTAAACCGAAACGTTTTTATGGTGCCTGCTTTGGGTATTTTATTGAGTCCATTTAAAGGCGTGGTGCAAAATGAAAAAAGTACCCAAACAACAATGGAAATGGATTTTGGACGAAAGGTTACCTCCACTATTTTATTTGATGAGCGATCGGTTCCACATATTTTTGCCAACAATTCGAGCGATTTATTTTTTAATCAAGGTTATGTAACCGCATCAAACCGATTGTGGCAAATGGACTTTTTATCTTATGCAGCAGCTGGAAGACTTAGCGAAGTATTTGGTGAAAACTTATTAGACTACGATCGCAATCAACGACGCGTTGGTTTATTAACCGCCGCCAAAAACTCACTTGCATTTATTGAAACCAATCCCGAAACTAAGATTGCCCTCGATAACTACACTAAAGGAGTCAATACTTATATTAATCAATTAGCGCTAACCCATTTACCTTTCGAATATAAATTACTAGATTACCGTCCCGAGCCTTGGACCAATTTAAAATCGGTTCTAATTATGAAATACATGGGTGCTCAATTGGCGGGTTACGAAGAAGACCTCCCTTCGTCGTACTTATTAGCAGCCCTTGGCAAAGAAGAATATGATAAACTCTTTTCAAATTATTTTATTAATGAAACCCACAAAAAATTTTCTATAGATCTTGTTAAAGATACCTTACCACCTAATTCTTATTTCGATTTCTCGTTTCTAGAATCTTCGTCTCAAATTGCCAATAACTCGCATAACCCGAGGTTAGGAAGTAACAGTTGGGTAATAGGTCCTTCAAAAAGTAAATCGGGTTCGGCTATTTTGTGCAACGACCCTCACTTAACACTATCCATTCCTGCAATTTGGTTCGAGTTACAGTTACACTCGCCCGAGATGAATGTTTATGGCTATTCCATTCCGGGTACGCCTGGCATTATAATTGGGTACAATAATTCAATTGCATGGGGGCTTACCAATGGTTCGGTAGATGTTTGTGATTTTTTCAAACTCGAATTAAAAGATAAGTTTAACCAATACCTATTGGATGGGGCTTGGAAAGACACTAAGCAAACTATTGAAACTATAAAAATAAAAAATGGTAAACCTTTTTATGACACCATTTATTACACCATTCATGGTCCAATCGTATCCGATTTTAGATTTGGAGCTAAAGAAAAAGAAGGCTTGGCCATGAGCTGGGCTTTACACGAACCTTCGAATGAATTTTTAGCATTAATCCAATTAAATAAAGCCAATACCTACGAACGTTTTAAAGCCGCTATTCAACATTTTAAATGCCCTTCACAAAATTTTGCTTATGCCGATGTGAAAGGTAATATAGCCAGTCACCTTCAGGGGCGCATACGCAAGAACTCTAAAAGTGGAATGGGTAAATTTATATTGAAAGGAACCGATTCAAAATATGTATTGAAAGAACTGTTGCCACAAGAATTACCTTCGTTGTATAACCCCGAGCGGGGATTTATAGGCTCGGCCAATAACAATCCGTTTCCTAAAAACGATTCGTTGTCTATAAATGGCTATTACTCTGAATTGAGGTACAATAAAATAAACCAACTTTTATCGAAGCCAAATAAATTTTCGGTAGATGATATGAAGCAAATGCAATGCGATAATACAGACCGTTTGGCTGAACTAGCGGTTCCTGTGTTAATTCCTTTTATTAGTAAAAATAATAAGTACGAAAAAGAATTGCGCGAATGGAATTGCGCTTACACAAAAGAAACGAAAATGGCTTTGGTATTTGAGCGGTGGTGGGCTTTTATTAAGGATAATACTTGGGATGAATTAGCCAAATACCCTAAGGTTCAAAAACAGCCCGACGATTTGGTATTATTAGATCTTATTGTAAATGACCCTAGCAACCTCTATTTTGATGACCTTTCAACCGATGTCAAAGAAACGGCGAGTGATATTATACAACTATCTTTTGAGCAGTTAACACAAAGTTGGCTATCGTATCCACTAACATGGGGCGATTACAATCAAGTTAGTATTATGCACCTGACAGACATCCCCGCGTTAAGCTGTCGAAAAAAATCATTGTCGGGTCATGCCAATGCCATCAATGCGCTATCGCACAATTGGGGCCCTGCTTTACGATTTATAGTAGAAATGAGCGATAAGCCACAAGGATATGGTATTTATGCTGGCGGGCAATCTGGAAATCCTGCTTCTCAAAAATACGATGCTTACCTAGAGGATTGGACAAAAGGTAGGTATTACCCACTTCATTTTTTTCTTAACCAAGCCGAAGGGGAAACTCAAACAACTTACAAATGGATTATAAAATAAAAAAAATATGAAAATTATTCTTACTGTTTTATTGCTTGTGTTTGTATCCGTTGCCGTGCAGGCTATGACGTTTTTACCGTGGTGGAGTTTTGTTATTCCTATTTTTTTATTAGGCTTTGGTTTACCTTTAAAAAGATGGAACGTTTCTGCTTTTTTGTTGGGCTTTACGGTTGGCTTTTTGGTTTGGGTGTTCTCTACCCTTTATTTTGAAATGCAATACGAAGGCTTCATCATTAAAAAAGTAAGCCTTTTATTTAACATGCCTCAAGTGGTATTATATGGCTGCATTGGTTCTATTGGCGGGGTACTTACTGGGTTGGCGTTTTACTCGGGCTATTTACTAAGAAAAGGAAGAGAAGATATTCAACTGGATTTATCGAATACGCCTAAAACGCATCTTGAGAAATAGAGTGAACTGAGGTTAAATATTTTTTGTTGAGTAGGTGTAACCACTCCAAAAACCATTAATAATATTATATGGGCTCATAACTATCAAAATAATAGCAGCAATTGTAGGCTTTTGATTGGCGTTGATAAGTAACTACTTTTTTGTAAATTTATAATTTTAATTTATTAATGAATACCGACGACTGTTTGCAGATTAAAGACAAAGCATCACTCACATTATTTTCAAAAAATACTAAGAGATACAATAAGATTTTAAGCAATGAAAGAGGATAGCAGTTTTATTATTTACAACAATCCCAATGGTGAAGTTAAAGTAGATGTTTTTGTGGAAGGTGAAACCGTTTGGCTCACCCAAAAAAGCATGGGCGAACTTTTTGGTGTAACAAAAAAAACCATTAGCGAACATTTGGGAAATATATTCGGAAGTAATGAGTTGTTAAAAGAAGCAACTGTCCGGAATTTCCGGACAGTTCAACAAGAAGGCCTTCGTGCGGTTAACAGAGATTTGGAATATTACAATCTTGATGCCATCATTTCGGTTGGTTACAGGGTAAACTCTGCCAAAGCGACCCAATTTAGAATTTGGGCCACACAAACGCTTAAGGAATACATTATTAAAGGTTTTGTTTTAGACGATAACCGACTAAAACAGGGGCAAACTCTTTTTGGTAAAGATTATTTCAAAGAATTACTCCGAAGGGTTCGTTCCATCCGAGCCAGCGAACGTAGAATATACCAACAAATAACCGATATCTTTGCTGAGTGCAGTATTGATTATGACAAGCATTCAGACATTACAAAAAACTTTTATGCCATGGTTCAAAACAAATTTCACTTTGCCATTACAGGAAAAACAGCCGCTGAAATTATACACCAATGCGCAAATAAAGAGAAAGATAATATGGGGCTTAGTACATGGAAAAATGCACCAGATGGTCGAATAATAAAAACAGATGTAATTGTAGCAAAAAACTATTTGCAGGAAAAAGAAATTAGCCAATTGGAAAGAACGGTAACTGGCTATTTTGATTACATAGAAGGTTTGATAGAAAGAGAAAATACCTTTACAATGGAGCAATTGGCAGATAGCGTAAATAAGTTTCTAACTTTTAATGAATATAAACTACTACAAGGTAAAGGTAGAATTTCTAAACTTCAAGCAGATAAAAAAGCCGTAAAAGAATATGATGCGTTTAACAAAACTCAAAAAATAATTTCGGACTTTGACAAAGAGTTAAAAAAGAAGTTATGAGTTATAGGTTATGAAAGAAACCTATTTTTTATCTTTGTCTCAGCTAAAGATCCAGCATTACCCCTCTCCAGCCCGCTTACCCAATTCAATGACTTCTAATTGTTCAATTTTTGCTTCGTGGATGTTGAAACGTAATGCTGTTTTTACAATATGAAAACCATGCACCCCGCAAGCACCCGGGTTCATGCACAAAACTTGATAGGCTTTATCGTAAGCCACTTTTAAAATATGCGAATGCCCACAAATAAATAAATTGGGCTGCTCGCTCACCAACAATTGTTTAATACGTGTCGGGAATTTGTCTGGATAGCCGCCAATGTGGGTCATCACTATTTTAATACCTTCGCATTCAAATATTAAGTTTTCAGGAAAACGCACCCGAATAGCCGCCGAGTCTATGTTTCCATACACCGCTCGAAATGGTTTTAATTGCTCAAACGTATTGGCAACGCTTACTTCGCCTATATCGCCGGCGTGCCAAATTTCGTCGCACGCACTTATGTATTTGAGTAAGCGTGGCTCTACATAGCTGTGTGTATCGGCTATTAAAAGAATTTTTTTCAATGCAGTTCTAGGGCTAATTGAGCAAAATCAATTCCATCAAAATTACCGCTGCTCATCATGAGCAATACTTTATCTTGCCAGTGTTGTTGTTTTAAATAATTCACAACATCGGCACTTAGGGTAAACACTTTTAAATCGCTGCGCTTAAAGGCATCCATCACTTGCGAAACCGAAATTTCTTTTAATTTTTTATGGCTAATGGTGTGTGGATTAAAATAAACAATGGCTTCGTTAGCCGCATCCATGGCACCTTCGTACTCGTTTAAAAAAGTTTCGTTTAAACTACTAAAGGTGTGTAACTCCATGCAAGCAATGGTGTAACGGTTGGGGAATTGTTGCCTAACCGCTTGCGTGGTGGCTTTTAACTTGCTGGGCGAATGGGCAAAATCTTTAAAAAAATGAAAACTGTTGCCTTTATGAACCAACTCTAAACGTTTGGCAGCTCCTTTAAAACTTTGGATAGCCTTATAAAAGTGCGTTGGAGTTATTCCAATTTGCGCACAGGCCAATTGCGCAGCTTTTAAATTCATTAAATTATGATTGCCAAAAATAAGTAAAGGAATGGCCGTTTCGCCCGCTAATAAATACGTTGTACCCGCTTCAATTTTGTTGGGTGGAACAGAATAAGGATGTTTATTGGTGTTGGCAATGCTTGCGTTGTTTTCGGCAATTTGTTTTAAAACGCTATCCGTTTCGCAATACACCAAATGCCCATTGGGTTCAATCAAATTAATAAACGTATTAAACTGTTCAACGTAATTATCGAATGTTGGAAAAACGTTAATGTGGTCCCAAGCAATGCCACTGATAATGGCAATGTTAGGTTTATAAAGGTGAAACTTAGGTCGGCGATCGATGGGCGAAGCTAAATACTCATCGCCTTCGATTATGGCGTAGCGCGCTGTTTTCGAAAAACGTACCATGGTGCTAAAGCCCTCTAATTGTGCGCCTACTAAATAATCGGTTTCGATGCCTAAGGTGTGCATCACATGTAAAATCATGGCGGTTATGGTTGTTTTACCATGACTGCCACCAATCACAATCCGTTGTTTATCTTGCGTTGCTTGGTAAATGTATTCGGGATACGAATAAACTTTTAAGCCCAATTGTTTGGCTCGCAAGAGTTCGGGATTATCTTCGCGAGCGTGCATACCTAAAATAACAGCTTCTAATTCTGAGTTAATTTTTTCGGGAAACCAACCCATTTGCTCTGGTAACAATCCAGCCTTGGCCAGCCTACTGCGGCTAGGTTCATTAATTTCATCATCGCTTCCACTTACACTAAAGCCTTTTTCGTGAAGGGCCAAAGCCATGTTGTGCATGGCACTTCCTCCAATCGCAATTAAATGTATTTTACTCATACTTGAAAATTACTCGAAAAAAAAATCTGTTTTTTTAAATTTGACGTAAATTAAACACAATGGCGTGTTTATTTCTTAACGAAATAATTTTTGTAAAGACATATAAAAATCGGTTGAATAGCCCTTTATTTTAACGCTAAGATTTGTACTTTTGCACTTTATATAAATGAAATGGAATTTTTCAAAAATCGCTTTTTTACAGTAACAGAAATAAAACCTAATTTATTTGAATACGAGATTCACGGCGTTGAACCTACCGACCAAGAAGTGAACGAATGGATAGGTATCGTTGAAAAAATATTAGCAGAACGCCAACGTGTAGCTAGTATTTATCAAATGGCCAATATGAAATTTTTAAAATCGGATCATCGAATTATGATTGGAAATTGGCTTAAAAAAGAGTCGGTAAACATCCGCACAAAAACCATTGCGGTGGGTTATTGCACCGATAGTGTTTTAGGTAAAATGGTTTTGAGTGGCATTTTTTTAGTTCAAAAACCGGAGTTCCCTTACATGACTTCGACCAATAAAGAAGATGTTTTAAAATGGATTGACGAACAAATGCAAAACGAAAAGTAAATACAAGCGAACAAGCACTACTTAATTTTTAATATTTTTTTATTTTATGATGTACCACTTTAAAAACCGATTTTTTGAGTTAAAAGAATTAAAACCCAATTTTTTTGAATGTACCATATCTGCAGTAGAGCCTACCGATGCAGAGGTAAAAGACTTTTTGAATGAGTCGGATAAGATTTTAAAAGATTATAACCATATAGGCACCATTTACCAATTAGAAAACATGAAGTTGCTAAAAGCTGATCACCGCATTGCCATTGGTAATTGGACTAAAAAAAATAACGAACTCATTAAGCAAAAAACTGTTTGTGTAGGATATAAAACAGATAGTATCTTAGGTAAAATGGTGCTCAATGGTATTTTTATTATTCAAAAGCCTGTGTTTCCCTATTTAATTTCGACTAACGAAGCCGAAATTTTAGCGTGGATGGATAAACAATTTCTAGAATCGAAAATAGGAGTTTAATAATTGTAGATAAATTAAATAATAAGTATTTATTTTAAAAACCGAGCTTTTGAAATTAAAGAAACTAAACCTAGTTTCTTTGAGTACGTTAATTTTGGATACGATTCAACAGACCAAGAGGTTCTTGACTTCATCAACATTCTCGATAAAATTTTAGCCGTGCGCGAGCGAACCGCTACTATTTATCGAATTGAAAACATGAAATTTTTGAAAGCTGACCACCGCATTCAAATTGGTAATTGGACTAAAAAAAATAACGAGTTGATTAAGAAAAAAACCATTTGTGTAGGCTATAAAACCGATGGTGTTTTAGGGAAGATGGTGTTAAGCGGTATTTTCCTAATTCAAAAGCCACTTTATCCATATTTAGTTTCGACCAATGAAACCGAAATTTTAAATTGGATGGAAGAACAAATCCAAAAAGAAGGAAAAGGTTAGTTATAACTCAAATCAGTATAATAAGGCAACGTGTATGTTCGGTAGGTAAAACAACTTCGCATTAAACACTTTTTCAACATTTGACTTCTTAAAACAAACTTTGCATCTTTGAAATATATGCCACGGTACTTGTTATTTTTGGGTGGAGACTTTTCTTTTATTCTAACGAAAGTTTCGAACCCATCCCTATTCACGCTGAAAAGGTGATACGGAATGTAAGTTTTGGCTCCTAGTTGATGCGTTTGAAATCAAAGAAGCTTTTGCTTATAACATGACACCCGCAGCAACAAGAGAAATAAAGAAAATAATTTACCAGCATTTTGACTTACTTATTGACTCTTGGAATACCTACTTTAAAAAATAAATTATGATTGTAACGCTTACCATACAAGACATTGCCTTCGATAAAGACACAATGGGTTTAATAATTGACGGGAAACTTATTAAAGTTGTTCTCGACAAAGTTTCGTCAAAATTAAAAGCCGCTAATGAGTTCCAGCGAAAATTCTTTAAAGTGTCACCTTCGGGTTACGGCATTCATTGGCCACTTATAGACGAGGACTTATCTGTGGAAGCCATTCTAAAAATAGCAACTTAACTAAGAAGACCAACACGCACGCAGCACAGTTTTGGGGTTTAACTAAAGTTTATGTAAATAAATAGCGTTCTGTTTCATAGAGCTTTTAGGATCTGCAAGTAACCCGTTAAAACCCTTATTACATACATGGTATTAATTTAAAACTTACAATGAAATCAATTATTTGTATTTACTTATTTAGTTTGCTTTTATTAAGTGGTAAAGCACAACAAAAAGCGGTTGCCAATGGCGATATTATTTTTATTCAACACTCATCTGGGCAAGGAAAAGCCATTCAACTGGCTACGAAAAGTAAATTTACACATGTAGGTATTTTATTTATCGAAAATGGTAAACCCATGGTATATCATGCTGTTGAACCTGTAAAAGTAAATTCACTTGCTGAGTTTATTGCCATGAGCGAAGATGGACGTTATGAAATTAAACACTTAAAGAATAAAGCGCAGCTAACAGATGCCGCCATTGCACAAATGCTAAAAGAAGCCAAATCGAAACTCGGTACGCATTACGACTTGGCCTTTAATTGGAGTGATGAAGAATTGTATTGCAGCGAATTTGTTTGGAAACTTTATTTTAACGCTCTTAAACTCGAACTTGGGGCTTTAAAACCTTTAAAAGACTTCGATTTAAGTCATCCAATTGTAAAAGCCTTAATGGAAAAGCGATACGGTAAACAAATTCCACTCAACGAAAAAATGATTTCGCCAGGCGATATGTTTAGCAGCAGTTTATTAGAATAATGCTTCACAAGGTAAATTTTTCAAAAAATTAAAGCTATTCTTTTATTCCTTGTCGTAAAAGGAAAACAAAAAGCGTAAATTTGAGCTTACTAAAAATTATATTATGGCTTTTGAATTACCCAAATTAAATTACGCGCCTAATGCGCTCGTACCACATATTGATGAAAAAACCATGGAAATTCACCACGGCAAACACCATCAAGCCTACGTTACTAACTTAAATAACGCCATTGCTAACACCGATGCCGAAAAATTAAGTATTGAAGAAATTTGTAAAACTATTTCTAAATACCCGATGCCTGTAAGGAACAACGGGGGCGGGCATTACAACCACACGCTGTTTTGGGAAATTATGTCGCCAACAGGTGGTGGAATACCCACTAACGAAATTGGAAAAGCCATTGAAGCGGAATTAGGTGGATTTGAAAATTTCAAGAAAGATTTTTCAAATGCTGGTGCAACCCGCTTTGGAAGCGGTTGGGCTTGGTTGTGCGTTAAAGCCGATGGTAAATTATGCGTTTGCTCAACCCCTAATCAAGATAATCCGTTAATGGATATTGCCGATTGCAAAGGCACGCCTATTTTGGGAATGGATGTATGGGAACACGCTTATTACCTTAATTATCAAAACCGTCGCCCCGATTATATGAATGCGTTTTTTAACGTCATCAACTGGTCGAAAGTGAACGAATTATACTTAGCCGCCAAAAAGTAACAACACATTGTTTACTTAATTTTTTAAAAGGGATTCATTCGTGATGTCCCTTTTTTACTTTTGTATTATGCGATACCTTGTATTCTTTTTCGTAACATTTATTTTTAGCTATTCGTCTTGGGCCAACTGCGACAGCATTTACTATTTAGACAGTAATTGTATTAGCGTTGATACGGCAGGTTTTTCAGAACTACAAACATCAGAAAACGCGTTGCAATATACACTTCATGTAAAACAAAAACGTCCCAATCCACTGCTATTACTCTTTAAAAAAAAACAACGTACGAATAAAAAAATAACGGCCGCTATTTTAGCGTTCCCTTTTCCTTTTGGCATTGTTGGGCTTCATCGCATTTACCTTGGCACTGCACCTTACGTGCCAGTTGTGTATATAGCCAGCTTGGGCGGTGTTTTTGGCATTTTACCATTTATAGATTTTTGTGTGATTGCTTTAGATAAAAACATTGAACGCTACAAAGAAAACAAGAAGGTATTTATGTGGGTAAATCCTTAAAAAAATTCTATTTATTGCTCAATTAGCGACCGTTTACTTTTTAATAAATCGTTTTAAACAATTATTATGATATTTTGTTGAGTAAAATCTAGTTTTTTTTGAGTGAAAAATTGTTAAATCTGATTTTTACGAGGTACATTAGGGAAAATTACTTACCCCATGAAAAAAAGTTTAGTTTTAAGTAGATTGTGCATTTTATTTTTCGTTTTTCTTTTCCAAAATAATTTTTCACAAAAAAATGTAGAGGCCGCTCGGTTAAAAATAACCAATATGGTATTTGATACTGACTCGTTGCAAGGTTTTGACGAGGACGTTTATAAAAGTATGGCTTTAGCTAGTGGCTTTTATGGGTACGAATACAAAACGTTTATGAACAGGGCTAAACGCGCTTACATTAATCGTAAATATGCCATTTATCCCAACGCCAGTGCTTTTAAGCCTTACAATCCTAACTCTGGGCAACCCAATATTTTAGGCTTACCTTGCGTTAACGAAGGCTTCGAGGCCTCTCCCAATGTTCCATTTACAACAGTTCCGCAAGGCGGTGTACCCTCAATTCCATCAGGGTGGACAGGCTCGCAAGGTCAAAATGGTCAATGGGATCCGACTTATACCTTTTACTACAATACCTGTAGCGTAAGTGCCATGCCCAATTCATTTTTTTCGATGACACCAACCGAAATGTGGGTGAGGCAAACGCCTATTGCCGACCCTAATTTTCCAGGGGGTATTCCTAACTCGCCTTTAGGTGGCACCCGCGTGATGCAACTTAACGATAATATTGCTTTATCTGGCGAAATTTCTCGTATTACGCAAACCTTTCCTGTAACTTCTAACAATGCCCTATTTCAATTTGCTTATGCCGCTTGTTTCGACGGTACTGGGCATAGTTGTTGTGATCAACCTTTTCTTAACATTAAAGTAAAAAATTGTTCTAATGTTACTTTATCGTGTCCGCAAGTTTCGGTGGTAGCCTCTGGAGCCTATTGTACCGCAGGTACACCGGGCTTTGCCACCAATTCGTCTGGTTATCTTTACCGCAACTGGACCGTTCAATCCATTGACTTAACGCCCTACATTGGTTCGTGTGTAACCATCGAAGTGGCCGTTGGCGATTGCACAGGTTGGGCACATTTTGGGTATTGTTATTTCGATGCCTTATGTTCACCCATGAATATTGTTGTAAATGGCACTTCGTTCCCAGCCGGAACAGCCGCTTCTACGGTTGCTGCCTGTGGAGCGTCGAGTGCTACCATGACGGCACCTCCAGGTTTAGGCCCTTACACTTGGAATGGTCCAGGCGGATCGGGAGTAACCAATAATTCTAACCAAACTGTATCTAGTACGGTTGCAGGTACTTATACGTTAAGTATGAATCCTCCTGGATCGTGTGCCCCTATTGTAAAATTTGTAACTCTTGTGTTTCCTCCTCCCGTTTCAGCGGCATTTAATAATACCAACGCCTGTAATGTTTTTACTTTTAATCACACAGGTACAATTCCTTCTACACAATCTTATTCCTTTGCTGGGGTAGGTGCACCGCCTGGTTTTACAACAACAGCAACTAGCACCGCCGTTACTTTTCCAACAACGGGTAATTTTACTGTTACACATGTAGTAACCAATACTGCTGGGTGTACGGCAACCGCAACGGCTGTTATAAACGTGCCAACCGCTGTAAACCCAGGTTTTGCTATTCCATCGGCTACGCAATGTTTAAATGGTAATAATTTTAGTTTTAATGCGGTTACGATTCCTGGCACGCATAGTTACTCGTTTAGCCCGTCGCTTGGTGCGCCTGCGGTTGGGTCAAGTGCAAATTACGCAGGTAGCTTTACCGCACCAGGAACTTATACGGTTACGCATAGCTTATCAAATGGTGGTTGCACCTCCTCCACAACGGCTATTGTAGTTGTTAATCCTATGCCCAGTTTGATTGCCACGCCAACCAATGCTAATTGCGGCAATAGCAATGGCAGTATCGTTATTAGCAATACATCTCCCGCTGGACAAACCGCTACCGGTTTTTCTTTAAATGGTGGGGCTATACCTTCTCAAACCGTTATTAATTTAGCGGCTGGCACTTATACTTTAGGAATTACAAATAATTTTGGCTGCGCGGTTACAACCGTAACAACCATTACCAATACACCGCCCATTACCAACTTAGCACACACACAGGTTAATCCAGCTTGTGGCAATAGTAATGGAAGCATTACATTAGGCTTAGTAACTGGTGGAACGGCACCTTATGTGTTTTCGGTAAATGGAGGCCCATTTATTGCTACGCCACCATTAACAAATTTAGCAGCGGGTAACTACACGGTAATTGTTCGCGATGCGTTTAATTGTACGTTTACCAAAGTCATCACGTTAGTAAATACTCCTCCTCCAACGAGTATGGGCTTTAATATTTTACCAACCGCTTGTGTTGGCAATAGTGGGGTTATTACTGTAACTAACGTAGTAGGCGGGACTCCAGCTTATAGTTATAGTATTAATGGAGTAGCAAGTAGTAGCGTTATGAGTGGTTTATCGGGGGGGACTAAAACCATCACCGTGGCCGACGCCAATGGATGCACGTATAGCACCACAGCTAATGTACCTGGTGTTAGCGGGCCTAGTTCGGCAACTGTTATTACCCAAAATGCAGCTTGCGGCAATCCCAATGGTAGCGCAACAGTAACCGCAGTTAACGGCGGAGTGCCAGGGTATCAGTATTCATTCAATAATGGACCTTTTTCGAGTAATGCTTTTCAAACAGGCTTACCTAGCGGCATTCACACGGTTATTATTCGCGATGCTAACTCATGTACATTAAGTGTTACTTTTAACGTAGGCAACACAGGAAGCCCTGTTAGTGCGGTTAGCAACCTTAGTCAAGTAAGTTGTTTTAATGGAAGCAATGGCAGTTTTAGTATTAACACTGTTGGAGGTACACCAGGCTATAACTACACACTCACCCCCATCGGAACAATTAATAGTACAGGTATATTTAGTAATTTACCAGCTCAAAGTTATACGGTGAGTGTTAAAGATGCCGTTGGTTGCATTACTACTTTAACAACCACTATTACTCAACCCTCGGCAGTAAGTGTGTCGGTAACTTCTAATCCTGTAAGTTGTTTTAATGGCAGCAATGGCACTATTACAGCTATTCCAAGTGGTGGAACAGGTCCTTACCAATTTAACATCAATAGTAATCCCAATCAAGTTAGTCCTATTTTTAGTACCAACATTAGCGCAGGTGCTTATAACGTAACGGTTATTGATAGTAAGAACTGTACCAGTTCGCAAACTATTACAGTCAATCAGCCTAGTGCCATTTCAACTACTGTTAACACAACAAATGCTAATTGTACAACTGCCAACGGCACCGCTAGTGTTTCGGCATCAGGTGGAACGCCTATTTATACTTATAGCTGGAGTCCAAATGGCGGCACAACCGCTTCGGCCATTGGTTTATTAGCGGGTACTTATACCGTTATTGTAAGAGACATAAATAATTGTAGTGTAACCGCTACGGGTCTTATAGGTCAAACATCAGGAGGAACTGCCACCATTACCAATATTACAAATGTAACGTGTAATGGGTTTAACAATGGTAGTTTAACGGCGGGTATGACTGGTGCGGGTACTGCACCTTATACCTATAGTTGGATACCGACTGGAGGAACTAATCAAATTGCGAGTGGTTTAGCACCGGGTACTTATAGCGTATTAATTACAGATTTTTATGGTTGTAAATCTGTTGCCAGTGCTAACATTACCCAACCCAATGTTTTAAACTTTTCGTTAAGCACCAATAGTGTAAGTTGCTTTGGCGGCAATAACGGCAGTGCTACTATCAACGGTCTTAGTGGTGGAACACCTGCCTACACTTATTTATGGGCTGCGGGAGGGGCAACAACCACTACCAGTAGTAATTTACCGGCTGGCACTTATACGGCAACTGTAACCGATGCCAAAAATTGTACGTTAAGCCGAACCGTCAGCATCACGCAGGCTACTTCTTTAACTTTGAATACGACCACCATAACCGCCAACTGTACGCTTCCTACGGGCGGCGCAACGGTAAGCGCATCGGGTGGTGCGCCTGCCTATACCTATACATGGAGTACGAGTGCGGTAGGTCCAATCATTTCAAACGTTGTTGCGGGCACTTATTCTATTTTAGTGAAAGATGCTAACAATTGTACCTATTCGGTATCGGCTACTATTCCTGCTGCTGCTGGACCTACAATAACCTCTACTAGTTTTACAAACGTAAGTTGTAACAGCGGCAATGGCGGCACCAATAATGGATCGGCTCTAGTTACTGTAATTGGTGGGGCGGGTTTACCAAACTATAATTGGAGCAATGGTCAAATAACGCAAGCCGCTACGAACTTAGCACCAGGCATCTACACCGTTACCGTTACCGATGTAGCAGGTTGCACAACCTCAACGGCGGTAACTATTTCTCAACCGCCTTTATTAACGGCAAGTATTAATCCAACTGCGGTAAAGTGCTTTAATGCCGCTAATGGTTCGGCTACGGTTAGCGTTTTAGGCGGTACACCTGGTTATTCTTATACATGGGTACCTAATCCAACCATAGGTAATACCAGTGCTACGCCTTCGGGCATGAGTCCTGGCAATTACAATGTAATTGTAACCGACAGCAAAGGGTGCACGCGCACAACTAGCACTAGCATTGGTAATCCTCCTCAATTGTTAGCTGCTGTAACCTCAACCAATGTTAAATGTTTTAATTCCACCTCTACTAGCTTAATGGGTTTAGCTGCGGCCACGGCTAGCAATGCACAAGGGGCTGTTAGTTATTACTGGATAGGAGGTTCTAATCCTTTAACTACACAAGCAGTAAATGGTTTAGGAGCGGGAACTTACACAATGACGGCGAGCGATCAAAACAGTTGCACGGCCACGGTAGTTTTTAATATTACACAACCAACCGCTTTAAATGCTTTGTTTACAGCCACTCAAATGCCTAGTTGTACTTCTTACAGCAATGGGTTTATTACAGTAACTCCCTCAGGAGGCACACCAGGTTATACTTATAATTGGAGTAACTTACAAACGGGTTCTACGGCTACTAATATTCCGGCGGGCAATTATGCTGTTACCATTACAGATGCAAATACTTGCTCTTTAACTTTATCTACAATTCTTAACCAACCTAGTGGCTTAAATGCTACTGCTACTGCCACTAATGCTCTGTGTAACAACGGAACAGGAACCTTGAACGTAGCCTACAATGGTGGAACGGGTTCAGTGAATGTACAATGGCAACCGGGGGGTTTATATACAACAGCGTATGTACCTACCGCTATGCCTTTACCCATTGGATTGGTTTATACGGTTACCTTAACCGATGCAAATACGTGTGCCTTAACGCGTACCGTAGCACTTACTGCACCTCCTGCATTAACCGCCGCCGTTACGGCAACGGTTAATACCAATTGCGGACAAGCCAATGGTGGGGCTACTGTAACAGCAAGTGGCGGAACAGGTAATCCGTTTTATGCGTATCAATGGAATAATGGTGCTTTAACGCAAGGTATTAGTAATGTATTAGCTGGTCCTTATCAAGTAGTTGTTCGCGATATTAATAATTGTACGTTTACGGTAGTGGCTAATATTCCCAATGTTACGGGGCCAACAGTAAGTATTGTTAGTTCTTCTTCTCTCGTTTGTAACGGACAAGCTAATGGCACCGCAAGCATTTCTGTATCGGGACCTGTCGCTATTACAACAACTTCTTGGACTGGGCCTGTGAGTCCAAGTCCTATAAATGCGCCTACCAATTTAGTGAGCGGTATTTATGTTGTAACAGTAGTAGATGCTGCCAATTGTGTAAGCAGTGCTTCGTTACAAATTAATCAGCCAACACCTTTAGTAAGTGCCATTACTTCGGTTACGAATGTGAGTTGTAATAATGGCATGGATGGAGGTGCTTTAGTATTAGTGAATGGTGCAACACCAGCCTATACTTACAGTTGGTTTCCAACGACCTCGCTACAAACGAACTCTGTACTGAGTAGTGTGCCCATAGGCACTTATTCGGTATTGATAACAGATGCGAACGGTTGCACCCGAACGAGTAGCGTTGCAATTATTCAACCTAATCCATTGTTAATAACCACTAATACACTTATTAATGTGAGTTGTAATGGCGGCACTAATGGTCAAATTAATACGAGCATTAGTGGCGGTACACCATTTTATAATATCACTTGGGCTAGTACTTCTACGGTAACACTAGGAACTAATCCAGTTGTAACAAACTTAAATGGTACGCACACCTATAGTTTAACGGTAACCGATATAAAAGGATGTAGCACCAATTCTACTTATGTTATTTCGGAACCATCGGCTTTAACGGTAATTAGTTCGAATACAACACCAGCTACGTGCGGTAATACCAATGGAACAGCGAGTGTTAGCGTGAGTGGTGGAACGCTTCCTTACTTATATAACTGGAATACACCAAGCCCACAATTAAGTAATAACGCATCAAATTTAGCAGGTGGTAACTGGCTTTTAACTATAACGGATAATAAAGGCTGTATTCGTCAACACTCGGTAAATATCCCTGCTCCAGCTTTGCCAACCATGAGCATTGCAGGTATAAACGTTTCGTGTAATCCAGGCCCTAATAATGGATCGGCAACTATTACGGCTAATGGCATACCAGGCTCTGGCGGTTTCTTATATTTTTGGAGTCCAAGTGCGCAAACGGGTAGCATAGCTTCGGGCTTAGGTGCGGCCGTTCACTCTGCCACAGTAACCGATTTATATGGATGTGTGGCAACTGGCTTCATTCAAATTACAAGACCTGCGGCATTGGTATTACAGGCTATTCCTGATGCAACCGTTTGTTATGGGCAAGCGGCGCAATTGCAAGCCGCAGCCGCAGGCGGCACCGCACCTTATATTTATAGTTGGAGTTCTCCGATTACCATTACCAATGGTGGCCCCATTGCCGTTAATACGTTTAATACAGCGCAATACAGTGTAAGTGTAACCGACGCTAATGGTTGTAATGCGGGTTCCGAAGATATCTTTGTTAATGTGAAAGCACCGTTAATTGTAGCCGGCAGTTCGTTTTCGATTTGTGAAAATAGCCGATTATCGTTAACGCCCAATTTTGTTAGCCCAGGACAATACCAAACGGCTATTTTAAGTAATTATAATTACGGTTGGAGTAACGGTGCAGGTAATATGCCAACGAATACCATTATACCTGTGTTTAATGCGGCGAATAATCCTATCACGTATAGTGTAATTGTTTCGGATGGCTGTAGCATAAGCGATACAGCGTTTTTTAACGTAACAGTACGGCCGTCGCCACGCGCAACATTTACCTCTAGTCCACGTAAAGGATGCGCACCACTGAATGTAACCTTAACAGGAATTAGTACTAATACCAATATCACTTACCAATGGAGTTTAGGTGCAGGCGAGTCGTCAGAAGGATTTGGTTCGCCTTATACTTATAACTTCCCTGTTGCGGGCACGCATACGTTACAAGTAACCATGACTAATGAGTTTGGTTGTACAAAAGATACAATTGCTCCAAATTACATTGAGGTTTATCCTGTACCTTTTGCTGAGTTTAGTGCAACGCCTTGGAGTTCGAGTATTTTAAGCCCTGTCATAACCTTTACCAATCAATCGCAAGGGGCTACTAATTACGTGTGGGATTTTGGTGATCAGGTTGCTGCTTCTAATACAACGGCTATTAATCCGAGTCATTCGTATAATCAAGTGGGTTCGTACAATGTGTATTTAGTAGTGGTTAACGCTAAAGGTTGCCGCGATACCATTAGGCACAAGGTCGAAATTACACCCGATTTTGCGGTGTACATTCCAAATGCGTTTACACCTGATGGAAATGGCAAGAACGATGTATTTAATGTGTATGGAATTGGGATTGATGAGGAACGTTTTAAAATGGAGATTTTTGACCGTTGGGGTGAGGTTATTTTTACTTCTGAAACCTTCAGAAAAGGGTGGGATGGAACCATTAAGGGAGGGTCTATCATTGGACAAGAAGGGGTTTATATTTACAAAATACTTGTAACCGACTCGGAGGGAAATAAAAAAACTTATACTGGGCATATAACGCTTTTAAAACGTGATTAGATTCAGGGTATTACTTCGTTATGTTTATTAAAATGATTGGATGTTATTATCACTTCTAAATGCGATATTAACCGCAATTTCAGGAGAGAGGGTCTTTAGAATAAAGTTTATAACTCGATTAAATAATAGACTACATTAAAAGTAGCACGCAAAGACGTAGAGTTCGCAAAGGGAGGAATATCGAGAAAATAGCACGCAAAGACGCAGAGGGCGCAAAGGCGGAAATTAAATATTGCACTAAAAATAGCACGCAAAGACGCAGAGGGCGCAAAGACGGAAATTAAATTTTGAAAAAGGATTTCAGAATAAATCATTGCCTTTATTAAATACTATGATTTAAGTTACATGGAATAGACAGTAGAAGTCAAATGTTTTGGCGAACTATCTGTCTTAAGGCGGACAGGTTCTGATAGTAACTGTAAGGATTTCTTACAAATGATTTACCCTGAAATCCTTACAGATACTTAATCGCAGACGGCTTCCTCCTTTGAACTGTCTATTTACGGTTTACCCTACCAGTTTTACTTAAAACACAACCACTTGTGAAAGAGAACGTGCCACTTTTCAAAACCGAATTTTAAACGTGTAAAAGTGTTTGTAGTTTTAATGAAGATTAAAAGTAGGGTGCCATTTTAATTGAAATTTAAAACTGTAAAGCGATGAGCCTATTTCTTAATGACCAGCAAAAAGTAAATGAAATAATTTTCACGAACAGAAATAAAGCCTACGGTGCTTATACCATTCGTAGCGAGTACGGAACCACCGTTTTCAAATCGTTATGCATTGTTACGTGCAGCATGTTTAGTGTAACGGGCATCTTAGTTTGGCTAAATAAACAACCTATTGTAGTGCCAAATATTACAGCGGCTAATATTCCTGTAATTGTTCCAGTAGATATGACTAAGGTATATGAAACAGCCGTAGAAACGCCAAAGAAAGCCAATCCAACTGAAATCATAAATCCACCAAAACCTGCCTCGTTGGCAGGTATAGCCACGCACATTGTTGACTCGTTGCCAATGGTTGCTACCGAAATAAAATCTTTAACACTCGGTGTAAGCTCTAGTTCAGGAACTACAAGTGAGGGCACCGCAGTTAATGGCAGCGGCACAGCAAGCAGCAGTATCGGTGCAGGAGCCAATGGTGCTGGTGTAGAAGCAAGTACCACGCCTACCGAAATTTTTAAGTTGGATGAACTGCCCGAATTTGAAGGCGGCTTAGGGGCTTTAAAACGCTTTGTGGCCAGTAAAATAAACTATCCCAATGTAGCGCGCGAAGCTGCTATACAAGGCACATTGTATGTAAAGTTTGTAGTGGACGAGAGCGGGCAAGTGGGTGAAGTAGTAATGGAAAATAATTTAGGCTATGGCTTAGAGCAAGAAGCCTCGCGGGTTATAAAGTTAATTCCACGATTCAAAAAGCCAGGCAAAATAAAAGGGCAGGCTGTTAAAACTTATTATCAATTGCCCATTCGATTTACAATTAACTAATTAATACTACTTAATAAATTGAACTAAAGCGTTAATAAATTGGGTATAATACGCATAACAACAAACAAAAAGAAAGCGAAACAAAATAAAGTGTCCTTTAAAAAAGACACTTTATTTTATTAACGTAAAATGTTGGGCAGCTAATAATTTATTAGTTGCATTAAAGTGCCACCATTCAGTTGCAATAGGAAAAAACCCAGCTTTTTGCATGCACCACCGTAAGCATTTACGATTCTCGAATTGCTGAATAGATAGTTCGCCACGTTCTAAAAAAAAGACCTCGTAACGCGGTTGCGCTAATTTTCCGAAAAAATCGAAAGAGGTTCCCATGTCTATTAACCGACGGGTTACACAATCGTAAATGGAAAGATCAACGGCAGCACCGTAATTATGCAATGAGATATGTTGTGGCGGCGAAATGTATAAATGCTTTTCGTAGGGTTTTAGTTTTACCGAATCCCAAATTAATTGTTGCACCGAAAGTGGTCGGGCGGCATCGAAAATCATTAATCGGTAATGTGGATATCGCTGCTTTAAATAAAACTGTGCATTGCACAAACGAAGGGCTACTTGGCAGGGAAAGTAAGCGTTAGAAAGTCCCTTGTAAAGATTGCGGTTCATAAAATTATTGCGTGTGCCATATTTCAAATCTACACCAATAGATGTATCGAGTTGTTTAATATTAACTAAACCCAATTTTACATAGAGTTCTTCCAGTTCATTAACTTGAGGCTGAGCAAGACTTGGCTGAGGTTTCGGTTTTGCATACGTTACTTTTTTAGGTTCTAATTTTTGTGGCAAAGGCAGTTGATGCACCGTTTTATCTTTACTAGCCGATGAACACGAGCAAAAAAACAAGAGCGTAAGTATAATAGCAAACAGAAATTTCAATAGGATATAAAATTACATGAATAATTGGTTAAAAAGAGACTAATGAATAACTGCACAGAATGCTTAATTTTACCAAAAATTTAGTTTATGCCTTCGTTCGATATTGCCAGTAAGTTAGATACTCAATTAATGGATAATGCTATTAATGTAGCTCGCAAAGATATTTTAAACCGTTGGGATTTTAAAGATAGCAAAAGTGAAATTGATTTGAATAAAAAAGATTTGGTATTAATGATTAGCACCGAAACCGAGATGCGCTTAGAAGCCATATTAGATGCCATTCACAGCCGTATGATAAAACAAGGGCTAGACCCCCGTGGACTCGACGAAAGTAAAGAACATTATCCGAGCGGTACACTAATTAAAAAAGAAATTAAAGTTAGACAAGGCGTTGAAAAGGAAGCTGCAAAAAAAATAATGAAGGCCATTAAAGACAGTAAGCTAAAAGTAACGGCTCAAATTATGGACGAAATTATTCGGGTAAGTGGTAAAAACATTAATGACCTACAAGCCGTTATTGCTTTGTGCCGCCGAGGTGATTATGAAATTCCTTTGCAATTTATTAATATGAAGTAAGCCTCCATTTTAGAGCAGAATTAGAAACGATTGCCCCTTTACGTTAAAAGGCAATCCACTAAAACGAATAGAAAAAATAAAAATGATAATACGAAGTAAAGCCCCTCTGCGTATTGGTTTGGCTGGTGGAGGAACCGATGTAAGCCCTTATTCAGATTTATATGGAGGTGCTATTTTAAATGCCTCCATTAATTTATATGCTTACGCAAGCATCGAACCTTTAGATAATGGCACTATTGAATTGGTGATGGATGGAAGCGGCCAATGTATCAGTTTTGAAGCCCAAACCGAATTACCTTTAGTAGAAGGGTTCGAATTATTTATAGGGGTTTATAACCGCATTGTTAAACAATTTCACAAGCAAGCACTTTCGTTTCGATTAACCACTTATATTGAGGCACCGCAAGGTTCGGGTTTAGGTACCTCTTCCACCTTAGTTGTTGCCATGCTGGGTGCTTTTGCCGAATGGTTGCAACTGCCACTCGGTAAATATGACATCGCACATTTAGCTTTTGAAATCGAACGCATCGAATTAAAAATGGCAGGTGGTAAGCAAGACCAGTACTCGGCTACTTTTGGTGGAATTAATTTCATGGAGTTTTTAGCAAACGATAAGGTTATTGTTAACCCACTTCAATTGAAAGATACGATTTGGCGCGAGTTAGAAACAACCTTGTTGCTCTATTTCACGGTTACCCAGCGTTTAAGTGCTACCATCATCGAAGAGCAAGTTAAAAATGTGAATGAAAAAAACATAAAAAGCATCGAAGCCATGCACCGTTTAAAAGAGCAAGCATTAACTATGAAAGAGTTGTTGATGCGAGGCGATATGGAAAGTATGGGTACCATTTTAAAAACAGGATGGGAGCATAAAAAACAAATGGCAAAATCCATTAGCAATCCTTTAATTGATACCGTTTACCAAACGGCATTAAACCATGGGGCTAGTGGTGGCAAAATTAGTGGGGCTGGCGGGGGCGGATTTATGTTTTTCCTTTGTCCCAAACTAAGTAAAATGAAGGTAGCTAAAGCCATTGAAGAGTTAGGTGGTCGCATCCAACCGTTTCAGTTTACAAAAGAAGGATTAACAACTTGGAGTGTATAGTTTTTATTTAATAGTATTGCGTTATGGCATCACAAACAATTTATCAATTCAATCATCAAACACAATTTTACAGAGGTAAGGTACGCGATGTTTATACCATCAACGATAAGCTGTTGGTGATGGTGGCTAGTAATCGTATCAGCGCATTTGATGTGGTATTGCCCAAACCTATTCCTTTTAAAGGACAAGTTTTAAATCAATTAGCGGCTCATTTTTTAGAGGCCACGCGCGATATTGTTCCCAATTGGTTAATGGCTTCTCCTTTCCCTAATATTAGTGTAGGCCAACGTTGCGAACCTTTTAAAATTGAAATGGTAGTGAGGGGATATTTGGCAGGACACGCCGCCCGCACCTACGCAGCGGGTTTGCGTACTTTGTGTGGCGTAACTTTACCCGAAGGTTTAAAAGAAAATGATAAATTACCAAGTCCTATTATTACGCCCACCACTAAAGCCAGCGAAGGACACGATGAAGACATTAGCCGCGAAGCAATTATAGCTCAAGGAATTGTTAGCGAACCACACTACAAAGAATTAGAACGCATTACCTTGGCTCTTTATGCCCGTGGCCAAGAAATGGCAAATGCTATGGGCTTAATTTTAGTAGATACCAAGTATGAATTTGGCCTGCACAATGGCACCATTACATTAATGGATGAAATTCATACACCCGACTCGTCGCGTTATTTTTATAAAGAAGGGTATGAAACCCGCCAACAAAACAACGAGGAACAAAAGCAATTAAGTAAAGAATTTGTTAGAAAGTGGTTAATTGCCAATGACTTTCAAGGGAAAGAAGGACAAACGATTCCTGAAATGGATGAGCATTGGATAACTGAAATTAGCAACCGCTACATTGAACTGTATGAAAAAGTAACAGGTCTAGTTTTTGTAAAAGAACCCATTGATGAGACTAAAATAGAAACTGAAATTAACGCTTTAATAAATACCTTCGCCTAATTTTCAATTCGTAAGTATGTCGCTATCCTTTCAATACCCATTGCTCGAATGGAACTTTTTCAAAAAATTTATTCTTAGGTTTGGCTTCGGCTTTGTTATCTTATTTATTTTACCGTTTCCCTTCGATTTATTGGCACCGCTTACCAATTGGCCAAGCGAGGTACTCGATAACCTTTTTAAAAGTCTTGTTCCGTGGGTGGGACAGCATGTACTAGGTATTGCAGAACCCATTGATGTAACGTTTAATGGCAGTGGCGATAAAACCATGAATTATGTTGGGTTATTTATCCAATTTAGTTTAGCCCTTTTTATAGCTGTTGTTTGGAGCATAGCAGATCGTAACCGACGCTCCTATAATCAATTATTTTATTGGTTGATGGTGTTGTGTCGCTACTATTTAGCGTTTACTTTGTTTGGATATGGCTTTGCCAAAGTGTTTAAACTACAAATGAGCGCTTTGGGCTTAAATCAATTGGTGCAACCTATTGGCGAGCAAAGCCCAATGGGCATGGCTTGGAATTTTATAGGATTTTCAGATTTGTATTGCCGGTTTAGCGGTTGGGCCGAAGTAGTGAGCGGTGCGTTATTGGTGTTTAACCGCACGCGCGTGTTAGGCGGCATCCTCTCATTTGTGGTAATGACTTATGTGATGCTTTTAAATTTTGCATTTGATATTCCAGTAAAAATATATTCCTCGTTTTTGGTACTACTCAGTTTAATTTTACTCAGCCCTTATTACAAACGCTTATTTGGCGTTTTATTTTCAAATCGGTTTGTTAATACATTAGACGAAACGCCAGTATTTAAAAAGCAATGGCAACACCGTTTAGCATTTCTACTTAAATACGGCTTAGTTATCTATGTGTGTGGTATAAACTTCTATCAAAACTATCAACAGCAATTTTTATATGGCGAGCTTGCACCCCAACCACCGCTGTATGGTATTTATGAAACCCAAACCTGTTTCAAAAATCGAGATAGCATTTACCCATTTGCAGATACCTCAACTTGGAAACGCATGGTATTCAACAAAACAGGCTTCACAAATGTGCTGAAGTATAACGATAAAAAATTACGCTTAACCTGCGAAATAGATTCTGTAAAACAACAAATACAATTTAAGGACCGAAGTGACTCTACACTTCAATACCTTTTAAATTATAAGCGTTTAAACGATTCGATGTATCGCTTTTCGGGTATATTTAATAAAGACACTTTTAGTTGGACGAGTTTGCGTAAAACACGAAACGATTTTTTAATTTATAAACGCGGTTTTAACTGGATTAATGAAGCCCCCTTTAACCGCTAACTAAAATGGAAACAAACTATGAAAAATAAATGGTTAGGTTATTTAGCCTCGGTCTTAATTGTATTTGCTGGTGTGTTTTTTATCATTGCAGGAAAAACAGTTGCAGGTATTTTTCTAATTTTAGTAAGCATTGTAAGTTCTATATTGAAATTTAAAATGATGAAACAACACAACGATGAAACACAAGATTAATAGTGTAAAACCAAACATTTTAGTTTTACTAACAATAAGTTTAATTACTTACCAGCTAAACGCGCAAATTATTACTGAAAAACAATTGCGTAAAGATATTTCGTTTTTAGCCAGCGATAAATTAAAAGGGCGCGGTACTTCATCGCCCGAAGAACTTTTGGCCGCTACTTATATTGCCAAGCAATTTAAAAAATCGCGGCTAAGTGCGTTTAATGGTACTTATTTAAAACCTTTCACTTATAAAAAGCAAAGTCATCCGCACGATACGGTAGGAAACGGTGAAACCTTAACGGCGCATAACGTGGTTGGATTTCTAGATAACAAAGCTCCTCACACGATTGTGATTGGTGCGCATTACGATCATTTAGGTTTAGGACACGATCACAATAGTTTAGATGCCAATCCAGAGGGGAAAATACACAACGGCGCCGATGATAACGCCAGCGGCACGGCAGGCGTATTGGCATTAGCACGTTACTTTGCTAAAAATAACAAGCAAGAGCCGTATAACTTTTTATTCATTTGCTTTAGTGGCGAAGAACTCGGCTTAATTGGCTCTAAAAAATATTGCGATAACCCCGATGTAGATTTAAAAACCATCAATTACATGCTAAACATGGACATGATTGGGCGTTTAAACGATTCTACTAAAAAATTATTAGTTTATGGTGTGGGTACATCGCCCGTTTGGGTGCCATTGCTTATGGCTACAAAAAGTATGTTTTCCATTAAGCAAGATAGCAGTGGCATTGGACCAAGCGACCAAACGTCGTTTTATTTAAAAGATATTCCCGTTTTACATTTTTTTACGGGTCAACATGCCGACTACCATAAGCCAAGCGATGATTTTGAAAAGATTAATTATTCAGGTGAAATGTGGGTTTTAAACTATATAGCCACGCTTATTGAACAAACCTTGCCAATGCCTAAACTTGCGTTTCAAAAAACCAAAATGCCCGAAAAAGAAAAAATGAGTTTTAAGGTTACCTTAGGCGTGATGCCCGATTATACTTACGAAGGTGAAGGTATGCGAATAGACGGGGTTACTGAAGGCAAAGTTGCTTCAAAAGCTGGAATCGAAAAAGGCGATGTTATTATTGAATTGGGGCCACACTCCACAAAATCGGTACAAGATTATATGAAAGCACTCTCTTATTTCAAAAAAGGAGATACAACGACGGTGAAAGTAAAACGTGGGGCAGTTACCAAAGAACTACCGATAACGTTCTAAAGAAAATTTTGTTTAATTGTTTACAAAATTTAACAGTATTTTAGTTATTTTTTGCTATTTTTAGCAATATTTATTTGAGTTAGTATGAAACGTCTCCTCTTAGCTAGTGTAGCATTAACTTGCTTCTTTCATTTTAAAGCACAAGATTTTTTGGGCTTTGCCAATAGCAATTACGCCGGTGTTACTGGTGCTTATTTAAACCCCGCCAATTTGGCCGATAATCGCATGAAAGCCGATATTAGTTTAGTTGGGCTTAATGTTTTGGCTGGTAATAATATTGTTGGTGTAAAGCGAAGTGCATTAAATTATAAGTACGACATCGGTAACAATTACTTTGAATTTGTTAATCAAAGTTGGAATGATACCAAAAGGGGCTCTCCAACTTATTGGAAGAATAATTTCCGTTTCAACGAAAGTAGCAAACCACATTCTGTTTTTGTAAACAACCGTGTGGCTTTACCCTCGTTTATGATTAACATTAACCACAAAAACGCATTTGCCTTTACATGGAATTTAAGAACCATGGTAAATATAGATGGTTTAGGTCCCGAGTTAACACGTTTGGCTTATGAAGAATTTGTGTATCCAACGTTATGGGTTAAAAATTTCAAAAACCCATATTTAAGTGTGCAAGCCATGGCTTGGGCCGATTATGGGCTATCGTACGCTCGGGTTATTAAAGAAGATGGTAAACACTTTTTTAAAGCAGGAGCTACCGTTAAATTATTACAAGGTTTAGGCTCGGCGTACACATTTGTTAAAGACCTTAAATATGAATTTATAACCGACACCTCTATTGCTTTATTTCAAAGCGAAGTAAACTATGGGCACTCCGAAAATTTTGACCTTCGCGACCAAAACGACATTAAATATAAATTTGAATCGTTTCCGGGTGTTGGATTTGACTTTGGTGGTGTGTACGAATACCGTCCCGATTTTGAAAAACATAAATACGACATGGATGGCGAAACAGGGTTGTGGCGCAACGATCAAAATAAATATAAATTAAAAGTAGGCTTGTCTGTTGTTGATATTGGATCTATTAAATTTAAAAAGGGTTCGTTTGCTAATGATTTTCGTGCTGATATAGGCTTTTGGAATTTAAAGCCAGTCGAAATTAATTCTATTGGTGGTTTCGATTCGTTAATGCGGAATATGTTTGTGCAAACAAGTAACGAAAGTACTTACCGCATGGCTTTGCCAACAACCATTAATGCAACCGTTGATTACCATATTTGGAAAACCTTTTATGCTAACTTTACTGGTAGCTACGCAGTGCCTTATAAAAAACGGCCTACCAAAGTACACGATTTTTCTAATTTAAGTATTACACCACGTTTCGACCATAAATGGTTTGGCTTTGCTGTTCCTGTTAGTTTAAATATGTTATATGCTAATACACCAACTCCTATCAATGTGGGGGCTATGTTGCGTTTGGGTCCGCTCGTATTAGGTTCTAATAGTTTGATGAATTTATTTGTTCAAAATCGCACAATTTATGGCGCAGATTTCTACACTTTACTAAAAATTCCTATTCCTTATGGTCGTCCGCGCGATAAGGATAAAGACGGCATTTCGGATCGTAAAGATAAATGTAAATCGGTGCCAGGTGTGTGGGAATTTATGGGTTGTCCTGATAAAGATGGCGATCACATTCAAGATAGCGAAGATAAATGCCCTGATGTAGCGGGTGTGAAAGAACTTCAAGGTTGCCCTGATAAAGATGGCGATGGCATTACCGATGCCGAAGATGCTTGTCCAGATGATAAAGGTTTAGCCGAGTTTAAAGGTTGCCCTGATAGGGATGGAGATAAAATTATTGACAAAGAAGATGAGTGTCCCGATGAGGCTGGTTTAGCCGAGTTTATGGGTTGTCCCGATAAAGATGGCGATAAAACACCAGATAAATACGATGCTTGTCCGGATGTGTTTGGTCCTAAAGAATACAAAGGTTGCCCCGATAAAGATGGCGATACAGTGTTAGATAAAGACGACTCTTGTCCAGATGTAGCGGGTCCTGTTGAAAATAAAGGTTGCCCTTGGCCAGATACCGATAAAGATGGCACAGTTGATAAAGACGATGCGTGTCCTACGGTTCCGGGTCCTGTAGAAAATAAAGGATGTCCGCCAATAAAAGCCGAAGAGCAACGTATTTTAGAACGTGCATTTACTAGTCTCGAATTTGCAACAGGTAAAGATGTCATTAAAGCGGTATCGTTCCCCAGCTTAAACGACTTAGCTAAATTAATGGTTCAACATAAAACCGATTGGAAGTTAAAATTAAGCGGCCACACCGATAACCAAGGTAACGCCGATAAAAATATGCTTCTGTCGGAAAAACGTAGTAAAGCCGTTAAAAAATACCTAGAGAAAAAAGGTGTACCAGCCGATAATATATTTACGGAATGGTTTGGTCAAACGGTGCCAATAGACGATAACGGCACTGCCGCTGGTCGTCAACGTAACCGCCGCGTAGAGATGAAAGTTATCTACAAACAATAATGAAATAAGGTCATTTAAAAAAGCCGCTGCAAAACTATTGCAGCGGCTTTTTTGTTGAGACTAACTTTATACCAATTTTAAGAAAAGGAACTTTGAAATAGAATCTATAACTCGGTTACATAACAGATTGTACTGAAGATAGCACGCAAAGAGTCAAAGTTCGCAAAGGTGGAAGTTAAATTTTGAAAAAGGATTTCAGAACCAATCATTGCCTTTATTAACTACTATGAGCTAAGTTGTATGGAATAGAATCTATAACTCAATTAAATAATAGATAGAACGCAAAGTTCACAAAGTTCGCAGAGGTGGAAATTAGACTCTATAACAAAATAAATCCTTTTTTTTCGTGAGGGATTATTCCGACTTCGCTCAATACAAATGAAGCGGCAGCCCTCGCCATTGGTGTGTTGCATTTTGCACGTGCGGCGGCAGTTGAGGCACGAAGACCCCGTACGCCTTATACCAACATCATTTCTAAAAGATACGTTGACCCATTTTCTTTTCCTCTTATACTTCCTCAAAAATTATACCCTTAGGCCTTGCTACGCCTATAATTTTTTCGTTGCCTAAAAGAAAAATAATTCTGGTTCAACTTGTATCTTTTAGAACCGATATTGGTATTAGCAAAATGAACACACCAACTAGGGGCTAAAGTGCAAAGCCCAACCCAGCCCAATAGAAATAAATACCCCCAAAAGTATTCATACACTCGGTTACTGCCTCAACTTCTGACGGTTGGCTGAGGGCACGGCCTATTTATTTTTTGAAAGTTGTGGCGAGGTGTTAATACAGTTCTTCGGCTACTTGAAATAAGGTTTGTTCATCAAACAAATTAGTGAGTATTTGAAGCCCCATGGGTAAGCCATTACTATGTATGCCACTGGGTATGGAAATGGCAGGAATGCCCACAATGTTTGCTTGCACGGTAAAGATGTCTTCTAAATACATTTTTATAGGGTCGGCGCTATTTTTACCAAACTCGAAAGCGGTGCCTGGTGTGCTGGGTAAAATAATAGCATCATAGTCTTTCAAAATTGCTAAGGTTTTATCTTGAATAATCCGTCGTACTTTTTGTCCCTTGCTATAATACGCATCGTAATACCCTGCGCTTAAAACAAAAGTGCCTAACATGATGCGGCGTTTAACCTCTTTTCCAAAACCTTCGGTGCGCGATTTTTTATAGGTACTTTCTAAATCGGTAGCATTGCTGCTGCGGTAACCATAATGAATGCCATCGAAGCGCGCCAAATTAGAAGAGGCTTCGGCGGTGGTTAACACATAATACGTGGGCACTAAAAAATCGAGGTAAGGAAACGATACTCCAGCAACGCTGTGTCCGTTTGCTTTTAGTTTTTCTAATTGATTTAAAGTAGCTGCTTTTACCTCGGGGTCTAATCCCTCGGCGTTGACGCACTCGTTGAAGTAAGCTATTTTTAAGGGCGCAGTCGTTTTTAAATGTTGGCTATAATTTATCACGGGTTTCGACGATACGGTGCCATCGTTTTCGTCTTTTCCAGCTATTACCTCTAACACCAAAGCCGCATCGGCTACCGAATGCGTAATAGGACCTATTTGATCGAACGACGAGGCATAAGCAATTAAACCATAACGGCTCACCCGACCATAAGTTGGTTTTAAACCCACCGTGCCGGTAAATGAAGCCGGTTGGCGGATAGACCCTCCTGTATCGCTTCCGAGCGAAACGTGACATAAATGAGCTGCCACCGCTACTGCCGAGCCCCCCGATGAACCACCGGGTACTGTTTTTTCGTTTAAAGGATTTAATACAGACCCAAAAGCAGAGTTTTCGTTGCTGCTGCCCATGGCAAACTCATCGCAATTTAAACGCCCAATAATAATGGCATCTTCGGCTAGCAGGCGTTCTACAACTGTTGCTGAGTACAAACTTTCGAACCCTTGTAATATTTTAGAGGCGCAAGATACTTTATGATTTTTATAGCAAATATTATCTTTAAGGCCAACAATAACGCCCGCCAATTTTCCGGCTGTTCCTGCTTTTATTTTTTCATCTACTAAAGCGGCTTGCGCTGTGGCACTTTGCTCAAATACTTCTAAAAACGCATTGAGGTGTTTTTTTTCGTGAATGCGAGCTTTAGTTTCGATAACCAATTGTGCGCAGGTAACATGGCCATTTTTTAAATCGGCTTTTAAATGTTCGATGGTTTTAAATGAATACACAATCTTTCGGTTTTAAATAAGAAAAGCGTTACTCTTTACCGAATAACGCTTCCTGTTCATAGTTTTTTTGTTATTTATTTTCAACGTCGTTAGAGGTTTCGCCTTTGCTGGCATCTTTAAACTCTTTAACGCCACGCCCTAAGCCTTTCATTAACTCCGGAATTTTTTTACCGCCGAAGAGTAGTAAAATGATGACTAAAATGATGATGATTTCTGGTGCGCCTAAGCCGCCTAAAATGCCTAATATAAATGCTGGTATCATGCTTTAAAATATATGTAAAGATACGTTTTTAAATGAATGGAAGCCCTATTTAAAAATTAAGCTTAGCCATGCCCTCAACGAACTCTTTTTATTCGATGCTATTTTCTTTTGAGGCTACTTTTCTATACTTTACTATTCGCAAACACCAAAAGGCGAGCATGCCAATAACAAAAGCCCCAATTAGTACATTTGGCAACTGACCCAACGCCCGCATGCCTTTAAACGACCATTCAAAAAAAGAACCAATGCCTTCAAAAATATCGGTCCACGTTATCATTAAATAATTCATTTCAATAATTTTTCGGTAAGTTTACAGGTGCAAAAATAGGAATATTTCTGTATTTAAACTGCTAATTTTTATAATTTGTGTTTGCTGCTTCCATTAAACAAGGGTTAAGAGGCTCTGCCTTTAGTATTGGCGCGCTTTTGCTATCGTTTATTGTGCTTTCCTTTTTTTATGTTAAAACAACTTACACGGCTGCCTTTCCCGATTTATTTTACACCTATTTTTCAACGCCTTTCAAAAGTGCGTGGCTAATTACTTTGTTTAACCTTGTTTGTCTTTTTTCGGCTTTGGGTTTAATTAATTTGCTCATTAATGTACACGAGCTAAGCGATAAAATGAATTTTTTCCCCACATTCCTTTACGCGTTTTGGGCGGCTTTAAGTTTAAGCCCGTATCAACTTTCGAAGGAGCTATTTATTAATTGTTTGGTATTGTTTGCCTTGTATAAATTATTAAATACCTATCGCAACGAAAATTGTTTGTCCGATTTATTTTTGGCTGCGTTTTGTTTAAGCCTCACGCTTTTTTTATCGGTGGCGTGTTGGGTTTACCTGCCAGTTTTCTTTGTAAGTGTTGTTATTTTAAAACCGCTAACCTTTCGCGAAATATTGGTATCGCTGCTTGGGTTTTTATGCCCCCTTTTTATTTTTGAATGTTTGGCCTATTTAAGTGATTTTCAACAATGGTATTTGTTAGAAATGTTTCCGCTTTACCTTTCCACTTTACATTTACCCTCTCAAACACGTTACGAATGGGTACTACTAGGGGTTGTGTTGGTGTTATTGATTTTTAGTTTCATCCAACTTATTTTAAATCCGCATTCAACAAAAGTAAAAACGGCCAAGGGCAAAACGAGTTTAGGGTGGTGTTTATCGGGCAGTCTTTTAATTGCCGCCAGCGCATCGGGACAAGGTATTTCGGCACTACTTTACGCACTAGTACCCGTTAGTTTTATTTGCGGCGATTATTTTTTCTACATTCGACGTTTACTTTTTGTTAACTTATGGTTGTCGTTAGTACTTATTACTGGATTTTTAGTAGCTTTATCTAAGCTTGGTTTGCTCTTGTAATAATGGCTACTTCTTTAACTCATATTTTTCATTTGTATAGCCGTTTGGGTTTTGGCATTTCTTATCCTGAGGCCAAAGTTTTAGCTAACCAATCTTTAAAAGATATTGTTAACGGTTTAATTGTAAGTTCAACCATTGGTAATTACCTTTCTGTGATAACGAAGGAGGATGTGCCCACGCCAAAAGATGCCAAAGTAGAAGGCATGAGCCGCCGCGATTTTAACCAATTGATTACCGAAAAAACACAATTGCTCAATGTAACGTGGATGACCCGTTTAATTGAAACCAAAAACGTGGTGCTCGAAAAGCAAACGTTGTTTTGGCATGGGCATTTTGCGTGTCGAATTAGGCAACCTTATTTAATGCAAGAGTTAAATAACATACACCGCAAATTTGCTTTTGGAAATTTTAGAGATTTATTGGTAGAGGTAAGCAAAAGCCCAGCGATGTTATTGTTTTTAAATAATCAACAAAATAAAAAAGAACATCCCAACGAAAATTTTGCACGCGAGTTATTAGAGTTATTTACTTTAGGAAGAGGAAATTATACCGAAGCCGATGTGAAGGAAATAGCGAGAGCCTTTACGGGCTGGAGTTTTGATAGAGTTACTTTGAGTTTTCGGTTTAATGCCAAACAACACGATGCGGATGAAAAAGTTATTTTTGGGCGCAAAGGCAACCACGGCGGCGAAGATGTGATTAATTTTATTTTAAGTAAAAAAGAAACGGCGTATTTTTTAACGCGTAAATTTTATAAGTTTTACGTTAACGAAACGGTGAATGAACAACATATTAGTGAATTGGCAGAGTTTTATTATTTGAACCAGTATAACACTGGGGCTTTGCTAAAAAAAATAGTTACAAGTGCTTGGTTTTATAGCCCCGAAATAATTGGTTGTACTATTAAATCGCCAGTTGAGTTTATTGTTGGCTTATCACGAACGTTTTCGTTAAAATATATTGACACTAAATTATTGGTTCGTTTACAAAGGCAATTGGGACAAATTTTATTTTATCCGCCCAATGTAGCTGGGTGGCCTGGCGGAAAAAGCTATATAGATCAATCTACGTTGTTGATGCGGATGAAACTGCCATCGGTTTTATTAAACAAAAGTCAATTAGAATACGACCGCGAGCTAGATGATCCTGATGATTTTGAACCTTACCCCAGCGTTACAAACGAAACCTTGGGTGTGGAAATGGATTGGTCTAAATTTATAGGGCCTTACGAAAAAATGACTTTTGATTCGATGTGCCGTTCGTTTCTTTTAAAACTACCCGAAGCAGCGGTTCAAGCGGTTATTTTGCAATCGGGGCAAAATGATACGAAAGAGCGTATTTTGCAGTTGATTTCTTTGCCCGAATATAGTTTGGGTTAAACCATTTTTTTGTAAACTTGTTATATTAAAAAATGAAATGATTAAAGTAAGGCTTTGTTAATGGATTTATTGGCGTAAACGAAGGTTGAAAAAAGGAATCTACACAGCGTAGATTAGGCTTTTCAGTAGTAACGTTCACTCCCGATAAAAATTAAAAAGGTTTATTTTAAATAGAACTTTATTCTATATGGCTACACCAAATTATACCCTCGTACACGCATTAAAAAATGCGGCAGCTAATTTAAAAAAAGGAAAACCCTACGAATGGGGGCACATGGGCAATTGTAACTGCGGGCATTTGGCGCAAGTGTTGCTAAATGTTAGCCATGCGCAAATTCATAGAGAGGCCATGCAAAAAACAGGCGACTGGAACGAACAGTTAAATGATTATTGTCCAACTAGTGGCTTAGAAATGGATCAACTCATTTGGGGGCTTTTAGAAAAAGGCTTATCGCAAACCGATTTGATGGATTTAGAATATTTGCGTAATGCCGAAGTGCTTAAACACATACCGTTATCGGCTCGTCCGCTTGTACACAATAAGCGCGAGCATGTTATTTTGTACCTCGAAACATGGGCCAGTTTAATGGAAGATCAATTAAGCCAAGCCATTGACTTAAACCAGTTGAAAGGTGAACGTTTGATTTTGGAGGTAAAATAGTTACAGCTAAAATTTGGCAGGCTTACAAAGCACTCCCCATTTTCATTAATAAAATAATTGTGTATTCGCCGGCTTCAAATTAAATTGGGGTAAGTGAAAAAAACTTTGTGTGCAAGTGATGCTAGAGTTTACAGAACTGCATTTCTACAAAAAAGAAACAAATTTTTTAGAATGGTTTATACATCGGTTCTCGTTTTACTTATTATACCAATATCGGTTCTAAAAGATACAAGTTGAACCAGAATTATTTTTCTTTTAGGCGACGAAAAAATTATAGGCGTAGCAATGCCTACGGGTATAATTTTTGAGGAAGTATAAGAGAAAAAGAAACTGGGTCAACGTATCTTTTAGAAATGATGTTGGTATTAAGCCTCTTGCTGTTAGTCTATAGAATCCATTCTGTCCAAGGAATTAAAAAAGGTAAAACGAATACCCAAACTAGAAAAAATAAAGCCATTCCCACCGGATAAGGCTGATTATTTTTGATGGCTGGAAGTGCTACAATTAAAAGCCAAGTTCCTTTGTAGATTAATTGAACCAGTAAAATCGGTGAAAATGTTATCGGTTTCCAAAGTCCTAAAATTGATAAAATGGCAATGGACAACCACAGGCAGCCTACCAATCTAATGACTTCGGTAGAGGGGTATGAATTTTGAAAAACCGTTTCGGCAGCTTTCTTAGGCGATGTCATTGAAGCAAAACTAATCCAGCCTGCTACAACAATGTTGGCGATATAAACTATTTTTAATGCTATCATTTTATTTTGTTTTGTTTAAAATACTCTACCTATGCCCGTTTTTAGAACTGGTAAAATGGTGTTGCTATCAGCATTTAAGGTGGGTCCCACGCCCAATCTGCTGTCAAAAGTCCAAGCCTTTCTTTTGCCAAAGCGATAAGCATATCCATAACCAGCATACGACAAATAAGTAATTTTTTTATCTCTTCGCAAGTAATCACTTTCAATAAAAGCATTCCCAATAAAAATATAATGTCCGCTCATCCGTTCATGCAAAAAATATTTCAAGTTAATGCCGTGTGTATTTATAAAATTGGTTTCTAATTGAAGTGTCCAATTTTGAAAAGTTCTTGTTTCAAATGTTAGCAATGGACTAAATGATGGAAAAATCAAAAAACTCAACCTTATGTTTATTACAGGTGGCTTAGTTTCGGTTACCTGTGCTTCGGTTGCTACTATTGAAAGCAAAAAATAAATTGAAACTAATAATCTCATTTATTTTCTACAATTACTTTGAATTTATTTAAAACGTTGGGCAATACTTTTCTAAACTGTCCGCCAAGCATGAACCCCAAAATAGTTTTTAGAAATCCCGTAAATTGAATCTCGTCTGTAAACTCAATTTGTTCCGCCGTTCTTTTGATGTTACGCTTAATAATAAGTTCTCCTACTGGTAGTATTGTATTTAGTGTATAAGATTTTAGGGGCGTCATTTCAGAAATATAAAATTTCAATTGAGGTCCTTTCTTAGGAGTCATTGTTCCCTTTGCACCAACTTTAAAAGTTTCATTTAGTTTGGCTTCTATAAGTTCTGTATCCCAATGGTGCCAGGTCGAAACGTCAATTAATGTTTCCCAAACTATTTCTAAACTACTGTTTATAGAAACTGTAAAACTAAAATGTGTATTGCTTTGTTTCATTATCTATTTGAATTAAACGCATCACAAATGTCGAGTAATACGTTAACAAAGCACTGCACCTAGGTTAAGTCTAACTTTTTTCTTGCATTTTTTTTCTAATCCGGCTTAATGATTGCGGGGCAATGCCCAAATAAGATGCTAAATGTTTTAAAGGAATTCGTTTTAAAAGTTCTGGATTATTTCTTAACATTCTCTCGTAACGCAATTCCGCTGTTTCGGTTTGTAATTGCTCTAAAATTTCTTCCGTAAAAAACTGTACCTCTTGCGTTATTTTTCTGCCAAAATCGCTCCAACTCGTAAGTTTAAATAGTTTGTTAGCGTTTGCAAACGAAATTTGATAGGCCATACATTTCTCAATAGCTTGAATGCTTTCTGTTGCTGGTTTCTGTGAATTAAAACTTGCTTGAGAAGTAAAAAAATAAGGGGCTTCAGTAAAAAATTTTGTTATATCGTTTCCATTTTTAGTGATGTAAAAGCGTAGAAGTCCACTTTCAACAAAATATAAATGTTTGCAAATTTTACCCTCTAGTAAAACGATTTCATCTTTCTCAATCACTCTTTGTTCAAAGCAATCCGAAATTTCATTCCACTCGTTTAACGGAAGTTTAGTATATTTCTCTATGAATTGTCGAATTGTATCCAAACTAAAAGGTATTACTTTACTTATTTGTAGGATGCGCTAACCTTACACGTAACGGCAAACTATGCGGAAACAAAATTACTATTTTTTTATTGGAGTCTCTGTTTAGGAAAAACGAATTGAAAACGATTTTCTGCAATTGATGCCAACTTTTTAAGAAAGAGGATCTTTAGAATAAAATCTATAACTCGATTAAATAATAGACTATATTAAAAATAGCATACAAAGACGCAAAGTTGGCAGGGGCGAAAATTAAATTTTGAAAAAGATTTTAGAACAAATCATTGCCGCTATTAACTACTTTGAGTTAGGCTATGTGGAATTGTTAGAACTATTTTCATTCTATGTACTATTGTCTAATTATAAATATACTACTTACAGGTAATATTTAGCAACTAAGAAAAACGTTAAAAATGAGTCTATTTAGTGTGTATAAATACTAAACTACCAAATCTATATTTAAGAAATTACCTGTAGTTTCGTAAAGTCTTATTTTAAAACTAATAGATTCGCCGATATTACTATACCTTGAAAAATTACTGTAAATAAACTCACAAACTCTACTGGGAGCTATTCCAGTTACATTCATTTTTAACGACCCATTTAAAACTAAGACATCATAAAAATTATTAGTGATAGTTGAATTTATATTTAAGATAATCGTATTTCCACCCACAGCTGTAACTGTTGGATTAGTTCCACCAAAGTTAGAGCCCCAGTCAGAAATTACATCACCTACTTGAATATTAAGGGTGCTTGCAACATTGGTTATTGTATTACTTCCTTGTGTAATTTCTCCATAAGTTACACTTCCCATAAAAAGATCTTGTCCAAAACCTGATATAACTTTTGAAGAAGCAGTTGAAGAAAGAGGACTATACTCTGTTGATTGAACCGTGTTATCAAAAGTAATAAACCCATTTGAACTTACATAAACACTAGTGTACGATGTACCATTGAACGTGAATGGGAATGGTAAATTCACCATGTTGATGTCATCATCTTGATTAATTGTACCGATTAAAGTTCCACTATTGATAGCACCATAATTTCCGCTAAACTGACTAAATGAATAGCTCGCTACTTGTGCATTTATTAATTGAAAAGCCATCTCTATGAATAAGGCTAAAACTATTATTATTTTTCTCATAATTTTTTTCTTCAAAAGTAGAGTATAATATTCTAGGGTTTAATCACATAAGTATGTGAAATAATTTAATCACTGGTGTAAAACAGATGAAAAGAATCAAATGATAGGTTTCATACCAACTTAAATAACGGATTTACTTGACCCTATTTAATCTTAAAATTAGAACAAATCATTGCCGTCTTCTTTAAAAATTTATTCCAGGGCAAACATACAGTATATGTTTGAGCCGGTTTGTGGGCTTGAGCTATACAACAAATTTTTTCATCGTGCTGATAAAATTTATACTGAGCATAGTCGAGGCAAATAACTTCACATTTTTAGACTAAACTATAAGTTCATTTGGTATTACAATTAATAGTTGTAGGTATAAGTTTTGGATTAAAATATTGTACTTACCCTTTAATTTTTAATAAACCATCTTCCATTTAGTTAAGTAAATTTTTGACGCCTAAAATTATTTTGTTTTCGAGTTGTTCTTTAATTTTTGAATCTAATAATTCTGGAAAATAGCGTTGAGTTGCACAATTCAAAGTTAATTTGAAATATTTAAAAAATCCTTTCTCTTATTTTTATTTAGTAAGCTATTCACCTATAATACTCAAAATTTCATTTCGTTTTTTTCGTTCCACACTATAAGAGGCTATCTTTTCAAAAGTTCTTTTTAAAATATCAATACTATCAGTATCAAAATTTTGCGAGTACTAACTATTTTAATAGCTTGGTACCAATCCACAACCTCCACAGTTTTGACAAGAGTTAGTCAGAGTAGTTGTTTCTACGAGCTTTTTTCCTGTTGTGTATTCATAGTCAGCTACTGTTCTTTTAAAGGAATTTGAAATATAGCCTTTTCCATTACAATGGTTACACGATTTGGGTTTAAGTATAGAAGTTTTATAAAGTTCAGTATTTTCTAAATTTTCTAACTTTTCATATACCTCCATATTCCATTTAGGATCATCATTTAGGGCATCCAAACGAACTAAATTCCCTTCATACAAAGGTTTATCGGGAACAACAAGATACACGCCTTTTGTTTTAGTATTATATACATAATTTTTATAGCCTTGTACTTTAAACAACCGTCTTTTTAATACATTTTCCGGAGCATTCATTTGTTGCGTTTCAGCAGCCATTCTTTTATCTTCTTCATCTCTATCTGCATTAATTAAGGCATAATTTTCATTAGATAAATTTATTAAATCTAATGAATAGAGTAATTCACCAGTATCAAGGCTATAAATAGTATAGCTGACTTGATCTTTAGTTTCGTTTTTGCCTCCATTTTTAAACTCAATACTGTATTTTTCCACGTAATATATTTTTTTTTCGTTTATATCTAAAAACAATAAATCAACATTGTAATTAATCCTTTCATTTTTTAAGGCAAATTTTGGAGTAAAATAAGTTCTTTGGTCGGTTATTGGCGTGTAATAACCAAATTGAATTTCAGTAACTTTATAGCCAACATAGGTATGAAAATAAAATCTTTCTTTACTGCCCGATTTTAACCAAGCATAATGGCTGTCATACTCTTTCTGTTTACTAGAATTATTTGAGCGTTTATTTTTTTTCGATAATTTTTGACTAACAACATCATAATAAGTACTTTTATTTTTAACGGTTCTCATTACAACTACATTTCCATTATCAGTAACACCTAAATTGAATGTGTTTTTATCTCCAATTTTTATTTTACTACCTGTTTTTGGGTTTACTAACCAAGTGTCGTACTTTTCAAAAATACCAGAATCGATTATAACAGGAACTTGGTCATTAGAGGTGAATGCTATTTCATTATAAGGCCATTTGGAAATTTTATTCTCCTTTAACTCTATGAAATAACAATCTTTATTGCCTTTCAGCATCATTAAACTTTTATCAGAGTTTACACTACATCCAATAGCATAAAAACTATTACCTAAACCAAGTTCTTTATACGTTTTTTTCCAAATTATACTCTTGGTTGCTAAATCCCATAGAATTATTTCGAATTTACTTAAAGTTATTAATTTACTTTTACCATCTAACAAACTATATCTTTCAATTTTTGTACCCTTAATATGGCCATCGTTTTGTGAAAAGGCAAAACCTGCAATAATTAGGCTAAAGATTAAAATGATTTTTTTCATAATTGCTAAAATTTAAGACATCTGTTACGGGGTTTGGAAAAAGTTACTTTTTGAGTCCACGTTTGCTGTTTCCTGTCAGCATCTAAAAAGTTATTGGTATCACTTGTTTTTGCCGCCATTAAATCCTCATCATTAGGCACTTTATTTGGAATAAGAGAAAAACTATACCCTTTGTTTAAGCTATATCCAAAATACCCTTGCGCACTTGCTTCAAAAACTACATTACCTCCATGATATTGAAAGTGCGAGCTATTTTGTGCACTGATTTTAAATACTGTAAATAAAATACTAAGAAGTAAAAAACTTTTCATGTTCTTTTTGCACAAATCTACTTTTTAGAACTGGGGTAGTAAATAAGGAAAGTTCCTTATTTTTTATTCGGATTATCCGAGATTATGTAATAGGAATCAAAAAGAAAATTTATTTTATTGTTAACACAAATGTTGTTCCCTCATTGGCTTTAGAATATAATGATACCTTACAATTAATGGACTTTGCTAAATCTCGTATTAAATGCAAGCCTAACCCTGTATGTATGCCCGTTACTTCTGTATCATCATACAAGGCTTTAAACTGCTCTTGAGAGCCCCCAGAACCATTATCACTAATAGATAAATAAACAACCTCGTTTTCTTGCCAAGCTTTCCAACTAATTTGAGCCTTTGGTGTTTTTTCTAAAGCCTTAACAGCATTACTTGTTAGGTTACGGAGTATCGTTTTTAAATAATTCAAATCGGTTTGCACGCCAATATTAGAAGGGTTTTCAAATGCAATATGTATTCCTTCCACGTTTTCAAATTGAAGGCGTAAGTTTTCAAAAACGGTTTCAATTTTTACTAGCTCAAAGCTCGGGTTAAATTGCTGCATCTGCCCTTTGCTCCATATTAATAAATCTTCCATGGTTACCAATAATTGTTTAGCAGAGTTGATCGTTTTTGTTTCCAAACGGTCTTTACTTTCTTCATCTAACAACTCGGGATGTTCTTTTTGTAAAAATAAAAAATGAATTAAATTACTAACTGGACTTCGTAAATCGTGATTCAATATGCTAAAAAACCGAGCTTTCATTTTATTTGCTTGGTCTAATTCAGTATTTAATTTTTGTAATTGTACATTGCTTTTTTTTCGTAAACGACTTTGATAAAGCACTAATATCCCTATTACTAGTACTAATAAAAATCCAATCACAAAAAATAAACGTTGCTTACTAATATTTATTAATTCTAAATTTTTAATGGTATTTTCTTTTGATAAATTAATAATGATTTGCTGCTTCTTTTCATTTTGATAACTTTCTTCTAACTCGGCCAAATTCTTTTTTACTTTTTCGGTTAGTAATGTGTCTTTTAATTGAGCGTATATTTTTTGATAGGCGTAAGCTGAGTCCCATTTTTCTAAGCCAGAATAAGCCTCTGCTAACGCATTTGTTATCCAACTATTTTCTTCGAGTGATATTTCTTTTACAACTGGCTCGGCCTTTTTAAAATAACTTAAAGCCGATGAATAATTTTTTAGTTGGAGATAAACTTTTCCAGTCATGTAATTAATATTACCTAACATATACGCATCGGCATATTTAGGGGCTAATGCTTGCGCATGTTTTACAAAACTAAGTGCAGGTTTAAGTTCTTGCTTGGTTAAATAATAATCAGAAAATGCTAAATCGGCCGCCAGTAAATCATACCAACAACTTATACATTTAGCCGATTCTAAATACGCTATCAACTTTTTATAATAGGCATTAGCTGCGTTTACATTACTACTATTCAAATATACATCTATGTATGTTTTATATACTTTTGATACGCCTTCTACATACCTTTTTAGAAATGGCTCACTTTCTTTTAAGTAGGAAATACTTTTTGCACCGTTATTCATTCTTAATTGCAAGTCGGCAATATTTATTAAACAAACGCCAATATTTATCGAGTCATTGGTTCGACTGGCTTTCGTTAAAGATGATTCACGTATTTTTAGTTCATTTAATAAATAGCTTAATCCCGTTTCGTATTGTCCTTGACTAATGTAGTAGGTAGAAATATCTCCAAACAATACGATTTTCTGATTGGGATTTTTTGTAGTATCAATGCAAGCTAAAAGTTCATTTACAACACGTTCTTTTTGAGATTTTTTTCCATAATTATTATATACAATCAATAACTGCTTTAAGGCTTCAGTAGTGCGTCGCGGGTGTTTTACTTTTCGTGCAAGTTGTTCCGAATTCTCTAAATAAAAAATAGCACTATCTGCTTCTGTTGCATAATCGAATGTAATGCCGACGTAAAAATCGAATAATGATAAATTATAAAAATCGGTAGTAGGTGTTAGTTTTTTACCTTTTCGGGCAGTCGTTCGCAAGCCCATGTAATCTTCTTTACTTAGAAACAAATCACAGTAATCCGACCAAGCTTGTAGTTTTTCTTTACTTGTTTTGTAAGTGGTTAAATCGGGTTCTTGTTGTGCTTTTACAGAACTAAACCAAAAAATAAAAAGTAAGAATGCTATATTTTTCATAACAACAATTGTAAATTATCTTTATAGCTTCTTCCAATAGGAATACACGTTGAGTTTAATAATTCCACTTCGTATGTTGTTATTTTTTTAACAGCTATTTTTTGCACTGCATAACTGCGATGCACCCTAGCAAAGGTTTTAAAATGTGGTTCTTTTAATAACACACCAATACTAGATAACACGCAATGTCGTTTATGTGCGGTAATAATTAACGTATAATCTTTTAATGCTTCTAAATATAAAACATCAAATAAATTTACTTTGGTTTGGGTATGCCCTTCTTTTAAATAAATAGCTTCTGTTCCCAAATGCGATTCAAATAAAGCGGCTTTATGTTTTAATTCCATAAATGCATCCAAACGTTGGATGGCTTTTGTAAAACGTTCGGTGTTTAATGGTTTTACTATAAAATCAAGGGTATCTAATTCAAAACTATCTACCGCATGCTCGGGGTGTGCAGTAATAAAAATACAAGCAGGAATATGACTCATTTTTTTGCGTATAGCTAAGCCTGAAACTTTGGGCATATCAATATCTAAAAACAATACATCAACACGATTCGTTTCCATAAATGGATAGGCTGCCTCTGCCGAATTAAACACACCAATTACCTTTAATTGCTCAAATTTTTTAGTATAAGCTATTACGGTTAGTCGGTCTATCTCGTCGTCGTCAATAATAATGCAATTGTAAATAGTCATAACCTATAAGTTAATCAAATATAGGTTTAAAATTGAATAGTTGACGTTCGTCTATTTAAAAAGTGATTTATCTATTGTGTTGCCAAATAAATCAACGGTTAAACGTTCTTTGAACTAAAATTATTAATCTTAAAATTATGAAGCATTTAAAAATCAATACTATTCTTTTGTTAGCTATGGTCGTTTCCACATCATTAATTGCTTGTAAGAAAAAAAATGAAAGTACAACTACTACGCCTACTAGTACAAGTGGAGGAACTACAACCTCTTCGCCAACACCTACAACGGGGGTAAGCATTGCAAACATTACAATTACAACGGGTTCTGTTACTACAAAGCTAACGGGTCCTTGCGGTTGGGCAGTAGCTGGCGGCGTTAATTACATTGGTGCCAACGACCAAACGCTTACGCAACGTGTATGCGCAATTAACTTTAATATTTCTAATCCTCCTTCGCAAACTACTACTTATTCCATTGTGGCAAGTGCTTCTAACAACGGTACTAGTGCAAATATTATTGATATGAGTTTTGCTGAAATAGCTGGTAATAGTTCCTTAGCCTGGAATTCTACCAACAGCTCAGGCTCAATAACCTTAGTAGTTAGCGGAAATAAAGTAACAGTAAATTTGGCAGGCATTACCTTAGCCGCTCAAACTAATAGCGGTTTTTTCACCAATTTGAATGTAGGAGAGTTAGCCAAACCAGGCGTACTTTCGGGTACACTTGTATTTTATAAGTAGGGTACTTAAGATTTCAAAACTACATTCGTACTTAAAAAAATAAAATCGTTGGAATAGTACTTACAACTACTTAAAGGTAAATTGAAATAAAAATTTAGACAAAAAAATATGGAACTAACAGATGAAATTTTAAAAATTAAAACAACATGGGAAACTATAAAATCGGGCGATAATAACTTTGAAACGCCTAACGCTAAACTGCACCAATATATTTTTAATGCACCCATTAGCAAAGAACGTATCTTGGCTTTTGAAAAGCAGTACCAGGTTGAACTACCCAATGAATACAAAACTTATTTAACCGAATTTTCTGATGGGGGCATAGCTTTACATACAACACTGTATGCTTTGCAAGATAGTTTACAACCCTTATTTTCCTATCAAAATAATAGCCACGATTACACGCATTGGTTAACAAATAATAGTAATCATTTTAAGAAAGAGTTTATACTATCAGAAAAAAAAATTATTGAATACCTAACACACCGCATGCAAAATGCCATTGGCAACACCCCGCCAATACAGATGGATATTGATGCTGGTGGTTATTTATTTTTATGTAACAAAACCGAAAGTAGTTTTTACATATTAGCTTTAAACGGTGCTTGTAAAAACGAAGTATATGTTTTAGAAAAAGCGGAAAGAGAATTAAGCAATGGTAAAACAGAACCTTGCTTTATGTTATACCCCGACGTTAGATTTGTTGGCAATCAAATAAAAACATTATCGTTTATAGAATGGATGACCGACATACAAGCTAACTGGTTTAACCCTAATACTGATTTAGATAGACAATTAACGGCTACAAAATTAATGTGGTATAATTATGAGGCGTGGGATAAAAACAAAGCTGTGTTTGGGGCATTTATGCACAACTATACTTTAAACTCCACACTTACTGAAAATGAAGTTTTAGAGTTTGAAAAGAAGTATAATTGCATTTTACCAACCGAATATAAACAGTATTTAAAAACGCACCTATCCCTTTTATCACAGCAAATAGTAAAAAAATAACGAAATATTATAATAATTAAAAACTAATAAGTAAACATGAAAACAGTTGAAGTATATAAAAATCGCCAGTTTTTACACTTAATAAAACTTAAAGAGATATTTACCTGCCATTTTATTAAAGGTAAAGAGTTATGTGTTTTTTTAAAGAATGTTTTTTACCATGAAAAGAACTCTTGTATTGGAAAGCAACATCAACAAAGTATGGTAAAGGAGGTAGCTTATGGAAAATAAAGAATTTACCCCAATACCTTTAGATTTCTCAATCTCTCATTTTCAAACATTCGTAGTTCTTATTATCATAAAGGTATTATATACGTTAAAGGATAGAGATAATGATAAGTTTTATACGATAGAAGAACTTTACAAGTTAATTAACAAAAGAGCGTTTATGCCTTATGAACTAAACATACATCATATTAAAGATATAATTCACAAAATAGAAGTTTATGGCTTTTTATGTTGTAAAGAGATAAATGGTGAAATTTCATATAAAATAGATGAATTAAAGGCGGATAGTTTAATTAATGATTAACTCTATAATGTATTCAATGTCGGTAGAAGTATATGTAAACCAAATGTAGCCAAAAGATGATATGTCTTTGATTAATAAATAATTTGTATCAACTATATTAAATGTACAATTTGAACCATTAGCAAGTTGGAGGTGCATCATTAGCCCTTTTATTTCTGAGTTAAAAGGAATCATTTTTAAAGCCGTTTCTCCCGTCTTAAAATATTGTGGTTCGGTTTTTGTTTTATTCGGATTTATAACGAATTTCATATTTTTAATTTTTAGAAGATAAATATATGAAATTAAGCCAATTCAACTATATTAAAAAACCTTTAACGGTAAAGTTATTAATTGGTGCTTTAATAGGACAAGTAATGTTAATTGACTATTTAAGAGCAATTAATCAAAAACTTCTGGAATACAGAAAGGCTTGTGTCCATTTTTCCATTTATTCTTTTTTTTAGTTCTATACGCAAGAAACTTAGGGTATTTTTTCGGTTTGTAACTGACGGCACATTTTTCATCGCTAACGGTATTTAAAATAGTTTCATCAAATGCTTTGGCTTTTTTAGATGTGCTTCGCCTATTGTAACGATAGGCAGATTCGGCTAAGTAAAACGGCAGATATTTTTTACTTAAAACGTGATATTGACCACGAATACCATTTTTAATAATACTCCATACACCTTCAATAGTATTAGTGTGAATTGATTCCTTTATGCCTTTTATGTATTTAACGTACTGTTTTTTGCTATGGTTTACTGTGTAGTGTAACATTTGTCTATCAAAAACTCGGTAACTTCTAAAATCGTCCGTCATTACTTTTGTTTTATCTTTATCAATATTAGCATAACGTTTTAGTGTCTTTAATAAATCTTCGCCAGTTAAACTATCTTGTACCCTTAATGCTACTCTACCATTTTCTCCCCGCTCAACAACGCCAACTACTTTAATTTTATTTGAACCTCTACCACGTTTATTTTTATTAAACTCTCCCCTTTGCCATTCATCGGTTGAAATAGCATTATAACCAATATTAGCAACATGAGAAGGTGCGTTACGTTTACGTGGCTTACCGCCAAAATAACTTTCGTCCATTTCAACGATACCTTCTAACATTGTTACTTGGTCGAGCATTGCACATCTTACTCGCATACACGAATACCAAGCTGTTTTGTAAGTTACACCCAAGTTTCTCATTACATTCATTGCTGATATGCCTTTACGAGCATCAAGCATCAACGAAATTAACATAAACCATTTTGGTAATGGCATTTTTGAAGCCTCGAATATTGTATCGGTTAAAATACTAAAGTCCTTGTTGCAATTATTACAATGGAAAATAGGGGTTGCGCCATATTTTTGCCTTTGGCTATCAAATTTGCGTTTTGTTACTCGGTCTGAATTACAATGCGAACATACAGGCTTGTTATTCCATCTTACTTTTTCTAAATGCCTAATACATTTAAGGTGGGTATTGAAATTTTTCTGAAGCTGTATTAGGTTCATTATTTCTGTTTTACAAAAAAAAGTGGAGATAATGGGATTCAAACTCACACCTGCTATACTGTCGAGTATGCAATTCTATCAATTAAAATACATCCCCAATTTTTTTGTAAAGAAAATAATTTTTAAAAAATCATGGTAGATAAAACAAATAGAATTTTTAAGTACCTAATTTTATGTACTTATTTTAAGTACATAAAAAATTGTACATTATTTAAGTGCTTAAATTTTACTAATTATTTTAATTAATTAAAAAATAGTAGTAAATTTGTCTTGTCGAGTATGCAAAAAATAAATTAGATTACATTTTTAGAAACGCAGGTATTAATTATCTGCGTTTTTTATTTTTAGAATAAGTGTTGTAATTGTCAGTACAATACTTCACAGCATTAAATAATTCAGAGTTTGTCGGCATTACATTATCATTGTAATTATCAATTATCTCGTCTGAAATTTTATATCCTAATTTCAATGATATAAAACCAACCAATGCACATATTTTATAATGAGAATAGTCTTTACGGATGCGTTTATTGTTTGATAGATAATTATCTATTACTTCATAACACTTACCATAAAAATATTCTTTGTCTTTATTTAATTCAAAAGCCTCAATAAAAGGAAAGACAGCTTCTCTAATCATATTATCAAAAGAAAATACGGTGTAATAAGGATTTGATTTTTTACTTTTTTTGACACCTAAATTAGGAATATCTTCTTCATAGTTAGTAGCAATTACCTTGTAGCTAAAATAATATTTTTTGTCTTTTTTGTAAGTAGAAATAATAGCATCGCTTATCGTATCTACAATCTTATAATAATAATTTTCCTTGTCATCGTCTTTAGGCTTCATTAAAAAAATCATTCTTTTAAAAACCCGTAATGCTACTGGATTATTTTTTAAATTATCCTCAATATAATGCTGATACGATAAAAACCTGCAAACGTTTTCATTTGATATTTTTAAATAAAAATAATCATCTTCATTCTCTTTATGTTTTTTAATAGGCACTAAAACAAAGATAAAAATTAAATTTAGCTAACAATATGCAATTTTATATTAAATAAATTTTAACTGTTCTTTTTGGTTTTTAGCTTACCAACTAGTTCAGATGCTTTTAATAACTCGTTTTCTAATTTTTCATACCCAATCACCCCGCCTATTTCTAGCAATTCAAGTAATCGTTCTCGTAATTTATCGTTTAATTTATCGTGTATATTTTTAAGTATTTTTTTTACATCTGGAGTTTGTTTTTCAGACTCTAATTCTCTATAAAGTTTTGCTAATTCACTACTCATAACAATTATTTTAATACCGCTAATTTAAACAAAAAATGCTCATTTAGATTGAATGAACATTACTTATTGGTAAAAACAGCTTATTATCGCTAATTTAACTGCCATTACAGCAAATGTTAGACGTTATTTTGAGTATTTACTGTGATAAAAGGGATAGGTGCGTTTAAAAATTGTAAGCAATGGTGGGGTTGGTCCGTTTTATGGTATGTATAGCTTGCAAAATGCTGCCATAGCTCTGAATAGCGGAGGTATTGATGACGGAACATTTATTGATTACTTAAACCAAAATCCGAGTCATTACTCAACACCTTTTCCAATTATTGATGAGGAAGTAAACACGTATTTGACTAACGCGGCTAAAAATCCGAAAGCTAAGTTGTTACCCATAAAATTAAATAAAAATGCAGGTGGTTATTTATTTTTGGCAGAATATGGTTGTGGTGGTTATTACATCATGCCGGTAAATGGAAATGGTGCGGGCGAAGTTTGGTATCTTCAAAAAATCGAAGCTAATAAATTAACTTGGGAACTGACCAATGCGGATGGAGAACTAGAACAATCTGGAAGTTATGGCCATGATGATGAAAGTGATTATTTTGAAATTTATCCTGAATTAAAATGGAATAATAATCAAGCATCTACCGTTAATTTTTTAGAATGGCTTAATTACAGGCAGTCTATTTGGTTTAACGAATTAAACAATGAAACTACTTCGGTAACTAATTCAGCACCGGTGAATTTAGATAATGAAAATGCTTACTACCCTTTAGCTGTTGGTAATAGTTGGGTTCATGATTTTGGAGGACAAGAAATGATTACAACCATTGAAAGTGTTGAAAACGATGGTACATTTATAACCGTTAATTCATTAAATCCAATAAAAGGAAGTATGAAAAAAATAAATGGCGAATACTTTAGCGATAGCCATGAAAAAGGAAATATGCAGCTCGTATTAAAAGATAAGTTAGTATCAGGCGATACCTGGGAAGTAAAGTTTAAAGCTAATGGCATAGATTGCGTTTATAAATTTACTGTAAAAGAAATAGTTGAAAGTAAATTAGTAGAAGGTCAAGAATACAAAAATGTAGCAATGGTAGAATCAGATAGTAATTACCTAATAAATGGAAATTTAATTTCGATAAACGCATTTACACAAACCTATTATGCCAAAGGAGTGGGTACAATTTTAACGACAACAAGCGGTGTATTGGGTGTTACGGCTACTCCCTTGTTATCGTATAATTTAAAATAACATGGAAAATATAGAATTTGGATTTATTAAAGAATTTAAAATTGAAGCTAAATAACTTTATAAAATTTGTAAAATGCCTTTAGTAATTGAAAACGATAAAATAAATAAACTGCAAGTAATTAATAAAGAAATACTAAACATTAATCCAATAAAACAAACGGAATGTACTACAATTTATTTATCCAAAACTAAATCATCTTGGCTTACCATTGAATGGCTTTCGGAAGAATTAATAATGAATGCCATTAAAAATTACAGTGAACTTTTTAATCTTCATCCAAAAGAGCGTGGAAAAGTGGTGATGTTTAATAACGAGGAGTGCGAGTCGCCACGGTGGCATCGCAGTTATTTGTATCAACCAGAAAGATCAAATCAAAAAAGTAGTTATATGTACTCAGGCATTGAACGGTTTATTGATTTATCCTTACCTAGTCCATTCCAATATTTTTTAGACTTTTTAAATAAAAAAGAATTAGTAAATAAATACAATCAAGTTATTGTAAATTGGTATGCGAATGGGAAAGATTATATTGCGCCGCATAGCGATTGCGAAAAAGGAATGGTACCAAATACTGGGATTGCAATTATTACCTTGTCTGAAAACGAAACATTTCCGCGTGAATTAGTAATTACCCCAAAGCGTTTAAAAAACGAAATAAATGATAATTTATATTCACGCGTAAAAATTAAATTAAAACAGGGTTGTATTGTAACCATGCATGGCGAAACTCAAAAATACTTTCGGCATGGTGTGCCTAAAGCGTTAGATAATACTACTTCTCGCATTAGTTTAACGTTTAGAAAATTTATAACTTGATAAAATAGGTATATGCAGCTTATAAATACAACTAATGGAGAATTTACTATAAATAATAATTTTACTGTTTCCAATAAAACAACATTGAACGAATTAGTAATTCATTTCGGGAAAGATCAACTTCTTGAAAGTAAGTATTTACCAAATTGTTATTACACCTCTTCTTCATTTAAAATAGATACACTATTTTTTAAATTTATTTTTAGCTTTGATAATCAAACTATAAAAAAAATTGCGTTTGAAATTGAAACAGCCGCTGCGCCAAGAAAAGAATGGGCCAATAACCGTGATATGGAAACGAATTGGATTGCAGAGCAAATGAACGACAATACTAAGTTTGGTTGGGATGCTAATCCAGAATGCGAGCACTATCTATTAAATTACAGTTGGGGGACTATTGGTATCGTCTTTGATTTCAAAAATGGAACTTATGAAAGCTTTTTAAAATATAAACTAAATACATAAAAAATGGCAACACTTAAATTTCAAAATCACCGACGAATTACAGCCAAAAATTACAAAGAGCTAAGTGAAATACATTTACAACAAATGGCTATTTCGGCAACATTAGGCTATGGAAAAGAATACACAACACCCGAACATTTTTTAGAACAAAGCGGTGATGGCGATATGGAAGAGGCCATTGTTGAGCTTTGGGATGTAGTTGAAGCCGATAAACCAGATGTTGTATTGTACGACTGTTGGGTTTATATAGTAGATACAGCCAATGTATTTTTTGCTGGCACTACTAAAGATACGAATGCCGCCATGTGTCAATTTTCGTTTGATGACCATTCGGGAGATGGCAGCAATGAAGAATTATGTAGTGATTTACAAAAAGCATTTGATGGTAAAAAATAACTTCAAATCTTTGGAAACTCCTTTTAAATTTACAGGATACTTAAGAAGTGAAAACAGTGTATGCCTCGCTTAAAACTCAATCCTTTTTTTGAGCCTAGTAAGATATGAAGATAACACGAATTTCAACCTTACAGAATCTTTTTAGTTTACTTTTTGACGCATTGCTTTTCACTACTAAAATTATAAAGTCAAAATAATGCAAGTGTATTCAACACTTTTTTTAGTTTTATGTATTTTCACTTTGTATTTATTTTTCGGTTCTCATTTGCTAAATACAGATTCTACTACCTTTTTTAGTTAACGAGTAAAGCCCTGTATAGATTTCCATATTTCCTTTTATTTTTTTATATTTGATACACATTTATCTGTAAAAGTAATGAGTGCCATAACATTAGAAAAGAAGATTAATTCTGCTGAAGCACAATCTGAGCTTTATAAAAAACAAACGAGTTGGCAAGAAGATGTTGATAGTTTTTTAGACCGCATTAATGAATTGAGCGGTCTTTTAACACATTACCATAAGTTACTGCTTAGCTTAATTTTTGAACTAGAAAGGGACTCGCAAGGATTTAAAGATTCGAAACTTGCACCCGAAGGATTAAAACGAATCACAACAACTACCTCAAAAATATTAGCAATAGTCAGAAAAAGTGATTTGTTTGCTGGTGTAAAAACTATTTACTATTCTGTAAAAACAGAAAATAATTATATACGTGAATTATTACACGATCGTTTAATAAGTATAGAATTAGAAAGCGATGAGGAAATGAAAACTATTGTTGCTAAAACAATTACTTCGCTCAATAAATGATCATTTTTTGCACACAATCATTTGAAGATAACTTATTAACCTTGAAAAAGAAGAATTCATATTCTGCCATTATGTAAGATCTATGCAATTACTTTAAAGATAAAGACATACTAGAGTTACATATTACTAGAGATATTATTAATACGACTCCCAGTATCTATAGTTTAAACAAATATCGAATTCCTAATAGTAACATGAAGAGAGGTAAGAGCGGCTCGTATCGTTGTATATGTATTTGCTCTCCCACGACAAACTGCATTTATCTGGGTTGCATCTATCCTAAAACAGATTCCGATGGTTTTGATAACCTGTCAAAACAGGCTTACAAAGAAATTGCTAGTGATATTAGTCAGTCCATTGAAAACAAATCATTAAAAAGATTGGATATTGACTCTCAAGCGTTAATGCTATTAAACTAATTGAATCCCTTACTTTTTGCATCCGCTAAAAATGCTACTAAACTAGAGTCAGTTAGAAAATATTTTAATGAAGCGGTAATTGCACTTAACGGACAAGTAACTACATCTGCTCTAATTTGAGATGGCTGTAAGAGATTTCTATTGCATAATTTCATCTAACTTATTTTTTAAATATTGATTTAAACATTTTATAGAGTTAGCTATTTTATTCTAAAGTACACGATTTCTTAAAATCTCGGCTTAAGCTATGAAAAACGATTTGAGTAGCTTACCGTAATTTTGATAAAAGATAAAGCTTTTGAAACTCATGTTCAGAAAGGGTTTTAGCTTGCAGTAATCTCAATTTTTACACATTCACTAATGCGTATAGGATGATGTACACTAGCTGCTAAAATTTCAGTTTCGTAACCAAAACAATCGTAAATAGTGCGAATGTCTTTAATTAATTGTTATCCATCGGTACTAATGTCGTATAAACACTCCTCATACCCAGCACATATCCATGCAAGCGTTGTTAAAGTAAAAAAATACCCCAAGACAAATTCAAGTTGTTACCCTGATTTTATCTTGGGGTAAATTAGTGGTTATTTTTTCCGTTTCGTTATTTTCGAGGCGGCGGCAGAGAAGCTTTTAGAGCTAGAGAATCTCTCCATGTTTAAGCTGAGATTTTGCAACGAACGCTCAAGCCCAACTGTCATCCCTCGGCTAAATACTTCGGGTGCTCTATCTAAATCTTTCTCACTAAAATCATCGCTAAAAATAGCTTTGTCATCTCTTAAAGCAATAAACCCAGCACCAATAGCGGTATAAAGAACTAAATCGAAGTTAAACCACGGTTGGTAATAATCTTCTTTACGTTCTTTGCCTTTAGGTTGCCAAATATTTAGCGTCGAAGCCAAATCCGGACTTGCCGACTCAAATGCATCTATCAAAAATTCGCGTGCAAACGAAGGGTTAAATTTAGAAGCTAATATTTCTTCGGTTAACGAACCTATGCTGCCTAAATCGGCTAATGAAATGCTTTCGATTTTTTCCAATGGGTTATTTAAACTGGCTTCAATCACTTGTGTATCTTTTAATAATTCAAACCAAATAAATCGTCTCCAGCACCACCACGATTTTCTACGTGATATCCATAACGAAATATTCATGTAGTATTGACGGATAACATTGAAGTCGGCAGTTGTTAAACCTGTTAGCCCAGAGCCAGCGCCATTTAAGTTAATGTTTACGAAATGATGCCAAGTAGAGTCAACAACAATACGCCCAACATTAGCCAAACGCCCGTCCCAAACTGCAATAGAAGGGAAACAATGCGGGTCGGTTAAGGCTTTACCGCCAAAGCCGCCGTTAGTGGTGCTTCCTCCTAAAACAAAAGAGGTGGCAATTACCTGAGTAGGAACCGCAATGCCATTTGCTGTAAATGTGGTTTCAGGTTTGCATTCGCCTTCGTGCGGATGATCGGGCATTATGTCTATCATACCCGATGGCCTAACCGATGTGCTGATAGATAATAACGGGTGTGGTGCGCCACCTCCAAAAGTTCTTACCGCAATGGTTTGTGGAATGTTATCGGATTGATTGTCGAAATGGAGCGAAGTAGCGTCTCCAACACGTGGTCGGTTGGTGTCATTTCTTCTTCTGCCAGTCATACTTACTTCATTTACGTTGTTATCAGAACTGGTATTTTCCCAATAGCGCATGTCTTTTACGCGAGGAATATTTGAGCACAAAGCAGAACCCAAGGTGCCGTGGTCGCCTGTTCCAAATATACCACCACCACCATTCATGTAGTTTTCTACAACTGGTAACTCGGTGGCCGATAAACCCGATCCTGGACTTATTCCAAAAAGCCAAACTTGGTCAAACTCGCTGAGGGTTACACTGGTTTGAAAATTAAAATTATTTATTTGACTCACCACCAATGGATTGGTGCTAGCAACCGAAAAGGAACGGTGCCCAAGCGTAATTTGGTAATTGTTCCAAGTGGTAGCTTGTAATTGATTAAAGGAGGTCAAAAATTCGGAAAGCCCAAAGCCTGCCGTACCGAAATCTAAGCCCCCATCTGTTACCACTAAAACTTTTACGAGGCAGCGTCGCCACCACCACCAGCGTGGGTAATAGGGTTGCAGAAATTCGGGTTTAAGTGCTTCTAGTTTTTTTGTAAGCACAATGCGTTCCTCACGACTTAATAAGTGCATGTTTTGGAATTGTTTTTCTAGTTCTTCCATGGTTATTGGGTTGTTGGTTGTTAATGACCTACTCTAAACAGTTTTCGGTTACCCTGTCTTACTCTAATATGGATTTTCAGAAGCCTCCATTTCATCCTCAACCGATAAATCAAATTGTATCGAGATAACTTGTAGAATTTCAGAAGTAAAGAATCACCTTGACGTATTTGGCGTATTCAAAAAAGACTCTTCTTTTTCTGATTTACTATAATTAAAGCTTCAATACTTCTGAATTAAGTAGTTGAAAAATTTAGCGTTTATAAATGTTTTAAGTTCTTGGTAAAATGGTGTTTTTAGGTTTTATCTTTTGGTACGTTTCAGATTCACTACCTAGGTTATTTATCAAGATATATCAAACGTACAAAATAATTAATTAGATACCAAATTATTTTTGTAAAAAATTTTGCGGAATAAATTCTTGTCCCGTTTTATGTTCTTCAACTCCATTTCAAAAATGCAGCGTTAAATTAAAAATCACAGAGGTTAACGAATAACGGATGACAAGTTATGAAGAACACCTTATGGCAATAGATTCTAAATCCATATCCAACTAAACCAAAATTTTTATTATAGTAAGTTTTCTTAAAATTTCATACTAACAACGCATTCATTGCTTCCTTTGCGAACTTTGCGCCTTAGCCTGCCACATTCATATCCAACCAAGCCAAAACTTTTATTACAAGCAAGTTTTCTTAAAATTTCATACCAACAACGCATTCATTGCTTCCTTTGCGAACTTTGCGCCTTAGCGCGCCACATCCATATCCAACCAAGCTAAAACTTTTATTACAAGCAAGTTTTCCTAAAATTTCACACTAACAATGCGTGCATTGCTTCCTTTGCGAACTCTTTGCGCCTTAGCGTGCCGCACACGCTTTCTTAAAAAATAAAAGCATAAAAAAAACCGCTTCAAGGAATGAAACGGTTTTTTTAAATATAAATTTATCGTTTACGCTTTATCTTCTTTCTTTCCTTTTTTAGAACCTTTGGGCTTACCAGTACTAACGGTAATCACATCATTTTCTTTATCGTAATCCACTTCAATTTCATCGCCTTCCGTTAAATTACTTTTAATAATTTCTTCGGCCATTGGGTCTTCGAGGTGTTTTTGAATAGCGCGTTTTAAAGGGCGTGCGCCATAATTCACATCATATCCTTTTTCAACAATATAATCTTTGGCGGCATCGGTAATGCGTATTTGATAGCCTAAACTATTTACACGACCAAACAAGTAACCCAATTCAATATCAATAATTTGGTGGATGTGCTCGCGTTGTAACGAGTTAAACATCACCACGTCATCAATACGATTTAAAAACTCTGGCGCAAATGCTTTTTTAAGCGCATTTTCAATAACGCCTTTGCTCACTTCATCTTCGTTTTCTTTTCGGGTATTGGTACCAAATCCAACGCCTGTCCCAAAATCTTTTAACTGTCGTGCACCAATGTTGCTCGTCATAATGATAATGGTATTTTTAAAATCTATTTTGCGTCCCAGGCTATCGGTAAGTAAGCCATCATCTAACACTTGCAACAACATATTATATACATCGGGATGTGCTTTTTCAATTTCATCGAGTAATATAACAGAATAAGGACGACGACGCACCTTTTCGGTTAATTGCCCGCCTTCTTCGTAACCTACATAACCTGGAGGTGCACCAATTAAGCGCGTTACAGCGAATTTCTCCATGTACTCACTCATATCAATGCGTATAAGTGCGTCGTCGTTATCGAATAAATACTTGGCTAATACTTTTGCCAATTGCGTTTTACCAACACCCGTAGGTCCTAAGAAAATAAATGAACCAATGGGTTTATTGGGGTCTTTTAAACCCGCACGGTTACGCTGAATGGCTTTTACCACTTTCAATAACGCATTATCTTGCCCAATTACTCGTCCTCTCAGCAGTTCGTTCATCTTAACCAACTTATCGCTTTCGTTTTGATTGACACGTTGCACAGGTACACCACTCATCATACTCACCACTTCGGCTACATTATCTTCGGTAACGGTTACTCTATTTTGCTTGGTTTCGCTTTCCCAAGCTTTTTTAGCCGTTTCTAATTCTAATTGCAGATTTTTTTCGGTGTCGCGCAGTTTAGCAGCTTCTTCGTATTTCTGCGAGCGCACCACTTGGTTTTTTAGTTCTTTAATATCTTCAATCTTCTTTTCAATATCCAAAATATTTTGTGGCACATTAATATTTGTAATGTGAACACGACTACCCGCCTCATCTAACGCATCAATGGCTTTATCGGGCAAATGCCGATCGGTTATGTACCTTGCTGTTAGAGATACACAAGCTTTAATGGCTTCGGGGGTGTAAGTAACGTTATGATGATCTTCGTATTTAGATTTAATGTTATTTAAAATTTGTAACGACTCATCTTGCGTGGCAGGTTCTACAATTACTTTTTGAAAACGGCGTTCTAAAGCTCCATCTTTTTCGATGTATTGACGGTACTCATCTAAAGTAGTGGCACCAATACATTGAATTTCGCCTCGTGCTAAAGCTGGTTTAAACATATTGCTCGCATCAAGGCTTCCACTGGCTCCGCCTGCTCCAATAATGGTGTGAATTTCATCTATGAATAAAATCACATCCGGACTTTTTTCTAACTCATTCATTACGGCTTTCATGCGCTCTTCAAATTGCCCACGGTATTTTGTTCCGGCAACCAAACTTGCTAAATCTAAAGTAACCACGCGCTTGCTAAATAACACACGGCTTACTTTGCGTTGCACAATACGCAAGGCTAAACCTTCGGCAATACTCGATTTTCCGACACCTGGCTCTCCAATTAAAATCGGGTTGTTTTTTTTGCGACGCGATAAAATTTGCGATACCCGTTCAATTTCTTTTTCACGTCCTACTACGGGATCTAACTTTCCGTCTTCGGCCATTTTGGTTAAATCGCGACCAAAATTGTCTAATACAGGTGTTTTGCTTTTGCTATTGCTATCGCCGGGTTTCTTTTGAGCACCGCCGCCGCCTGTAAAACTATCGTTTTGTTCCTCATCATCATCGCCCGTGGCGGCATTTTCAATTTTATTAGGATTTTCCATAAATCCTTCTAACTCGGCTCGCGCGGCATCGTAATCTACACCATACTTCAACAAGGTTTTGGTAACTATATTGTCGCTATCTTTTAAAATACACAATAGTAAATGTTCGGTCCCAATTTGAATACTCTTAAAGGTTTTGGCCTCTAAATAGGTGAGTTTAAGCGTTTTTTCGGCTTGCTTTACTAAAGGAATATTAGCTAAGTTGTTCGATTTGCGTAATCCAGGGGTTAAATTGGCTTCAATGGTTCTGCGAAACTCTTGCGCTTCAACGCCCAAATTTTTGAGTAAACGCATGCCAACGCCTTCTCCATCTCTAATCATGCCCAACATTAAATGCTCAATGCCAATATAATCGTGCCCTAACCTTAATGCCTCTTCGCGGCTGTAAGTGATAACGTCTTTTACTCTCGGTGAAAATTTTGCTTCCATAACAATTTCTTACTTTACAAGGTTAAATTACATATATAATGCCAAAAGTAAAAGTAATGTTTAGCAAATGGCTCAATTTATTTTATAAGTGGTTTTTTTAACATTATTTCTGTTCATAAATAACTGACCAACGAACGTATTTAAAGCCTTATTACGCCTTTGAGAACAAAGAATTATACTTTGTTTCGAGGTTATTTTAACATTAATAGAACTCTGACAAAATTACTCATTTGGCTGTATTACCCGCCATTTATTCAGATTTAAAAATTAGCTGAATACATTTGTAAATAATGATGTGGATGTTAAAATGAATAGAAGGGAGCTTAAATTAAATTTATTTTAGGTAGATTTAAACTAATAAAATTTAGCCTATGAAATTTAAACTTTACTTTTCCATTGTTTTAGTCGTTTTTATTTTTGGATTAACCCACCAGACGCTAAAAGCACAACTTTGCCAACTCAACAGTAATTTAATGATTTATTCTAATTACGATGGGGGGGCTATCACCATTAATGTGGATGTTAATATTCCGAATCTTAAAATTGGCGTTAGTTCTTATGAGGCGTCGCAAATTACCATTACTGGGCCTTTTGCGGCTAATGTTACCCAAGTAATTTACTCAGGATTTAATGCGAATAGTAACAATTGTAATTTAGGAATAATAACGACTAGCATTTCGGGCGTAAGTCCTTCCATAACGGCCATTAACGTTTATCCTGCGGTTGGTAGCTACACCCCTGTTCATGGTTTTGGCAATAGCCAAGGCATTATTGGGTGTTATCAATGCGACACTATTACTTCCTCGGGAGGTGTTAACTCGCCCGATGAAATTGTGTTTCATTTTAAGCAACTAACGGGGGGCTTATTGCGTGCGCATCACACACAATATGGCTGCTGGACCAACACCACCTTTAACGTTTCGAGCTTAGGGAATTGTTGCATTTTACCCGCAGCACCATCTCCCTGCCCAACGCCACCTGCGCCTACTAACATATCCTCGGCAGCAAGCTTAACTACTTGTGTTGGTAAAGCAAGCACCTTAACCGTTAATGCGCCTAACGCATCGCTTAATTGGTATGCCATTGGTGGATCTACCGCGAGCATTGGAACAAACGCCAATCTGGCAACACCCACTTTTACAGTTCCTGGTCTTTATTCTTATTTTGCAATAGCCACCAATTCGTGTGGCAACTCGCCTAATACTAATATAACGGTGAGTGTAAATCCATTACCCGCCGTGCAATTATCATTGAGTTCTAATACCATTTGTGCCAATGGCGGTGCACCCATTAATTTAACTGGGATACCGCCAGGCGGTGTGTATAGTGGTGCCAATGTTTCGGGATCACAATTTATAACAAATTTCATTCCTGGGGTTTATACTCCTGTTTACAGTTACACCAATCCAAGTACAGGGTGTTCGCGAACGGCAACCGCTTCCATTATCTCTACTATTTGCTTCGAATTGCCATCGCTTACTTTAGCGAAAAATACAGTTGTGCTATATCCAAACCCAAGTAGTGGCATTTATACATTAATTGGATTGAGCAGCGGACCCACACAACTAGAAGTGTATGATTTAACGGGAAGACTTGTTAAAAAAACCACTTTAACAAATGCTTTGCCTCAATTAGATTGTACGGCCTTAGAATCGGGTATCTATAATTGTGTTATTTTACAAGAAGGTCAACGCCAACATCAATTACTAATAAAAGAATAGGGAGGGATTAGTTCAATACGAACAATTCGATTCATCAGTTAGTACTCTCTCGAACTAGAACTAAAAGATGAATTGAATAAGTGTCATTTTAGTCTTTAATAACTTTTCCATGTATAAATGTATGGTCTGATAAATGCACTTTATATGTGTAAATACCCTTTGACAATTGCAGAGGTTGAATAGCGCGTTGCGATGCCTTAGTCTTAAACTCTTCCTGAAATACAACTCGTCCGAGTGCATTTACTAAGGCTATTGAAATTATATCTGCTTTTGGTGTATCAAAACATAAGGTTTCAGTAAATGGATTTGGAAATGTATTAACTTGAGTGAGAACAATTGAATTTTCGCTAAGGCCAACGGCATTATCGTTTAGTATTTTTTTAAACACTTGAAACGTTTTGGCGTTAATGCGGTAATGTAAATAAGAAGAACTAAAACTAAATACTCCTACCGAATAATATTCATTTTGATTATCGGTGTACATAAAACTACTGCCACTTTGCCCAGGAATGCCTTGAATAGAGCCACTAACACCTAAATACACATTTGAAAAATTACTAATGTTACCATAATTGTAATAAAGCGTATCGCCATTGTAAATCTCCGTAGAATCGAACGGACTAGGGATGGCAGGATAACTAAACTTATGAAACGTCTGCGTGTTGAATGCCGCAGCGGCAGTATCGAAACCAATACCAATCCATCCTGTTTGAAAGCCAATCGGTGTGTCTAACTCTAACAAAGTAATATCGTCCCACGATTCGCCATTGTAATAGGTTTTAAAGAGATAGGAACGTTTTACTTTTGCTTTGGAAAAATTAGAATTGGGTAAGCCATTGTGAAACCCTGGGAACACAACAAGGCTATCATAATTTCTAAATTGTTTAAGACTATAAGTACTAATACAATGCGCTGCCGAAAGCACCATATTAGAAGAAATCATATTACCCGTACAATTTGAACTTAAGGTGGCATTATTATAACTGACTAATTTAACTGTTGTTCTCACTGGATAAGCCGACGGGCTGAAAAACGCATCTACTTTTGCTAACCGAGTAAAACTAGTACCCGGAAAAAGATTAGCGGTTGGCGTTGAGGTGGGTAATGGAACGGTGTTGATAGAGGTTCCGAAAAAAGCGGCCGTGCGCGCGGCAGTAATACTCGAACTAAGTGGCGGTATAAGTAATGTATCTGTTATTTGCGTGGAATAGGTATAACGAATGATGGTATCGGTTTGCGCCGTTGCATTAACCATTAGAAAAAGTAACACACTCCAATTAAACACTTGGATTTTTCTCATAAAATAAATTAAATAGTTTTAGCAGTAACGAAAAAAAAAATAGGTTATTGTTGTGTGGAAAAATAATAAAGCATGATGAGTACACTTTGTAAATTTATTTAGGGTTCGATAAACTTCGAGAAGACCTAATCTTAAATTAAAAAATAAAACTTATTATTCTAAACCAACGCAGCACCGCTTGGAATAAATTAACCGCCAAGCAATTGGGCGTTTTCAAGTAAATTCCACCTCATTTTTTGTTCATTTCTGCGCCTTTTTTTGTTAATAAGTAAAGTGCTTTAAATTGGCATTTTTTTGGTATATTCACTTCCTAATTTGAAACGTTTCGAGAGCTTGATTTTACTGGTGTTGAGCCTATTTTAATCAGTGTTCAAAAAGTGTTTTTAATATAGCTAAATTCAACAATAAATTATAAAAGATTATTAAGCGTACTATGAGCGAAAGAATTATTCCGATTAACATTGAAGATGAAATGAAAACCGCCTACATTGACTATTCAATGTCGGTTATTGTATCGCGCGCCCTACCTGATGTGCGAGATGGTTTAAAACCTGTACACCGCCGGGTGTTGTTTGGAATGTTAGATTTAGGTGTGTTGCACAACCGTCCGTATAAAAAAAGTGCGCGTATTGTTGGGGAAGTGTTAGGAAAATACCACCCACATGGCGATGCAAGTGTTTACGATACCATGGTGCGTATGGCACAAGAATGGAGCCTTCGGTATATGCTGGTAGATGGGCAAGGTAATTATGGCTCAATGGATGGAGACCCACCAGCAGCCATGCGTTACACCGAAGCACGCCTCCGAAAAATTACCGAAGAAATGCTTGGCGATATTGAAAAAGATACGGTTAACTTCGCCCCAAATTTCGACGACTCGCTCACCGAGCCTACAGTGCTTCCTACCAAAATTCCTAATCTTATTATTAACGGCGCATCGGGCATTGCTGTGGGCATGGCTACTAACATGGCACCGCACAACCTACGCGAAACCATAGATGCCACCATTGCTTACATTGATAACCGCGAAATTGATGTGGCCGGTTTAATGAAATACATTAAAGCCCCCGATTTTCCTACGGGTGGAATTATTTACGGATACGAAGGCGTAAAAGAAGCCTTTGAAACAGGACGTGGACGTGTGGTGATGCGTGCTAAAGCCGTTATCGAAACCGTGGGCGACCGCGAACGCATTGTAGTTACCGAAGTGCCTTATCAAATTAACAAAGCCGAAATGATTAAACGCCAGGCCGAATTAATTAACGAAAAAAAGATTGAAGGCATTAGCGACTTACGCGATGAAAGCAACCGCGAGGGCATTCGCGTCGTTTACGAACTTAAACGCGACGCCATTAGCAACGTGGTATTAAATAACTTGTATAAATACTCAGCACTTCAAACGTCTTTCTCCATCAATAACGTGGTGTTGGTTAATGGTCGTCCCGAGTTATTAAACATCAAGCAGCAAATTCATTACTTTGTTGAGCACCGCATGGAGGTGATTATTCGCCGCACCAAATACGATTTGGCACAAGCCGAAAAACGGGCCCATATTTTGCAGGGGTTATTAATTGCTATTGATAACCTCGATGAAGTTATTCGCATCATTCGCGAAAGCGAAACCCCCGATGCCGCACGCGAAGAACTCATCGGTAAATTTAACCTCAGCGATGTGCAAGCAAGAGCTATACTCGATATGCGCTTGCGTACCCTAACAGGTCTCGAACGCGATAAATTAAAAGCAGAGTACGATGAGTTAATGAAAACCATTGCGAACTTAAAAGACATCTTAGACAAAGAAGCCTTGCGTTTCAACATCATTAAAGAAGAGCTCCACGAGGTACGCGAAAAATTTGGTGATGAACGCCGCAGCGAAATCGTGTATGTAGGCGACGATTTAAAAATTGAAGACATGATTGCCGATGACAATGCGGTGATTACCATTTCGCACATGGGCTACATTAAACGCACCAACCTAGCCGAGTACCGCGCACAAGGGCGTGGAGGCAAGGGTAGTAAAGGCTCCTCTACCCGCGACGAAGATTTTATTGAGCACATGTTTATTGCCTCTTTGCACAATTACTTGCTCCTCTTCACCGAAAAAGGCCAATGCTTCTGGTTACGAGCTTACGAAGTTCCCGAAGGCACTAAAACCAGTAAAGGACGAGCTATTCAAAATTTAATAAGCATTGCCCCCGACGATAAAGTAAAAGCCTTTATCAATATAAAAAGTATTAGCGACGATGAATACATCAACAACAATTACATTGTGTTATGTACCAAAAATGGCATCATCAAAAAAACCACACTCGAAGCCTACTCGCGTCCGCGCGCCAACGGCATTAGTGCCATTACCATCCGCGAAGGCGATATTTTATTAGAAGCGGCCTTAACCAATGGTAAAAACGAAATCATGTTAGCCAGCAAGTTGGGCAAAGTGTGTCGCTTTAACGAAGCAAAAGTTCGTCCGATGGGGCGTAATGCCAGCGGTGTAATTGGAATAGATTTAGACGACGAAGAAGGCAATAATAACGAGGTAATTGGTATGATTTGCATTGATAACCCCTTAGCCAACGTATTGGTTGTATCCGAAAAAGGATATGGCAAACGCAGCGATATAGATGAATACCGTGTAACCAACCGTGGCGGAAAAGGTGTAAAAACCATTAACGTAACCGATAAAACGGGCAGCTTGGTAGCTATTAAATCCGTTGGCGACGAAAACGACTTAATGATTATTACCAAAAATGGAATCACCATCCGTTTAAACGTAGCCGATTTACGCGTTATGGGTCGTGCTACGCAAGGCGTTCGTCTAATCAACATCTCTGAGTCAGATGAAATTGCAGCGGTTACTAAAGTAGATCATGAAGAAGATGAACTACTGGCTGTGGAAGATGAACTTAACCCTAACAGCGAAACAACAGACTCCAAAGAAATAGAAGGAACCGCAGGCGCAGGAACAGAAACTCCTTCAGACGAGGAACCAACATCTTAAAAAAATGTTAAGTTGTTAAAAATGGTATGTAATTTGAAATAATAAACGTCAAATAAAATAAAGCAAGTAAGCACAAAATAAAACGTATGAAAAAAGTAGCCTTTTTCTGTATAGCCTTGATACCAATGTTGGGTATGGCTCAAAAAAATAAAGTACAATCGGCCTGGAGAGCCCTTTCGGACTATGAAGGAACCTTAAGCGACGGCAAGCCCGACATCGTCTATTTAAACAAAGCCAAAGATGCCATAGATTTGGCCTTGGCAAACGAAGAAACCAAAAATCAAGCTAAAACCCATGCCTACAATTGCCGCATTGCTTATGCCTTATACCAAAGTGCTTTACGCGATGAACAAAAAAAATTAGAAGCCTCTGTTGCCGATAAAAATGAACGGGCTTCTTTAGCTTATGGCAATACCGATTTAAAGTATTTTGAAATAGCCAGCCAAGAAATTGATCGGGTTAATGAATTAGACTCTAAATACATGATCACCATAACAGAGGCCCTAAAAGGTAGCTCGCAACTGAATGCTGACGATTTAAAATTTATGAACGCCGTTGGTCAAATTAAAATGGAAGCGGGTTACATTGCCAATGGTAAATACAAAGCTAAAAAGTACGAAGAAGCAGGTGAGTACTTTTATAAATTAGCAAGTATTAATACCATGATTCAAAAAGCACCTGATACCGCTAACTTTTACAATGCGTGTGTGGCCGCTGCCAAAAGTAAAAACGAAACTAAAATTTTGGACTACAATAAAAAAATGATTGTTTCTAAAATTGCTTCGGCTTATAACTACGAAACAATGTACAACACCTATTTAAGTCGTAAAGATACCAACTCAGGTATGGATTATTTAAAAAAGGGACGCGAAAAATTTCCGAACGATGCTAACCTAATGAATAAAGAAACCGATTATTATTTAGCAAAAGGCAAGTCAGAAGAAGCCCTAGCTAATCTTAGTAAAAGTATCGAAAAAGACCCTACTAACGCGGTGTTATACTTGGTTACTGGTAATATTTACGATAACCTCGCCAATCCAAAAGATAAAGCAACAAATAAAGATTTACCCAAGCCCGCTAAATTTGATGAGTATTTTGCTAAAGCCGAAAGCCACTACAAAAAAGCCATCGAATTAAAACCAAGTAACGTTGAGTATTATTTTAGTTCGGCTTACAACTTAGGTGCCATGTATAATAATTATGGTGGGTATTTATACACCAACGCTATGAATGATGCTACCATTGCTAAACTAGCCGCCAAGCAAAAAGAAATAGAGGCTAAAAGCATGGAGTATTATAAAAAAGCCATTCCATATTTAGAGCAAGCCCTTTCTATTAAAGCCGACGACAAAGCTGCCATGACTGCCTTGCGTAAACTTTATCTGTTAACAGGCGATAATAAAAAAGCAGAAGAAATGACTTTAAAACTAAAAGGCGGAAAATAAATAAAACCTTCTTAACCACACTACTAATTAAAGCAGCTTTTTATAAGCTGCTTTTTAGTTTGAGTCAAGTGCTTTGATAAAAAGTTATAACAAGTTATATGTAACTGACCGTTAAAATTATAGTGAAAGGTAGAAGCTGCAAGGATATTAGGAAGCAAAGGTTCAAAGACTGTAAGAACAACTTACACATTATGAAAACGAAAGCATCAAACCTTTTTAATAGCCTGCGTATATTTTAACTGATAAAAAAATTTCTACTATCGAATTAGGGGTTAAACTCAGGCTTCTTAAAATTATTTAGGAACAGTAGTTATAAGGAAACCGGGATTGATGAGTTAACTCAAATCTCCAAAAAGAGAATCTTTAGAATAGAAGCTTTGACGCTTTGTATAAAGTATAGCACGCCAAAGTCCAACGTTTGCAAAGGATAAATACATTAACCGTTGATATTAAATGGAGGATAAAGTAGCTTCATCAAGTACTCTTTAAGTAAACCAAGTTACATAGAATTACATAATACTCACCTATGTTATAACCTAAGTTGAATGGGCTATTCATTTTAGGAAGCCACTTGCGAATGTTTAATAAAAACACGACATTGGCTTTTTCAATTCCCTATTTATGAAAGATACACTTAAATTACTCGATAAACAATTGGCCGAATTGCGCCCAGATTATTACGCGGAATTAAACAAAGGTTTAACCGACTTTGATATGAATGCAATGGAAGCCTCTTTTGATATAAAAATTCCGAAGGATTTACGGGCCTTGTATAAATGGCGAAATGGACAAAGCGAAGATAATACCGAAGCGTTGGTTAATAACGCCATGTTTTTGCCCTTGCACGAAGCACTCGAAGTAATGCAAGAGCTTAACGAATTAATGGGAACAGATTTTGAAATTGAAAATTGGTGGAACGAAGGCTGGATTCCTTTGTTTGGCAATGGCAGCGGCGATTATATTTGTTACGATACAGAAGGTATTTTTACGGGTAGTAAAGGGCAATTGATTGAGTTTTGGAACGATGCCAATAATCGTGTGGTAATTGCCAATCACTTAGAAAATTTTTTAAAGGCACTAACTCGCCATTTGCAAGAAACCCCCGAAGATGAGTTAGACGAGTATTTTGATATTGACGAACACATCAAAGTTTACCGAAAAGAATTTAAGGTTGAATAACTTTGAAAAATTAGATGCAGTAGTATTTAATGCTTTGAGGTACTTTTATACTACCTAGTGAAAAATTTTGCAGTTTATAAATCGGGAGCAGGCAGCGGAAAAACGTTTACCTTGGTAAAAGAATATTTACGTTTGGCCATGCTGCAAGCTAACACCATTCCGTTTGCATTTAGGCGCATTAATGCCATTACCTTTACAAATAAAGCGGCTGCCGAAATGAAACACCGCATTTTACAGGCTCTACAAGGCGTTAGCACCAACACCTCTTCAACGACTCAACTTAGTCAACTTTTGCAAACCGAACTAAACTGTAGTGCCGAAGAGTTGCAAGAGCGAGCCAGCATTTTGTTGAGTTACATCTTACACCATTACTCCGATTTTTCGATAGGCACCATTGATAGCTTTACACATAAAATTGTGAAAACGTTTGCCTTTGATTTACAGTTGCCGCTGAATTTTAATTTAGAAACCGACACCAAAACGTTTTACAATAAAGTGGTGTACGAGTTAATGGGGCAATTGGGACAAGATAAAGAATTGACACATTGGCTATCGGAATACGCCCTAACAAAAGTAAGCGAAGATGAAACTTGGGATCCTGAACGGCATTTAAAAGAATTTACCAACTTACTACAAAATGAAAACAGTGCGCCCTACATTGCCATGCTGCAAAGCCTTTCAACGGCCGAGTTACTCGAAGAAAAAGAAAAACTAACTACTTTTATTCATACATTTCGACAAGTTGTAAAATCGAAAGCCAAAGTAGTAACTCAGTTTTTTGAACAACACCAGTTGAATGATGCCGACTTTTTTTATAAAGATAAAGGAGCGCAGCGTTTTTTTTACAAATGCGAACAGTTAGATTTAGGAGATAAAAAAGAGTTGATAGGCTCTCGAATTTTAAATGCCATACAAAGCGGCAAATGGGCCAACGACAAAGCCGATGCGGGTAAAAAAAAATTGCTGGAGCAACATACTGAATATTTAAAAACGGCAGCTACCGATTTAATTAATTTTATTGAAGCAGGCTACAGCAACTATAAATTATTTACACTGTTGCAAAAACAAATTTACCCCATCCTCTTATTAAAAAAATTACAAGATATAACCCTTCAATTTAAACAAGAAGAGCAAACGGTTTTTTTGTCAGAGTTTAATCAACGCATTGCCGAATTGGTGCGAACTGAGCCAACTCCTTTTATTTACGAACGTTTGGGCGAGCGTTACCATCATTTTTTATTAGATGAATTTCAAGATACAGGTGAGTTGCAGTGGCAAAATATTTTACCCTTAATAGATAATGCCTTAGCGGGTAACTTTTATAATTTAGTGGTGGGCGATGGCAAGCAAAGTATATACCGTTGGCGCAATGCAAACGTTGAGCAATTTGCAAGTTTACCTTACATTAAAAATAGTACTGAAAATAGTTTGTTATACGAGCGCGAAGCCGCCCTAATTCGGAATTACAAAGCCGAACACCTCAACACCAACTACCGCAGCACGCAAACGGTAGTTACATTTAATAACGCCTTATTCGAGGTGTTAAGCAAAAAGTATTTGCACCAAGAGCAGGCTACCATTTATGAGGGACAAGCACAAACCGCCTCTAACGCCGACATAGGTTATGTAACCGTGCTGCATCAAATTAGCGAAACCGACGATAAAGAAACCTTAACCTTTCAACAAATTGAAAAACATTTGCAAGAGGCTTTAGCAGATGGGTTTTCGTACCGAGATGTATGCATCATTACACGTTATAACCGCTCAGGAAATGCAATCGCAAGGTATTTAAACCAAAAGGGCATTCCAGTTGTATCGAACGATTCGTTGTTGTTAAACAGTGTGTTCGAGGTCAATGTGATTATTGCCGTGTTAACGTATTTGTGTAACCGCGAAGATAGCATTGCCCCTGCTTTGGTGATTCATTATTTGTTTCGCGAAGGGCAAATTAATTTAGAAACCTATCATCGGCATTTAACCGAACTCAGTCGCAGCAAAGATTTGTTTAGCATTTTACATCAACATCACATTGCCCTTTACGAAAATGCCTTGCGTTTAAATAATTTATTTGATACAGTATGTGCAGTTATCAATGCCTTGCAGTTAAATAAACAACAAAGCAATGCCTTGCGCTTCTTTTTAGATTTGGTAAATGAATTTTTGGTTAGTAACTCGTCTAACTTACTAGCATTTTTAGATTGGTGGGAAATTAAAAAACGCACAGCGTCACTTATTATTCCAGATAACGCCAATGCCGTTAAAATCATGAGCATTCATGCCTCGAAAGGTTTAGAGTTTCCGGTAGTTATTGCACCATTTTGCACGTGGACACTTTATCAGTTTGAAAATGCGTGGATAGAGGTAAACAATGATCAATTAAAATTAAAGGTAGGCATTGTAAAGTTATCGAAAGCTTTAGAAGAAGCCGGTTTAAAATCGGTGTTGGATAAGGAACAACAATTACAAAATTTAGATAATCTTAATTTACTTTATGTGCAATTAACCCGCGCCATTACACGGTTACACATCATTGCCATTCATGGAAAAACAGGTCCAGACAATTTAGCACATTGGTTACAAGCGGCCCTGCCTCAACTTCAATTAGAAGTAAACGAAACAAATTTATACAGCACAGGACAACGCCTCATGGCCAAACTAAACACCCACAAAACAATTTTACCAGTTTTAGATTTACCGCCTTTGCACATTGAACCCGTTTCGGATGTTATCAAATTAAAAGCGGCTTATCAACTCGACGAGGAGTCGGAGCAAACCTATGCCCGCGAAAAAGGTGTTTTAGTGCATTACATTCTCTCAAAAATAAAAACCGCCCAAGATGCTACTGGCGTGATAGAACGCACGTTTTGCGAGGGACTTTTAAAAGCCGAAGAAAAGGAAGCAATACACGCGCTCATTCTACAAATCATTCAACATCCGTTGTTAGAACGATTTTTTCAAAAGGAGATAAGCACCAAAACAGAAGCCTCAATTTTAACAGCGACAGGAGCGGTATTACGTCCAGATCGTTTGGTAATAGAAGGTTCTAACATTAGTATTATTGATTATAAAACAGGCGAGCGAAACGATGAACGGTATATGCAACAATTACAAATGTACGGAGAGGCTTGTCGAGCACTAGGATTTACTGAGGTGTATAAATATTTAGTGTACGTTAATCCAATTGAAGTGGTTCAACTGCATTAATCAAATACAAACTATATTTCGACGAGATAATTTAAAGGATAAAAAGTGGTACGCAAAAGCGAAAAGAACGCAAAGAGATAAAAGAGACTTGTTGGTATAAAGTAATTTTATTAGAAATTTTTGGGCGTGCCCCCTATCAAGGTTTACTTAGCTTAGTGTAATAATTACACACTGAGTTTTAGAGTAACGCAGGTTTTATGTGGGGTCGGGCTGTTCGCTTTAGCTGCTTGGTCTTTTGCCACAGTTGCTGCTGCGTGCGGGGGCTTCGTGCCTCAGCCGCCGCCGCTCGCGCATCTGTTGGCAAAATCCCTTCGCAGGCTATCGCTACCATCCCTCACGCAGAAAGGTTCTCCATAAATTAAACCGAGATTTCAAGAAATCGGGTACTTTAGAATAAAATAGCTAACTCTGTAAAACACTTAAAATCAATACTTAAAAAATGAGTTAGATGGAGATAAACCGTCGAAATCTATCACAAAACAAAACCTGCCGCAGTGATTAGAAATGTTTTATCTCGTCCTTGTTTAGCGAAGCGTAACGAGGACGTTTTAGAACTGCGTTTGTAACGCAGATAAAGTGATAGCGTTGGCGTTACAAACGCCCATTTAGCCCGTCCTCGTTTCCGCTAACGCTCAAACAAGGACGAGGGGAAAGAGGAATTAAGAAACGCTTAAAAAATGAGTTAGATGGAATTATGCAATAGGAATCGTAGTGAGAGGTGAAAGCCCAATAAAACAGGCACTTTTTCGACTGAGGCATAGTGCTACTATGATGAAGAAAAAGTGACTGTTTTGAAGGGATTTCGGCTCGTAATAGATTTCTATTGCATTATCTCGGTTAAAGTCAAATACAGTTTTTCCTTAGCGAACATGGTGCCTTTGCACGCCATACCTTTTGCTACCAAAAATAAGTATATCCTAATATAATTTATATCGTTCAAATTTTTGAACTAAAACATATTTGCTTTTGGTATAAATCATAAATCGTATATTCGCAAAAATTATAATTTTTTTATAAGACATGAAAAAAATAGCAAGTGTTTTTTTAACCATAGCTAATTTAACAGGATGGGCACAACCAAGTGGCATTGCTTTAGCAAATATGGATACCAGCGTTAGTCCGCGAAAAGATTTTTATGGGTATTGTAACGGCAATTGGAATAAAACGTTTCAACTCGAAGCCAGTGATGCACGCTACGGCAGTTTCAACGAAATTCATCAAAATAACTTGAAACAATTTAAAGTAATTTATGCCGATTTGCTAAAAGACAAAACAATAAAACCCAACAGCAATGCTCAAAAACTTCGTGATTTTTATAAGACGGCTATAGACTCGGTGAATGCTGACAAGTTAGGTTACACACCCATTCAACCGCAGTTAGCACAAATCGAACGCATAAAAAATAGTAACGATTTAATAGAACTTAAAATTGCCTTCGACCGCATAGGCGTTCCGCTACTGTTTGAAGGTGGCGTTGCCCCAGATGCTAAAAATGCCAAACGCCACGTGTTTAGCATTTGGCAAAGTAGTTTTGGTATATCGGATCGGGATTATTACTTTGATGCCAAGTTTGAAGAGATACGCAAAGCCTATCTCCATTACATCGAAACCAGTTTTACATTAATTGGTCAAACACCCGAAAGTGCTAAGGCAGCAGCGCAAGAGGTATATGCCATTGAAAAAGCCTTAGCTGAAAAAGCCATTAATCGCACCATGATGCGTGATTATGAAAAATCGTATAACCCACAATCCAAATCCAAATTGCAAGCGTTAACACCCACCATTAAATGGGAAAATTATTTTGCAAAAAAAGGTTTAAAGCATCCAGATACCGTTATTGTTGGTCAACCTAATTTTATGACGGGGTTAAATGACTTACTCGGTAAACAATCTATTTCGGCTTGGAAAAATTATGCAAAATGGCAACTCATTCAATCGGCATCGCCCTATTTAAGTCAAGCATTTGTAAACATAACGTTTGAGTTTAAAGGCAAAGCATTGAGCGGTGCTAAACAAATGAAGCCCCGTTGGGAGCGTACCCACAGCATTTGCGATGGGTATTTGGGTCATGCGTTTTCAGAGTTGTATGTAAAAAAATCTTTTCCACCGCAAAGTAAAGCCAAACTCGATGAAATGATTACCAACTTAATTGGTGCCTATCGCGAACGCATTGCTTCGCGCCAATGGATGAGCAGTGCCACTAAACAGCAAGCCAATCGTAAATTAGATTTGGTAATCCGTAAAATTGGGTATCCCGACAAATGGGATAATTATAGCAGCATGGCCATTGGCACTAACAATTATTGGGCTAATATTTGTGCCGCATCAGCGTATTTACATAAAAAAAATATGGCTAAATTAAACAAGCCAACCGACCGTTACGAATGGCAAATGACACCCGCTACGGTGAATGCGTATTATGACCCAGGCACCAATGAAATTGCATTTCCGGCCGCTATTATACAACCACCTTTTTTTAACCCTCAAGCCGATGATGCGTTTAATTACGGCATTATGGGATCTATTATTGGACACGAGTTAACCCACGGCTTTGACGATGGCGGCGCTCAATTTGATGCCGACGGTAATCTTAAAATGTGGTGGACCGACGATGATTATAAAAACTTTAAAAGTAAAACCCAACGCATTGTTGAGCAATTTAATAACTACATTGTAATAGACACCATGCGCATTAATGGCGAGATGACGCAGGGCGAAAACATTGCCGATTTAGGAGGCTTAACAATGGCCTATTATGCCTACAAAAAAACATTAAAGGGAAAACCCTCTGTAAAATTAGATGGGTTTACGGGCGAACAACGGTTTTTTATTGCTTGGGCGCAAGGCTGGAAAAACAAAGCAACCGACAAAGAAATTAAACGTTTGTTATCGGTAGATTACCACTCGCCAGGCAATTACCGTGCCTTTGCACCTTTGTGTAATATGCCCGAGTTTTACGAAGCCTTTCAGGTGAAAGCGGGCGATGCCATGTTTGCACCCGAAACAAAGCGCGTCGAAATTTGGTAGTTGGGGGTTTTATTTTTCATCTCTAGTAACGAAAGAAAATAATATTCGGAGTAATTGGCGTTACTCACTCTTTCTTTCCAAAAGGGATTCCTATGTAAGCTCTGTAAATGATATATTCTTCTAAGAGAGAAGCAGAAAACGAGGCTCCAGCAATTAAATTAAATCCTTTAATCGTTATAGTTTGCTCAAACCCAATTGTAGTTGGAAAACAAATACTGAAATTAACCTGAGTTTTATAATTGTTAAACTCAAAAGGTTTATTCTCTACACTTGATGCCCTTGCTGAATCTATATACGGAGCATAGGGGTTTGGTTGTGGTAATTGGTAATAATAGGTAGTATAGTTTTTGTACTCAACATTTGATTTATCATTTTTAATTAATCTGAACTCCGGGTTGATTGGCTGAAAGAATATATTCAATCCGAACTTTGTGTTAAAATTTAGTCCAAACACCATTTTAAAACTATGATTTTTAAAGCTAGAAGAACCAATACCTACTTTTGTCAAACTATTAGGGATATTATTTATTTTTTTATTGCCGGGCTCATATTGAATAGAAATTATTTCGATAGTGTATTTGGTTTTATTGAACTGATAGCCTAACCCTAAATTAATCCCAAAATAACTGTCTCTTTCTAAATAGTAAGAAATTTCACCGAAAGGAAATGTTTTAAACTCTATTTCGGTTTGATTTAAGGCACTTCGTTCATTTGTATAAGTATTAAGTCTATCAATTTTTTCTTCATTAATTTTTTTTTCACCGTTAAGCAATCTCCTGCCTTCATTATCTTTAAAGTAATTTGCACCAACTTTTATTGCTAAAAACCCGTTACTTCCCCTTTGAGCCTTACTTTGCGTTAACAGAAGAAATAGCGTAACAAAAAAAAGTGAATAAATAGAAGCAGTTTTATTAATTACCATCATTAGAAATTTTGGTTAGTTCCATTAAATATCCTTAGTACCCGAGCCAGCAAAATCTATTTTACCCGTTACTTCTAAATCTCCACCCACCTTAACATCGTGTTCGGCTATAATATCTTCTTTAGCCCGTAACGTATCTTTAGTTACGGTTACATCTTCTACAATCATATCGCCTTTCACGGTAATGTTATTAACCGTAGTGGTGTTAGGTGCTGTTTGGGCTTTTAAGCTAACAGAATAAAAACTTAAAACTAGTAGCGTAATGGCTGCTTGTTTTAAATAGTCTTTGTGTTTCATAACATATTGATTTTCAAAATTATTATAATTATACAAAACTGTTTTCGTATTAACAAAAAAATTGAAGAATTACTGGTTCCAGTTTATAACTCTTAAACTTTGAAAGATAATCTAAAGAGCATTTATATTTTAACCCAGTCAATAGCCCCTCTTTCTTGAAATCTAGCTTTAACTCAAACGAGATCACCGCCAATACCAAATCCAAATCGTTTCCAAAACAGAGTACCCGCCCTACCGTGTCTATAAATTGCCAAAAAAACGTTTAAACTAGCAGAATTTATACTAATTTTAAGGTCTATTCGTTATTAACGTATTGAAAAAAAGAATTATTTATAGTTTGTGTTTAGCCGTGTTAGGGCTGTTTGCTTGCACCACCAAGCGAAATGCGTTCGTGAACAGGGCTTACCATAACCTAACTGCCCGTTTTAATGGGTATTATTACTCAAGCGAATCTATCCGAGAGGGTGTTTTTAAAGTAGAACGTTCGCATAAAGATGATTACACGAAAACGCTTCCCGTATTTGTTTATCCCACTAACGAAACGGCTAAAAGCAATGCCGCCGAATTTGATAGAGCCATTAAAAAATCATCAACCTGCATTCAACGCCATACTATTAAAGATAAAAAGGGACAAGAGATTGCAAAGGCGGGCAAATGGATTGATAATAATTGGATAAACATTGGGAAATCGCATTTTTATAAGCGCGAATTTTTTAGTGGCATCGAAGCCTTTGATTACGTGGTTCGAACGTATCAAAGCAAAGATAAATACACGGCTTTATTGTGGTTGGCAAAATCGTATAACGAAATAGGTTCGGTGAGCCAATCGGAGCCAATTATTAGTTTACTTAAAAACGAGAAAAAGTTACCAAGTTCTATTCGTAAGCAATTATATACCGTTGAAGCCGATTACCACATTCAACGGGGGCTTTATACCGAAGCTATGACCGATTTGAGTTATGCCATTCGTCAAAGTGGATGGGTCGGAGGTATCAAAAAATCGAATCGGGCGCGCTATGCGTTTATTACCGCTCAATTGGCCGAGTTACAAAAAGATGAGCGTAAGGCTCGCAAGTTTTATGAAAAGACCATAAAAATGAAGCCTGGCTACGAAATGTCACTCAATGCTAAAATTAAACTGGCTCGTATTTCTGACGTGAAAAGCCCGAATATTGGAAAAATTAAGCGCGAGTTATTAGCCATGACCCGCGAAGAAAAGAATGCCGAATACCTCGATTTAATTTACTACACCCTTGGCGAAATTTCTGAAAAAGAAAAAGCAGTCTATCAAGCTTTGGCGTATTACCAACGCTCTGTAAAGGGTAGTGTCAATAACCCAACCCAAAAAGCAAGGTCGTTTTTAAAATTAGGCGAAATCAATTTCGATTTAACCAATTACGCCTTAGCAGGAGCTTATTATGACAGTACAGTTACTGCCTTACCCAAAGATCATCCTGAATACGAACAAATTGTGGCACGTAAAAAAACACTTCAAAAATTGATAAGCTACATAACAACCATTAAACTAGAAGACAGTTTGCAGCGCATGGCCAAATTATCGGAGGGAGATCTCGACAAAATAATGGATAAAATCATTCAACAGAAAGAAGACGAGGAACGGCAAGCGAAAGAGGCGTTAGAGCGTGCGCAAAGTAATAACCAATTAAATAATGCCAATCAATTAGGAAGTGCAGGTCGGGCTATTGATATACCCGTAGAAAAAGGGGCGTGGTACTTTTATAACCCAACCGCCGTTTCGTTTGGAGTAGCCGAGTTTCAGCGCAAATGGGGCACGCGCAAGCAAGAGGATAACTGGCGTCGCTCGTCGAAAGCATTAACCATCGAAGACCCCAATGCCGTTAGTTCGGGTACTAGCACCGCTGTTAATACCAATGCCAACGACGGATTAGCCGCATCAACAGCATTTAAAAAACAATACAAAACCCAATTGCCTACCAACGATAGCACACTTAAAATAAGTAATGGTAAAATTATAGAAGCCTATTACGCCTTGGGTTCTATCTACAAAGAAGACTTACATAACAGTAAAAAATCAATTGAAGCTTTTGAAGAATTGAATACCCGTTTTGCCACGCATAAATACCAATTATCAAGCTATTACCAACTCTACCGCATTTGCTCGGCCGATCGTAAGCAAGAAAAAGCCGATTTATACAAAGAAAAAATTTTAACAGATTACGCCAATAGCGAGTACGCCAAATTAATTTTAAACCCTAAGTACGCCGAAGAGTTAAACGTAAACAAAAGTGAGGTTGAAAAAAATTATTCAGAAGTGTATCAAGTTTACGCCGCCAAAAACTACAACGAAGCCTATTTGCAAGCATCGGCCGCCATTAGTAAATACGGCAAAACCGATTTTACACCAAAGTACGAATTTATAAAAGCGTTATGTATAGGCAAACTAAAAACAGTTGATTCGTTAGAGCAAGCCCTAAAACAATTGGTGGCTATGTACCCGCGCAGCGAAGTAACACCTAAAGCCAACGATATTTTGCAGGCCATTAAAAAACAAAAAAATCCCGAATTATTTAACCTACCCAAGCCCAATAGCGGCAACGCCGCCGCCGTAGATACGTTTAAAGTAAGTATAGATACCGAACACGTTATTGTCATTGTTTCTCCAGATGACCCTAATTTGGCAAACGATTTAAAAAACCGCATTGACCAATTTAACCGCGATTATTATAGCAACAAACAATTTTCTATTACCAGTAATTTGTTTGGAGAAGATAAACAAATGATTGTTGTGAAACCCTTCGTAACAGCTACAGAAGCGCATACTTACCTATTAGCCCTTCACACCGATACAAAATACATTAAAGGCGAATTTAAAAAATTAGATGTACCCGTCTTAAACATTTCATCGGCTAATTTGCCTTTACTTTATAAAAAACGAAACGTGAAAGGCTATAGTCGTTTTTACGACGAAAATTATGTACCCGAGTTTAGTACACTCAAAAAGCCAAATTAAAACTTATAACAAAATAGGTATAAAGGTGAGAGACAATTGACTCGCATAAAATGATGCAATGTCTTGAACTTTGGGTTAAAAACCTTACCTTGTCTTAAAATTCAAAATATGTTTGGATCAGCGAAAAATCAAGCTACAGAAACCTCTGCCATTAATATCATTGGAAGTGGCACTAAAATTACAGGAGATATTGTATCGAATGGAGATGTGCGCATAGATGGGCAATTAAAAGGCAATATCAACACCAGCGGTCGTTTGGTATTAGGCTCTGGGGCTTTAATAGAAGGCGATGTGCAAGCTGCTAATGCCGAACTTATGGGTGAAGTAAAAGGAAATATAAACCTCACAGAAACACTTTCGTTAAAAGCTACTGCCAAAATAACAGGCAATATAGTAACTACCAAATTAGCCATTGAGCCAGGTGCCTTGTTTACAGGGACTTGTAACATGGGTGCGGTTGTTAAAAACATTAATAGTTCGAGCAATGCGCAACCAACCGTCTCCAAAACAGCCTAATCCGTTTTTAAAATACGGAAATTTAGCCATGCAAATGGGCTTAGTTATTGGCTTGGGGGCTTGGGGCGGCAAAAAATTAGATATTCATTACCACACCTCAAAGCCTTACTACACCATTTGTTTAAGTTTATTTGCAATAGGTATGGCATTGTATTTAGTTTTAAAAGACTTTATTAAACCCAAAAAATAAATTGCCACGGGTTCGCATACACACTTTTTTACCCATTTTTTGGGCATTTCTGCTAGGGGGCATTTTATCACTTTTGCTAAATAGCCTGCCGTTTGCCAGTTTACAAACCCAACGCTGGTTTATTAGCTTAATTTTTTTGGTTGTTCTCTACTCAGCAAGCACTATTTTGGTGCAATTACCCGCAAACAATAAAGATCAAAGTCAGAAAATTTTAGCTTTAAGCATCGGGCGTTTGCTAGTGGCTTTGGTATTTATCCTCATTTACATCCTATTAAATAAGACCAATGCCAAATCTTTTTCGATACATTTTATTTTTCACTTTATAATCTTTCTTACATTCGATACTTATTATTTAATTAAAAAAGTAATTAAAACATGAAATACATTCTTAGTTTAGGACTTGTCATCTCGGCGGCATGGAGCGGTTTATATGCCCAAGACAAAACCAATAAAAAAGGAAGTGAGTATAAATTTACCACCATCAAAAATTTAGATGCGACCCAAGTGCAAAATCAAAACAGCACGGGCACCTGTTGGTCGTTTTCGTCGTTATCTTTTTTTGAAAGCGAACTCATACGCTTAGGAAAAGGAAAAGAATTTAATTTAAGTGAAATGTTTGTAGCGCGTATGGCCTATCCTTTAAAAGCCGATAACTATATGCGTATGCACGGACGTACCAATTTTGGCGAAGGTGGCGGTTTTCCAGATGTGTTAACCGTTTTTAAAAAATATGGCATGATGCCCGAACAACTTTATACTGGCAAAAAAGAACCTGGCGCGCCTCACAACCATAAACTTTTAGAAACCACGCTCAAAAATGTACTTTCGGTTACGGCCGATGATGCCGTTACTAAAATTGACTTTGAAAGTTTACACCAAACGGTTGAAGATATATGTAATAATTTTTTAGGAAAAGTACCCGAAAAATTTGAGTACAATGGTAAAACCTATACACCCAAAAGCTATGCCGAAGCAACTGGCATTAACCCCGATGATTATGTATTTTTAACTTCGTTTAATCATCATCCCTATCACCAAAAATTTGCTTTAGAAGTACCAGATAATTGGAATTGGGAGTTGATGTATAATGTTACCCTTCCTGAACTGCAAGAAACCATGTCGAATGCGCTAATGACGGGCTATACCTTTGCCTGGGCAGCCGATGTAAGCGAAAAAACTTTTTCATTTAACGATGGCATTGCCCTTGTACCCGAAAAGCCACTAGCCAGTATGAGCGAGGAAGAACGCAAATCGTTAACCACCAAACCCTCAAAACAATTAACCATAACCCCCGAATTGCGCCAAAAAGCATTCGATAACTTTGAAACCCAAGACGACCACGGCATGCACGTTGTAGGGCTATTCCGCGACCAAAATAACACCGTATTTTATTTGGTTAAAAACAGTTGGGGAACTGGTAACGAATGTGAAGGATATTTTTACGCCTCCGAAAGTTATATGCTGTATAAAACCACAAGCATTATGGTGCATAAAAAAGCCTTACCTGCAACTTTAGCCAAAAAATTAGGTATAACATTATAAATTAGGTATAGTTTTTGCTGTATTTAATTGACACCATCCCATAAAACAATAAACTATTTATGATGTAAAACGTTTTATAAAGGATGATAGAAAATCCCATAGATAAAGACAAAGTAGCAGAAAACCCAGGTTTAATGGAATATGCTCACACCTTAGGCGGTGTGGCTATTAGACCCGACGACCAAGGTAAACTAAAAAGCAGGGCTTTAAGTGCCATGCACGAGCAAACCAGTAGGCAGTTATCGCAAATTCAAAAGCAAGCCGAGTTATTAGCTGTGCAAGCGCAACAATTAAAGCGCAGAGTTGAACTCAGCGAAAAAATTTACCAAGCCGATTTATCCTTTGAACCTTTTGTAGGGCACATTTATCACCTTTATAAAAAAGAAGAACGTTATAAACTCATGCTCATTGGACCTCACGAGTGGGGCCGAAGCCGAAAAGATGTATTAGAATATGTAGGCTCTATGAAATTACTTTCGGATCACACTTGGGAACTAATGGATGAGATAGATTTAGAGTTATAAAAATTATAAACACTAAATGCGGATGGCCATGGATTTAAGTCAATTAACGATACCAATGTTTCCTTTAAACATGATCGTATTACCCAGCGAAACAGTTAAACTTCATATTTTTGAAGATCGCTACAAACAACTCATTCAAGATTGCTTAGATAACGAAGCCGAATTTGGAATCCCTTATTTGCAGGCCAAACGTTTAACACGCTATGGTTCGCAGGTTAAAATAAAAAAAATATTAAAACAATTTCCAGATGGCGAAATGGATGTTTTAATAGAAGGAACCACTATTTTTAAACTAATCGAATTTTCGGAAGTTTTAAGCCCAAAATTATACGGTGCTGGCATTGTTGCCACAGAACCCATCGAAAAAGGCATTCACGCCATTGTGTTACAAGAATTAATTATTGATTATTTTTCACTCACGCAAAATAAACTTTTACAATACGACGCCATTAAATCGCTTAGCGTGTATGATATAGCTTCGCAACTATTAATTTCTGCACAAGAAAAATATAAACTCATCACGCATAAAAATAAAACCAGTTTTTTGACTCAACACTTAAAACTTATCTTACAAATTATTAAGGCCGAAGCCGAATTAAAAGATCGCTTTCTAAATAATTAAAACACACGCTTCTTCTTTCCAAAATAATTCAAACCTTTTTCTAGCCCTGCTTAATGACGGGTTGTAAAAATCTTGTTTTTGATTAATTTCAGTTTTCGTAAATAAAACCCTTTTGTTTACATTTATAGTCTATCAAAATTTAAACTATGCAATTATTACAAAATAAAGTCGCACTTATAACTGGTGCCACCCGTGGCATAGGTCGCGGCATTGCCCTTCACTTTGCTAAAAATGGCGCACACGTGGCGTTTACTTATGTTAGCTCCGAAGAAAAAGCAAAAGCCTTAGAAGCCGAACTACAAGCCTTTGGAGTAAAAGCAAAAGGCTATAAAAGCGATGCTGGTAATTTTAAAGCGGCCGACGAGTTGGTTACTGCTGTTGTAGCTGAGTTTAACACCATTGATGTGTTGGTGAATAACGCTGGCATTACCCGCGATACCTTGTTAATGCGCATGAGCGAACAACAATGGGACGAAGTAATAACCGCCAATTTAAAATCAGTATTTAATTTAACTAAAGCCGTACAAAAGCCAATGCTAAAGGCGCGTAGCGGTTCCATTATAAACATGAGTTCGGTAGTTGGCGTAAAAGGAAATGCTGGACAAAGTAATTATGCCGCTTCTAAAGCAGGCATCATTGGCTTTACCAAATCGGTGGCTTTAGAGTTGGGCTCGCGAAACATTCGTTGCAATGCCATTGCACCCGGCTTTATCGAAACCGAAATGACGGGAGCTTTAGACGAAAAAGTAATTCAACAATGGCGCGACTCCATCCCGCTCAAAAGGGGCGGCAGTTCCGATGATGTAGCCAACTTAACTCTGTTTTTGGCGAGTGATATGAGCACGTATATCACGGGTCAGTGCATAAATGTATGCGGTGGCATGTTAACCTAATTTTTAAGTTCCGCTTTTGAAAAATTCTTTAATATTGGATTACCCCTGGTATTACCTCGTAGCTTGCTTTTTGCTGGGTGGCTTGTACGCAGGCATTTTGTACTTTAAAAATAAACGTCATAACGAGTTTTCTAAATCCTTATTAAACGGATTAAGCCTTTTACGTTTTTTAGCAGTGAGTGGCATTTGCCTATTATTGCTGCCCATTTTTGTACGTCGGTTTATCAATGAAACCGAAGCCCCCATTGTGATTATAGCACGCGATAATTCGGCGTCGGTAGTAAGCGGTAAAGATAGTACGACTATAAAACCCAAACTCAATGCGCTGTATAAACAACTCGCTAAAAAATTAGCCGAAAAATACAGCATTAAAAATTTAAACTTTGGGTCAACCGTTAACTTAGCCGACAGCTGCGACTTCACTGCAAAAGAAACCGACTTCGCCAATTTGTTTGCCGAAATAGATAACAACTATGCCAATCAAAACATTGGTGCGGTTATTATTGCCAGCGATGGCATTTACAACAAAGGGGCTAATCCCGTTTTTCAAGCTACTAAAAGTTCCTATCCCATTTACACCATTGCCTTGGGCGATACCACCATTGTTAAAGATGCCGCCATTCAAAAAGTAAATCATAACCAAGTGGCTTACTTAGGTAATAAATTTCCAGTAGAAGTTTTAGTAAGTGCCACTAAACTAAAATCAAAAAATTTAAAAGTAAGCCTACAACAAGATGGAGTTACCAAAGCCGAGCAAACCATTCTTGTCAATTCAGACAGCTACAATCAAACCGTATCGTTTCTATTGGAAGCCAATAAACCTGATGTGCAACGCTATACAGCCTTGGTTAGCCTTAGCGACGGCGAAAGTAATCGCATCAATAATTATCAAACGTTTGTTGTAGAAGTAATTGACAACCGCGAGAAAATACTTTTAGTAGCCAATGCCCCGCATCCCGATGTTACTGCCATTAAAGAAAGCATCGAAGCCAGTAAAACCTACGAGGTTGAAATGGCATTAGCTACAGGATTAGATAAACCCGTTAAACCTTATAGCTTAGTTATTTTACATGGCTACACCACCGCCAATCAAATACTTTTAAATGCGTGTAAAATCGCTAATGTGCCTTGTTGGGTAGTTAATCCGCAAGTATATGACGGTTTGCAAGGCATTAAAGTTAGCAACACCTACAACAAGGTGAACGATGCCGAACCGGGCTTAAACAAAACGTTTGGATTATTTACCATTAGTAAAGAATTACAAGATGCTTTGAACGAATGGCCCGCAGTAAAAGTACCGTTTGGTAATTATCAATTAGCCAATGGCAATGTGGTGCTGTTAGCGCAAAAAGTTGGCGTGGTAGAAACCGATAATCCCATTTTATGTTTTCAAGAAAGCAATACCCTCAAAACGGCCGTGTTTATTGGCGATGGCCTGTGGCGTTGGAAACTTCGTGATTTTTCCGATCACGAAAACTTTAATCGCTTTAATGAATTAATTGGAAAAACCATACAATACCTTTCGGTTAAAGCCGATAAAAGTTTTTTTAGAGTTACCTCGAAAAAAATTATAAACGAAAATGAGAGCGTTGCCTTTAGTGCCGAAGTATATAATAAAAGTTACGAAGCCATTACTGAACCCGAGGTCAGTTTAAAATTGATAAACGAAGCCAATCAATCGTTTAATTATGTATTTAGTAAAACGCCCTCGGGCTATCGTTTAAACACAGGTCTGTTAACGCCTGGCAATTACCGCTACGAAGCTAAAACCAACGTAAATGGCAGCCCTTTTTTTAAGCAAGGTGTAATAACGGTGAAAGCCATCGAAGCCGAGCAGGTAAACACTGTGGCCAATCATCAAATATTGTTTCAGCTAAGTCAGCAAACGGGCGGTCGTTTAATTTATCCAACACAAATAGAGCAATTAGAAAAAGCCATTTTAGGAAACGAACTTATTAAACCCATCACCTACAGCTCGCGCCAAACCACCGACATTATTCAGTTTAAATGGTTGTTTGCATTGTTACTTTTTTTACTAGCCACCGAATGGTTTTTACGAAAACGCAACGGTACTATTTAAACCAAATGATGTTGGTATGAGGTGTAAATAGTGTTGAACTTTGTTTAAGCATCGCCCTAAAGCTCTTTATTAATGGTGTTTAATTTTTTTCGGTTTAGTTTAAAGCCATTTTTGTTAGATTGTATGCCACATTCAGAAAGTGTTTTATAGCCAACTTCATGTTGCCATTTGGCTATATAGGGGTTATAGTTGCATTCAGTTTCAAAATACCATTCGTGGGAGTTACGTTTTATAGGCACGCGCGAATCGACACACATATAGCGAAACTCGCAATGTTTGCAGATGTCTAGCCTATCTTTACTAACCATCTCTAGCTCTCTAAATTTTGAAGAGGATACCAGTTTCAGAAAAGATTTTTTCTCCAACTTGTTAATGTATCCGAAAGAGTGGTGTGAGGTAAATCCATTTTTGATAATTCCTGTATTTAATATACAAATTTTTTTATAAAAATTTGAGTTATATTTTAATGACTCTGTATATAATCGAATATTAGAGTAGAAATCACTTGTAGATTTAATTTTAAAAGAATTGAGGTAAATCAATTCGAGATTTTCATGTTTAGTATTTTGAGTAGAACCATCTAAAACATGATATATTTCAGCTGTACGCAAAACAGAATCATTAATTCTTATACTATTTTCTTGGTCAATATTTGTAGAACTAACTATTTTTAGAGTATTGTGCCTAACTAATCTCGATAAATACTTGATGTCGTTTAAAACTTCGGTATTGTAATTATTAACTTCAACAATTAAGTTCTCAACTACTAAATTTTGAAATATATTCGCTGTTTCATTAATATTGTAAAATACTGGTAGCTGAACTATTAAACTGGTAAAGTGGTAGGGTATAAAATAATTTTGAGTAATGGGTAAAAAAGATTCTTTTTTGACGGATAGAATGCCGTAACCAGCTTTTAAAAACTTACTAACTAAATCAGCTACTTCATTCTGTAGGTCATTACTGTACCTTTCCTTTATTTTAGAAATACTACTAGCCTTAAATTCAGTTATAAAATCGGCAATTAAATTGGGTAAAAATGAAAAATCATTCTCATCTAGATCCATTAAAACTGATTTATTATAGCCTTTAACAACGATGCAGCTAGGATATAGATTGAAATAGTTAAAGATTTTCAAACTCATAAAGTTAAACGTTTGTAAGATTTGAATTGACTAACTTGCTTGATAGTTTTATTGCAACTATTTTTTTCAACTGTGTAAAGAGAAAAAGTTAGTTGGTTAAATAATACGGGCAATTGTCTTTTCATTTCGTAAGTTACTGATAACTCAGTAATCAATTTTTTCTTTGATTGATAAGCCATTCCGCGATTTCTTTATGAAGGTTATAATTACAATAATTTGAAATGGAATCAAAATGTCCGCTAGGATTTACTTCTAGGAAATAAAAATCACCATTCACTCTTTTAATAAGGTCAATGGTGCCTATGTTCAAATTTAGAGCATTCATCAAAGTACATATTTTCCTTTCTAAGCTTATTGGTAATTGATATGGAAGCCACTTTGAAACAATAGCTTCTCGGTTTCGATAATCTATATTGATACCATCATTAGTTGTGATGATGGCAGAAGAAAATAATTGTCCATTCATAAAAAAGGTTCTTACTTCAAAATCTTTTTCAATATATATTTGCACGAGACTTGGAAAAAATATTTCAGGAAGTTCTGTTAGCAGTTGATCTGTAATAATTTTAGTGTACATTAAGCCCTGTGTAACTTCATTTATAGCAATAACTTGGGCATCAAATATGGGCTTAGTAATAACTTGCTTATGTCTATTTTTAAATTTTTCCAAGTCAGTTTTTAAGCCTGTAATAATAAAATCAGGTATTTTTATTTTTAAAGATTTCGCAACATTTAAAACGTGAATTTTATTTAACTCCATATTACTAAAACCAGAACCAAGTGATTTAATACCATTAGTTAGACTCTCTAGAGCGTAAAAAAAATAACGAGTTTCAGATAACAAGAATCTTGTTGTTGTTTTGTTAAATAATAGGTGATCCGTTTCAATACTTGGTGCTTTCAAAAGTAACTTTCTGTACCAAATAGATTTTATCTTTTTACTTAAATTACTTGGATTTATCTTGATACCATAACTCTCAAAATCCGCAGGACTAGTTATAACAACGTAATCTTGATTATAGTAACTTAACCACTTGCCTACTTCGGTAGTTGCCGTATCGTTTGAATAACTGTATATTAACACCACTTGTTTATTCATTTTTTGATAAGAACTGTTCAAGGTCTTCTAAAAATCGAATCTCTTTTATGTAGGTTCCATTTTTGTCGAATAAAACACCATAAGGGTATCCATTTAACCGAAACTCATTATTTAATAAATTTGAAGAAAGTCCATAGAGTGTTTTAATAGTATATTTTTCAATCAAACTATTTAAAACTTTTGAATCGCCTCTATCTAACAAACTAATAGTGGTTAATTTATGTTCATTTTTTTGTGCCACACTTTCTAAATCAGGTATTTTTTTTAAGCACGGCAAACAGTATTCTGTTAAGAAATTAATGTAAATATATTTTTGACCGTTCACTAGTGATTTAAAATAAAGCAAAGTGCTATCACTTTTCAAAAAACTAAGATTTGGTATTTTTTCTAAAGGATAAATACAATTGTTATCGGATTGTTTATTCGATTTTTCCAGTAAAATATAATTACCAATTCTATCAATGGTTTTTATTTTAAAATAAGAAGTATCACCTATCTTTAAAGTAATAGCGTTACGAATTTTACAAGCACTTGAACTTTCAAAACTGGTAAAGTAAAAAGGCTCTTGCTTGGGGTTTAAAGAAATAAAATCATTTCCTTTTGTGTCAAATACACCATCTCTATTCAAGTCGTGCAAGGCAACGTAAATTGTGTTGTCCTTTAATTTTAGTTGACCTACTTTTATTGTATTTAGCCAAATAGGCAAAAAATAAGTTGAGTCCACTAAAAATTTATTTTGGTTTTTATTCGCATCAAATACTTCCCAATTCATTTTTCTATTGAAGTCAACGATATATTCTAAACTTCCTTCAGTGGTTTTAACCACTATCTTCGCCAACTGCTTCTTTTTATCTATTATTTTTTCAGCATTTGAGAAATCTAAATTTTCGCCTCTCGTTAAATAAACCGATCGCTTTGAAGATTTGTAGTTAACAATTAATAAAAATAAAGATTCAGTTAAATTTTTGTTCTTAATAAATTTAGGACTGAACTCTGCAATAGCCATGTTGCTATCCACTTCTTTTACTCCTTTTGGAAATAAAATTATTTTCTCACTCTCTCTATACTTGGATAAACGAAAAATAGGCATTGGATTATATAATTCTCCTGTTTCAAACAACAATTGTAAGTGTGATTTTCCTATCCTGTCAAGTGGAAGGTAAATGGTATTTTTAGTTAAATTACTTACCAAGTTTTCAGCAACTTGAGAAACGCCAAATAAATTAACGAAGACGAATACTATTAAAAGCTTAATTTTTTTCACGAGGTATATAATTTGTTAGTTAAGTGGGTGATTATGTATAGCCAAATTTATTGGGCAATACAAAAAAACGAAGACGATTAAAAACAACTTGCACTAATTGGAAAGAAGTTAATTTAATTTCAGTTTACTTCATCAACTTCTCTCCAATCCGTATGACCTATCCCGAGTTTACTTCGTGATAACATTATAAGATTTACAGTTTTGATATAATCTATAAATCACGTTGGTATCAATTGCTATTTGTATCGTAGGTATCGCCGACGTTTACACTACCATCTGGTACATAGCAAACTTCTTTTTGAGGAAAGCGTATATCGCAATAACCTTTACCGTCAGACCAACTTACAACACCTTGAATACCGCCTTTAACACTAGCTTGATTACGAATCTCGAACGATTTTAGTGAACTGATTAATTTTTGAGAATTTTTCATGTCTTTTATTTCTTGTTACCTATACACAAGCAGGTTAAACTACTACTCATAGCAAAACGCAGGCTTTTCGTATTTCCGCCCGACTACTTAAAATCATTAGACGTCGTGTGATTCTAGTTATCTTATTTCAAAACTACAAAAATTTGATATAAATATGGTATTTTACCCTGCCTTTCTTTTAAGTTTAACTAATATTTTTTAAGTTTAACTAAAATTAGAAAACTGGGAAACTTCCGAAGAAAACTCAAAAGATACTGTACTGATATTAAAACAAAAAATTGGTCATGCGATTAGGCAATTGCGTATAGAAAAAAATATACCTGTTAAACAACTGTGTGCTCAACTTAGTATTTCGCAAGGGGCTTATAGCAATATTGAAAATGGCATAACCGACATCAGCATCTCAAGAATTGTTCAACTTTCGGAATTGTTGAACGTAAGCTATACCGAACTACTCCCCGTTGAAAAAGTGCTAAACTATTATAGTAGTCCAAACGATCAAAGCACAGGTATTCAAAATAACAATTGCAGTATAACTAATAAAGACAGCGAGGCGTATCAAACCACCATTACCGCTTTAAAAGATGAGATTAATTACCTTAGAGAACAAAATTTAATTTTATTAAAACATAAATAAAAAAAGTGGTGGTTAGTGTTGAGGTGATGTATTTCTTACTAAAAATTAAAACTAGTTTACTCACTTAATAATTTTTAATTCTGCTATTTCCGACAAGTTGTAAATAGTTGCGCGTAAAAGATGGGTGTCATTTAAAATAGTGTATTCTAAAATCACTTTATTATTTTGTATATATAGGCGAAACCGGCCTACTCCAAAGAATTTAATTCGTTAACATCTTCTTTATCAAATCGTAAGCCAATTATTATATTATCACTATCAACACTTACCGAGAAACCGAATTTATCCCAAATAGCTCTTTGGGGAGATGTTATTTTTGAGTGTTGTTTCACAGTGCTATCTAAATCTAAGGTTACAGTATTAAATTGTATTTGATTAAAAAACTAATGAAACATAGGAACAAATGTTTCGGTATTTCTTTTCCAATCAAATTTATTAAAGAACCTGCTATAGGTGCTTTGAGAAGGCGCTTGTTTCCATTCAAAGATTTGTTTAAGTACTTCATCGTAGCGTAAATACGCTGAATGACTAAATCTTCCTGCACCAATCTACGCACTTGTCCAAAAACATTCTAAGATTTGCGTTGGCTCATAGCCCCGGTTAGAGCCTTTATCGGGTAAAGGAAGTTTGCATAATTCTTCTTTTATTTTGCATGAATCAAGCAAGTCTTTCATCAATTTCATACCTCCCCAAGCTGTTACTTGGTGATCACTAAATTCAATATTATCGATAGCACCCATGTGGTGAAAATTTTAATTAAACCAAAGTTCTGTATTTATTAGGAATTATGAAAATTATAAAAATCTATTGCATAATTTGGGATAAGAAGTTCGATTTAAAATTTAAAATCGGCATCGGGCTATCGGCTTTAGCCAATGCGGCTTTGACGGCTTTTGTTGCGGTCTGCACTGAGCTTGCCGTAGTCGCTGCGGTGGCTTCTAAGGTCGCCTCCTCGCTCGCACAAAAGTACGTCAAACCCTGCATTGGGCTATCGCCTAATTTATATTGAGCGAAGTCGAAATATCCCTCACGAAAAAAAGTCTAGGAAAAAAGTTTCATTTTATACTTTTAATTTCTTGCAACTAATTTTTTAAAATTAAAGAAAATACGTTCTAACACGGTATTATTTTGCGTAACCACTTCGGCTTTGCCTTTCATTTGTTCTTTATAAGGTAATACATTGTTATACGACGTTTTGAGTCCATGTTTAAACACCACATCCACTGCAAACACTTCGCTATTGGGTACTTCGGCAATATTGCTTACCTCGCCAACTAACATCCCATATTCAGTATAAGAGTAATTATCAAGTTTAATATTTACCAACTGACCTACGGCTAATTTTCCCGAGTTTAAAACAGGAAGGGTACACTTTCCAATAAATTGCTGATCTTGTTTGGGAATAACCGAAAACAAAGCATCACCCATATTGACTTGTTGATTAACTGCCCATACATTAAAAAAAGAAACCTTGCCTTCCACCGGGCTTTCCACTAAATACATAGCCTTCCATTTATACACCTCGGCTAATAGCGTTTTAATTTGTTGTGTTAACTCGGCCTTAATTTTAGCCTGCTCTTGGTAATCTTGAATTTGCAATTGCAAAATACTCTTCTCCACATTATTAAGTTGAATAGATGCATTCGACGTTGTTATTTTTAGCTGCTCACTCGAACTCAATGCCGCTAAATACTCACGCTTTTTGGTTTCAAACTCGCGTGCCGAAATCGTTTTATCCTCAAACAAACGCTTATCTCGGTTATAATCGGCTTCTGCTAATTTTAATTGCTCGTCATTTATGGTTTGCTGCATTTGGTATTTAGAAACCAAAGAGGCGTAAGCTCCTAAATCGCGTTTCAATAAAGTGATTTGGCGAGTGTTAGGATTAATACTTGTGTATAAATATAAATCTTTAATAGCCTTTAGCGTTTGTAGGTAATACGGTGTTAAATTTCCTACGTTTAAACCATCCTTTAGTTGCAAAACCCACGCTGTATCTTTTGTTTTTAAACTACTTAATACCTCTTCGGCTTGTGCCATTAAAATTAAAACATCTTTATAATTGGCTGTATTTTCAATCACGGCAATAATTTCTCCTTTTTTTACAAACTGTTTCTCTTTAACAAGCACATGCGTTAATTGACCCGTTGTTTTAGCCACCAAGCTAACCGGCGGGTGCAAGGTGGTTACCGTTACATCGGCTTTTAAAATATCGGGGTACTTTATAAAATAAGATAAAACAACCCCCAAAACAATTAGCAAAAACACAACCGAAATACCCCAACGCAAAATCCATTTTGGCGTTGCCGTTAAAATTTCGTTCACTTCTTCGCGGTGCAATTCTATATCATTATCATTAACTGGCATGTTTACTTAACTCCCTAACTCTAATTGATTTTTAACTAACTCATAATAAGCCCCGCGTTTAGCTGTTAAATCGGTGTGTGTGCCTTGCTCAATAATTTCACCTTTTTCTAACACAATAATTTGATCGGCATTTTTAACGGTACTCAATCGGTGCGCAATCACCAACACCGTGCGATTTTTAAAGAAGACATTTAAGTGTTCCATAATTACTTTTTCGTTGTTAGCATCTAAAGCGCTAGTGGCTTCGTCAAAAAATAAAAAATCAGGATTTTTATAAACGGCTCTTGCAATTAAGATACGTTGCTTTTGTCCAGTACTTATTCCTACGCCCTCCATCCCAATTTTGGTATTATAGCCCAAAGGTAATTCCTCTATAAAACTTTTAATATTAGCCACCATAACGGCGTGTTTTAATTTTTCTTTATCAATGTTATCGTCGCCCACAGCAATGTTTTGCGCAATGGTATCATTAAAAATATAACCTTCTTGCATCACCACGCCACACCTGTTGCGCCAAGCTTTGGTAGATATGTTATTCAAATTAACTTGATCTAGTTTTATACTTCCTTTACTTACTTCATAAAATTTTAAAAGTAATTTCATAAAAGTAGTTTTACCGCTGCCGCTCGATCCTACAATAGCCGTTACTTTATTGGCTGGTATCACCGTCGAAATATTTTTAATAACCCATTCATTACCCACACCTTCGTAACGAAACCATAACTTATCAATATGAAACGAGGCTTCCTTTTCGATTTCATTTATTTGTTCATCGTTAACCGATTCTTCATTGGGTTTATCGTGTATCTCGCTTAAACGTTCTAAACTTAAACGGGCATCTTGCCAATGCTGAATAAAGCCCACCATCTCCATAACAGGTGTATTCAATTGCCCGATGATGTAACTAATAGAAAGCATTACCCCTAAAGTAATTTGCCCATCAATGACCAACTTAGCCGATAGAAATGTGATGACGATGTTTTTAAGTTCGTTAATTAACGACGAACCCGAGTTTTGTGCAGCGGTTAACGAAAGTCCCTTTAAACTTATCTTAAATAATTTGGCTTGTTGCAATTCCCACTTCCAACGCTTTTGACGCTCGGCATTATGCAGCTTTATTTCTTGCATGCCATTAATTAATTCCATAACCTGGCTTTGATTTTTTCCACTTTGTTGAAAGCGTTTAAAATCAAGGTCTGCACGGCGTTTTAAAAAAAAACTAATCCAAACAAAATAAAACACAGAGCCAATTAAAAACACCAAAACTATTTTGAGGCTATACCAAGCTAATACCGCACTAAAAATGACGAAGTTAAAAAGTGAAAACAAGGTGTTTAAAGACGAGCCCGTTAAAAACTGCTCAATGCGGTGGTTATCGCTAATGCGTTGCATAATATCGCCCGTCATTTTAGAATCGAAATACGCAATGGGCAAGCGCATGAGCTTCACAAAAAAATCGCTAACTAAACTAATATTAATGCGACTACTCACGTGCATTAAAATATAGCTGCGAATAATTTCGATGGTGGTACGTCCGAAAAATACCATTAATTGCGCGGCTAAAATGAGGTAAATAAAATTCACATCACGATTTTGAACACCAATATCTAAAATACTTTGGGTTAAAAATGGAAAAATAAGTTGCAATAAACTCCCCGCCATTAAACCAATCATTAATTGCACAATGGCTTTCTTATGTTTGAACAAATACTTAAACAAAAGGGTCGAGTGGTGCTTTTTTTCGGGTTTACCCAAGTCCGCATCACTCGTATAAAATTCGCTAGTTGGCTCAAGCAATAAAAGTATTCCCTCTTGGTTGGCATCGCTTACCCACGATCGTATAAACTCTTCGCGGGTGTAGGTAATAAGCCCATGCGCAGGGTCGGCCACATAAATTTTAGCTTTAGTTATTTTGTAAACAACTACAAAATGTGTTTGATTCCAATGTGCTACGCAAGGGAGCGGCACATCGTCCACCAATTGCGTCAACGAAATTTTAACGCCTAAGGTACGAAATCCGATTTTTTCGGCTGCTTCGCTAAGCCCCAATAAAGAGCTGCCCTCACGAGAGGTACTCGATAATTGCACCAAATCGGCTAACTGATACTTCTGCCCGTAATGTGCCGCAATCATGCGAAGGCACGTTGGTCCACACGTCATGGCATCGGTTTGTAGGTAATGTGGAAATTTACTCATACGCTT
>JAAFIL010000004.1:134819-156644 GCA_013297775.1 Bacteroidota bacterium
TTTAAAGATAGCATTAATTAAAATATACAACACCCTTAAAAGGGTTCAATTATTGCTTTTTGTATTGCCGATGAATTTATACCAACTTAATATATTTGGCGGCTATGCTTGTTAAAGGCTTTAAGTTTAAAGGTATTGTAGATTAACGAATTTTTGTGCTGTCGAAAGTTCGAATAAATTGAAGTTGATCTTCGAGGTACCTGGCATCTAATACTAAAGTAGTATCTACGTTTTGGTGGTTAATAGAAATAAACTTAGAGTGGTGAAAAAAACTATAGTCGGTTTCTAAAATACTTTGGTCAAAATATACATGTTTCGATTTCCCAAGTTTAGTAATATCTAAATACATGCCTTGTGCTGTAATTAAAAAACAACACGTGCTATCGTTAATAAAATGTTTAGTTAACTCAAAAAAACGTTTGTTGCAACCCGAGCAACCATTTTCACTAATCACAAATAGCTTTTTATAAATAGATTTAAACTCTTTTTTTTGACGATTAGAAAAGTAATTGGTAATGCTATCGTAAGCCGTCAAAACTTTTTGCGATTGAATGTCTTCTTTTTTTGTAGGATTTTGACAGGTGCAAAAAACAAAAAAATTAAGGTAAACGAAATAAACTATAACGGATGGTTTCATTTTTTATTAATAATTTACTGGTGTCGTTATGAAAAAGTAACAACCCTTTTGAGCATAAAATAGTTCCATAACTTCTGTACTTGAAGTCTGTAAACGCATACTCATTCACTTGTTCCAATTGTTCATTTAATACCAAAATAGAGAAACCAACACGGTTTTTATCGAACGCCTCAGGGGTAGAGGAATGCCTAACTACCACATAGTAGCGATTGGTATTTTTATCAAAAATTAATTTTTCAATTTGCCCCGATGTTTTGCCCTTATAAGTAATGCTATCTTGAAGAAGTGGAATCGTTTCTGTATTCAATTTAATGAAGTGGGTACCAATTGTAGTAAATTTCGATTTTAACGGAATAGTTTTTTCGAGTTGATAAGTTAAGCGGTTTAGTTTATATAAATTATTTGAATAGAACGAGTGAACGTAAATAGAGTTACCTATAATTGTGAAATTCGAAATCTCGGCCAATAAACACACCTCTTGCGAAATAGTTTTATAAAAGCCAGGATAATGAAATTTAACAATAGCCGAGTCTGAAAAGAGTTGATTAATGCTTACAAAAAATGGTGCGTTTTGAACATGACGGTTAAAATAAATAGAATGACCCAGCAAATCTCTAGGTACAGTATCTGTTATTTTTTCTCTCCTATTTTCTCGCCAATAGGCACTAAACAGGGCGGTATTGGCCTTTTGTTCAACGGCATAAAATGGAGAAGCAAAATCGTAGCAGTTAGATTCGGTGTCTATTAATCTATCTTCTAAATTAAGTTGTTTCCAAACCTTGCCTGTTCGGTTAATGACCGCTAGTTGATTGGTATAATTAGAATTGATAATAATTGTATCTAACGATAAGATGCTAATATTGCCTACATTATCGAGTACTTTAGTTGCCTCTTCAAGTGGTATTGAATCGATTAATACACCATCTAAATTAAATAGTTTCAGTTTTTTCTCATCCTTACTCGAAAAAAAGCAAAGGGCTTCTGTCTTTTTATTTTTATCATAGTAGAGACCAACCTGATTTGAATAAGAAGGTTTTAAAGCTAAGTTTATCGTTTTTATAACCGTTACTTTCTCTTCTTTTACTTGGCAATGGATGAAAGCAATAGCAAATATTAAACTCAATAAAACAACACAGGTACTTTTAAAATACCTGTGCTTTCGTGTATTAAAACTTAAATGGATAAGTTGCCACAACTTCATCGGTGTTTGAGTTTCGTAGAATTATGAATTTTGTTAAACCTTCGGCATCAGTTGCATTATGAGCTGTTAAATCTCCGTTTAAAATACCGTTCAAGTAAGGTTCTGAAATAAACTCAATCATCTCAACTTTATTATTATCAAACGCAGTTCTTATGGCAGATTGATCATCGGTTTCGATTGTTTGTATAATAAGTCTGATCCTTTCGGCAGTAGATGTTGATGTTACTGTTACTTCAGGTAAACAAGAACCACCTGAACCTATACAGAAACATATTTTTCTATCAAAACTTAGAAATAATAATCTTTGGTCAGTAGCTCCAATAGTCGGCGTTCTAGAACTCATGGGACTTGCTTCATTTCCTGAATGGTTAGTTTGTGCTATGTTTGCGACCGTTGAATTAGGTGGTGTACTTGTTTTTTGGCAGGATAAGAATGTTATTCCCACGGTGAGAATGATTCCTAAAAAAAATAATTTTTTCATGTGTTTTGGTTTTAGTTGTTTCCTACTCTATAAGTTTTTCGGATTCCACTTTTTGGTTCAACAAATTTAATTAAAATAAAGGAAAATGAGCAATTATTTTAACTTTATTAAATAGAAAGCTGAAATAAAGAAGGAAAGTTAAACTAGTATTCCCGATCAAAAAGTTAATGCTACTAAAACACATACCAAATAGCTTCTACTCCGAATTTTCGATTTCAGTACTAGAAAATATGAAATGTGTATTCTACTGAACACTCATTCATTTTTAAACATATAAGTTAGAATTAACTAAACAATTCTAATTTCTATTAATACTAAAAAACTACTCTTCTCTATTGCTGGAAGTGAACCGCCAAATATAATACAACAAAGTAGCTACCGAACCTAAGGCCGCCACACAATACGTGTAAGCTGCCCATTTTAAAGCATCTTTAGCATTGTCGTGTTCTTGCGAACGGGTTAACCGACTGCTATCTAACCAAGCCAAAGCACGGCGACTAGCATCTATTTCAACGGGCAATGTAATTAAGCTAAACAAAGTAATAGCAGCTTGACAAGCAATAAACACCAACAACATACTATTGGTAAGTTTGGGCATGGTAAAGGCCACAATAGCCAAACCAAACGTAAGCATATTCATAATTGTTGATGAAACTTGAACAATAGGAACCAAATTACTTCGCATGCGCAGCCACGTGTAAGCTGTTGCGTGTTGCACGGCGTGTCCGCATTCGTGCGCTGAAACGGCGGCCGCAGCTATGTGCCTGCCATTGTAAACATCTTGACTCAAATTTACCGTTTTATTAGTTGGGTTGTAGTGATCGGTTAGCGAACCTTCTACACTTACCACTTTGACATCGTAAATGCCATTGTCTCTCAACATTTTTTCAGCAATATCTTTACCGCTTAAACCACTACTGAGTGGCTCTGCCGAGTAGTGTTGAAACTTAGCTTTTAAACGCGAGCTAACTAATAAACCAATTAGCATAAATACACCTGCAATTAGCAGGTAACCAAAATCGAACACCATTTTTATTTTTATCTAAACTAACGCAAACCTCGTACCAAGGCAAACACCGTCGCTTAGGCTGTTAACAAGCGTTAAAAAGTATGACAGGTTTTCTTATAATTTTGAGGACGGAAAGTAAACTGTCAATGTGTCAATTCCATTTAATACCATTTGTACATTTAACCAAGGTTTTCTAAAAAATGTGTAGCAGTCTCGCTCTGTTACATTCTATTCGTCATCTTTTTTTTCTGTCACTACCTCCTCTTGGGGGCTCAATTCCGAATTTTCGAGTGGGTTTAAAACTGGTAATGTAACAGGCAATTCGGGGGTATCTGCAAAAGTTTCTCGGCTGCGGTTAGAGTACCATATATAAGGTACCCAAATAAGTATGCCCACTAAAGCCCTTATAAATGCGGTGGTTTGAGAACTTAAATGTTTTCTATCTTCAAACGCATCGCTAGTGCCATAAAAGGAATAGGTAAATACTAAATCAATCACTAAGATTAAAAGATGTATAATTTGGTAGATACAGTAATAGGGTCGGAGCGAAGGTTTTTGCTTAACAAATAATACTAACAAATAGGTAATAAATCCAAACAAGGCCACGTTAAAAAAGGGAAAAATTATGGCATAGTAACCTCGAATTGGCGAGAATGCTACTGAATTTGGATCTAGGAAAAAATCGTAATAATTAATTGAAAATTGATCCTTATAAAGATTAATAAGATTGAAAAACATTAATAATGGGGAGACGCCTAAACCCAATGCTGGTAAAATTAACCAGCCGCCAATTGTATCATATTCTTTTTTATAAATAGATTTGTAAGTTCTTTGATTTAATTGATAAATAAGAAATGATACTGCTAAAATGCCAAGGAGTAAACTCAGCAACAAAGGCCAGTTAAACGACAACTTTAAATTACTGCTATCTTGTCTGTAAGAACTGAATATCATATTTTTATCTAAAAAATCAATATCGTCTTTATACATTTTATACTCTTCGGGCATTACATGGGTTCGTTTACTTTCGTAGCTGTAATCAAGATTTAGCGCATTGCCATCGAGCGAGGTTTGGAAACGATAAGTAAAAAATTGACTGCGTTTTTCTTTGCGTTCGTCTTTAATATTCCAACCTTTGGTTAAAATAATAGAAATCACTTGTTTGTAATTTAAAGGATAATATAATTTTAAAGGTTGGTTGCGTTTAAGATCTTTTGCAAAATTAATACGTTCCTGAAGCCCATAAGGCAAAAAATCTTTAGTTATAGAACCCGTTTTATTACTTGTGTCGGAGGTCCAAAATCCTTTCAATAAATACGACTCATACGTGCTAAATGTATTGGTGCTATCGTCTTGTTTATAATATAATGTATCTACTACAGTTACATCGGCATTTAAACGTACATAGTATTTGCGGTAGTTCTCTTGCACATCTTGTATAGAATTAGTTAAAAAATAATAGCGTTGTTCATCGGCGTTTAAACCCGAAAATTCAGTTTTCACGACTAAGTGTGCATCGCCATTTTCGTTAATGGTAAACGTTTCGTGCATATACGTTTTAGATTGTGTGTCGAATGGAATATCGGTAAAGGTTTCAGTTGTACTGTCTAACACCATTCCTGTTTCGTAACGTGGACAGCTTCGGAGGTGGAAAGGACCACTTTGATAAGGAATGGTTGGGTCTATAAAAAATTTGCTTCCGTTGTATTGAAACATCACAATCGCATGGTTAAATATATTGATAGCAGGTACGTGTTCTTGTACTTTTTTATCGAGATAAGTATTTATTAAAACAGGATATGCGTTTACACCCAAACGCATTAAAAGTTCTTTTAGTAAAACAGATTTTTCTTTGCAATCGCCGAAATGATTTTTTAAAACAATATCGGGCGAGCGAGGGACGTGCGAATAAATGCCTCCTTCGTTACCCGAATAACGTATTTGAGATTGACAAAATGTTATTGCCGCCGTAACTTGATCTTCGAGTTTTGTTGAAGTTTTTCGGATAGAGTCCACAATACGCTCGATGCCTTTCGTGTTATAAGGCTTAAGCGTAAATAAAGTTTTACAATGTGCCTTTACTTCTAACCAACTTTTTAAATTGGTTATTTGAATACTTCCAAATGGGCTAAACCACAAAGGAATATTTTCTTCAGACTTAATGATAGGTGGTGTTGTTATTTCCCAAGTATATGATTTGTACGCATTGATTTCTATAATGGGTTCTAAGGTTTGGTTTTTATAAACAATTTGTGGCTCTTCAGAAGGGTTCATGGTTATGCGGTAAAACACCTTACCAACAGGAACAGCGTAAGAAGTAGATAAATCTGCATCAAAGTAATTTTTTAAGATGGGGTTACGTCCCTTAATGGAATAGGCATACTCAATCACATCATTTTTGCGTATATCACTCAAATTCGCGTACAATGTTTTTCGTCCGTTTAAAATTCCTTCGCTACGCTGGCTTTCTTCGTTTAATACGTTTAACTGGGTTGTTTTAGTTCGGTCTAAAACAACGCCGCCACGGTGTACTCTCACAAAATGAAGTTCAGCTTTTTGATATTGAGGATCGAAATTTATTTCGATTTGCGAAACAGATGTTAATGCCGTTTCATTAAATGCAGATAAAGCGTAATGGGCATAATCTACTTGCTTAGGGAGGTGAGATTGCAAATCTATTAAAAGATAGTAATACCCGTCGGTTGCTAGGTTGGCATTAATTTTTGGAACTTTTTCAATCGAAACGTTTTGTACCCAATTCGGTAAAGTTGGATTAATTTGTGCTTTACCAGCAAAATCAATACATAACAAGGCACATAAAATAAACGTGGTAATAGTTGAAAGTCTGTTTTTTAAAAACAGAAACGGCATGGCGTTAACAAAGGCTCTCATTGGCTTATATCTCTAGTTTGTATATAAATGGCTCGAAATATACGATAAATTTTAGTACTCAACAATGCCACACGTGCTCGTTTAAATACAGTATTTTTAGGTTTGATTTGTATTTCAAACAATTTAACATCCGTTTCAACCTTATTGGCTTACATTTGTTTGTAAATAAATTATGCGAGGTTTTCGTTTCCATACATTTAAAGGTAAAGATCAAAGTTTATTTGATCAATTGTTTGGCATATTTAAACAACTTCTTACGCACACCAGTGGCGATGTAGAAGAAGCCGTTAGCTGGCTGCGCGAGTTGGATAAAGAATATGAACTCACCACTAAAGCGTACACCATTGATGATTTTATAAACGAACTTAAAGAAAAAGGCTATTTGCGTGATAAACGCGATAACGAAGGCGGCTTAGCAATGACAGCCAAAACCGAACAAGCCATTCGCACACAAGCCCTCGAACGCATATTTGGTAAATTAAAACGTGGCGGAAACGGAAATCATAAAACAGGGTTTAGCGGCAAAAACGGAGAAGAAGCATCCGATGAATTAAGAGCGTATGAGTTTGGCGATGCGCCTCAATCCATTGCCATGCTCGAATCCATTCAGCAAGCGCAACTTAGCCATGGCATTGAGCAGTTTCATTTAACTGAAAATGATTTGTTAGTACGCGAAACCGAACACAAAACTCAAACGGCAACTGTACTTATGATTGATATAAGCCATAGCATGATTTTATATGGCGAAGACCGCATTACACCAGCCAAACTAGTAGCCATGGCACTTTCGGAAATGATTACACAAAAATACCCGAAAGATAGTTTAGATATTATTGTTTTCGGAAACGATGCTTGGCCTATTCAAGTAAAAGATTTACCGTATTTGCAGGTAGGGCCTTATCACACCAACACGGTTGCTGGTTTAGAATTGGCCATGACCTTACTTAAAAAAAAGAAGACCGCCAACAAACAAATTTTTATGATTACAGATGGTAAACCCAGTTGCTTAAAAGAAAATGGGGAGTATTATAAAAATAGTTTTGGACTCGATCGAAAAATTGTAAACAAGTGCATTAATCTGGCGGTTCAATGCAAACGCAGTAAAATAGATATAACCACGTTTATGGTAGCCAACGATTCTTACTTACAAGATTTTGTAGATGAATTTACCGAAGCCAATCAAGGTAAGGCTTACTTCACGGGTTTAAAAGGCTTAGGCGAAATGATTTTTAGAGATTATACAACTAATAAACGTAAAAAAATTTAAGAACAGTATGAGTGCACCAACAATAAAAACACTTGGAGAACTAAAAAAATCAGGTTACATCAGCAAATCCATTAAAGATGAATTGCGCGATAATTTAATGAAGCGTTTAAAAAGTAAAGAGCCTGTTTTTACAGATATTTTTGGATACGAAGAAACCGTTATTCCCGAAGTGCAACGCGCCATTTTAAGTAAGCACAACATTAATTTTTTGGGCTTAAGAGGCCAAGCTAAAACGAAAATGGCTCGGCAATTAACCGAGTTATTAGATGAATACATCCCCGTTGTAGAAGGCAGTGTGTTAAACGACGATCCTTTAGCACCTATTAGTTTTTTTGCACAAAATCGTATCCATACACAAAAAGATGAAACGCCCATTGCTTGGATTCACCGAAACAACCGTTATGCCGAAAAATTGGCAACGCCAGATGTTAGTGTAGCCGATTTAATTGGCGATATAGATCCTATTAAAGCTGTTCATTTAAAAGTGAGCATGGCCAACGAAGAGGTAATTCACTACGGTTTAATTCCGCGAAGCAACCGCTTTATTTTTGTTATTAATGAATTACCCGACTTACAAGCCCGCATACAAGTGGCACTGTTTAATATTTTGCAAGAAGGCGATATTCAAATACGTGGATTTAATTTACGCATTCCTTTAGACACAATGTTTGTATTTACAGCTAATCCCGAAGATTATACTAACCGTGGAAGCATTGTTACACCTTTGAAAGATCGCATAGGTTCGCAAATTTTAACGCATTATTTAAGCAGCATTGAGCAGGCGCGCCAAATTACTGAGAGTCAAGCCCGCTTATCGCCCGCACAAAAAACAATTAAAGTCAGTTCGCTCATTAAAGATTTGGTAGAGCAAATTGCTATCGAAGCCCGACAAAGCGAATACGTGGATGCCAAGAGTGGCGTTAGTTCGCGCTTAACGATTAGTGCTTACGAAAGTTTAATTAGTGCGGCCGAGTTACGTTTTTTAAGTAACGATCAACCGTATAGCTTTGCGCGCATTGCCGACTTGTATGGTGCAGTGCAAGCTATAAATGGGAAAATAGAATTGGTTTACGAGGGCGAACAAGAGGGTGCAGCCATTGTAGCGCACACGCTCATTAGCAAAGCCATTCGGACGCAGTTTGTAAAATTATTTCCCGACCCTAATTTATTAAAGAAGAAAAAAGCTGTTAATCCTTATGAAACAACTGTGGCTTGGTTTGGCGGCGGACATCAATTAGATTTACTAGAAAAAGCCAACGATAAAACCTATAAGGCTTCGCTTTCTATTATTGAGGGATTAGAAGAGCTTTGTGAGGTGTTTCATCCCGCTATTAAAGGTAACGAGCAACTCGTGTTAATGGAATTTGTATTACACGGTTTAGCCGAGCATTCGTTATTAAGTAAAAATACCTTAGTAAAAGGCGTTCAATTTAAAGATTTGTTTAACTCGCTAATGGGTAATCAAAATTAAAATTGCGACCTTACACGAGTTATTGCGAGTGATAAAAGCGGAGGTACTCTTGTTTATTAAGCACTACCCCAAAGTTCTTTATTAATGGCGTTTAATTTTTTCGGTTTAGTTTAAAACCGTTTTTACTAGCTTGTTGCCATATTCGAAAAGTGTTTTATAGACAGTTTCCTGTTATCATTTACCTTTATAAGTGCTGTAATTACATTCGGTTTCAAAGTACCATTCGTGGGGTTTACGTTTTATGGGTAAGCGAGAATCAAAACAGATATAGCGAGGCTCGCAATGTTTGCAGATGTCTATGTCATTTAATACTAACGTCATTTCTAAAAGATACGTTGACCCAGTTTCTTTTTCTCTTATACTTCCTCAAAAATTATATCCGTAGGTCTTGCTAAGCCTATATTTTTTTCGTCGCCTAAAAGAAAATAATTCTGGCTCAACTTGTATCTTTTAGAACCGATATTGGTATAAGAGTATGATTTTACAACTGCTAGTATTAAGCATGCTTAAAAATCTGATAGGACATACTCCATGTTGGGGTTGCGCAAGATGAGTAATTTAATAATCCACTACATTTAATACTCTACTGTTAAAGGATGTTTACCCTTTTAAAAGAAGCCTAAAGAATTTTACCAATAAAGAAAGTACGACTAAAACGTTTAGTAGTTTATCGCTTAAAATATTTAGTTTTTCAAAGCCCACTTTATCCTCTATTAATTGTAAAATATTGGTTAGATTTACTTTGATTGTTCTACAGATTCCTTAAACCATTTAAAACACAGTCTGTACACCTGATTAATCGTGCAAAAAAAGCGGACAAAAATCATTTGACTTGCTATGCACAGCACTAAATAGAAGCATTTAATACTAACCATTAAAATTACAACCAATGAAAAAAAACAAAGAAACTAAAACTAGCACTACTCCAAGTACTCTCAAAAATGATTCTGAAAGCTCGCAGGATAATTCGATTAGCCAAATTGAAGCGATAGGGGTTAACGACAGTTCAAAGCTATCACCTGTTGGTGCAGCCGCAGGATACACTGGTATTCAATATAAAGGTTTAGGAACTATTCATTTAGGAGACGGGCTCAATATCCAAACCGGAAAAATAAAATATACCGATTCAGATGAGTCCCTGATGCTGCTAGACCAAAAATATGGTTATAAATTTGCGGGAGAATCATACGAAGATTTTTCGGAATTTTACGCGGGCAAAAGTAACAAACAAGCAACCTCCAAATCCGAAGCACACGGTGGAGCTTCGGTGAGCTATGGTTTGGCAAGGGCGAGTGCAAAGTATGCACACGAGGAACAGGAGGCTCAATCTATCTCAAACGGATGTATAACTAAAACGGTTGGAGTTGTTAGAAAAAAAACCTATTATCTTCCATACAACTGCGGTGAGAATGGCGATACAAATGAAACAAGCCGCATTCAAACGGCTGAATTATTATTGGCGGGGTCGCCGGCAGTGGCCGACTTAATAAAAAAAATACGAGCTATAAAGGATGATAAAGACAGACAAGCTTTAATTTTTTCATTTTACCGTGAATTTGGTAGCCACTTTGTTTCTTCGGTTACGAAAGGATACATAGGCTATTATAATGTGCTGTTGGAATTTAAGGGTGACCAATCTTTATCCTCTAATAGTAACGCGGGTTCTGTTAGTGTCGGTTATTTGGGTTTGGGTGCAGTAGAAGCTGGTTTTAGTAATGCTGATTCGGAGACATTTAGCAAAACAAGTTATACTTGCAGCTCAAGAACGTATGCGTTTCCCAATTCAAAAGAGACCCTTGACACTTTAGAACGCTTAAAAAAGGAAGTTGATGACAATGTAGCCAGAGCTCAAAACTCATTTGACTTCAAAAACTCTCCAATAGATATGAGCAAAGTTTCATATCCAAATTTACCAAACACTCCTGCTGTACCACAGGAAGATAAAGAAGATTCAAAAGCGAAGTCCGAAACCAAAAAAAAGATGAAAGCGGATCTTAGTATTTTATCAAATAAAACAAGTGATTACCTCAAACTTAAGGAAAAAGAAAATGCTCAGGACAAAGACAAATTAACCGCTTTGCTGAGTGAAATCACAAGCATTTTATTGAAATTTGAAGCATTTGGAGAGTATTCTGACTTTTCATTATCAAGTTCTGAGTTCAATACAGTTGAAAAGGCAAGAACCGTAAGAGATTCGCAAGACCTAAGCGCAGCCGAACTTAAGGAGGAGCTGGAAAAAGTTGAAAAAGCAAAGAAGGAGAAGGAAGCGCAAGAGAAAATAGCTAAGGAAGATACCGTTCAGTTTTCTGCCTGGTTAAAAAAGTACCACGAGGAGCATATTGAAAGCGAGAAATTACCGCCCATTTTTAGCGACTGGTTTAAAGGATTAACGGCGGCACAAACGGCTGAATTAAAAGAGCAATGGGAAAATGAGATTATGAAACCTATTCCCCAAGCAATTTTAACTTTAGACAACTTAAACCCTACTTCTAGAAAATTCAAGGAATCAGTAGCGAATTCATCACCTCAAAATAACGTTAAAGCATCTGTAATTTCTACAGGCTATGATACTCAGGTGAATCCATTTACTGATTTAGCCACTCTTGATTATAATATTGTGCCCTGGAGCGATGTATTCCCTGAGTTATCCTTTATGTTATCAGATAATTCAATGGATATTATTCTAATAAAGTTATACAAGCAATTAAACGATTATTTTAGCGACTGTAATTACCTAAACCTGGTTAGCCGTAAACTACTCTACACTAAAACACTTATTGCCATGCAAACGCAGGATAAGCCGACAAAACAAAAACTCGAGCAACTGTTCAAGGATCTTGTAAACTGTTCACAATATAATAGCGATTTGAAACCGGTAATATTTGGCGGTAATCAATATGCCATGAATACTTTCGAAAGTATTATGAGCCTGTCAGCTGAAATAGAATCTGTCATTAATAAAACAAGTATGATGAAATCCAATTGGTACATAGTTGTTAAAAAGCTGAAAGAAATGGGATTAATAAAGCCATGTGGTGTAATGCTTAGCTCCCAGTCAACAGTGAGCAAGGATGAATGGCAATTGATGTATGGAGGAGCCAGAACTTTATTTGCTATGGGTGAATATTATGATGGCGGGTTTAGTAAAAATACATTGTCTTATAACAAATTGAAGGGTGATAGGAATTTTGGACAGCAAATCGCCGATTACTCCAAATCATGCTCTACACTAACAACATTGTTACCATTAGTTAGCGAAACTAGCGAAATAAAAGATTCTTGGATTACCGATATTTATTTTATAAACGAAAGCGGTAATGATATTAATAACAACCCCACAGATTCTCGCTTTGCGAATTCCATTAATCCTTCACAATGTATAAGTATAAACAACAGTAATAGTGGAAACCTTAACGAGGCTGTATATGATGTACGTAACACAAAAAACAAGGAAGATTTTTCAAATTATTTTACCCTATTTTTAAATGGAAATGAGCATATGTCATGTTTTAATAATTCCGAAATTTTAAAATCGAAGAAGGTAAATAGTTTATCCACCAACAAAAAGATAAAATACAGTTTGGTGCCAATAACAGATTTTATTATAGACTCTTATGTTTTATCCGAGGCTAAACCAATCACAATGAATGTTTTTTATTCAAGTGGAAACAACCTGCCTTTCAGATTGTACAATGAGATGTTTAATTGATTAGGGTTATAAATCACCTATTGCCTTGTTTAAACGTACCTGTTTTATTAGGCTTTCGCCTCTCACTACGATTCCTATTGCATAATCTAGGTTAAAGCGGTTCAAAAAAATACCGTTTAAAACATATTAAAAAAGGGGATCATAAAGTTCGTAAAGTGCAAGTAAATCTGTATGTAAAATACAAAAGCCTCAGTAAATACCGAGGCTTTTTGTGATCCCGCTGGGACTATTAATAATCTTTTAAAAAAATCAATAAATTCATATTTGCAATATTATCAAGCCTTACAGAGCCGTTTGCTTTCATTTGCTTTCAAAGTAAAGCATTAAAAAGCGTTAAATGTTTACCCTAATGTTTACCCTGCTAGGACAAAAAGGTTTAACTTGCTTAGTAAATAAAAATAAAGTCAAATGGCGACACTATCCATCATTCTACGCAAAGATAAGATAAACAAAGAAGGGCTATGTCCTATTCATCTTAGAATCATTAAAGACCGTAAAATAAGCTATATATCAACTAGCATATATTTATTAGAAAACCAATGGGATGAAAAGAATAAAAAAGTTAAGAAAGCGCACCCCAACAGTTCACGGCTTAATTCTTTTATTTCAAATAAATTTACTGAACTCCAAGACCAAGTATTTGAGCATGAAACCATCTCAAAATCCTTAACAACAAAACAGCTTAAAACCAAAATTTACGGTCATAAGCCGACTAATTTTTTTGAGTTTTCAAAACAATTATTGGAGCAATACGAAAAGCAAAAAATGCACGGTACACATGATAAAGCAAAAGCGATACTCAATAAAATTGAAAAGTACATTGGTTCAACGAGTTTAATGTTACAAGATATTACACCAGACTTTCTAAAAAAGTACGATGCGTTTTGCCGAAAGGAGTTTAATAATTTGACCAACACGGTGCATAAGGATATGAAGTTTATTAGAAGGGTCATTAACGAGGCGATAAGTTCCGATGTAATTGAAATCCAACAAAACCCATTTTTAAAGTATAAGTTAAAATCAGAAAAAACACAAAGGGTCTATTTGAACGAAGATGAATTAGCCCAATTAGTTGCAGTTAAATGTACACCAGGCACTCGATTAGAACTTCATAGAGATATGTTTGAAGTGGCGGCTTATACAGGCGGATTAAGAGTATCGGACATGCTACTTTTAAAATGGAAAAATTTAGATGCTACCCATATCCATTTCACGATAAAGAAAACAAGTAGTCAAATCTCTATTAAAGTTCCCAATAAAGCACTTGCCATCATTAATAAGTATCGCCCAATAAAGTCTAGTCCAGAAACGTATGTATTTCCCATGCTATCTAATAGCTTAAATCAAAGCGATGCGAGGGCTATGGATAGAGCCATTTCAGCGGCGACGGCATATATCAATAAAAATCTAAAAATACTTGCAGAGAAAGCAGAATTAGCTAAACACGTTTCGTTCCATATATCTCGACACACCTTCGCTACTAGGGCTTTAAAAAAGGGAATTAGCATTGATAAAGTTTCTAAATTAATGGGACACGCTCAAATCAGAGAAACCCAAATCTACGCTAAGATTGTAAATGAGGAACTCGACAAAGCCATGGACATTTTCAACGATTAAGTTCTAAAAATTCTAAAAAATTTAACACGCTGTTTTGTAGTTTTTAACACTCAAAACAGCGTTTTTGCTTGACTTTACTTTTAAATGTGCGTAAATTAGTAGTAACAAAAAAGAACCAAAAACAACAAAAACTATGTACTCACTTATTATTACTTCGCCCTTTATCGAACATCCCATTACAGACATTACCGCGTATGATGCGCACGAATTTGACATCTCTATTATAGAGCAAACACAAAGCCCCAATTTTTTAAACAAGGGTATATTTCATTTGAAACAATACTGTACTTGTGTGTTGCACAAAGTGCTTACCTTGAATAAATCCCAAATAAAGCCATTTATACAATACCAATGTCATAAGATGCAAGACCCTATCAGGTGGTTAAATAAACTCGAAAAATTAATTGATTTGAACCGAGAATTATTTAACGAAGCGGAACACAAAATAAAGTTTGAAAAGGCACTAGTCATCATTGAATTACTACGTGAAAACATCGAAACCCACAACAAACCAGACGCGCGAGTGTACGATTTTAACGATGTAAAACTAAAACTAGCGGGCTACAAAACGTTTGAGGAAAAATTAAGTTTTCTTTACGAAGTAGATACCGAATACAAACAACAACCTAGCCCAAGCCATACCAGCGAAGTAAATTTTGAGGATAAAATTGCTCTTGAAATGCAAAAGCTGCACAAGTTAGAACAGTTAAAACAAGCCACGTTGCAACACACTACTCAAAGTAACGATTTATTGCACATAGCTACCCACAAATCCCCTTTCGCCACTACCACTACAACACATTCCACCTTGCAACTTAATTGCAACCTCAATTACTTTGTAGATATTTTTTTTCAATTAGCCGTCGAACAAAAATTACTACACGGTTCATTAAAAGAATTAACCCACTACATCGCCAAAGGCATAAAGGATAAGGACGGTCATCCCATTTCAGAGGACTCCGTATATAGTATGCTAAAACCCTCCAATACCACTAAACGTCCTAAAGGCACGGCGCGCTATGGGCTTTCCAAACCCTTATAATCTTACCCCATAAAAAAATAGTGCCGGGCACCACGGGTCAACAAATGGTTACCTAAGGCACTTTATTTGATTGCTCACCTTTGCTTTATAAAACTAAAAAAACAAAGAAAATGGAAGCAATCATTTTAACCAAAGAACAATTCGACCACTTAACCACGGTGGTGGAAGACATCCACAAAAAAATAGATAAGCACAACCAACCCCTAGCGGAGCGTTTTGTGGATAACGACGGGTTTTTAGCCCTTATGAAAATTTCGCGGCGCACAGCGCAATTATGGCGCGATGAAGGTAAAATCACCTTTTCACAAATTGGTAATAAAATCTATTACAAACTATCCGATATAGATGCGCTCATTACCAAGCATTCGATAAAAGCATTTAAAAAGTAAAACAATCCAAAAAACGAATTATGAATAACAGTATTTTTTTATCCGTAAAAGATTTAATGCTTTTAGTTGGAGGCAATAATATAAGAAGCGCACAACGGATGCACCGCGTGATACGCGACTCATTGGGTACAGATAAGCGCAAGCTAACTATTAAAGAATATTGCAAGTATGAGCAATTAAACTTTGATGAAATTTGGTTTGCATTAAGAGAGAGTCATCCCAATAGTTTACTAAAAACCAATCGGAATGAAACACAAAAGTTAAGTTCTAAAAATTAAGTTCTAAAAACCATGTATAAAATGACTAAGCAATTAACCCACGGTAGTTTATTTAGCGGCATTGGTGGCTTTGAACTAGGCGCCGCATTATCCGATATTCCCACGCTTTGGAATTGTGAAATTAATCCATGGTGCAGGGAACATTTAAACTATCAGTTCCCCAACACAAGCACCCATACCGATATAACGACTTTAAAAAAACCACGGTATGTTGACATCATAAGTGGTGGTTTTCCATGTCAAGACATAAGTTTAGCAAACAGCAGTAAAAACAACAAAACAAAAAATGGCAAAATACTCGGCATCAACGGCAAACGCAGTGTGCTCTGGACGGAAATGTTCCGCATCTGTAAAGAAGTCCGCCCCCAATACCTCCTTATCGAAAACAGCCCGATGCTTACCAGCAGGGGGCTTGAAAAAATCTTACAAGACCTTTCCCAAATCGGCTATTTATGTGAATGGCGAATTATTGCCGCGTCCCAATTTGGATATAATCATCAACGCAAACGCTTTTACGGTGTTGCCTACCCCTTTGAGAAGCGACGCAAAATTCGTAGCGAAGTCTTTAGCTACGCTCAAAAAGCGGTACTTAAACCACTACCAAGACAATACCCTTTGTCAATGCCAATTAAACGGTTTAACAGCGAATCAAACTACAAGGGTGTACGAGTGGATGATGGGTTTTCCAAGGAATTGGACAGAAAGCAAATTGAGGGATTAGGCAATGCCGTGGTTCCCGAAATTGCTCATTTTATGTTTGAATGTATCAAACACCATTTTTATAACGCCAAATAAAATACCACCTCCAACACCTCTGAAAGGGCTGTAAACAAACGTTTGCAGCCCTTTTTTAGTATCATTTTTTAAAAGCGCACACGCCCGTAAAGATGCGCAAAGGTGAGTACTAACGCGCTTACCTACGACAGGGTTCCTTTTTTACCTACCGAACTTTGTATTCACATCGCAGTTACAAAACGATGCAACTAAAAAAATAACAAACATGAATACGACTTACCATATCCAAAACTTTCCTAACCGCCGCCTTTCAGGTTTGGGTTTAGTAGCAGATAGTAAACGTCGTTTGCAAAGTGGTAGCGCGTATGATAGCTTATTCCCAAAACCTATTAGTACCGACCCTATACTAAACCCCCAAGGCACGGTACACGATACACTAGAATATTGCAGCCGAATTGTTTTAAAAACATTAGCAGATACTAAGCACATATCAAGACTATTAAAACGTAACACCTTAAACGAAACCTGTCAAGCGATTTTTGATTTTTACTACAACCACATTCAATATCAAATTGACCGTCCGGGAGTAGAGCAGTTACGCCGTCCCGCCAGAGCGTGGCAAGATAGAGTAAAAGGAATTGATTGTGATTGTTTTACCATTTCGGTAAGCAGTGTACTTACCAATTTGGGTATTTCTCATAGTTTGCGAATGGTAAAAATGTATGGACGTGATTATTACCAACACATTTATATAGTTGTGCCCAAAGGTAAAAATGTGGATATGACCAAACGCAATAACTACTACGTGATAGACCCAGTATTAAATCGCTACGATGAGGAAGCAAAACCAATTAACGAATTAAAAGATAAACAAATGACCATGCAAGGAATGCCTATACAATACCTAAATGGCGTAGGAAACGCCACTTTAGGAGAAGAGTTTAACGGACTAGGTGATAACCTAGGAGAAACCGATTTAAACGGCTTATACAAAGACTATTGCCGACGTTGCAAACTGCACCTAATCAATACGCGTAATTACATTGCCACGCGCCCACGGCAAGTCAGCCACATATACGATGTGAAAGGCTTACTTGGGGCTTATGACCAACTCATAGGGGCTTGGGATAACGAAAATAACAGAGAAGCCATGCTTGAAAAATTAAGCGGTATGGATGAAAATTTCTTACAGCCTTCGTTCAAAGGTCTTGGCGATATAATTCATGGAACAGATGATGAACTATTTGGATTAGTGAATGCCGATTTTGAAGGCATCGGCTCACTGGAAGGAAAGAAGCAAAAAGCGAGGCAAGCCGCCACAGGGAGCAATAAAGCTACAAAGAAAACAGGCGTATTTACCAAAATGAAACACGCCAATCGTGCGGCAAAAGGGAAAGGAAAAACGGTATTAAAAAAATTGGGTCGTGGTGCCTTTGTCAAATACAATCCCGCAGTAGTTCCTATTCGCGCGGGCTTTTTAGCCGCTATGAAAACAAACACCCTTCGTATTGCCAGTCGTTTATACTGGGCGTTGTTTACAGAAAGCCAAGCCATAGCCGCAGGTGTATCTCTTTCGTTTTATCGAAAAGCCGTAAAGGGACTTGAGTTTGTAAAAAAATTATTTGCTGATAAATTGGCGGGAGGCTTTGAAGCCTTAAAAAAAGCAATCATCACAGGTAGAGCCGCTAAAGTAGCCAAGCACTTAGCCAGTAAAGGAAAATTAAATGGACTGGACGGATTAATGGGATTAGAGGGTTTAGGCGTTGTTGCTTCGGCAAGCATTGCGGCGGCGATGACGTTTTTAACGGCGGTTGCAACGTTTTTAACCAAAGTTATGGGCAAGAGTGGTAATGAAGCTGTCAAAGGTGAAAATAACGGGCAAGGAAAAGAAGAGGCGGAAACAGGGGCAAGCATTGAACCCATACGCACGAATGATTTTACCAAAAATTATTTACCCAAAGATACGGGTCCTATTGTAAGTAGGGATAACTCCGAGGCGGTGTATAACCGTCTTGTAAAAAATCAAAGTGGCGGCGGCGAGGTAGCGGCGAAATCGGACATTCAAAAGGAAGACCTCCCTAATGAAGGCGATGAACCTGATAGAGCAGATAAATTAAAAACGAATACATCAGTAGTTACTACTTCCGAAACGAATACTTCAGAAACGAATACGGCCAATACGCAAAGGACTATTTCAAATGCGGTTACAGAGCCAACAAAAACAGCAAGCCCTTCATCAGAAAGCCCAACAAACGATACTGAAAAAAAAGGTAATGGTGGTGCTATGGTCATTGGTGTTTTAGCTGCCGTTGGTTTAGTAGTGGCAATGAATAGCAAGGGCAATAAAGCCGAAAAAAAAGTAAGTGAAGCAAACGTAGAAAAACCAGAAAAACCAGAAAAGCAAAAACCATTAGAAGGCATCGCCAAAAAAATCATCAAGCAAAAAATTAAATCGGTAACGCTTACCTAACTAAAAGACGACTTAAACAGGTTCGGTAAGCAGTTCAACATTTAAAAGAAAGGAGAAAAATATATGTAAACAATGAAATTGAAAATTTTAAAATGCTGTACGAATCACTACTTGAATTGAATCCGTAAAGCAGGAAAGCAAAAAAGAAAATCAACTAATAAAAGTCAATTAAAGACTATCAATCAACGAAAAACAAAAACCAATAACATGATAACAATCGTTTCAAAAGAATCCATGGAGAACAGTAGCTTTTCAATGGATAATATTAAATCTTGGGGACTTGCTGCCGCAGCAACGGTAAGCGGCATGATAGTATCGCACGTTGCTATGAAGGCGATGAAAAAACAGGATAGCCTAGCTTTAAACGGTGGCTTAGTGGTAGCGGGTATCGGTGGAGCCATTTATTTTAAAAACCCTTGGGTTAAACTCATTTTTTTAGGCGCAGCAGGTTACGGCTTAATCCGTGTGGCTAATATTGCGGTTAAAGAAATTGCTGCACCGGGTAATAGTGGAGCCGCTGGACTATCCGGGTTTATTTCCGAGAGTATTAAAAGTAAAATACGTGGCTTTTTACCCTCGCTTGGAAATACAGACCCAACACTACTTGGCGATGAAGATTTGAACGGGATGCCAAATTTGGATGATGTCGGAAGCATAGAAGACATCGGCTATTTGGATGTAACCAATCAAAACGCCGTCGGTAATACCCTTCTTTAATTCAAAAAAAACAAACACCAATTAAAAAACCAAAAACTAAAAAACAATGCAAACATTATCAGAAATCATTTTAGAAAGGGGCGCAAAATTTTTGCAAACCCCTGAAATCCTTGCACGCATGGATGAACAAACCCAAGCCGATATTAAAGCGGGTAAAAAAGAATTTTTCTTATCTGACTTTTTTATCCGTAAACGTATTTCAGGCTTTGCGGGAACGATTGACCTTATCAAAGAAATAGATAACCGTCAAGTAGGTATAAACAATTTAGACAAAGGCTTATTACCCAATGGTATTTACATGGCTTTATGTCAAGTAGGTTTAGGGTATGCTTATGACCCCATTGCTACTACGCCCGATATTCCCGCAGGCTTGCGGTACGCGGGTGCAGAAATTTTCGCTTCGTTCCCCACAAAAATTATTAACTCGGAGTTTAATATTTTAAACGGGGATAAACCGCTTTTGAAAACAAGAACCAAAAAGTTTTTTATAAACGGAAGTTCCGAGTATGGAAGTGAAGCCAACGATGAAAACGGCGTATTATTACCACAACCCAAACTTTTAGATTATCGCAAAAAAGTAAAAGCGCAATTAGAGTTTGCCGAGGATAACACGCCAATCACACCCGGAGCGCATTACCTTGAAGTGCGTTTAATCGGTGTACACGTGGGCGATAGAATTTAAAAGCGATAGTAAATAAAAAAGTAAAACAACTAAAAAGTTAAACGTAAAGGAGTGGTAAGCGGATTTGGAAATAATAACCAATATAAACAACCAACACAATCAACCAACAAAAACCAAAACCAATAACGCGAGCCACTCCCTTTTAAAACAAAACAATTATGGAAACAAGTACTAGAATAAAATCAAAATTACAAGTAGCAACGGTTGCTATGGCAATAGGCACAGTAGCCGCCAAACGAAACTCGTATGTTGATTTGGAAAGCGAATTTAAAACGTGTAGAGGGTTTTATGTGATTCGTAATTTGGGAACAGATTATTTAAAAATAGGCATTAAAGATGCCGCAGGTAATTCTATTGTAGAACCTGTTAATATGAAGCACTTAGAGGTATCTCAAAACCCCGCCATTAAAGACCGTTTTTTTATAGGAAGTCCCTTTGAAGCCAATGGTAAAAAGATAACTATTTCAGTAGAAAATTTTGCTACCACGACAGCTATACAAGACATTGACATTTTATTTTTACTCGATAACGAAAATTAATCATGCCAGTACCAACACTCATCAAACGTTTATTACTTATAAAGTATAGCGAAACACTGGTAACATTTGCAGGTAAGGCTGAAAAAGAAAAAGCGGTCATTGCCGAACACTTTTATTACCAAGAGGAACAAAAAGCCCTTTATACAAAAGGCAGCATTGATTTTACCTTATTTAATATAGGCACAGCGAAAGTTTATTTATGGGATAGCATAGTGGTATTACCCGGTCAAATTTTTTCATTGCCCAAATCCACAGCTTTACCCTTGGCTAATGATATACCAATCAAATACGAAGGTGATTATAGCATCACACGGAATGCAGGGGATATAATTAACCCCGTTGTTGCCAGCTAATTTTTATAAATAGCAACAAAAGCAACAAGAGCAACAAAAGCAACAAGAGCAACAAAAGCAACAATAGCAACAAAAGCAACAATAGCAACAAAAGCAACAAAAGCAACAAGAGCAACAAAAGCAACAAGAGCAACAAGAGCAACAAGAGCAACAAGAGCAACAAGAGCAACAAGAGCAACAAGAGCAACAAAAGCAACAAAAGCAACAAGAGCAACAAAAGCAACAAAAGCAACAAAAGCAACAAAAGCAACAAAAGCAACAAAAGCAACAAAAGCAACAAAAGCAACAAAAGCAACAAAAGCAACAAAAGCAACAAAAGCAACAAAAGCAACAAAA
>JAAFIL010000040.1 GCA_013297775.1 Bacteroidota bacterium
CGTGGCAACACCTTTGCTAACCTCGGTTCGATTGGGTTTAAAAGTTGGAATTATGGATTAAGTACCACCAAAGTAGATACTTTAAAATTTAATAACCAATTGATTGGTGTTGTTTACACATCGGCAAGTGTTAACAGCAAAGGGGTTTACGAGTTGTTTGTGAATATTGCGGCCGATAGTGCCTCTTACCGTTGGCGTATAGAGAGTAGGGGTAGTGGCAAACACGATGCGTGGAATTTTGATTTTAAAGACAGTGGTTTGCCAACAACAGCGCAGTATCCCAAGATGGTGCATTATGCTATGCCCGATACGCTTCAAACTATTGTGAGTAGTTTTCAATGCAGCGATCAGGTTATTGTGGTAGCTAATTATGAAAACCTAACTAATTATTCGGATGTAAACAATACGCTACAAAGCAGTGGGTCGGTGGCAGGAAAGATTTCGCCTACCAGCAGTTGGGGACCTACCCGCGATGGCCGTCAAAAGCCCGATGTTGCAGCAACGGGTAATGGGGTGTTTAGTGCTTTTCCTGTAAGTTTATTGCCTTTAGCCATTATTAATCAACCAGCCGCCGTTTCGAGCGGAAGTATGCACTATTATGGTGGAGGTACCTCGGCAGCATCGCCTGTGGTAGCCGGTTTGGCAGCCCTTTATTTACAAAAAAGTCCAACGGCTACCAATCAACTAGTGAAACAGGCCATTACGAATTGCACGTATAGCGACGGATTTACGGGGGCTTTGCCTAATTACCGTTTTGGGTATGGAAAGTTGGATGGGAAAGCGGCTTTTTTATGTAATGTGTTACTCACCAATTTGAATACTTATGAGCCAGATGAATCGGTGATGATTCAACCCAATCCAGCGACCGACGTTTTTAGTTTGCGTTTGCCACAAGGCGAAGTATTTCAATGCCAAGTTTACGATGTTGCAGGCCGTTTAATTTATGAACAAGATGGTGTGATGAATGAAATGCCTATTTCGACGGCTTCCCTTTATAATAAGGGATTGTATGTGGTGAAAATCTCGAATAAAAAGGGTTGGCAAAAGCACGAACGTTTAATTCTTCATTAAAATCGAATTTTGAAAATAGCCAGCAATAAAGTAAAAGATGTGCTTCAATTTTTTAGACAAACATTGCCGCATTTATATGAGCCTGCGGAATTGGAAGAAGTTATTTTCTTGGTGTTTAATAAGTACGCTCAGTTTTCAAAAACCGATTTGTTGACAAGGCAAAACGAAAACTTAAACCAAAGTACATTATTATTTATTTACGATGCGTGTAAAGCACTTCAAGAAAATACGCCCGTTCAATATGTGTTAAACGAAGCGTGGTTTTACGATCGTGTGTTTGAAGTGAATGCTTCTGTTTTAATTCCAAGACCCGAAACCGAAGAGTTGGTAGATTTGATTTTAAAAAGTGTGAGTGCACCGCATCAAGTTGTATTAGATGTGGGAACAGGAAGCGGCTGCATTGCAATTATACTGGCTGCTTTGGGCAAGCATTGGCAAGTAAGTTCGATAGATGTATCGAAAGCGGCGTTGTTGCTTGCTGCTAAAAATGCAGAACGGCATCATCAAAATATAGCTTGGTTGGAGATGGATGTATTGGATACTAAGGCTACACCATCTTTAACAACGTTTGATGTGGTGGTTAGTAACCCGCCTTATATAAAAGAAACCGAGGCTAATGCCATGCACGAACGCGTTAAAATGAAAGAACCGCATTTGGCTTTATTTGTTAACCATGCCGATGCTAGTATTTTTTATAAGTGTATAATTGATTTGTGTCGAACGAAATTAAATGCCAATGGTTTTTTATTTTTCGAATTAAATCCGTTAACGGCATTGGATGTGAAACGTTATGCGCAAGAAAGTCATCTTTTTAGAACCATTGAATTATTAACTGATTTAAGCGGTCATTGCCGTTTTTTTAAAGCCCAACGTTTATGAAATCAATAGTGTGTTTGTATTTAGTTTTGATGAGTGCTTTTGCAACGGCACAGGTAACTTACGAAGAGTATGAAGTGATAGAGGAAAAGCAATATGCCATTCCTCGTGTTGCGGGTGGTAAACCGGTGGTTGACCAAGTTTTAAAAACGCAGTTTGAAATTCCGAAGAGTGTGTTAAGTAGCGATTATAAGCAAGAGCTTATTACTTATTTTACTATTACGAAAGAAGGAAAATTAACCAACTTAACGTTTGATAAGAAGTATAATAATTTTTTAGAAAATGAGGTGAAACGCTTTTTTAAATTTTTTACGTTTTTACCTCACGAAGAAAAGGGTAAAGGCTTTGTGGACATGGAGTGTGCCTTTCGTTTAAAATTATCGGCCGAGTCGAATAAAAAATTTCAGAAGTTTAAAGGGAAAACACCAGTAAAATCAAGTCTTCCGAAAGATACGAGTTTTGTGGTGTATGAACGGGCAGATGTATCGCCTGAGTATTATAAAAATGGCGAAGAGGGTTTGAAGGCTTATATACTAAGCGAAATTTTATACCCCTCGGTGGCCGAGCGAAATAATATTGAAGGAACGGTTGTGTTAGAATTTATTGTAGAGGCGAATGGGTACCCCACTAATATTATTGTAAAAAAAGGGGTTAACGGTGGGTGTACCGAAGAAGCGGTGCGTTTGATAAGTGAAACCAAATGGCAACCAGCACAAAAAGATGGAAAGTTAGTACGCTATAAACTAACTTATCCTATTGGATTTAGTTTGCAAAATGTAAATCGCGATAATTCATCGGGAAACCAAGGGCAGCAATAAATATGAGCCTAGTAAAAATTACGCTGAGTATTTTTAAATAAGTAGAGTTGTAAGTTTTTGTTTGCGATTAGATTAACTTACAACTCAAGTTGCATAACTAATTTAACGTGAATTATGGATTGTAATTTATTAATAGTTAACATCATAACTTGGACTTATTGATTTTATACCAACATCTTTTCTAAAAGATATGTTGACCCCGTTTCTTTTTCTCTTATACTTCCTCAAAAATTATACCCGTAGGCCTTGCTACGCCTATAATTTTTTCGTCGCCTAAAAGAAAAATAATTCTGGTTCAACTTGTATCTTTTAGAACCGATATTGGTATAAACGGGTGTTTGTAACGCCCACGCCATTACTTTATCTGCGTTACAAACGCAGTTCTCAAACGTCCTCGTTACGCTTCGCTAAACAAGGACGAGGTAAAGGGTCATTCATAATTCACATTAATTTAAAATATCTTTTCGAACGCTAAAGAAGCGGTATTGAATCCCCAAATTTAAGCCAAAGCCTTGTCCTTTCCATTTGGCAATGACATAGCTGTTAAAGATGTCGTTGTTGGTTGACATGTTGGGGTAATTAATAAACGGTGCATAAGCCGAGATGTGAAATCCGAAACGACGAATGTAGAGCCGTGTGGTGAGGTGCAAATCGAAATAAGAGCCTCGACCTTTTACAATAAGGTTGTTGACATCGTTGGCGTTATACGTTAAACCGCTATAACCAAAATGACTACCTACCAATAAATTAAAGTGCTTGTGGTGCGTGAGGTGTAAATTTAAAGCACCTAAGGCTTCGAACGAATGGGCGGTGGGTGTTGTATTGGTGATGGGGTCTTTGGCAGTAAAGAACTGGTTGTATTTGCCGCGTAAACCAACGCTTATCCATTTGGCTAGACCAACTTCGGCACCAAACGAAAAGTTACTGTTGGCGGCTCCATCTTTGGTGGTCGTATCTTTTTCGATGCCTAAGTTTTTTAATTTGTAGCGGTATTCGGTACTCATTACTTCGATACCAGCATTGGCATCTATAACCAAAGCACCTAAATACATGGATTGCGCTTGAACGTTTGTGCCAAGTACTAGTAAGGTTAAAAGGATTACAATTTTTGTTTTCATTTTCCAATAATTTTAAATTCGGTTCTTCTATTTTTTGCTTTATTTTCGGGGGTATCGTTGGCTACTTTGGGTCGCGCATCGGCATAGCCTTTAAAGGTTAAACGCTCTGGTTCAATTTTTCCTTCTTTTACTAAAAAGTCAACCACGGCTTTGGCCCGATTGCTTGATAGGGTCGTGTTAAATTTTTTATCGCCGCTGTTATCGGTGTGCCCACCCAATTCGATGCGCAAGGTGTTATGTTTGGTTAAAAACTGTGCGAGTTTAATTAATTCGGTTTTGCTTTCGGGTTTTAAATCCCATTTGTTAACATCGAAAAAAACATTTTTTAATTCTACGATACTACCGGTATCTAAAGGCTCTAAGGGTATATCTAATAAATAGGGTTTATCAAAATCGGCTGTTTTTTCTTTTAGCGAAAAGTTGTCGCTATAAAACAAAAAGCCTTCTTTGTTAACGTTTACTAAGTAGTTTTTATTGGCGGTGAGGGTAACTAAAAATTCGCCATTGCTAGCAGAGTAGGAGCGGGTTATGTTTTTACCTGTTTCTAAATCTACCAATTCAAAATTGGCTTCGAGTGGTTCTTTGGTGCGAGCATTGTATATTTTACCCTTGGTGTAGGTTATTTTTTCGGGACGTATGTCGTTTGGCAATTCAAATTGGTAAATATCAAGTCCACCAAAGCCACCCTCGCGGTTTTGGCTAGCGAAGTAAGCTAGTTTGCCTGCGGGATCAACTAATAAGCTGTTTTCGTCGTTGGCTGTATTAATCGGATAACCCAAGTTAACGGGAGGTCCCCACTCGCCATTGGCTTGCCGTTTACTCATAAATAAATCGGTGCCACCGAGTCCTAAATGGCCATCGCTTGCAAAATATAAAGTCATGTTATCGGGGTGAATAAAAACAGACTCTTCGTTACCTTTCGAGTTAACCACATCGCTCAGGCGCACAGCGGGTTGAAACTTACCATCATCGCCAATTACGCTGGTGTATATATCAATGTTTTTGCGTCCTCCGGCTCTGTCCACAACACCCTTAATAAAATAAAGGGTTTTGCCATCGCTGCTAAAACTTGGCTGAGTTTCCCAATTGGCGGTGTTGATGGCACTTCCTGCATTGCGTGCGCGACTCCAGCGGCCATTAATTTTTTGGGCATAAAAAATATCGCAACTGCCATAGCCTTTGCGGTCTTCGGCACCGTAATCGCCAAATTGCATCATGCAAGAGGTGAAAAACATAATGTTACCATCGCCGCTTAGTGTTGGTGCGCCTTCGTTACCGCCTGTGTTTACTTGCGGTACGGGTTGTGCCGTTTGCCAAACGTTATTTTCTTTTTTACTGAGGTATAAATCCTCTTGATGATCCATTGGTTTTTCGGTGTAGTAAATATCGCGGGTAAATAAAAGTTGTTTACCATCGCCATTAATGGCCGGAAAATACTCATCAAAAGCTGTATTAATGCCAGCCCCCACATTTACTAATTTGAAAGGCTTTGGGTTTTTAACTAAGTTGGATGCAAAATCGCAATTTTTTATACGTTGTAGGGCTTCTTCTTTTAGGTTCGGGTTAATGCGTTCAAATTTTATAAAATTTTCAAACGCTAATTTGGCATTGTCGTAATCGGCCAAGGCTAAATAGGTTTTTCCTAAATAGTAATGGTTGTCTACCATAAATTTTGGCGATAGTTCGATGGCTTTTTTGTACTGTGTGATGGCTTCTTTGTAACGGGTTTTATAGCCTAAAAAATCGGCGTATGCAGCATAGGCTTCTATAAAATTAGGATCTTCTTTTAATGCCGCCAGTATTTTTTTTTCGGCTTCGTCATCTTTTTTATAATTGAAAAGTGAACGGCTTTCCTCGAACAACTTAACCGCTTTTTTATTGGTGCTTGTGTATTGACCGGGGGGAAGGTTTTGCGCCCAAAGAACTTGAAGTTCTATACAGCACGAAATAATTAAAACAAAGTATTTGATAGTTTTACGCATTTACGAAATTAAAGGTGGTAGCCAATCCAAGCATTAAGTGTTTGTTTTTGTTGTTCATCAATTCCTTTAACGAGCGAGATGAGGTTTTTTTCAACTACTTCTACTTTTTTGGCAAAGCCATTTAGTTTTTTTAATTTATACTTGCCTTTGCGTTTGGGACGATACACCTCGTACCAAATTTCGTCTCCTTCTTTGATGCTTTTATAATAATTTGCAAAAATATTTTGTACTTGTTCTATTTCTACGAGTGTGCCATTTATTTTATACAGTTCATCGCCTTCTTTAAATTTGAATTGTTTTCCAAAGGCATCGCATTTAGATACGTTTAAAAATACGAGACGTTTTGTGTTATCGTTAAATCCTACATCCATTCCGCCCAAGGTAAAACGCATTTCTTTATGTTCGCGTTCGAGGTTAATGCCCACTAATTTTAAAACATCGCCCAGTGGTAAAGGGGTATTGCCTTCTACATGTTTTTTTAAGAAGACTCCAATTTCGGGATACGTTAATTTTTCTATATCGGTAAATAAATCATCGTCGTTAAAGGCTTTTTCTTTGCCGTATTTTTTAGCTAAATCTTTCATTAATTGCTGCGTGCCATAATTACCTTGACTGTAATGTCGCAATAACACATCGAGGCATAAACTAATTAACGCTCCTTTTTCGTAAACGTTACCGTATTGAGGATATATCTTGGGGTTCAATACATTTTTACTCATGTAAGTAAAGCTCATGGTATCGTTGTATTGTGTTAAGCTGTTTTGATATTTTTCGATCATCACATTAAAGAATGCGTCTATTTCGATGAGGCCAGCCTTGGCTTGTGCGTGATGGGCAGCGTATTCGGTCATCCCTTCGTAGAGCCAAAGGTGCTTGCTCATCATGGGTTTATTAAAATCAAATTCACCAATTTCTTTTGAGTGAATGGTTAAGGGGGTTACAATGTGAAAAAACTCGTGTGCACATACATCGCGCAGGGTTTGGCGCAAAACAGCGGTATCGGGCATTTCGTATAATACATAAAATGATGAATACGAATGTTCGAGTGCGCCTGTAGCGCCAGATAGAGAGGGTTTATCTATAAATGAGAATAAAAAAGCATATTTATCAACGGGGAGTTCTCCGCCTAAATAATCGCGCTGGGCAAATAATAATTGTTTTAAAGTGGAAGCTATAAAAGCTGCTGAAATTTTTTTGTTGGGTGAGTAAGCGGAAACTAATACTTTGGTATTGGCTACTTCGATGGTGATGGTATCGGGTTGGCAATAGAGAATAGGGGAGTCCACTAAATCGAAATAATTGGGTGCTGTAATAACGTCTTTTTGTGTTTGAATTTTGATGTTGCTTAAACCTGTTGAGGGGTAAAATCCTTCGGGTTTGGTAAACTCTAATTCAAATTTTTGACGCAGGTGATTTTTAAAATAGCCAAAAAACCCGTGTGTGTTAATACCGAATACTTTGTTGCTTTCAATATTAGTGCCTCCTGGTTCAAATACGATGTTATCTTTACTACTCGTATCCCAAGTATCGTCCACGTCGTAAGTTATTTTGGCCAGTTGTGTAGCGTTAGTAATGTTGTAGGTATTTACATCCGATTGGGTGGTAGCCAGTGGCTGTCCATTTTTATCGAATGCTTTTAGGTTACTGATAAAACGCCCGAAATCGTAAACCGAATAAGTGCCTGGCACCATAGACGGGAAACAAAACGTTATTTGTTGCTCGGTTAAATCGGGGGTAAATAAAGTAACTTGTAGTTTATCGTTCGTTACAGTGGTGAGGTTAACCGAATACCGATAAGTATCATTGGCTCTGAATGATAAATGGAAGAGTATAAAAAAAAGAGTGCAACATAATTGGATGCGCATAATCATAAACAAAAAATTATTTAATCAGCAAGTTAGTATTTTTCCAACGATATTTAACCCAAAAAATAATAAAAGTAACGGTACTCATGCAAATCCATAAACCCAATTCGGCGGCGGGATTTTCGGTGTTGGTATAAAAGATGGCATCGGTTCTGATAACCGAATTAGGTGAAGTAATTAATAACGACGATAAAAAGTTATTTGCAAAATGAATACCGTAAGCTAACTCTAGTCCCTCGTCAATCAGTGTTAGGATTCCTAAGAATAGGGCAAAGCCAGTATAGTAGCAACTCATAATAACCCAGCCATGTTTACTTACTTCGGGGTTACTCATGTGGGCCAAGGTAAAAAGTAGGGAAGTAAGAACAACAGGCATCCACCCATTTTTAAACACTTGCGAAAGTCCTTGTAAGAGGTAACCTCTAAAAACCAACTCTTCGGTTAGGGTTTGAATGGGTAAAAATAAAATGCAAAGTAAAGTTAGCTTCAAAAAGCGAGAGGTGTTAAATTGAAGGATTAAAGATTCGGGTTCTACAAGATAACTAATCAACGTGGTGAGGCAAAGCAACGAACCCCAAATTAAAAAGGCGAAACCAAATTTGGAAAACCTAAATTTGTCGTAGCCTGTTATTACCGAAATAAATTTCTTCTTATGAATAAAACGTATGGCTATATAAATGCCCGCAAAAGCGAAAACAAAAATACTAAACTGCGCCAGTAGGATGTAAAAACGGTCTATCTTTAAAACATCGGCATCAAAAATTATAAAATTATTTCTGTTTAGTTCTTCGAGTGTTACACCCATTTCTAAGGCTCGGTTCATTAGCGGAATGAAACTAATGCCTCCAACAACGAGGTAACCAAAAATTAAGCAAAAGATGCCAGCGAAATACATCCATGGTTTATTTTCGCCATTTACTAGGCCATTTAATAAAAATAAATTGTTAAACGGTAGCCGCTTCTTTACATTTTCTGTTCCCTCTTCCATAAAATAAACCTTTTATTAACTAAGCAATTAAGAGGTTGTTTAAATTTTATCTAATTATTTTGTTATGGGTCTTTTTGGCTACAACTTCGTTAATTTTTTCGCCGAATATGCCCGATTTCGACTGCAAAAATTGCCTCGTTTCGCACAAAAATACTCTATAACAATTCTAAAACATAAAATTTAAACAGCTTCCAAGGGTAAAAATAAGTGTTTAACTTTGAAGCATGAAACTTAAATTGTTTTTCGGTTGCATTATTTTTTTAGTATTACAAGTAGCGTGCAGTAAACAACCCCAAGCCAATCTTATTTATACCGAAGTAGAATTAGGTAAAGCTTTATTTTTCGACACTTTGCTTTCGCGAGATAGCAGCCTATCGTGCAGTAGTTGTCATAATCCTGTATATGCGTTTAGCGACGCGCAGGCATTTAGTAAAGGGGTGTTTAATCAACGCACAGGGCGCAACACACCTAGTGCTATGAATTTACGCGATCGCAATCATTATTTTTGGGATGGACGTGCTGCCACTTTAGCCGAGCAGGCTTTAGGTCCTATCGAAAACCCGATTGAGATGGATTTACCCATTAGTATAGCGGTACGCCGTTTGAAGCAATCGGCATTTTATTCGGCAGCGTTTTATTCGATTTATGGGACAGCACCTAATGCCGAGTTATTAGGGCGTGCTTTGGAAGCCTACCAAAATACCCTCGAAACCAGTAATAGTGCCTTCGATAGGTACATGAACGACATAGATACACTTCATTTTAGCGAAGCTGCCGAGCGCGGGCATTCGATTTTTTTAAATAAAGGCAAATGTTTCGATTGCCATTTTGGTCCCGATTTTAATGGCAACGATCAATTTAAAAACATAGGGCTTTATAATGGAATAGATAAGCAGTGGAACGACGAGGGGCGGTATTTAATTAGTGGTCAGAAAAAAGACTTGGGTAAATTTAAAATACCGAGTTTGCGAAACGTGGCCATAACGGCACCATATATGCACAATGGGCAATTTAGAACCCTTAGAGCGGTTATTGATTTTTATAATAATCCCGATGCGGTTGTTAAAAACGCAATTAATAGAGATACGTTGTTTCGGCAGCCACTTGGATTAAGCGAAACGGAGAAAAAAGATTTAGAAGCCTTTTTATTAAGTTTAACAGATGAACAATTTGTAAAAAAATAGTTTATTATTTGAATGGGGTATTCGCATTAATTGAATTAACTTTACATTTGCTGAACGATTTAAGAAAACCATTTATGAAAAAAATAATTCAAACAAACGAAGCACCTGCACCTATTGGGCCATACAATCAGGCGGTTGTTGTTGGCGATAGTATGTATATTAGTGGCACCATTGCGATGGATTTACAAAGTAAGCAACTCGTTAAAACTACCATTAAAGAAGAAACCAAAATGGTGATGGATTATATTGGTGCCATTTTAAAAGCGGGTGGTTGCAATTTTGACAACGTTGTGAAATGTACTATTTTCTTGAATGATATGAATAACTTTGTTCATGTCAACGAAGTTTATGCTTCGTATTTTAAAAATGATTTTCCGGCCAGAGCCACCATACAAGCGGCACGTTTGCCCAAAGATGCCAATGTAGAAATTAGTGTTGAGGCCAAACTTTTTTAAGATTTGCCCGTTTAAATTTCTAATTAAAATAATGGTAGCTTTTACAGCTATTTGGTTAAAATGCGCTGTACTTTAGTTTAAATTAGGTTTTACCAAAACTTTAATGTACATTTGTATTCTTCTTAGGAAGATTGTACGTCCATCAGTTTTGTAAGTATTACTTTTCAATCCGATTTATTCTACACTTTTCTTATTTAGAGTTTTGGGGTTACAAGTTGTAAATTTCCAAATAACAGAATAATGAATTAATGACATTCTCAGATTTAAAATTGATTAAACCGCTTTCTGCGGCGCTTGATAAACTTGGTTACACAATTCCCACTCCTATTCAGCAACAAGCCATCCCTTCTATATTATTAGGAAAAGATATTTTTGGTTGCGCCCAAACAGGCACGGGCAAAACGGCTGCATTTTCTTTACCCATTTTACAATTATTGGTTAGTAAAAAAACATCCGAATCTACTCGACGTATAAAAACGCTTATTTTAGCCCCCACTCGCGAGCTAGCCTTACAAATTAGTGAAAATATTAAAGGGTATAGTGCTCAATTGCCGCTTACCTACACCACTATTTTTGGAGGCGTATCGCAAGTTAATCAAGTAAAAGACTTAAAGCGTGGTGTAGATATACTTATAGCAACTCCTGGCCGTTTGTTAGATTTAATGAACCAAGGGTATATTGACTTGCGTAACGTTTCTTTTTTTGTATTAGATGAGGCAGATCGTATGTTAGACATGGGCTTTATTAACGACATAAAAAAAGTCATTGCTAAATTACCGACTCAACGTCAAACCTTGTTTTTTTCAGCTACGGTTTCGCCCGAAATTATGAAATTGGCCAATACTTTATTAAAAGACCCTGTAAAAGTTTCGGTAAATCCAGTATCTTCTACTTCCGATTTAGTGCAACAACATGTATATTATGTTGCCAAAGAAAATAAGCGTTCGTTGTTAAAACATTTATTAAACGATACGTCTGTTAAGATAGATCATGCTTTGGTATTTACCCGAACTAAACGGGGTGCCGACCGCGTAGCTAAAGAATTAAATAAAAACGGAATTTCGGCAGAGGCCATTCATGGCGATAAATCGCAAGGCGCACGCGAACGGGCTTTAAAAGGCTTTAAAAACCGTACGCTGCGCATATTAGTAGCTACCGATATTGCTTCGCGCGGTATAGATGTAGATAAGCTATCGCATGTTATTAATTACGAAATGCCCGAGCAAGCCGAAACGTATGTACACCGCATTGGTAGAACCGGAAGAGCAGGAAGCCAAGGTATGGCTTTATCGCTTTGTACAGAGGATGAATTGCCTTATTTAAAAGACATTAACAAATTGATTAAGAAAAACATTGAGGTGATTTCATCTCATCCGTTTGCTTAATGAATAAATAAAATAAATAGTAACCGCCCTTTAAAAAATAAAAACGGGGGCAAATTAAAAAAAAGTAAAAATGAGAAAAGGAACAGTAAAATTCTTTAATGAAGCAAAAGGTTTTGGATTTATTAAAGCCGAAGATGGCGAAGAAATCTTTGTTCATGCTACAGGACTAAACAACGAAATTCGTGAAAATGACACCGTAACATTTGACACAGAAAAAGGTAAAAAAGGGATTAACGCCGTTAATGTAACCGTAACTTCTTAGTAGTATTCTAAACTTTACGCAGCCTCTAAATACCATGCTGTAGTACAAATAGAATACTAACATAAATAATTTAGATGCGGCAACTCAAGATAAGTAAGTCGATAACCAACCGGGATGCGGCTTCATTAGATAAATATCTTCAAGATATATCACGGTTGCCAATGGTAACGGCCGAAGAAGAAACAATTCTGGCTCAGAAAATACGAAGCGGAGATCAGGAAGCCCTCGAAAAACTAACCTCTGCCAATTTGAGGTTTGTTGTGTCGGTGGCCAAGCAATACCAAAATCAAGGTATTAGCCTGTCCGATTTAATCAACGAAGGAAACGTTGGTTTGATTAAAGCCGCCTCGCGATTTGATGAAACCCGAGGATTTAAGTTTATTTCTTACGCCGTTTGGTGGATACGTCAATCCATCATGCAAGCCATATCGGAACAGTCTCGCGTTATCCGGTTGCCGCTCAATAAAATTGGTGCTTTAAACAAAATTAGAAAAGCCCAAGGTATTTTAGAACAACAACTCGAACGGGCACCCACCCAATCGGAAATTGCCACTTTGCTAGAAATAGATGAACAAGAGGTAATTATAACACAAAGTGCTTCCAATTGGCATGTTTCGACCGATGCGCATTTGGCAGGAAGCGAAGACACAACGGTATTAGATGTTTTATTTAATCCGGATGATGCCAAGCCCGATGACCCACTAATGCTTTCGTCGTTACAAATCGAAATAACACGGGCGCTATCTACTTTAACAGAACGCGAACAAGAAGTGATTAAACTTTATTATGGAATTGGCATAACATCTGCTATTTCGTTAGAAGAAATTGGAGAACATTACGAACTAACACGCGAACGGGTCAGACAAATTAAAGAAAAAGCCATTCGCAAGTTAAAAAATGTTTCTCGAAACAAGAATTTGAAATCTTTTTTAGGCTAAATTTACAATTTAATTCTGCAATTTATGCAAATACGATTCATTGACAAAGACAAGGACAAAGCACTTTTTTTTGCCACCTTACGCCAACGTGTAGATGGATATTTTAGAGAGAATAAATTATCGAAAAATTATAACCGAAGTATGGTTATAAAAACCATTGTACTCTTAGCTGCTTATGTTCTGCCATTTGTAGCAGTGTTACTAGTTCAGATGCCTTTAGGTTTGAAAATAAGTTTATGGTCTTTAATGGGTTTAGCTATGGCAGGTATAGGCATGAGTGTAATGCACGATGCCAACCATGGGTCCTATTCTAGTAACAGTAAGCAAAATTATTGGTTGGGGCATACCCTCAATTTATTAGGAGGTTCTGTTTTTAACTGGAAATTACAACACAATCTTTTGCATCATACTTATACCAATGTGGTTCATTACGATGATGATATTGACGATAAACTTATTTTACGTTTTTCGCCACATACCGAGGTTAAGTGGTATCACCGTTTTCAAGTGGTGTATGCGTTTTTGTTTTATGGCATCTTAACGCTGTATTGGGCTTTGTTAAAAGATTTTGTTCAATTTATTACCTACACCAAAGAAGGAGTTAATAAATCGAGTAAAGCCGAAAACAAGCAAATCCTTTTTAAGATCGTTATCAGTAAACTGGCTTATTTTGGAGTTCTTTTAGCATTACCAATTTTTGTTTTTAATCAACCCGCTTTACAAATTATTAGTGGATTTTTGATTATGCACTTTATTGCTGGATTTATTTTAACCGTTATTTTCCAATTAGCGCACACCGTGGAAGGAACAACTCATCCATTACCCGACGAAACAGGATTAATTGAAAATCAATGGGCCATTCATCAATTGCAAACCACTGTTAATTTTTCGCGAAATAGTAAATTTTTATCGTGGTATTTAGGTGGATTAAACTTTCAGGTGGAACACCATTTGTTTCCTTCTATTTGTCATGTACATTATCCTAATTTGGCACCTATTGTGAAGCAAACCGCCGAAGAATTTGGAGTACCTTATTTAGAAAATAAAACATTTCTTGATGCGCTTCGTTCACACGTTGGTGCGCTCAAACGCTTGGGTTATGCTACTGTATCGTTAGGGTAAACGTGTTTGTGCTACAAGCATTCTTCGTACATTATTTTTTTGAAATCAAAATATTTTGATAGTTATCTCAGAGCAATTCTATGCAATTAGGTCGAAAAAATAATTCACAAGAGAGGTAGCCCATATAATGTGTTGTAAATTTATTGATACTAAGTTTTCTTCTAATTCCAAATAACTTAACTTATGGTAGTTTGTAACGGTAGTGATTTGTTCTAAAATCCTTTTTCAAAATTTAATCTTCACCTCTGCGAACTTTGCGAACTCAGCGTGCTATTTTTAATGTAATCTATTATTTAATCGCGTTATAAGCCTTATTCTATATAACTTATAGTAGTTCGTAACGGTAATGATTTATTCTAAAATCCTTTTTCAAAATTTAATTTCCCTCTTTGCGAACTTTGCGAACTCTGCGTGCTATTTTTAATGTAATCTATTATTTAATCGCGTTATAACTCTTGTTCTAAAGTCCCTCTCTCCTCTAATAAAACTATTTTCTAAACAATTATTTAATTAGAATTTAACCTAAACAAATTTCTAACAGCATTGTCCTATTATAGAATAGTTTTATTTTTAGTTTCATGAAATTTATCTTAACTTGTATTGCTTGTCTTCTCATCTCTCTTTCAATAGCTCAAGACACCATTAGCGTGATGGCTTATAATTTATTGAAATACAATTCAACCAATAGTAACCAAGCTCGTTTCAATGATTTGAAAACTATTGTGCAATTTTCTAAACCCGATGTGTTATTGGTTTGCGAGTTAGAAGACGGTGCAGCCTCATCGTATCTTTTAACCAACGCTTTAAATGCCGCAGGTGTTGGTACTTATACGCGCGCTATATTTTACGATGGTCCCGATACCGATAATGCTTTATTTTATAAAACAGCAAAAATTAAACTTAAATCTCAAAATCAAATTATTGCTTCGCCTCGGCACATCAGTCAATACCAAATTGCGGTTGCTTCAGCACTGGGCGATACGGGTTTTATCTACCTACACATGGTACACTTAAAAGCAGGTAATTCATCGTTCGACGAAAACGACCGCTTTTTAGGGGCTAGTGCTTTTTGTAATAACATTACTAATTTAACTCAAAATCAAAACGTTATTATTGCTGGCGATTTTAACGTGAAAAGCAGCAGCGAAGCCGCTTGGCAAAAATTAACGACCAACAGTTGCCCCCATGTGTTTTACGACCCTATTAACCAACCTGGTTTTTGGAACAACGATTTTAATTTTAGTTCTATTCACACACAATCTACACGCGACAACGCATCGCCTGGTTGCTGTGGCGGTTCTACTGGTGGATTAGATGATCGGTTCGATTTTATTTTGACAAACGCTTCCATTTTAAATGGTACCAATAAAGTAAAATACGTTCCAGGCTCGTATAAGGCTTTTGGAAATGATGGGCAGCATTTTAATACATCTTTATTGGCTTCTCCAACAAATACTAGCGTTCCAGCTAATGTTAATCAAGCCCTGTTTAACATGAGCGATCATTTACCCGTGTTATTAAAATTAGCAATTGGCAGTTCGGTTATTAGTGTTAAAGCGTACGAAAAAACCTTGCCGTTTCGATTTTATCATTACATGGAACAGCAAATCCCTTATTTGCGTTTGTTTTCGGAAGAAGAAACTAATTTTGATTTAACGATAACCTCTATCACAGGGCAAATAATTGGTACTCAAAAAGTAAATGCCTCACAAGGATTCCAAACCCTTTCTCTGAGTTCGTTTCAATTAAGCAACGGTACTTATATCGTTTGTTTAGAGTCGAATCATAAAAAGGCTTATCAGCTCATTAGCATTCGTTAAACTAATAGGCCCTCGAATTTTTTCCTTCCATGTAATTAATAAACGCACGGTTACTTACTTTTATTCCGCCGGGCGTGGGGTAATTGCCAGTAAAATACCAGTCGCCTAAATGGTTGGGGCAAGCCAAATGCAAGCCTTCGATGCTTTGGTAGATAATTTCTAAGTCAGCTTTTAAATCGTTTGGTTTTAGCAACTCTGCAATTTTTTGCGAAATTTCTTCGGCGGTGAAGGTGCTGTATAATTCTTTCACAAGGTTAACTTGTTCTTCTTTGGGGCGTTCAATTTCTTCTAAAGCGCGCTGATATAAACGGGTTAAAAAACTTTCGCGCCCAGTTTCTTTTATTAATTGGATGCAGGCTTCGAAGGCAATAAACTTATTTAATACAGCCATATCTATTCCATAACAATCGGGGTAACGAATTTGTGGCGCAGAAGAAATGACAATGATTTTTTTGGGTTCTAAGCGATCGAGTATGCGTAAAATACTTTGCTTTAAAGTTGTACCTCGCACTATGCTATCGTCGAGTACTACTAAATTATCAACTTGTTTTCTAACGGTGCCATAAGTAATATCGTAAACTAAATTAACCAAGCTATCGCGACTTTCATCGTCCGTTATAAAGGTGCGCTGTTTGGCATCTTTTAAAACAATTTTATGGATGCGTGGGTGCAAACTCAATAAATTACTGAGTTCGGGTTCGGTAACGTGTTCACCCATTTTTAAAATTTCGGTTGCTTTTACTTTATTGAGGTATTCATCTATGCCTTCTACTAAGCCCCCAAAAGCTACTTCGGCGGTGTTGGGTATATAACTAAATACAGTATTTTGTAAATCGAAATTGATAGCTTTTAATACCTGCGGCACGAGGTTACGCCCCAACGCATTGCGCTCGGTATAAATATCGGCATCGTTACCTCTACTAAAATAAATACGTTCAAAGGCACACGATTTTAAAGGCTGCGGTTCCATAATTTCGTGTTCGCTTAATTGACCGTTTTTCTTTATAACAATGGCATGCCCTGGCTTCACCGATTTCACGGCATCGAGCGAAACATTAAATACGGTTTGAATAACAGGCCGCTCACTAGCCACCACCACTACTTCATCGTCGTGATAATAAAATGCAGGCCGAATGCCATTAGGGTCGCGCAACACAAACGCATCGCCATGCCCAATGAGTCCACCAATAATATAACCGCCATCCCAACGTTTACTGCTTTCTCGTAAAATGGCGGCTACGTCAACATTTTCTTGAATGAGTTTACTAATGCTACGGTTATCTTCGCCTTGTTCTTTAAAGTATTTAAATAAACGGTCATTTTCTTTATCTAAAAAATGCCCAATCTTTTCCATTACGGTAACGGTATCGGCTTTTTCGCGCGGGTGTTGCCCTAATTCAACTAAATGCTCAAATAATTCATCAACGTTGGTTAAGTTAAAATTACCTGCCACTACTAAATTCCGACTCATCCAATTATTTTGTCGCCTAAAAGGGTGACAACTGTGAATGGTATTTTGACCATAAGTACCGTAACGCAAATGTCCTAACAACAGTTCTCCCAAAAAGGGGATATTCTTTTTTTGCCATTGCGCATCTTTATAAGCATCTGGATTTTGACGTTGAGCGTTAACAAACAACTCGTTAATTTGACTAAAAATATCTTGCGAGGCTTTGCTCTCTATCGAACGCATGCGATCAATATAGGGTGTACCTGGATCCACATCCAACTTAATAGAGGCAACGCCAGCACCATCTTGGCCACGGTTAATCATTTTCTCCATTAACTGATACATCTTATGCAAACCGTACCTAGCCGAACCGTATTTTTCCTTGTAGTATTCTACTGGTTTTAAAAGTCGGATAAGTGCAATGCCACACTCGTGTTTTATCTGATCGCTCATAAATACAAAACGTAAAGTTACACTTTCTAAAGAACTATTTAACAAGAATGATTTAACAAAAAAATTAATGAAGCGAGCTATTTTATCAAAAGATTGGATTAAAATAAATCTGTATTCCATATAACTTTACTCATAATAGCTAATAACAGCCATGATTTATTCTAAAATCCTTTTTCAAATTGAATTTCCGCCTTTGTGAACTCTGCGCTTTGGCGTGCCATTTACAACCCTTAGCACCAATTCAAATTCACACCCTCCTTTGCAAACCCTACACCTCTGCACCCACACCAAAAAGGGTTAAAGTATATTAAAAGTTAAAGCATACCTAAAACTAACGCTCACTAAAACGTAGCTTTGAACTTTAAAGTTTTAAGCGTGTTTACCTAAAAATGAAAGGCACTATTGAAAAATACGAAGGTTACAATGCTCACTTCGTAGCTTTAGATTCTAAAACAGTAAAGCGTGTTACCAAAAATGGAAACAAGCGCGTGGTATGTCGTTTCAATAATTCGGAGCCCCAACATTATGCTATAACCAACAGCAAAACCATGGGACCACATATTGGTATTAGCAATGCCCTTTGTAAATTACTTAAACTAAAAGCAGGGGATTCGGTTACCTTGAGTATTGAGATAGATACCAGTCCCTTTCAGTTTCACGTCTGCGAAGAATTTACTGAAGTGTTAAGTACCGACTCACTTGCCAATGCCATTTTCGAAAAATTAACGCCGGGTAATAAACGCAGTTTAATTCAACTCATCAATGCTAAGAAAAACAGCCAACAGCGCATCGAAAAGGCTTTGTTGTTGATGGAAGGATTAAAGCGTGGAATTACTTCGGGGCCACACATGTATAACTATATAAATACCCCTCACCAATGAAAACAGTTTTAATAACAGGCAGCACCAGCGGCATAGGCTTAGGCATTGCTCGCGAATTTGCGAAAACAAAATCGTATAATATTGTATTTAACGGATTAGAAGCCAATGGTGCCGAAATAGCCGACGGCATTGCCAAAGAGTTTGGTATTGCCACCTTATTTAGTAACGCCAATATGCTAAAACCCGAAGAATTGCGAGGTATGGTTGAAAAAGCGACATCCACTTTTGGCAGTGTAGATGTGTTGGTTAATAACGCGGGCATTCAACACGTATCGCCCATCGAAGATTTTCCCGATGAAAAATGGGCTGCCATTATTGGTATAAACCTTAGTTCGGCTTTTTATTTAAGCAAAGCCGTTTGGAAGGGCATGAAAGAAAAGGGATTTGGACGCATCATCAACATTGCCTCGGCACATGGCTTAGTAGCTAGCGAATTTAAAAGTGCTTATGTGGCCAGTAAACACGGCATTGTTGGGTTTACAAAAACCTTAGCATTAGAAGGCGCACCTTTCAACATAACGTGCAATGCCATTTGCCCAGGGTATGTTAAAACCCCTTTGGTAGATAAACAAATTGCAGATCAAGCGAAGGCTCATCAAATGAGTGAAACCGATGTTGTTAACAAAGTGATGTTATACAAACAAGCGGTAAAAGATTTTGTACCAGTTGAAACCTTGGGGCAATTGGCTTTATTTTTAGCCAGCGACGGGGCTAAAACCTTAACGGGCACGGCATTGCCTGTAGATGGGGGTTGGAATGCACAATAGAAATTAAGAAGTGCTCTATTAGGATTGAAAATAAACCTTAAAAATGGGGGTATTTATTTGATTTTCAGTTTTTTATTTACTTTTTTCGATATAAATTTTCCCATTTGGATTAAATACCTTATCTTTGCAGCCCTAATTAAAAATAATAATGGAAAAACATTACGAGACGGTCTTCATTTTAACTCCCGTTTTGTCTGAAGATCAGGCAAAGGAGGCCGCAAAAAAATTTAAAAAAACCATTACCGACTTGGGAGGTAAGGTAGTACACGAAGAAAACTGGGGTTTACGCAAGTTAGCGTATCCAATTCAAAAGAAAACCACTGGTTTTTATCATTTAATTGAGTTTAGCGGAAGTGGCGAAGACATCATCAACACTTTAGAGGTAACTTATAAGCGTGATGAGCGTATTTTACGTTTCTTAACCCTAGCCTTAGATAAGCACGCCTTAGCGTATGCCGAAAAACGCAAAGGAAAAGTAGCTGAAGCAAAAACAAAAAAGAAAGAAAACGCCACGGCGTAATGTTAAACCTTTAATTGCATCAAAACATGGCAAACCCATCAGATATTCGCTATTTAAACCCTCAAACCAATGAGGTGAAAAAGAAAAAATACTGCCGTTTTAAGAAAAGCGGAATTAAGTATATTGATTACAAAGACCCTGATTTCTTATTGAAATTTGTAAACGAACAAGGTAAATTATTACCACGTCGTTTAACGGGTACTTCATTAAAATTTCAACGCAAAGTGGCTACAGCTGTTAAGCGTGCCCGTCATTTGGCTTTAATGCCTTACTTAGCTGACGGTTTAAAATAATATTTAGGAGGAAAGAACAATGGAAGTTATTTTAAAACAAGATATTAAAGGACTAGGTTACAAAAATGATATGGTAACTGTTCGTCCGGGCTACGGTCGCAATTTTTTAATACCCAAAGGTGTAGCGGTTTTAGCCACACCAAGTGCTAAAAAAATGCACACCGAATTATTAAAGCAAAGTGCCTTTAAAGAAGATAAATTACGCAAAGAAGCAACGGCTAGTGCCGAAAAGCTATCGAGTGTAAGCGTTAAAGTAGGAGCTAAAGCGGGTGAAAGCGGTAAAATTTTTGGTTCTGTAACCAATATTCAAATTGCTGAAGCCTTGCAAAAAGCGGGTTACAACGTAGAACGTAAAAACATCGAATTAAGCGAAGATACAATTAAACAACTGGGTGCTTATACTGCAAAAGTACGTTTGTTTAAAGAAATATCTGCTACTGTAAATTTTGAAGTTGTAGCTGAATAAGCCAAACAATTCAATCACTTGCATATTAAAAAGAGCCATCTGTTTGCAGATGGCTTTTTTTGTTAGACACTCAAATTTTAAGAATTTTTTTAGAGCGAAAGCCATAGACTAACACCAAATTTCAAGAAATCGAACAATTTAAAATAAAATAGCTAACTCTGTAAAACACTTAAAATCGGTATTTAAAAAATGAGAGATATAGAATAGACCATTGAAAACTATTACAAAACAAAACCCGCCACAGCTATTAGAAATCCCCTTATCTCGTTCTTGTTTAGTGAAGCGTAACGAGAACGTTTGAGAACTGCATTTGTAACTTAGGTAAAGTGATGGTGTGGACGTTACAAACGACCGTTTAGCACGTTCTTGTTTCCGCTAACGCTCAAACAATGACGAGTTGGCTTAGATACACACTAGGTATTTACCCTATCGAAAATTAGCAACGAAAATAACACTAATTTTTATCAAAAGATTGGACTAAAATGTATTTGTTTTCCATCTAACTTATTGAAGATTTGAAGTAATCAAATGTCTGGAAGAGAGTTATAACCTTTATTCTAAAGTTCTTCTTTCTTGAAATTCGATATAAACCCTTTTCAAAATTTAATTTCCGCCTTTGCGAACTCTGCGCCTTTGCGTGCTATTTTTAATGCAGTCTATTATTTAATCGGGTTATAATCTTCATTCTAAAGTTCTTCTTTCTTGAAATTCGATATAAATCCTTTTCAAAATTTAATTTCCGCCTTTGCGAACTCTGCGCCTTTGCGTGCTATTTTTAGTGTAATCTATTATTTAATCGGGTTATAGATTTTATTCTAAAAAATTTCTTTTTTGAAATTACGGTTAAAGTATAGTTTCCTTACCCACACCTTTTTTTCGGGAGTATCAGAAAATGCCCCTCAATGTTTACTCACTCGACTTTATAATTTCGCTAAATGTTTTTTTACCTTTCAAAAAATAATCGACTACAATATTACCTTTATAAAACCCAAGCATATTTAGTTGTGCTCGATCTTTTTTTAATACACGGCGTTGCTTTAATAAGTAAGGTAACCAGGCATAATACGCAAAATGTGCACGTAGCACTTGCCAAAAATGAGTCACTTGCCCGCTCGCTAAAAATTTTAATCCAGCCACACCATCTAAAATTAAACGGCATAAAACTATACCTATCCAAAAACGAGAACTGTGATTTTTAGTAAGTGTACTTAAATTATTTCTGAAATTTAAAAATGTTTTTCGGGGATTGATTTTATTTAAAGTACCGCCTCCAACATGATACACCAAACTTTGAGGTACGGCCATTATTTGAAAGCCTTTGTTTTTTAAACGCCAGCACAAATCAATTTCTTCCATGTGGGCAAAATAACGTTCGTCAAATCCGCCCACCTGGTGAAAAGTTTTTGCCCTCACAAATAAGCAAGCCCCACTTGCCCAAGCAATTTCTTGCGTTGTATCATATTGTCCTGTATCCTCTTCTAAAGTATCAAATACGCGTCCACGGCAAAACGGATAGCCATAAGTGTCTATATACCCGCCACAGCCGCCAGCATACTCGAACAACGTTTTCTTTTCATAGTCTAATAACTTAGGTTGACAAGCTGCTATTTGCGGGTCTAGTTCCATCAGTTGAATGATAGGGTTTAACCAATGGGGAGTAACTTCGACATCACTATTTAAAAGCACATAGTAATCGGCGTCTATTTGCTTTAACGCCCAGTTGTAGCCGCCCGTATAACCTTCGTTGCGCGCATTTTGAACAAGGCTAACCGTTTTAAAATGCGTTTGCAGATAATGAACCGACTCGTCGGTGCTACAATTATCGGCCACTACAATCTTTGCCTGAGCGGACTGTGCTATTACTTGCGGTAAAAATTTCTTTAAAAAATGTAATCCATTGTAATTTAGAATAACGACGGCAATAGAAGGCATAGCAATCATAAACGCTTAGCGAGGACTATTAAACATATCGTCGAATTGATAATTGGTATTTCCAGCAGGTAAATTTCCTTTTCCATTTTGGATGCCATCTGAATTGCGTTTGGTTAAATCAAACCGCCATTGTTCATTACTAATTTCGCCGCGCATATCGCTGTGGATAAGCATGTAGCAATCATCGGCAATTTGTCGGTTAACAAATATAAAACGTTTATTGGTAAAAAATTGTCCCGTTGACTCGTCTTTAATGCGGTAGTATTGCCATATTTCGTAAGGAAAAGTATTGGCATCATTAGGAACGGTACCTCGTTGATTGGGAGGGCCATATTGTAAAAACACTCGCCCTCTATCGGTGTAATAACCTTTTTGTTTACCGCACTTAAATAGTTTTTGTACTTCTTTTACTTGCGTGTAATACTTCATCCACATTTGAAACGCATCAGCTGTATCGGCAGCACGCCTACGCCAGTAATCTACAATGTAAAACTTCATTAACTCGGCATCGCGTTTAAGCACCTGATTAATTTGTCGGTCGCGTTCGGTCATGCCCGAAATGGGCCACAAACATTCCACAAATAATTTTAGGCTATCGGTATTATTAAAATCACCAAAAAAACGTTTCACATCGGCATCGGCTGTAGGCCCCGAAGGTAGGCTTATTTGACTATTCTGCCTTTGAAAAAACCATTTTTTTTCGAGTTGTAAAATTCCGTTTTCATCTTTTACACCAATCACTAAATTATAATTTCCAGAAGGTAATTGACCAATCTCAAATTGGCCTAAGAGCGGATTAACCTCGCTCGCACTTTGTTTTTTAAACGCACTAAATCCTTTGGGTTTATTGAGGTTTCCATTTTCTTCGATGTAATAACTATAAATCAGGGGTTTCCCTTTTCCCAAAACGGTATCGGCATTGTAGGTTTCAAAATAAAACGCTAGGGTAGTTTGTGTATCGTCGTAATAATTGATGTTGTAAGGAATTAAATCTAAACCACTTTTACTAATAGCAGTGGGCGTATTGGTTTTACTAAATTTTTCGAGTGGCTGAACAGACGAGGCTTGCAAGCCTTGACGCGAATAATTTAATTGAATGGTTTCGGTAAATATAAACGGTTTTTTTGCAGGGTTGTTGGCATCGCTCAAACGAATCTCGAAACGGTATTTCCCATTGGGTAAAGCGTAACGTTGGTTATCAATAAAATTAACGCTTTTAGAGGTATCGGTTAACAAAGGGCCTTTTAAATTGTAACGCGCCGCCTTTACAATGGAATCGTTTTTATAAACGTTTAATTGAACAAGAACGGTGCTTTGATAACCATTTAAAACGCGCTTTAATTTAAAAGACGAGCCTATTAACGTAAAATAGGTTTCTAAAAATGGCTTTTGATTGGGAATGTGAAAAACTCCATAGTTGAGATAAGCCGAAATTTGAGCAGTAAAACCTAGGTTGAACCCCAATAAAACAATAATAAAGGCAATTTTTTTCATGATATAGAATAGTTTTAGGTAAACGGAGAGAATTTCACCTTAAAGATAAAAAAATAAAACGGAAACGCTTGTAGATATGAAAAAAATAGTAATTTTGCGGCGGAGAAATGGCAGAGTGGTCTAATGCGGCAGTCTTGAAAACTGTTGACTGTTACAGGTCCGGGGGTTCGAATCCCTCTTTCTCCGCCAAGTGAACTCCAAAGCCCCTGTATTTACAGGGGCTTTTCGTTTTCGGGCGCAACTTGGGGGGCAAAAAAAGTCAACGCCTTCCTTTTGCATTAGTAAAGTTAATTGCTGCTTTTTTTTAAATCAATTTTATAAAATTTAGTTTTAACCTAGATTCCTGTTGCATAATTCCATCTAACTCATTTTTTAAATATTGATTTTAAGCGTTTTACAGAGTTAGCCATTTTATTCTAAATAACTTCTTTCTTAAAATTTAGGTTAAAGTAAAAATGCTGTGTTGCACCAGTAGCAACAGTTTAGAGTAGAATGAAGTAATTTTTATAATCTGATGTTTGAAGCTCTAAAGGAAAACAGTATTATGCTTCAAATTTTTTAAAATCTTACTTTTCTCGCTCATTGACATAATCAATGAATGGTTTTATTTTTCTTTAATTTGATCTATTAAACTTCTGTAAAAAATAGCCCAATCGTTTATATTTGGCAGAATCTTTTTATGCTTTTAAATAATGGCAAAAGAAATAAAACGTGGCAATTGACCAAAAAAATTAGTATTATATTTGACAAGTACCGTCAAGACAATTCTTTTACAATGATTACACAGTTTGGTGAACGAATACGAGAACTAAGAATAGAACGGGGTTTACTGCTGAGGCAATTGGCCTCTAAATTAGATGTGGACACGTCAATTATCAGCAAAGTCGAAAGAGGCAATAGGCAATTAAAAAGAACGGAAATTCCTTTATTGGCCAAAATATTACAAATTGATAAACTAGAATTAGAAACGCTTTGGCTCGCCGACCAAGTAATGCAATTAGTAAAAGATGAACCTACCGCAAACCAAGTACTAAAAACCAAATCAAAAAAAATTAAGCAATTTCAATAATGTCAACAAAATTTTTTACAAACGAAAATGAAAATACGCTTTTAAGTAAAATTGAAGGCATATTCAAGTATCGAAATATTCATTTCTTTGATGCTCTGGTAGGATATTTTAGAGCATCTGGTTACTTCCGCATTCGTCCTTTTGTTGAAAAGGCCAAGGAGATTAGAGTTTTAGTGGGAATTAATATTGATAATCTAATTTACGAAGCGAATAAGAAAGGTTTACTTTTTATAGAAGACCCAGACAGATGCAGAGATGATTTTTTTGAGGAGATTAAAAAAAATATTCAAGAGGCAGAATATGATAAAGAGGTGGAAGATGGAATGTTGCAATTAATAAAAGATCTAGTTAACGAAAAAATTAGAATAAAAGTTCATCCCAAACAAAATTTACATGCTAAAATTTATATTTTCAGAGAAGAGGAAAAACATAATCACGGCTACGGCTCCGTTATCACAGGCTCAAGCAATTTAACAGATAATGGTTTAGAATTAAATTTTGAATTTAATGTAGAGTTGCGAGACAATACGGATATTGATTTTGCCAACGAAACGTTTAATAGACTATGGAGCGAAAGTATTGAAATAGGAAAAGAATTTGTTGATAAATTAAAAAAGGAAACCTACCTCAACGACGAATTTACACCCTTTGAAGTGTACATGAAATTCCTGATTGAATATTTCGGACGAAGTATAGACTTTGACCCTAATTCAATTCAAGATTTACCACAAGGGTTAAAAAAACTTTCTTATCAAGTAGATGCTGTTGCCGATGGATTTAATAAAATGATGAAGCATCATGGTTTCTTTTTATCAGATGTAGTTGGTTTGGGTAAAACAATAGTAGCAACACTTATTGCCAAAAAGTTTTTTTATACAAATGGTTTTCCTTCCTATTTATCAAAAACGCTTATTATTTGCCCACCTGCAATAAAAGAAAATTGGGAAGATACACTTTCAAAATTTGGGTTAAACAATTACAAAATAGTTACTTCAGGTAGTTTGCATAAAATACAAAAGCATCACGATTATGATTTAATAATTGTAGATGAAGCTCACAAGTTTAGAAGTGATAGTGCTGAAATGTATTTCCATCTACAAAATATATGCAAGTCGCCAACACGTAAAAAATTAACCAACGATACCTACGAACAAAAAAGAGTCATGCTAATTTCGGCAACGCCGTTAAATAATAAGCCCGAAGATATCGCAAACCTTGTTTACTTATTTCAAGATGCCAAAAACTCTTCTTTAGAAGTGGGTAATTTACAACACTTCTTTAGAGGACAGATTGATGCCTACAAAAAGCTAAAAGCAGAATCGGATATAAAAAAAGTTACTGCTGGTGTAAAAGCTATTTACGAAAAAATAAGAGTAAAAGTAATAGAACCTTTAACGGTTCGCAGAACCAGAACCGACCTTTCCGAAAATGAGGAATACGCTAAAGACTTAAAAGAACAAGGCGTTATTTTTCCTGCGGTAAACAAGCCCGAAAAAATATTTTATCAATTAGATGAAAATTTAGATGCCATTTATGATAAAACCATTTTGTATTTAAGTGATCCAACTAAAGGACTAACCTACAATCGCTATCAAGCTATTAAATATTTAAAGCAACATAAAAAGAATAAATACCAAAAGGCAGATTTGATTTCTGTTCAACTGGCTTTTATAATGAAAACCATGTTGGTAAAGCGTATAGACAGTAGTTTTTACGCATTTAAACAATCCTTGAGTCGTTTTTCGGTAGCCACCAACACAATGATAAAGATGTTTGAAAATGGTAGAATTTATATTGCTCCTAACTTAGGTGTAAATGATTACATCAATGAAGGCCGAGAAGAAGAGTTAATAGCATTGCTAACCGATTTAGCCAGCACAGACCCAACCATCGAAATTTGTGAGGTAGATGATTTTGAACCAGGCTTTATTACTGGCTTAAAAAATGATAAAGTTTTATTGGATGAATTGGTAAGAGAATGGGCAAACATAACGCAAGACCCCAAACTGGATATTTTTAAAAACTATTTAGCAACCAAGCTATTCGATAAAACGATTAACAAAGAAGAAAAGTTAGTTATATTTTCCGAATCAAAAGAAACAACAACTTATTTATATGAAGAATTAAAGAAAGCAAACTTTGATAAAATTTTAGTTGTAGATAGTAAAAATCGGAAAGATAAATTCCCTTTTGTAAAAGCCAACTTCGACGCCAACATTCCTTTAACAGAACAAAAAGACGATTATAATCTAGTTATTAGCACAGAGGTACTGGCAGAGGGTGTAAATATGCACCGTGCCAATATTATTGTAAATTACGATACCCCTTGGAACAGTACCAAATTGATGCAACGAATTGGTAGAGTTAACCGCATTGGTTCAAAAGCAAACAACATATACATCTTCAATTTTTTTCCGACCACCAAAGTAAACAGCGATATAGAACTAGAGAAAAAAGCCATTATGAAACTACAGGCTTTTCATAGTGCAATGGGCGAGGATAGCCAAATATACTCGCAAGACGAGGTTACCGAAAGTTTTGGTTTGTTTGATAAAACGGTAAGCGAAGAGAAAGATGAGAAGCTAAAGATACTTTTAGAATTACGTAAATTCAAAAGAGATAATCCTGACCTATTTAAACAAATTAAAAATATGCCAACAAGGTCAAGGGTAGGGCGTAAAAGCCCAGTTTTGAAAGGAGCTACCATTACATTTATTCGTAACCAAAAACGAGATGCTTTTTTACTGATAAAAGAAAATGGAGAAATTGAAGAACTTACTTTTCTACAAGCGGAAAAAGAATATTTTGCAAAAGTTACCGAAAAATCAATACCACTTAATGAACAGCACCACACACAAGTTAAAAGCGCAGTTAATTTATTTGCTAACAAATTAGAAGAAGAAAAAAGTAAAGAACGAAAAATTGATACCACACAAGGGCCTAACGAAAAAAGGGCTTTATCATTTTTAGATGCTTTAACCAACATTCAAATTGCAAACTCAAAAGAAAAGGAAACACTACTAAATGCAAAGACTGCCATTCGATTAGGAAAGTTCCAGCACTTACAGCGTGATATAAATAAATTGGCTAAGGCTGTAAAAGCGTCTCCATTAAAGCCAGCTATACTTTTAGAAGAAACAATGAAAATTTTAAATAAATATCCTCTACAAACAATTGAAGATGACGGAGCGCAAACTATGCAGCCCGTTTTTAACATCAAAGAATTTAAACCCGAAATTATAATCAGCGAAAGCTTTGATAATTATTAATGGTTAATCGTAAATTATCAATGAAATGAAAGAGAATGTAATTAAAAATAAAAGTTTTGAGTTTGCAATTAGAATTGTGAAGCTGTATCAATTTTTAATTTCAGAGAAAAAGGAATTTGTATTGAGTAAGCAACTTTTAAGAAGTGGAACAAGTGTTGGTGCAATGGTGAGAGAAGCCGAGCATAGCGAAAGCAAAGCTGACTTTATACATAAACTTGCAATAGCTCAAAAAGAAATGAATGAAACTATCTATTGGTTGGAGCTACTTAACGCAACAGACTATTTAACACAAAAGGAATTTGAAAGTATTAATACTGATGCAACTGCAATCATTAAATTAATTACATCAATAATTAAAGCAACAAAATCAAACATTAACAATTAATAATTAACCATTGATAGTTAAAAAGGAACTCATACAGCAAATACAATCCATCATTACCACGGCAAAAGATAGAGCAATCCGTTCAGTTGACAACGAAAGGGTGCTGATGTATTGGCAAATAGGTAAAGTAATATTTGAAGAAGAGCAACAAGGCAAAGACAGAGCAGCGTATGGAAAATATCTAATCAAATCTATTTCCGAAACCTTTCAGCCTCAATTTGGAACTGGGTTCTCTATTCGTCAATTAGAACGTAATCGCCAGTTTTATCGAACATTCCCAATTGCGACTGCACTGCGGACGCAATTCAGTTGGACACATTATAAAACTCTTATAAGCATTGATAATCAGGATAAAAGAGAATTTTACATAGCCGAAGCCAGCAAAAACAATTGGAATGCAAGGCAATTAGAACGCCAAGTAAACAGCCAGTTGTTTGAACGCCTTTTATTAAGTAATGATGTACAAAGTGTATTGGCAGTAGCCCGAGAAGAAAAACTACCTACCGATGCCAAAGAAATTATTAAAGACCCAATGGTATTGGAGTTTTTGGGGCTAAAAAGAGAGGCCGCCTATTATGAAAAAGATTTGGAAGCCGCCATCATTACCCACTTACAAGATTTTATATTAGAGTTGGGCAATGGCTTTGCTTTTGTAGCAAGGCAAAAACGTATATACATTGATGGCGATGAGTTTTTCACAGACCTTGTATTCTTTAACCGATTATTACAATGCTTTGTAATCATCGAAATAAAAACCACCAAGCTCACCCATCAAGACATTGGGCAATTGCAGATGTATGTAAACTATTACGACCGCTACGAAAAGCAGGAATTTGAAAACCCAACCATTGGTATTTTATTATGTACCGATAAAAACGATGCAGTTGTAAAAATTACTTTGCCCGAAAACAATAATACCATTGTAGCCAGTAAATACCAATTATATTTGCCTACCGAGCAGCAATTGATAGAAGAAGTGAAAATAATTATTAATGGTTAATTGTAAATGATTAATTAAATGAAAGACAATGGAATAAAAAATAAGAGTTTTGATTTTGCAATAGGAGTTGTAGAACGATACCCATTTTTAGGTAATGATAAAAAGGAGTTTGTATTAAGTAAGCAACTTTTAAGAAGTGGAACAAGTGTTGGTGCATTGTTTAGGGAAGCCGAACATAGCGAGAGCAAAGCTGATTTTATTCATAAGTTGGCAATTGCCCAAAAAGAAATAAACGAAACTATCTATTGGTTGGATCTACTAAATGCAACACACTTTTTAACACAAAAGGAATTTGATAGTATTCATACGGATGCAATTACAATCATTAAATTAATTACATTGATAATAAAAACAACCAAATCGAACATTAACAATTAATAATTTACAATTAACAATTATAAAAGTGGATTTTAACACATTACGATATAATCTTCAACTGCCCTACCAACGTAACAATTGGAAGGAATGGTTACTGCAATTATTTGGGCAACAAATAAGCATTGAAACGTTAGCCGAAAAAATTATCGTTCAAAAGGGTAATGCTAAATCAATAGAACGCTTTGCATCTATTACTTTGAGCGATGATAAAAATATTGCGGTGTTAGATATTAAAACCAACGCCGATATTCAAATTGCACGAAACAGAGTTGCATTAAGAGATATTGCGTTCAACCTCATTGACCAAGATAAATACCACGGTCTGTTGGTCTTTTATCACAGTGAGGATGACACACAGTTAGACTATCGTTTATCGTTTATCAGCAGACAAACTACCATTGATGAAGATGGTAATTTTATTCAGCAAAGTACCAATGCCAAGCGGTACTCTTTTATTTTAGGAGTCAATGAAAGCTGCACCACCGCTACTTTACGCTTATTAGAATTAAAAAGTAAAGTACCTTCATTCAAAGCTTTTGAAATACAAAAGGGTATAAGTTTAAAAGACTTAACCGATACGTTTTCGGTGGAGGCTTTAAACAATGAGTTTTTCAAAAAGTATAAAGATATTCATTACAAACGGTTTTGGGAATACATTGCCAACAAACCCGAATACGCCACATTACTCTTAAATACCGAAGAAACAGAGTTAACCAAACAACAAAAACCTATTCGCGATTTTGTAAAGAAAATGTTGGGGCGAATTGTGTTCCTACATTTTTTGCAAAAGAAGGGTTGGATGGGTGTTCCATTTGTAAATGATAAATTGTTAATGGGTAATGAAAGAAGCAATTGGAATGGAGGCGATAAACATTTTATGCAAAACTTATTTGCCCGTTTTCCACAACAAGAAAATTTTTACAGCCAATGCCTCACCGTTCTCTTCTTCCAAACCCTAAATACCGACCGAAGAAAACAAAATGATATAGCACCAAAACAATTAACAATTAACCATTTACAATTAACCATTAAGATCCCTTTTTTAAACGGTGGTTTATTCGATGATGAATTGCCTCAAACCAATGCCTTTGATTTTCCGATAGATTATTTTAAAGATCTGTTTGATTTTTTTAGCCAATACAATTTTACCATTGATGAAAATAGCCCGGAGGAACAAGAGGTTGGTATTGACCCCGAAATGTTAGGGCATATTTTTGAAAACTTGTTGGAAGAAAATAAAGACAAAGGTGCATTTTATACTCCAAAGGAAATTGTACATTATATGTGTCAGGAAAGCTTGATACAGTACCTGCTTACTCAGTTGTTAATGGTTAATGATAAATTATTAATGACAGAACAGGAGCGAGAGCAATTAACAACTAACCATTTACCATTAACAATTATTTCTGCCATCGAAACCTTTATTCGTAAAGACGATATTGGCAGCCGCACCGATAAAAAGAATTTTATAGTAGCCAATGCCAAACGCATTGAAGCCATTTTGGATAAAGTCAAAATTTGCGACCCTGCCATAGGATCCGGTGCTTTCCCGATGGGGATGTTACAAGAAATTTTTAAAGCCAAAACTACACTCGACCTTACCTTGGATAAAGCCCAAGTAAAAAAAGACATTATCCGTAATAACATTTATGGGGTAGATTTGGAAAAAGGTGCTGTGGACATAGCCCGTTTGCGCTTTTGGTTAAGTTTGGTAGTAGATGAAGAGGAGCCACAACCTTTGCCAAACTTGGATTATAAAATTATGCAAGGCAATAGTTTACTAGAAAGTTTTGAGGAAATTGATTTAAGTAATTTATTGGATTATGAAACTGACGAGCCTATTATTTATGCAGAGAAAGAGCAAATAAAACTATTTGAAGAGGAACAACAATCCTTACTAATTTTTGATAAGGTTACTAAGGATGAATTGCAGGCACTAATAAGCTTATATTTTGACTTTGAAGAACATACCAATGTAACTAAATTTAAAACCAAGCAGGCAGTAAAACAAGCTATTAATAAGATAATAGAAGGCAAATTAAAAGCACACTTTTATTTACAAAAGATTAAAATAGAGTCCGTGAAAGACGAAGTGGAACTAAGTATAACGGCTAACGCCATAAAGCCAACCGACTCTAAAGGTGTAGCCGATAAAAAAACAAAAAACCTTATACTACTTACTAAAAAATTAAAAGCTTTTGATGATAAAATAAACCACCTAACCGAACTATTAAACAAACTAAACAAATGGGAAACAGAAGATAAAGAACGCCCTTACTTTTTATGGCATACTTATTTTAAAGATGTATTTGATAAGGGTGGCTTTGATATTGTAATTGGTAATCCGCCGTATTTAGATTACAGACTTATTGACAAATCTGTAACTCACAATGAAAAATTTAAAAATACAAATAGTAATTCTCAAAGACCAAATTTATATTTATATTTTATTGATCATTCAGACCAAATAATTAGATCGAATGGTATTTTAACATTCATTAATCCTAACCAGTTTTTATCTACAGATTCAGGCTTAGGTATTAGAAAACATTTAGTTGATGAAAGAACTTTAATTTCTTTTGATGATGTTTCTTATGTTGATGTTTTTAAAGAAGCAGCAACCTACACTACTGTATTTTTTTACAAGAAAATCAAGAGTAGTAAAGGAGCTTTAATAAAAATAAATAGATGTAAGGACTTAGCTAAACTCGGAGAAGCAAGTTTTTATTTATTTCAAAATGATATTAAAAACGACTCTAAAAAAATGATTTCGATAAGTGGTGAGAATAGTATTATTAAGAAAATAGAAGGTTTTGGTTTTGCAACTTTAAAAGAAATTAGTAAGATGCTATGGGGAACATCTGCAACAGGTTATGGAAAAAAGAAGATAAAGTTGGAAAATTATAATAATTTAAAAAGTGAAGTTAAATCTAAATATGAGCCTATCATTCAAACAGCAGATATAAAAAGTCATTATATACTTTGGAAACAAGAATATATCCCCAAGGATATTTTTTCAAAAAATGTAACCTTAGAATTTATAAAAGAAAAAATAGTAATAGGACGACTTACAAAAAAAATCACTACTAACCGACTAATTTTTTAATTAAAAGGGTAACTGATGTTACCCTTTTTTAATAATGTAAATTTGTGTTTACTAAGACATAAAAAAACATTATGAGTAAAAATACAGAAATAAAATTA
>JAAFIL010000041.1:0-5436 GCA_013297775.1 Bacteroidota bacterium
GGCTTTTACATTTCAACCAAAATTTGGTAAGGGATATAATCACCATTAGAAAAATAGGTCTTGCTTACTGCAAAGGAAAGTTAGATGTTTTTTCTAAAGTAGCACTGTCTTGAAATTTGGTATAAATATCCTTTTCGTTTTGTTGGCAAACCAACGAGTTTACAAAACGAAAATGTTTCTTTTGGTCGAATGAGTAGTCCGTTAATTTGTTTTGTTGCAATCTTTAGGTTAGTAACTTTATTAATCTGCAATTGTATATCACTATCACCCAATTTTTTTAGCAATACAGATTGATGCCTTTTTATTCTAAACGGAAGTCTTTCACTTGTCCGTTTGTTAGCATATTTTTTACCATCAAAATACCAGTCAGCATAGCGCCTCAGTCGTCGCATCCAAACGGCTATAAAATATAAAATTCGGTGTCGTTGACTAAGTAGTTTTCTCTGTTTCAAAATAGTCCTAAAATAGCTGATAACCCTTCGCTTATATACATTTACAAATTTCCAGTTCTACCGCCATCTACAGGCAAATTGATGCCATTAATATAAGATGCCGCAGGGCTTGCCAAAAAAGCAACGGCATTGGCTATTTCGCTGGCATCTGCAAAACGTTTCATGGGTATTTCGTGTAACATTTCCTTTTTTACAAGTTCTGCATCTACGTTGGTTTTAAGTGCTTTATTATCAATGATAGTACTTAAACGTTGAGTAGCTGTGGCTCCTGGTAATACATTGTTAACGGTAATGTTAAATGCCCCCAGTTCGTTAGCCAGTGTTTTAGCCCAATTGCCAACCGCTGCACGTATGGTATTACTAACGCCTAAATTCGGTAAAGGCATTTTTACCGAAGTAGAAATAATATTAATGATGCGCCCATAACCCGCATTTTTCATGCCTTCCATACAACTTTGCACTAAAATATGATTGCAAATAAGATGCGCATTAAATGCAGAAATAAACTCTTCGGTTTTGGCTTGCGCAATAGGACCCGATGGTGGGCCACCTGTATTATTAACTAAAATATGAATAGGTCCCGAGCGTTGTATAAACGCATCAGTTAACGTTTTTAATTTTTCGGGTTCATTAAAATCTACACATAAATACGTGTGCAATTGTGTGCTATTGGTGGGTAGCTCACTTTTGGTTTGTTTTAAAGCCGCTTCGTTACGAGCAACTAAAGTAACATGTGCTCCAAGTGCCGCCAATTCCATGGCTACAGCTTTTCCTATACCTTGCGTGCTGCCGCAAACTAAGGCGCGTTTATTTTTTAAATCTAAATTCATACGTTTAAGGTGTTTAAAATTTTTTCGATGTAATGACTTTCGTAACCTTTACTAAGCCCAAAGCGATAGAGTTTTTGTTTTCTTTGAAGTGGATGTTCTGCTTTGGTTAAAGTGGCTAATTTTTTAAGTAACATGTTTTCTAATTCGGCTTCATAACTGCTTGCATCCACTTGCAATAAAGCCTTTTGAAGGTTGTAGTCGCTCACTTGATGCTGCTTTAAACCTAACTTAATTTTTTGCAAACCCCAATGTTTTATTTTGAATTTTCCGTTAACATACGCTTTAGAAAACCGCTCTTCGTTTAAAAAATTATCGCTAATGAGTTGCGCAATAACCAACTCAATGCTTTCGGACGATAAACCAAAACTTTTTAATTTCCGCCGTGTTTCGAAGCTACTGCGCTCTTGATACGCACACCACGATTGGATGCGCAAAAGCGGATCGGTAACCTTTTCTTTTTTATCAGTCATAAACACATTGCTAATTTATTACTTACTTTGCATTGTGGCAAATATCCCGAACGAATTACTACAAACTTTACAAGGCTTACCTGGCTTTGACGAAACTTCTTTTTTAAAAACGCATCTCGAAGAAGCACGCATCAATTCCATTCGCTTAAATCCTTTAAAATCCGCACCTCTCGATTTTACATTAAATGAACCGGTTACTTGGTGCCAAGATGCGTATTATTTAACCGAGCGTCCAGTATTTACGGCCGATCCTTTGTTTCATGCGGGGGCGTATTATGTACAAGAAGCCGGAAGTTTGTTTTTAGATTTGGTGATGCGTGAACTTTTTGATGTAACGCAAGCCCTAACTGTGTTAGATTTGTGCGCCGCGCCCGGTGGAAAAAGCACCTTAATACAAACCTTGTTAAGTAAAGAAAGTGTGTTAGTTGCCAATGAAGTCATTAAACAACGGGCTAACGTACTTGCCATGAACCTAAGCAAATGGGGTGCTGCCAACACAATAGTAACCAATAACGATCCCGCTCACTTTAGCACCTTGGGTTGCCGCTTCGATGCCATTGTGCTAGATGCTCCTTGCAGCGGAAGCGGTCTATTTCGTAAACAACCCGATGCGGTTAATGAATGGAGCTTGGAAGCCGTTCAATTGTGTAGTGCCCGCCAAAAGCGAATTGTAGCCGATGTATTACCCGCTTTAAAAGATGGCGGATTTATTATTTACTCTACTTGCAGTTATAGCGTTTCAGAAAATGAAGAACAAGTGCAATGGATGGAAAATGAATTAGGCTTAACCTATATACCTCTTAAAGCGGTAAACGATGAACGCATTGTGAACACAGGCAAAGGCTATCGGTTTTATCCACACCGTTTACCAAGCGAAGGTTTTTTTATTGCCGTGTTGCAAAAACCTTTTGCGGGCTACTCGGGTCAAGCGCATACTAAATCTGAAAAGTTGATTCCTTCAACCGCAAAAGAAAGACAAAACCTTTCGGGATTTATTCAACCAACAGATAATGCTTTTATTTTTAAACATGGTGCTATTTTTAAATGTATCAATACAGAGGGTGCTGCCTTTCTCGAAAAATATGCCAAACGTTTATACATTCTTAAAGCGGGCATCGAAATAGGATTATTTAAACACGATGAGTTTATTCCAGCGCAAGATTTAGCTTGGGCATTAAATAGATCGGAAAGCATGACGGCGTTTGAATTAACCTACTCAGAAGCGATTGCTTATTTAAAACGTGAAACCGTATTTCCTCTGGCAGCAAAGGGATTTAAAGGCTTGGCGTTGTTTACCTACAAAGGTTTGGGCTTAGGCTTTGCAAAAGTTTTACCTAATCGGGTTAATAATTATTTTCCTTTAGAATTTCGAATTCAAAACAAAGCGATTGGTGTAAACACTAAATGAAGTCGTGTAAGTTGTTTTCAATTAATTCAAAATAACTGGAATTTTCTTAGATTTTATGAGCGTTGTATTGCTGTTGTTTAAACTGACAACGTACATACCATTTGCTAAACCTGGATCTATTTTAAATGTATTGCTTCCTTTAACCACAGGCAAAGCGTGGGTCTTAATTAACCGACCAGCCGCATCGTACACCATTAAATGATAAGTATCTTCTGCGATGCCATTAATCGTGATAACAAGACCTGCATTAGGATGATAAAAAACATTGCTGCTTTCGTTAGAGTCTTTACAATTGTCGGTTACGCGCTCTATTTTTGAGAAACGGGCATTCAAATTATTATCAACGATTCGTAAGCGGTAATAATTGCCAACTTGCAAACGGTTATCTATGGTATAATTGTATTGCCCATTGCTAGAGGCGTTGACAGTAGTAATGTAATTAAAATGCGTGCCATCTGTACTTCCTAAAATTTCGTAGTAAGAGCCTTGTGTATCGCCAACACTTGTCCAATTTAAAACAGCAGCATTGGCGCCATCACACTTTGCCGAAAAACTTAATAACTCAATAGGTAAAGGCGCTAACACGGTGCTTAACACCCACGGACAAAATGTGCCTTGTCCTGTAGCTGTAAGAGCACCCGTTCCGGTGGTTACGGCAGCAGCACTTCCAAAAGTAGCGTTGTTTAATACCCAAAGCGAACCATTCCAATACTGCGCGCCAATTTGCCCCGTTTGAAAAGCAGGTAACAACGTATTTTCTAAACCGCGGTAAGTAAAAGTTAAATCGGCAGTAACCGCATGGCTATTGGTAATATCCCACCAACGGTCAATAACCGAACCCGAGGCACAGGTATTGCCCGAAGTTGAATTGTTGGGACAAAACATAAAACTAACCGCCGCTACATTAGAAGCACCTGCCCAAGGCTGGTTATCGCTTGCGGCAGTTGCGCGCGTGGCCACATCTATAAACCCAGCGGTATTAGCCATTGGTGTGGTGGCATTAAACGTAAATGGTATTTGAGTACCAGCCAGAACGCCAAATGGATAAACGTGTGCGCCACCTGTTGTGCGCATATACCAACGCACCACGCTGGGGTTAACCGCAGCATTGGTTTCACTAATAACATATCCACCGCTTTGGGTTATGGCACCAGTTGCAGGGTTGGTAACATCGAGGCGATTACCGTTTAAATTAAGCGGACGTGAACCCAAACTTAAAACACCATTAAAAACGGCTTGCCCACCAACGGTAGTCGAGTTAACGGTAAGCTGTTTAGTGTTGGTACCCGTTAACGATAAATTATTAAACGCTGTGGCACTCGAACCCGCAATATTTTGTGCGGCTCCAGCTAAAACAACGCCACCACCATCGGTTGTAAATCCGTTGTTACCCGCATTATTTATCCAGTTGCCTAGTAAGGTAATACTCGAACTACTCGAAGGTGTAATAAACCCATTGGTTGTGCTAGAGTAGTTGCCCGCCGCACCATCTATATAAAGTTGTGCTGCACCAGTAAATACGATGCGTGCACCATTGTTATATAGACCTTGAGCGTTTATGTTATTGACGGCATAAAAATTATAAAGCAGCCAAACAAGATAAAATTTCTTTACCATTAGTTTCCGTTTTTAGATTCTTCTTTCGGTTTTTTTGTTAAGCTAAACTGCTTGGCTTCCCATTGTAATTGGTCAAAATAAATAAATCCTTCGGGCATTGGTGTTTGTTTCCAATTCTTTTTTTGTTCTAATTGAAACTTCACATTTTCCTCGTAATTAACGGGTGGAGGGGTTGCGTACTGCGCATATTTACGCGTATCGCCTGGTCCCCACACAGGGTCGTTTCCAAATCGGTGATCTTGAAAATGCACGCGCTTTGCCATAACACGATACGAAAACTCTACATTGGATTTACCGCTATTGCGCTCTTTTACTTTAAAATTAGTTTTACCTTTTACAACATATACCTCTTGGCTTTCGCCTTCCATTTGCACAAATACGTGCATGGGGTGTTTATCATCAATTACCACTGTTTCTAAAAATAAAGGATCTAAATCAATGGTAACCTCTCCATTTTTTAATTGACCGCTGCCAATATCTTCGAACCAAACTTCGGGCGATTCGGTAGTATATAATAATTGATTACCTTTTGTAGTGGGCACAGAGCCTGATTTTGTTCCATTAGCGATAACATGATTGCCGTTAAAATAACCGCTGTAATTGGCATTATTAGCACGCCAACCTACCACCGCTACATCATTATTTCCAGCCATGATACC
>JAAFIL010000041.1:5446-32954 GCA_013297775.1 Bacteroidota bacterium
GCCAGCGTATTGTCCTAAAACACCCATGCGTTGGTTTCCTGATGCTATGCTATTCTGTCCACTTACACCAACTCCAGCAGCATTTGCAGCCGCTTGCGAACAAACACCAACAACACCTGCTCGTGTATTAAGGTTATTAGTTCCGTTATAATTACCTAGCACACCTGCGCCCGGACCGCTTCCACCGTAAACACCTTGTACTGCCGAAAAAGCCGTTGTACTTGCTGCTAAAGTTTCGCCCCAAGTACCACTTCCATTTTGGCCAGAATATCCATTAATACCAAATGAAAGTACTGCATTGGTAACCGCACTAATCATGTCTCCGGCATAAGGCGAAGCGGCTGCACCAGCCACAAACTCACCATCAGTTGGATTTAATCGAAAACGCTCAACGTTATTACAAAAAAAACGAACAGCTTGTGCATTAGTAGAACCCATAAAATTAGCAGCAGCAATGGCATTGCCATTTAAACGCCAACCGTTAGCCGAACTTAATCCTTCTACCCAAACTGTGCCGTCGTAATGCCAAAATGTACCAGTAGTTGTATCATACACTTTTAAGCCATTGGCTGGCGCAGCAATAGCGGTGCGTTGTACCGAGGTCATACGCGGAATTAATATACCCGATGTTGTAGAGCTTACATCGAGCATGGCACTAGCGGCTGGTGCAGCACCAGTGACGTTAATGGCAACGTTTTGTGCATGATTAGTTAAAGTAACTAAGGCTAAAAATGCAAGAGAAATTTTTTTCATGTGTTAAAGAATGTTATATAAAAATACAAAACAAAATTGCTTTATCCAAATGTGAAAAACGTTAGTTCTACTGATAGTCAATAGATGTGTTTTTACTTTGTTTTTTGCCTATGTTTTGCTTCGTTTTCTGTGATCAATTTATTTTTTAGTTCAGCCGTTGCATGGGTAATGCTTTTGGCACGCCCTATGGCTGGCGAAAAGCGTTCGGCCGAATACCTTGCTATACTTCCATCGCTTAATTGTTCATCGGCGCGGTTAGCTGATACAAAAAAAGTAAATTTAGTATTCGATTGCCCATTGTTTAACTCTATTACATCAAATCCGCTATTGGTTTCGTTGCAAACATAAACTCCGTTACAGTTCCCTTTCAATTGCACATGAACGTATAAGGTGTGTTCATCGTTCACAATAATATTCTTGGCAAAAATGGGATCTAGGTCAACGTGGCACTTTCCATTTATTAATTGGCCTTTTCCAAAATCTTGAAATAAATTTTCGGGAGCTTCGGGGCAAGACATGACTACTTCATTTCCTTTCAAATCTTTGACAACGGTGTTTACTGTTCCGTTTCCTTCAACTTTTCGATTAACCCCTAAAGCGGTAACTGCACCTACATAAACAAACGAAGCACCATTGCCGCCTTCAAAGTAACCTCCACTTTTTAAAGTAAATGCTGTTGTTGAAAGGCCATAACCTGCCACGCCAATTAAAGTACCCACACCCGAAACACCAGCCCCTGAAGCAGGCGAGGTAGCACCCTGTGCGTTTCCTGAAAAAATGCCCCCAACACCTGTACCAGCGGTGGTGCGACCCCAAACTCCCGTTGTTGAGCCTGTTGAAGCAACTCCCACTCCATTAATTAAAAAACTAGCACCTGAACCATTTCCAGCTACGAGTAATCCTGTACCCGATGCGTTTGAGTTAAAGCCTCTTAAACCAAAACCAACACTCGATTGGGCTACTCCGAGAACCCCCGAACCACTAACGGTGCCTGCATTACCGCGTACGCCAGCAATACCGCTACCCCCAATAACAGAGCCAAGCACGCCCGTGCCATTGTTAGCCGTAGAAGCATTACTAAACGTTCCAGCGGAAACAGAACCCGTTCCACTTACATAGGCATTAATTGGAAACTGAGTGCCTGTTGAATAGACGGCTAACAAATCGCCCGAAAAGGTAGTAGGGTTATTAATAACCAATTCGCCCGTACTAAAAAGTCGCATGCGTTCGATGTTATTCGAGAAATGGCGTACATCTTGTGCATTTAAACTCCCAAAAATACCAGCCGCAGAAAGAGTATTGCCAACGGTCGTCCAACCTGTGTTGCCCCCCAATTGTTCTACCCAAACCGTACCGTTAAACCACCAAAAGGTATTAGTTGATGTATCGTAAACTTCTAAACCTGTTGCAGGGGCGGCAATGGCTGTGCGTTGCGCGCTCGTCATACGTGGAATGAGTAAGCCCGATGTTGTAGAACTTACATCGAGCATGGCACTGGCAACTGGTGTTGCACCCGTACCATTAATAGCTACATTTTGAGCATTTGTTAACTGAACCCAATAGGTTGTTAGAACAAGGAAGAGGAAAGTGCGTTTCATGGTTTTTGAGTCAGAAATGAACAAGCAATATAACATTATTTTTATAAAAAACAAGGTTTTTCATGTATTTTTTGATTGAATTGGAGGGTGTGTTGAGTGAAAAACAATTTTAGAAGAGATTGAATCAAAAAGGTCGGCTTAAACCGACCTTTTTTGTGACCTCGAAGGGATTCAAACCCCTAACCTCCTGATCCGTAGTCAGGTGCTCTATTCAGTTGAGCTACGAAGCCAATAATTTTGGAGTGCAAATATACAAATTTTATTTAACTTGCAATCAAATCTAAGATATTTTTATGCAAGAGATTATAGAAAAAATTTGGAATGATCGGTCTTTATTAACCGATAAATCTATTGTAAAAGAAATAGCTGCTGTTATTGAATTATTGGATAAAGGCGAGTTGCGTGTGGCCGAACCATTAAGTGATGGGGCGTGGCAGGTAAATGATTGGGTAAAAAAAGCCGTTATCTTATATTTTCCCACGCGTGCCATTCAAACCATTGAGGTGGGACCCTTTGAATTTCATGATAAAATGACCCTTAAAACCAATTACGCGGCTTTGGGCGTGCGTGTTGTGCCACATGCCATTGCACGTTATGGTGCCTTTTTAGCCAAAGGTGTTATTTTGATGCCCAGCTATGTTAATATTGGTGCGTATGTAGATAGTGGCACCATGGTAGATACGTGGGCAACAGTTGGTAGTTGTGCGCAAATTGGTAAAAACGTTCACCTTAGTGGCGGTGTAGGAATTGGAGGGGTGTTAGAACCTGTTCAGGCAGCACCTGTTATTATAGAAGACGATTGTTTTATAGGCTCGCGTTGCATTGTAGTTGAGGGCGTAAGAGTTGGTAAAGAAGCGGTGTTAGGTGCCAATGTTGTTTTAACCATGTCCACCAAAATTATAGACGTTACAGGTGATAATCCTGTTGAATTAAAAGGCTATGTACCCGAGCGGTCGGTGGTGATACCTGGCAGCTATACCAAAACTTTTCCTGCGGGCGAGTTTCAGGTACCTTGTGCTTTAATTATAGGCAAACGCAAAGCCAGCACAGATTTGAAAACCTCTTTAAATGAGGCCCTTCGCGAGCATAGTGTAGCTATTTAATTTTTACCATATTCAAACGCCGCAATCCATATTAGTTATCCAAACTGCATTTATTGGCGATGCCATTCTAGCTTCGGCATTGCTCGAAACATTACACCTTGCTTATCCAACAGCCTCGCTTTCAATTTTAGTGCGTAAGGGCAATGAAAGCGTTTATGCAGAACATCCTTATTTAAGTGAAGTATTGGTTTGGAATAAACAAGAAGGAAAATTTAAAAATTTATTGAACCTTTTAAAAAATATACGCCGTAAAAAATTCAGTATTGTTATCAATTGTCATCGGTATGCTAGTTCGGGCTTTTTAACGGCTTTTTCAAAGGCTAAACATACGGCAGGATTTAAAGAAAATCCGTGGTCGTTTTTATTTAATTATACCGTTCGTCATAAAATTGGAGATGGGCGGCACGAAATAGAGCGTTATCATCAATTGATTGAAGACTTAGTACCCTCGAAAATTAGTAAACCTAAACTCTACCCCTCCTTGGCTGACGAGGCTTACGTTGCTCCCTTTAAAACCAATAATTACATTTGTTTGGCCCCTGCTTCGGTGTGGTTTACCAAACAACTGCCTCAAGAAAAATGGGTAGAACTTTGCCAACAACTAAAAAACAAACGCCTTTATTTGTTGGGTGCCCCCTCTGATAAACCTTTGTGTGATGCTATTGCCGCCGCACTGCCGCAACACGATGTAAAGGTATTGGCAGGTCAATTAAGTTTATTGCAATCTTGCGCCCTTATGCGAACTGCCAACATGAATTATGTAAACGACAGTGCCCCCCTGCATTTAGCATCTGCGGTAAACGCTCCCGTTACAGCTTTCTTTTGCTCTACGATAAAAGAATTTGGGTTTACGCCTTTATCTGATCGGCAACGGGTAATAGAAGTTGCCAATTTAGACTGCCGACCCTGCGGTTTGCATGGATTTAAACAATGCCCTCAAGGACATTTCAAGTGCGGAAATTCCATAAGCCTTGATGGGATTGACGTGTAGGCGAAATGTTAAAAAATTAGATTGATACAAAACGTAGCAATGTTTTGCTATTTAGTGTAGTAATTTTGTAAAGAGATTTTGAAATTATGAAAACACTAGCAACACTTTACTCGCAAATGCCCCAAGCGCCAATAGAATACGGCGTAAAACCAAACAGTCTATACGCCATGTTATGGACTCAGTTAAATGAGAACTTAGTTCTAGGTCTTCCCTTCGAATATAAGGTATCTTTAGACGGTTATGTTTTGGATTTTTACAACAAGCAATTAGGGTTAGCTATAGAAATTGTACCAAGTTTACCCAGCGGTATCAACACCGAAAAAGACTTGCACAAAGAAAAGATGCTTAAATTATATGGCATTAAAGTGTTGCAGTTTTCGCATTACGACATTACACAACAATTAAATGTAGTGTTAACTACCATTAAATACTGGATACGCACTTACCGCCGAGCCGCTGCATAAGTTGTGTTGGAAAAGAAGATGTTAAATCTATAGAGATTTTACTTTACAGTACCTCGAAAGGTAAACTGCATTTTAGCATCTATTGAGTATCCATAAATTGATTAGGCGAAAGCGTACGTTGCTCAGAGTTGTTGCACCCAAGTGTATAATGACAAATAACCTGCAAGGCTTGTGATATAGATATTTAGTTGTTGCCTGAACATGTACTTATGAGTTAACATTGATTGGCTGCGTATTTAACAAAATAAATAGTTCGTTTACCTAATCAATAAATTAACTTCTTTAGATACATGCCATGAAACACTTATAAAGCTTATTCGCTTTGTTTAAAGAACAACATTTATGAAGCCGCCAACTATATTGTGGAAAAACCTTTAAACAATTAAATTTAAAGAAACAATTGATTTTACGTTTTTGAGATTTACCTAAAATTAAAAGTTCACAAAAGTTGGTGGTTCATTTAAGTCTATCAGATTAATAAAAAAGAGTAAAATTAGAAGATTGGGTAAGAGTAAAATTAGAAACTTGAGTGAGAGTAGAATTAAAAGATTGGATAAGAGTAGAATTAAAAGCTTCTTTTTTATCAAGGTTTAAACTGGTATCATGTATTTTTTATCTAAGAAGTTAAAAAATTACTATACGGCAGAAATAGATTTATTAATTGAGATGCAAATAGATGAGATGGTGTAGTTATTTAATCTTTAAAAATGGCCAAAAATTCAAGAATACTGACACCGTTTACTATAAAACTAGGAACGGCAAAGTAAACAGGCGAATATCAGTTAAACTAAGGCGGCGTATTATGTAATGCCACCTTTAGCATACTATTTGCATTAGAAATTAACTATTTATTGAAATAAAATTTACTATTTGTGGAAAGGAACGATAAGAAATACTATTGAACAAAAGCCTTCTTTCATTGGGCTACACCTAATGGAAATGCACTTATACGAACAAGTGTGCTTGAGTAAAGACGTGTAGTTGTTAAAAGAAGTGTACTTGCATGGAAACGTTTGCTTAATTGAAGAAATGTACTTGTGTGAAAAAGTTTATTTGGTAGAGACGTATGCTTAATTAAAGAAATATACTTGCGTGAAAAGTGTACTTAATTGAAGAAATATACTTACGTTAAGACGTGAACTTGCGTTAAGAAGTTTACTTGTGTGAACACATGTACTTGCTTGAAGAAACACATTTGCTTGAAGAAATCTACGCACATAAAAAAATGTAGTTGTATGAAAAAGTGAACTTGCTTGAAGAAACACATTTGCGTGAAACAATATACTTACATGAAAAAGTGTACTTAATTGAAGAAATGTACTTGTATGAAAAAGTGTACTTAACTGAAGAAATATACTTACGTTAAGAAGTTTATCTTATGTGAACACGTGTACTTGCTTGAAGAAACATATTTGCGTGAAGAAATATACTTGTATGAAAAGTGTACTTGTGTGGAGAAACGTACTCATTTAAAAAAATGTACTTATATGAAAAGTGAACTTGCATGAAGACACACACTTACTTGAAAAAATACACTTGCATGGAGACGTGTGCGGGCGTGAAGAAACGTACTCGTATAAAGAATCGGACTTACGTGTAAAACATGTTTACCTGAATTCGATAAGTACTTTCTAAATACTAAATACAGGAATGATTGAAACCTTTACATACTAAAACAATGAACTAAAATAAACGATGATAAACAATAAAACAGAGAGGTAGCATTTTAAGTAGGGCAAGTATTACCACAACACACAACCAACTACACAACCTTTTTTTTAATTCGATGAACGAACATTAACACTCCTCGAATTAAATTAAAAGAATTAAGTCATACTAAAAGCCCTACTTTATGCGCTCATATTTTTGGAAACAAAACCCGTAAGTGTTGTTTTCATTAACCTCGTGGCACTCTTGCCACACCAGATTAAACAAATCGTGGTCAATTCGGGGGAAGAAAGTGTCTGCATCAAATTCATGTTTCACAAGCGTTCTGTAAAACTCTTGAACATGAGGCATAGCTTGAGTGTAAATTTCAGCACCGCCAATGATGAATACTTTCTCCTCTGTTTTGGAGGCTTTGAACGCTTTATCTAGCGAGTTAAATACTTCTGCTCCAGTTACTTTATACTGGGTATCTCTCGAAATAATAATATTCCTTCGCCCTGGCAACAACCGACCTATACTCTCATAAGTTTTTCGTCCCATAATAACAGGGCAACCCATGGTAGTGGCTTTAAAAAATTTTAAGTCGGCGGGCAAATGCCATAATAATTGATTTTCTTTTCCGATTGCATTTTTTAAGTCTGTTGCAACTATGGCAGCAATAATCATAAATACTATTAACTAAGTGGATAAAACTAAAATCACATTATAAATTTAGGTAATCGTTTAATGCTAAACAAATTTACCGTTTATCAACGCATCACACCTCAAGCTTTTTGTGTATTTAATAACAACAAACAATAGCTCTAAATACAAATAATGTAGCACGATTAGTACTTTTATGAAATACGCATCCATTTACAAAGGTATTACTAAAAAATAACAGGTTTACAATTAACAAGTTATCCTTTTTAAATCTATAAACCCATTTATGTCGTATAGATTTTATAATTTCGGTCAACAAATTGAACTATTAACAGTTATTTAAACGTTAATCCATTTATTTAAAATGTATGCCTATATTGTTTTTTTTCCTAGCTCACTGGTTTCTGTCTCTTTTTTGCCAAACCTTTTTTTTACACCGTTACGGGTCGCACAAAATGTTTCAAATGAATAAATTTTGGGAGCGATTTTTTTACTTTTTCACCTTTCTATCGCAGGGGGCTTCGTTCTTAAACCCTCGTGCCTACGCCATTATGCACCGTATGCACCACGCCTACAGCGATACCGAAAAAGATCCACACTCGCCACACTTTTTTAAAGATGTTTGGCAAATGACTCTTCGAACCAAAGATATTTACCTTAATTACGCCAAACACCAAATTGAACCCGAACCAGCGTTTAGGGGCAACTATCCCGAATGGAAAGTAGTAGATAAAGTAAGCGACTTTTGGTGGGTGCGCATTTTATTTGGTGTAGCTTATTTCCTATTCTACTTCTATTTTGCAACGGCTTGGTGGCAATACGCTTTGTTACCTATTCATTTTTTTATGGGACCAGTACATGGTGCTATTGTGAACTGGTGCGGACATAAATATGGCTACAGTAACTTTAGTAACGACGACCACAGCAAAAATTCGATTCCTTTCGATTTTTTACTCATGGGCGAGTTGATGCAAAATAATCATCACAAAAGTCCCAATAGCCCTAACTTTGCCAAAAAATGGTTCGAGTTTGACCCCACCTACCCCATTATGAGATGTTTCCATGCACTTGGCATCATTCACCTTAAAAAAACTTAAACATGAATTTATTTGTTTGGCTCCCGCTATTAAGTTTCGCTTGTGTATCGCTTGTAATGGTTATCATCTTCTTATGGGCGTTAAAAATAAAAAATAACGGCATTGTTGATATTTTTTGGGCCTTCAATTTTTTAATTATTGCGTTTATTATTTGGGTAGTGAGCAACGGTTACGAACCGCGTAAAAACTTAGTAGTTGCCTTAACTGCTTTGTGGAGTTTGCGTTTAGGCTTCTACTTATTAAAACGTGTTGGCTCGCACTTAAAAGAAGAAGAAGGACGCTACAAAGCCTTACGTTTAGAGTGGAGCGACGGTAAATTCTTTTTCTTCTTTCAAATGCAAGCCCTCTCAAATGTATTTTTATGTATTCCATTTTTTATTACTTCATTAAACCCAAATGGCCCTTTAAATGTGTTAGAATATATTGGCGCAGCTTTGTGGTTGGCTTGTATTGTAGGCGAAGGAATATCGGATTGGCAATTGCAACATTTTAAAAATAATCCGGCCAACAAAGGTAAAGTTTGTCAATATGGTTTGTGGAACTATTCGCGCCACCCCAATTACTTTTTCCAGTTTATGTTATGGATTTCGGTTACGTTGTTGGCCATTTCAAGTCCCTACGGTTGGCTCAGTATTTTATGTCCATTAAGCATTGGCTATCTTTTGTTTAAAGTAACAGGCATTCCCATGACCGAAGAGCAAGCGGTGCGCAGTAAAGGTGAAGCCTATAAAGATTATCAACGCACCACTAGCGCATTTGTCCCTTGGTTTAAAAAACAGTAATTGTTCTTATTCTTTAACCTATAAACCCATTTATGTGGTATCAATCTCTACTCGAAAAAAATAAATTACCCGATTTCATTATTCGCGAGGGCATTCGTCGTTTATTGAAACAACGCTTAAAAGACGAAACAAAACCTACACCCGACTTGCAACAAAAAGCATTACTGCAATTGGTAGATGAATTAAAAAAATCGCCCATTGCGGTGCATACGCAAGCCGCCAACGAACAGCATTACGAAGTACCTACCGAATTTTATAAATACTGTTTAGGCAAACACCTCAAATACAGCAGCGGCTACTGGAACGAAACAACGCACGACATTAACACTTCCGAACACGATATGTTAGAACTAAGTTGCGAGCGAGCCAACATAACTAATGGTCAACAGGTGTTAGAGTTAGGTTGTGGCTGGGGAAGCCTCTCCCTGTTTATGGCAGCGCGCTACCCACAAAGTCAATTCACAGTTGTATCTAACTCGCGCACACAAAAACTATATATTGACGCAGAGGCGCAACAGCGTGGCATTACCAACTTAACGGTTATAACTTCAGATATTAATACCTTACACTTAACGACTACGTTCGATCGCATTGTAAGTGTCGAAATGTTTGAACACCTGCGTAACTACGAAGAACTTTTTAAACGCATAGCGGCTTGGTTAAATCCACAGGGTCAATTGTTCGTTCATATTTTTACACACAAAACCTTAGCTTATACGTTTGAAGTGAAAGACGAAACGGACTGGATGAGTCGTTACTTTTTTACGGGCGGCATTATGCCCAGTAATAATCTATTTAGTTACTTCAATTCCCATTTAACCATTCGGCAACAATGGACAGTAAGTGGCTTGCATTACCACAAAACATCGGAGGCTTGGCTGCGCAACATGGATGCGCACAAAGAAAAAATAATGCCCCTCTTTGAAACTACTTATGGTAAAACAGAGGCTTTAAAATGGTGGGTGTATTGGCGTATTTTTTACATGGCCTGTGCCGAACTGTGGGGCTTTAATAACGGAGAAGAATGGATGGTGCAACATTATTCGTTTACAAAAAATAATTAAGCCATGGAAACGTTAGCCATTGTTGGAAGCGGCATTGCAGGCATGGGATGCGCTCATCTTTTGCAAAACCGTTACAACATTCAAGTGTTTGAACAAAATAATTACATAGGTGGGCACACCAACACCATTGCCGTAAACGAAGGCGCACAAGAGGTGTACATGGACACGGGATTTATGGTGTTTAATTATAAAACATACCCAAACCTCTGTCAATTATTTGATACCATTAAAGCCCCCGTTATAAAAACCGACATGAGCTTTAGTGTACAACATACACTAAGTGGTTTAGAATATTGTGGATCGGGCTTAAATGGTTTGTTTGCTCAACGTAAAAATATTTTGAAGCCCTCGTATATAAAAATGTTACTAGCCATTGCACGCTTTAACAAAGAAAGCGTGCGCATCATGGACGACCCGCGCTATGCAAACTATACCATTGCGCAATACATCCACGAGTTTAAATTTGGTGAAGACATGTTGTGGAAATATTTAGTTCCCATGAGCTCGGCTGTTTGGAGTACACCCATGGATAAAATGCTCGACTTTCCGGCGCAAACTTTGATTCGCTTTTTTTATAACCACGGGTTTTTAGGTTTGAATACTCAACACCAATGGTACACGCTGCATCAAGGCTCGCAAGCTTATCGGCGCTTGTTGATAGAACCGTTTAAAGAACGCATTCATATCAATAAAAAAGTAACCCAAGTGCAACGTTCAGAAAAAGGCGTTACACTTAGTTTTGAGGATGCCACTCAACAAACATTTGATAAAGTTATTTTAGCAGCCCATGCCAACCAAAGTTTAACCATGCTGGCTGCCCCTACTGAATTAGAACAACGCATCTTGAGTTGTTTCAAATACCAACATAACTTGGCAACGGTGCATACCGACGAAAGCATCATGCCCAAAGCACGTGCCGCTTGGAGTAGTTGGAATTACCGCATTGAAGAACACAATGGACAACAAGTACCTACTACTATTTATTGGATGAATCGCTTACAAGGCGTATCGAATCAAAAAAATTATTTTGTTTCTATTAATGCGCTGCCTGACTCCATTCATCCGTCTAAAGTAATTCGCGAAATAAATTACGAACACCCGCTATTCGATAACGCCGCCATTAGTGCGCAAGCCCAATTACCTCACCTCAACCAAACAGGTCCCGTTTATTTTTGTGGCAGTTACTTTAAATACGGCTTTCACGAAGATGCGTATGCCAGTGCTGTAAATCTCTGTAAAAATTTATAGATTTTTTTTGAGGAAGAATGTTTTAAACCGAGATTTTAAGAGAATGCTTAGTTGAAGTTATACTGTTATAGAAATTAGTTTTGTTCCGCTATATACAAAACAAAATTATACGCACCGCCATTGATTGACAAACTATTTTGCTTTGGAGTACTTACAAAAAACCTTATGGGTAACTCGTATTTACGCTTGTTATCATGCGCCATTGTTTTTCGGCAATTGCTTTAAAAGATAATTCTTTCTCGAAGTGGCTAACTACTTTTTCAGATTCAGTTGAAGTATTTAGTTTTAAGGCTTTGCTTATAGCTTCTTGTAGAGAACTAACGTTTCCTGTTTCCCACAAAACACCTAATTGTCCGTTATTAGTTAAGGTGTAAAAACTTGGAATACTTGTAACGATTGGAACACAGCCGCAAGCCATTGACTCTATTAAAGAGTAACCACTCCCTTCATAATGACTTCCTAAAACAAAGTAATCGGCACTACAATAATAATTATCTAACTCGTTTTGTGGAAGTGATCCAACCAGTACTATTTGAGATTTCAAATTGGGGTAACTCGAAATAAATTGTTTGACTTCGTTCAGTAGTGCCGACGTTCTATAAATCATTAAAAACTTATAGGTTTTATTTTTACTCAAATATTCGGATAAGCCTTTTAAAACGGTTATGGGATCTTTATTGGCATCAAGTGTACCAACCCATAAAAAAATAATGTCGCTGGGTAACAAATTCAAATGTTGACGTGCTGTTTGTTTAGAAAACTGTTTTTTATTGGTAGAACCTTCGGGTATTTCATAAATAGTTGCCTGAGGATGAATAAACCTTTTTGTAATAAAATCCTTGGTTTGTTCTTTAGAGGTAAATACAAAATATTTAACAAAAAAGCGCGCCCACTTTTGCAGTTGCCCTTTTAATCCACCAGGCGTTCCGCCACCATTGTAGTGAATAATAATTTTACTTCGCACCAACAACCACAAACAAAATAATTGAATGGGATTAGAAAAACCATGAACCATAACTACATCTGGCTTTAATTTTCGTAAGTGTAAATGCAGCTTAGTTGCTAACCAAAATTTAGAAGTTTTACCTTTAAAAAAATGAAATTGTATTCCATTAACTAACTTTGAATTTGTGGTTGTTGTAACGCGATAAACGTGTAAGTGTAACGTTTCGTTTAAATAACTAAAGTGCCCATGACTGGGCGATTGCAACTGAAGCAACTCCTCTTCGCTAAGTAATGTTTTACCAAAATTATAAATGACATTAGCATATATTATTTTCTTAGTAGAAGTATTTACTTTGGTTTCCGTCATTTCTAGTATTCCTTTAAAAATAAATCTATCATTTTTTTTGCTGAATCATCCATGTCATTTGCTAAAACGCGTTTGTAATGTAACGGTTTATTTAAACATAAATGAATAGCATTAACAAACTCTATTTTAGTTGTACATACAGTATGATTTTCGATTTTTCTATTCGCTAATTTTTGTTTAGTAAAAGCAAAGCAACCACTGTAAAGTGCTTCCATAACGACGGCGGGTGTTCCTTCAAATTTAGAGGTATGTAAAAATAGTTTGGAATCTGGTAACAATTGTAAAACTTCTTGATGCGTTTTTAAACCAATTAATTCAATAGTGTTGGTTAAATGTAACTCATTAATTAAAAGGTTCAATTTATTTTTTTGCTCGCCATCCCCTACAATTACTACTTTTATTACAGGATATGTTTTTTTTAATTCATAAATAATTTCAATAAAAAAGCTATAATTCTTTACATCGGTTAATGAACCTACACCTATAATATCTATACTTCTTTGGTTGGTATTTAAAGTAGGAAAAGCAGTTGTATTTAATCCATTTTCTATAACGTATTTTGGTTTTACATTAAAATTGCGTTCAAACTCTTCTTGTATAAAATCAGAAATGGCGATGAGTTTATCAACTTTCGGTTTAATTAATTTTATGTACTTATTTTCTTTTTTGGCATCTTGCCCTTGCAGCCATAAAAAATACTTTAATTTTTTTCGTTCGCAAAAATATTTTCCAATGAGTGAACACTCTGTTAACCAAAAACTAAGTAACCAAAAATTACCATGCAATTTATAAATGGTATTTAGCTTTTTATAAACTTTCCATAAATTAAATAATCGCCAAATACCCGATTTATTTTTTCCACCAAAAGCAACAACATCAATACCATTCCATGTGTAATTTAACGGTACAAAAGGATATTGAAACGTGAAAACAATAATTTTTAAATAAGGGTAATTTTTTTTTATTGACAACACAAACTGCTGCACGCTAGGCACACAATTGGTTTCTTTTTCGTCTTTAGGAAATCCTGGACTAAGTATTACAAGAGTTTTGCTTATCATGCTTAAAATCAAATCTAAGGATTTTTCAAAAATAAATACGACCTATATTTACAAATAACGCTAATTAAGTTGTAAAAAGTTTATCTTAGTAAAGATATTCCAAAGGTTTAAATTAATCTTTTTTGATTCATTTAAACTGATAAATGAAATAATGGTAAATAACAAACATATTAATGATTTAAAAAAATTACTCAATAAATTTAGTATAATTGATTTAGTAATGATTGACGTTGGAGCAAAAGATAATATTGAGTATATAAGTGAATTAAAAGAACTTATTCACCTTCACGCATTTGAACCTAACAATTTAGAATGTAATGTATTAAAAGAAAAATTTAACATACAAAAATTTAAACACGTTGTTATAAATAATTTTGGCTTAGCTCAAAAAACTCAAAATTATAAATTTAACTTAACTAAACATGCGGCTATGAGCAGTTTGTTAGAAGTCGATTTAGAAAACTATGAAAAAAATTTTGGTACTTACTTAGAGTTTGATACTTGGAAAAAAGCGGTAGTTAAATTAGATGAAACTTCAATTAAGTGTATGTCTTTAGACGATTATACTAATAATGGTAATTATGAAATTGACTATTTAAAATTAGATACACAGGGCACAGAATTGAATATTTTAAGAGGGGCAGAAAATTTATTAAAGCAAAAAAAAATTCATATTATTAAAGTTGAAGTACCAATAGTACTAATTTATAAAAATCAGCCTTTTTTTTCAGATATTGATATTTATTTAAGAAATCATGATTTTGAAATGGTGGATTTAATTAGACATAAAAACAATGCTAATAAAGCTAACAGTTGGAGGCACGCGCCTTGTGGTGATGCCATTTATATATTAAATACAATAAATATATCGAATAGTAGATGTATAAAAAACGCTACCATACTCAGCTGGCTTGGGTATAATAGTTTAGCAGTACATTATCTTAAAAAAATGAATTTATCTCAACATGAAATTAGTTTATTCACAAAATTAAAAGCGTATAAGAGAGAGTGTGTTATAAAACGGTTTTTTAAAGCATGGACTAAGTATTACAAGAGTTTTGCTTATCATGCTTAAAATCAAATCTAAGAATTTTTCAAGAATAACTATTCATATCATTTTCTAAAAAAAGTATCAGAAGATGTAAAAGGTATTGATTACTTATCTTATATATTTCATAGATTTACCTTCATAAATAATTAAGTGGACGTTTATGCTTATTACTAATAGTATAACTTATAATTACTAAAAAAATGAAATACCTTAATAAACTACTTGCCAAAAACAAGTATATTGAAGATGACTTTATTAAACGTTTACGCTATTTAGTAATAGGTGAGGGAATGTTAATGGCAGGAAATATCAAATTAATGGATTTTGCTATTCAAAATATGCCAAACGAAGGTTGCGTTTTAGAAATTGGTTCTTACGGCGGCTTGTCAACGAATTTGATAGCTTACTTACTAAAAAAACATCAAAAAAATAATTTATTATTTAATTGTGATGCTTGGCTGTACGAAGGCTATCACGATCACAAAGGTGTAATTGATAAAACGATAGATGGACGAAACGACATAAGCAGAGCGGACTATTCTACTTATATGAAACAATCGTTTATAAATGCAACTTTATTTTTATGTGGAAGTAAATTACCACATTCGTTTCACCTATTTTCTAAAGATTTTTTTGAGAAATGGAATAGTAAAGAATCCTTAATAGATGTTTTTGGAAATTCTATAACTCTTGGCGGCCTTATAAGCTTTGCCTATATTGATGGCGGACACGCTTACGAAGTAGCAAAAGATGATTTTAATAATGTTTCAAAACATTTAGTGCTTGGTGGATACATACTTTTGGATGATTCGGCAGACGCTATGAATTTTGGAAGTGCAAAAATGATGGACGAAATTAAACAAGATAAAATGTTTAAAGTGATAGATAAAGCCCCTAATTATTTAATACAAAAAATTAAATAATACAATGCTTGTATTTAAACTAAAAAAAATAGTAGCAAAAATTAAATACAAACTAATTGGACTTGTAATAGATCTTTTATTCAATTACTTCAAAATAATTCCTGCGTTAATTAAAAATCAGAAGGGCGTAAGAGTCATTGTATTTCATGGTATTATGGAGGATAATCCGCAAAAATTCAATTCGCGTTTTATCACAAAAATTCATTTTGAAGCAATTATTTTACTCCTAAAAAAATACTGTCATTTAATTTCTTACACTGATTTTATTTCAAATAATTTAGTGTCTTCAAAATTAAATATTTTAATAAGTTTTGATGATGGCTATAAAAATAATTTTGATTATGCTTACCCTTTTCTATTAAAACAAAATATTCCTGCTGTTTTTTTTGTAACAACTTGCCACTTAAATAAATTACCTTATCTATTTAATGATATGTTAGACATTCTCCCTTATTATGGTAAGAATGCGATTATCATCCATAACGAAGAATACGTTAAGACAAAAGTATATTCTAACTTTAGATATGTTAACCACAACAACAAACAACTTGCAAAAAAATACCATTATGCCAATTTAGAAAAAAGGAACAGTGTTATAGAACAACTTTTTGAATCAGACATTAGTAGCGATTATAAAAATGATGCCTGCTTTTTTGAGTTGATGACCGAGCCAATGATAAAAGCGATAGCTGCTCACGACTTGTTTACTATTGGTTCGCACAGTAAAAATCATTTAAGTTTAACGGATAGCAATACCGATTCTTTAGTAGAAGAGATAAACGATTCAGTCGGCTATTTAAAGCGTATTACAGGCAAAGAGGAGATTCCGTTTGCATTTCCTTATGGCGAATACAATCAAGCGGTATTAGATATATGTGCTAACAAACGTATTAAATATTTATTTGGAACCGAAATAATACACAGCGAAGATCATAAAAAAATTAGTGTTAACCGTTTTCAATTAAACCCTTTTGTGTCTCCCATTCGTCAATTGTATTACATTGCTAAAGGTAAGTATGAGTAATTATCAAATCGAAAAATTAACTAAAAGTAATTTATCTTTTATGGATGAGCTTTATACTAAAGTATATCGTAAAAAAAGATCGCCTCTGTATTATGAAAATAAATACAAGACCGATTATATTGGTGCAGAGGCATTTGGTTACTTTGCACTCTTCGAAGGCAACGCGATTGGGTTTGTGGGAGTTATACCAGTAAACTTATCCATCACAGGTAAAACAATTATGGGGGCTCAGTTAGTAGATGCCATGATTGATATTCAACACCGACATAAAGGCTTGTTTGAGTTGTTATTAAAAAAGATATTGAGTACCGCTAATACCCATTTGATTAAATTACTTTTTGTATTTCCCAATCAAGATTCTTTTCATTTAGTAGTAAATAAATTAGGTTTTACGCATTTACACACTATGAATAGTTATTTGATAAAGAGTAAGGATAGTATTCTCAAAAAAATTACAAGAAAATTTTGGCAATTTAATTTTGAAAAACAACACGGACTTATCACAAACAATTTATTAGAACTTGGATACGATGGTATCATCTATGAAGATTGTTATTTGAACTATAAAAAATATAATCCCAACTTTATTTTTGAAAATGGTAATTACGCCGTTTGGATAAGCGATTCAAGAAAAGCGTGGCTAGGTGCTATAAACATGACAACTGAAAATAGTCTTCACATCATTTTAGACGTTGTGTCAAAAAAGTATAATTCAAAATCGTTTACATACTTGGTTTCGCCCCATAACGAACTTGATGCGCTATTTTCAAAAATAGTTCCTGCACAGGCGGGCTTTCCAGTTTGTGTGTATGATTTAACAGGAGAGATGGATTTAAGTAAATTAAAATTTCAGTTTGCAGATGTGGATGTTTTTTAATGCCGTGTTAAACTGAGGCTATGCGATAAGAATAGTAATGAGTAGCGAAAGCCCAATAAAATAGGCACTTTTCGATGGAGACCTAGTGCTATATTGGTGAAGTATATTATTTATTTAAACTGCGAATCACATCCTTTTAAATAGGAATTAAAACGGAGTAATACGAAGAGATAATTTACAAAACCTTAATTGTATTTGCATAATCTCAATCAAATAATTAATTTAGTTTTACCAATAAAATTAACTGCCATACAAATAGGTAACTATTCATTTTATTAAAAAACAATAACGTGCTATGCGATTTCAAGTTAAAAAAACATTAGAAGATAAAAACCAGTTAATACCAAAATCAGTTTCAATCGAACAAAATTTACCTAAATCTACTGCACACTTTACAGATAACCGTCCACAAGCAATTGCACAACTAAAATTACAAGACGACATAAAAAATAGTGCCAAGGTAAAACAGTTGGAGGCATATCAATTTATGGCCAATCTATTAACCTCAAAACCTTTGCAACAAAAAGAACATTTAGAGGAAAAAATAAGTAAACCTCTTCAAAAAAAGAAAAATAACACAGGTTTACCTCAAACACTAAAAACGGGTGTCGAGCGCCTCTCTGGTTTGTCCTTAGACGATGTGACAGTACATTATAATTCCGAAAAACCCGCACAACTCCAAGCGCACGCCTACGCACAAGGAACAGACATTCACTTAGCCTCGGGGCAAGAGAAACACTTACCTCACGAAGCTTGGCATGTGGTTCAACAAAAGCAAGGAAGGGTAAAACCTACCCTACAAATGAAAGAACACGTGAAGATTAATGACGATTTAGGGCTAGAAGCCGAAGCCGATTTAATGGGCGAACGTGCGCTAGGGATTGGTGCATCTAACACACAAAATGATTTAATTCAAGCCAAAACAAAGCCATCTTCAGTGCAATTAAAAATAGCTCCAACGGCACGCAAAACGCAATTAGAAACAATTGCAAATAAAGACTTAATACAAGCCAAAATTAATTACAAAACACAATCTAAAGTACTCGGTCCAGTAAGCAATAAAGAAGAATTAATTATTGCTATTAAACAGCTTTATCCTCGCTTGCCTAATCCCGAAGCACTTATTGATGAAATTGAATCTCAAGAAGATATTTGGTCGCTTGCTGATGTTAAAATAAGCCTAGGTAAAATTGAGAAACAAATACCTATACCTGTTACCAGTTCGGGTGGAGACCCTACTATTACCATGCCTTCTAAATCATCTGAATTAAACGATTTTGGTTTCACAACCCGTACCAGGGCCAGAGGTTATGTTGATAGTGGATTGTATGGTAAACTCCCACTACGCAATGCCACGCAACGCAGTGCTAAGATTCATGCCGAAGATGAGATTATTGAACACCTCAATGAGTACCTAGAGTCAGGTAAACTTAAACCATCACGTGGTGTAATTTACTTTACCATCAACAATAGTCCTTGTAGCCGCTGCGCCACTCGTTTGGCAAATTGGGTGAAGAAGTACTGGAAAAAAGGGATACTGGTTATTCGGTATGCCAATCCTTATGGTTCTACTGTTGAAGAATTTATTGAAGCACGCAATATTTTACGAGAGGCAGGTATTATTGTAAAATCTTTCCCAGCAGAACGCTACGTTAAAAAAGAATCACTCAAATCCAAGCAGTACGAACGTTTTCTAGGTATGAAAAACCGCCGTAAGAAGTATCGGCAAGCTAGGCTTAAAAAGCTTGATAAACCTGGTTACTATGACGATAGTGATGATTCAGAACAAGAGAACGAACCAATGTTTATGTTCGAGGGTCAATCTGAAGAAAGGTCTGTTATGCTTGATGATCACCAACTACATTTTAGACCCGATGAAATTGCAAGTGATGGGGATTGTTTTTACAGCACCATCATTGCCTTGGGTGCTCATGGTGGCAGATCGGTGCAAGAATTACGTCAACTCGCAAGAGACAATGGGGCACGTGCCGAAGTTCTTAATCCGGGTGAATGGGCTAACGAAGCAGATATGAGAGCCTTGGCTGTTGGATTAAACTTGCGTATTCGGGTAGCTAGATTAGCAGTACTGGATTACTCTCTTTTGCAAGCAAGTACTTTAGGTAATGGCGAACAGACTATTTACATAGCGCATATTTTTGGTGGGCACTTTGTACCTCTGAGAGAAAAATAGTAATACGAATTGGACTTTACAGCCTATATTTTCTAACATCACTATTCTCAAATTCAGATTTTAATAAACGATTCTTTAAGAATAAATGATAATTAGATTAGAAGTCTTTTTAAATAAAATATGATGCGCTAAGACTTGGGTAAAGTTTGTAAAGAAAAAATAATTCTACCTAACGCGCTAACAAATACCTAGGAAATTAAATCGAAGTTTAGTTAGATACCGGATTTACTATTACTTTTAATTACCTTGATAGGTAAAAGCCTATTGCTAAATTTTAAATTTTTCAAAAGTAACGATTTCACAAGCAATTTAATTTGGCTAAATTCAATTTTTGGTGTTTTTATCATAACTAAATACGAAAATTTAAAACGACGAGGTAAAACGTAAGAATATGAATCAGATACTTTAGTTTTTGTTTTTATAGAAAGAACTCGAAATTTTAAATGCGTAAAACTAGGTGTGGCTGATACCAACATCATTTCTAAAAGATACGTTGACCCAGTTTCTTTTTCTCTTATACTTCCTCAAAAATTATACCCGTAGGCCTTGCTACGCCTATAATTTTTTCGTCGCCTAAAAGAAAAATAATTCTGGTTCAACTTGTATCTTTTAGAACCAATATTGGTATGAGGTGGCGAAGCTTTAAATAAAAAGATCTTAAAATACTAAGTTAACAACTAAAAAGTTTTATCCTTTAACTTACTACAAGATATAGCATTAATCAACTATCAAAAATAGTAGATTTGATTTTATGAATTTACCACTACTAAAGTTAATACCTGCAACGCACAAGGAACAGGTAATCGTTAAATTACAATTTCAAAAAAACGATGAAGTTATAAATTTATTGAGGCAAAAAACAAACTTAAGATGGAGCAAAACGCATAGTAGTTGGTATTTACCACACACGTACAACATTCACTCGCAACTATTCTTATTACTAAAACATAGTATGTATGTGGACTATACGGCTTTATTACAAATAAAAGAGAAGCCTATTGCTAATCAAATTATGTTAAATAAAGAGCCTAATCAACCACAAGCTATAGAACTGTGCGAGTTGAAAAAAACAAAAATTATAGAATTTGAAAAATGGATGCTTACCAGACGTTACAATAAAAGTACTATTAAAACATATACCGAAGCCTTACAATTAGTTTTAAAATATTATCACACAAAATCCATTCACGAAATAAATAATACAGATGTTGTTAACTTTAATACCGAATATATTCTGGCAGAAAAGTTATCGAGTTCATTTCAAAATCAAATAATCAATGCTGTAAAACTATTTTATAAAATAATAGAAAATAACCATTTGCAATTAGACTTACTTTACCGCCCCAAGCGCGAAAAAACTTTACCGAATGTATTAAGTAAAGAAGAGGTGAAATTAATACTTTCATCATTAACCAATCTGAAGCACAAAGCCATGTTAAGTTTAATATATAGTTGTGGTTTGCGGTGTGGCGAATTATTAAACTTAAAACCCGAGCATATTGACAGTAAACGAAATTTGATAACACGGGTTTGGCAAAAGTGTCGGTACAGTGCTCCGCAGACACATTTGTGGTTAATCAAAGTTTGGTTCTCCGCATCAACACTTGTGGTGAAAATCGCCACTACGCTAAGCCAGAAACCGTTAGCTGTAGGGCTAAATAAACCTCGTTCATTGAAAATATCGTCCTGAAAACAGGACAAAAGAGCCTGAGTTTAAAGGATACATTGACTGTTGAGTTTACAATGTCCTTAGTTGGAGTATTGACGTTCTTCTCGTTGGTAACAATGATAATAATTCAAAACTTGACGACTATGATAGACAAAATCAAAAGTGTAGTAGTTGGGGTAGCTCTCACGGGGAGAACGGTTTCCATACTCCATACTATAAGACATTGGGAACAACAATTAACTTAATCTGAATTCAGGGTTGAGAGCTGGGGGTTCGAGTCCCCCACTCCCCACCTTTTTATTGACTATTTAAAAACACGAATATGGCTTTAACAATTACAACGCTGACACTACTTAACGAATACATTAATGAAGTTATGAGCCGTGCCGACCATCATACTCAAAATGTAAATGAAATTGTATTGACATTAGCTGGTACGGTTATCTAGAGGGCAACTCAAGACGTAGAAGTAAGCATATATCGTCGAAAAAACATTTCAGAACTAGAAAAATGACTTAGAGCAAGTTGACGACGTTTGTGTAATTGGGCTTAAAATTTGAAATACTTTAGCTAACACCAAGTAATCTTAAACAACCAGATAACAAGGGGCTTCAGCTTAAATTATTGCCCCGATAAATCGGGATAATTTTTTATTTTGCCTACACAAAAAAATATTTATATTCGTATTTAAGTTGTATGCGGGCAGACCAATGAATTTTCAAAAGACCGCCGGCATCTGCTTACAAACATTTAGAAGTAGTGTAGCAGCTTAATAAAATATAAATTAATTAATACGCTTTAGTTAAGTACAAACAATATGGCAAATTATCATGATTATGTGATTAAAGATGGGAAATTTATTGGAAGATTTGAAGACATGTATCAAGCGGTCGAAGATCCGTGGATGCAATCGGAACAACCTAATCGTTATAGCAGAACTTTAGCTATTATGAATATCAAACGTTATGGAATTAAATCCATTATCGAGTATGGATGTGGGTTAGGATATTATGCAGATTGGATATATAAAGAAACTGGAATCGTACCTAAATCAATTGATATATCTGATACAGCGATAAGAAAGGCTGAGCAAAAATTTCCCCATTTGAATTTTGAAGTTGGGAATATAAATCAACTACATCAAATTGAAAATTTAAAAGACTACGATTGTATTTTATTAGCGGACATTACCTGGATGATATTACAAGATTTAAAACAAGTTAACGAATTACTTATGAAATATTGTGAAGGTAAATATTTGATAAATAATTTTGTTACTTATAAAGGCACGCAAAAATATGGACTAGACTTTTTTACAACAACCAAGGAATACATTGACTATATGCCTTTTAAACTAATTGGTTCGGGTGAAGCAACAACCATAGACGATCACAATATTGACTCAACAACACTATTCAAAATAGAACCAAAATAGAAATAAAATTATTTCTATAAAAAAGATCAGAACTAAAATTTTGAGTAATCGTTGTATTTATATTGTAGTTATTAAGAACACTACTTTTAATAGTAACTTAGACGTTAGCCTTTAGTTTTAAAATAATTGGCTGCGCTTAATTTTTATCGGATAAACACAGGGTCGGCGGGACGAACGTCGGGCTCCAAAACATTGTAAGTCATTTATTAAAACGGATAACATGCCTTTAGATTTAAAAGTTGTAGTAAATTTACTAAGACAAGATTTCAACCAACATTCTTCAGAAATATTATCAATAGTTTATTAATTGATAAATTAATTTAAACAATATAAACATGAAAACAATTGACAAAAAATCTCTTCTACTTGGCTTTTTAGCCGCAGTCGCCATTTTTAGTTTAACTAGTGGAAAAAAATAGAAAACAATGAATCACTTGAATTTGTAACAACACATAATGGTTATGCGATTTATAACAAGAATACAAAAACAATTTACTTTTATCTAAGCAAGGTTGTGGGTATTGGCATGAAAGAGAGTCCTGAATGTGTTTACAAAATTAATGAAGATGGATCATTCGTTTCAAAAAAATAATCGGTTAAAAAATTTAAGCTAAGACCTTACTTATTTTGTACACTACTTATAACGGCAAATAACGTAAGTTGGCAGGCTTAGTCATTGCTTGCGTACATATAAGCAGTCTCTTCGGGAAATCATTTTGCAGCTCGCTAAAAACCGTGTATCTTCAACGTAAAGTTTTGTGGGTATAGATACAGTAAGATTAAAAAGTACGTCTGCGTTCCTTTATAACCTATAAGAACTCCAAGAACCATACAGACATTACGATAGATAAAATGACGACATATACTTGGAAAATGCAACTCTCCGAAAATTACGCTGACGAGTTCAAGGAAAAAGAGATAATCGTCAAAGAAAAAGCGGTCGAAGAATTTCAATTATTTCCATGGGACAAAGAAATAGACGACTATAAAAGACGCGACGATAATCCAACGATTCCAAAAATTATTTTCGACTCAGACGATAAACGACAATTAATCATATCCTCGACAAGTAATAAGGGTTACGAAGTTGAGTATAAAAACCTAACGACGAACAAATTTTCTGACTTTTACCTTTCAAGTAATTTTGAGAAAAAGAACTATACCCCCGAAGAAATAATTGAATTCTTTTTCGACAATGTTTTAGAACAGTATATAAAACTTAAAGACATACCTAAGCCAATTGAAAAAAAAACATCTGACAAAAAATCGCCGAAAAATATTGAATTTATTTTCACACCAAGCCTTCGACCATTGTTCAGTTTTAATTTTCTCCTTACGCTCTTACTTTTCGTTAGTTACTTTATCATAGCGTATCAAGAGCCTACTTTTCCGAAATGGATACTTCTTTTATTTACTTTCACTTGGCCAATACCAATCATCGTCCATTTGACCTATTACCTGAAAAATGCAAATGCTAAAGTAATTATTGACAAAAAAAATCATGACTTAATTTACATCAAAGGTTCTAAAAAAATAAAATTTAATCGCGACGAAATTTTCCGTTGTCAGGTTACCTTTTCTAAACGTTCAAGAACATCAATGTGCGATGACTATTCATACGTTTGGTTTATTTTAAATGACAGGACGTACATTGTAATCACTCATTTTATTGCTGACCCACATGAAATTGTCGAGACCTTAAATTGTAGGTTTGAAGAAAAAAGTACTGGTGCATTTTTACCAATTATTTAAGTGGATAAGTAAATAAGGCTCAAACTTTACAGACTCCTTAATTTAGTAACAGTAACTACTTGCAATTTTTTGTGAGTGAGTGCCCAAATGTATAACTTAAATATTATAAAAAATTGTAAGTAGCTCCAAATCCTTATACCAATATCGGTTCTAAAAGATACAAGTTGAACCAGAATTATTTTTCTTTTAGGCGACGAAAAAATTATAGGCGTAGCAAGGCCTACGGGTATAATTTTTGAGGAAGTATAAGAGAAAAAGAAACTGGGTCAACTTGTATCTTTTAGAAATGACGTTGGTATTAGGTAGCATTTAGTATGACAATAGAAATTGAAATAAATAGACCGGACTACTCTGACTTCAATAAACACTATTTCGTTAAGACAAGATTAACTCGGACAATCGTAACGGGCATCTTGATAAGATGAATTCTTGAATGGTATCTAAATAAAAATGCCTTCAACTTAATTGCAACTGTATTATCCTCATCAATAGGCGCTCTCCTTTATGTCTTCATGATTACTATGTAATTAAAAAGAACAAAAAATATTCTAAAAGACGACGGGACACTCTTGGGTAAAAAGGCTCTATACTTTAATGACAACGAAATAATTTGTAAAACAACCGAATCTAAACAACGGACCTGAAAAGGAAGAAGGTAAAGAGTATAGACGAAGGAAAAAGTGTATTCTACTTACACATTGACACAAATATGGCAATTATAATTCCTAAAAGATACTTTATGACAGACTCAGAACAAAAGCAATTCTTGGTCTAGTTAAGACAAAAATAAATGTTGCTTAATACGATTAGCTAAGACACAATTAGAACAAAGTAATAAAAGTAATATTCTTACGAACCTCTAAATTTAATTACAATTGAAAATCAGTAATTTAAAAATATAAATAGTTCCATTTTCTGTTCTTTGGTTAAAATTTTTAGTTGTACAACAAAGACACTAACTCCGCATCAGGCAGAGTAACCCACAGATTTAGAATTTTCCCGATAAATTGGGATAAGTGATTCTTCGACTTAAGTTCGGTGTCGAGTAGTACTAAGTTATAAAAAACGCCAACGAAATGACTAAGATTATTTAAAATGAAAATACTTTGTGCAGCATCCAAACAAAAAACGATTTTCTTGGTTTTTAATAGGCTAGAATAGAATCTAGTTAAAAAACGTATAATGAATTGGAAATGTCCAAAATGTGAAAGAACTCTGAAAAATGCAAATCAATGGCATTGTTGCATTAATCAAGATATTGATAATCTTTTTGAAAATAAATCCCAAGAATTGATGCTTGCTTTCGACAAGATATTATCCTTCGTGTTTGAAATAGACAACATTGAGATTAGTGCTACGAAAAACTGCGTAGTATTTTTTAAGACGCAAACTTTTTTAGTTATTAAACCCATGAAAAATGTTTTGAATATTAAATTTTACCTCAAAGAACCTTGGCAACACCTTCCTGTTTTTAAAGTTGCAAAATATGGTAAACAGCACGAACATCACATCAGGATTTCAACAATGGAAGAGGTTAATGAAACCATTCTCAGATTTGTAAAACAATCATACGATTTATTTAATCTTAACAAATAATAAAATGAAGAACAATACAATTGTATTAAAATTTTTAAAAGATCTAAGTCAAAACAATAGTAAAGAATGGATGGATAGCAACCGAGAAAGGTATTCGGCTGCGAAAGAGTGTTGGCTAAACGAAGTAAAAGAACTATTAAAAATGTTGTGTAAACACGACAAAGAACACTTCGGTGGTTTTGACCCCAAAAATTGTATTTCGAGAATTACAAACAATAGAATGTATAACCCAAACTTACCCATTTACAAAGATTTTTTTACTTTTTCTGTAATGGATAAAACAGATATGTTTTCGCCTTTGCACATTTCGGTTGGGGTAGAAAACTCTTTTGTAGGCTGCGGGTATCATAATCCAGATAAACAAACCTTAAAAAATATAAGAGATGCTATTGATTTCGATGGACAGACCTTAAAGGATATTTTAGAAAACAATAAGTTCAAAACTTTCTTCGGTGGACTATCAAATTTCACTGAGCCACTGAAAACAAGCCCACAAGGTTATGCCAAAGACCATCCATTTGTTGAATACTTACGTTATAAGAATTATACTGTATTGCATAACTTAACAAGAAAAGAAATTGAAAGTGACCATTTTTTAGAAATCATTGAACAGAGTTATATCCTAACAGAACCATTCAGAAATTATTTAAAGAAAGCAAATTCAATCTAGCAAAAATAACTGCATCGCAACTTTACGTGTAGTGCAATTCTTTATAAAAATTATTGACTTCTTTTTTAGCAGACGGAAGGTTCTACTCTAATGTATTAGGTCAAGGGAACTCTTAACCCATGTTATAACCAATAAAGTATAAAACATTTATGCGTATGTTCGTAAAGCATCGAAGCATTAGCAGCAAAGGTAAACCACCCTACAAATCCTATCGAATGACAATAAACAAAAAGCCTTGAGCAAAAAAATAAAAAGTTAACGTACAAAAAATGAACTATAGCTGTTGATATATTTTAGTTTACCCTTCCATTACTTCAAATAAAAAAAGCCAATTTTTTGAACCCACTTGTATGATAATTTGATTTTTTACTATTTTTACGCCGTGAAATTGTTTACGATTTTTTTTAGTTTTTATCTTTTAGCTTTGGCAATAATGCCTTGCAACGACAAAGACAATTGTAATGCATTCGCTTCCAAACAATCTAGTTTTTCGGTTACAGACCACGAACAGGATACAGAAAATTGTTCTCCCTTTTG
>JAAFIL010000042.1 GCA_013297775.1 Bacteroidota bacterium
TGGCTTATCAATATCCCTGGCAAGTTGCTCTCCAGCAGAGCTCGCTTCCGTTTAATGATAGCACCACTAAATTATAAGCAATTATGTATATTTACAACCTGTCCGATTTTTGGGGTGGTTACAGTAGGACTTTAAACCAAAGGTTATAACTTTCTTCCAAGCATTCAACTGATTTAAGTTTTCAGTAAGTTATCTAGAATAAATATTAAAACGATTAATTTATGGACTCAAGTATTGACTCATGTCTTTATGAGATAGCAAAAAAGAAGGGAAAACATTTTGATATTTATATATCTGGTTTAAACATGGATAATAATGAGGTTTACTTACAAGATACCAATGTTGTTATTTATTGTGGTAATGATTTATTTGTTAATATATTTTCATTTGAGGGTAGTTATTTTGATTCACAATTATCGGTTAATGTACTTCACTTTATAAAAACATCAACGCCTTGCTTTTTTAATTCTATACCTCTTAGAAATATAATGGCAGGATTAGATATGCCATCCATAAAAATTATAACAAGAAATTATGGTGTACTTGAAGAAGTTCAATTGTTAACTAGTGAAGAACACTATAAAAATGAAAAATTGGAAGTGCCAAGATGTATTGCTTTAATTTTTACTAAAAAAATATTATGTTTCTCAGCCGATACTCATAATACTAACCAAACAAATTATTATAATCTTTTCAAAGAAGAATTTGATAAGTTTATTAAAAATAATAATCTAAGAATAAGCTTATGAACTCAACAAACACACCAGTAAAATAACGTTCGGTTCTTGTCCTTCCAACAATAGACCAGCCCAATTTATTTTACATACAAGTTTTTATTTAAAGCACGGTATTTACCTCGTATTTTCCCGCCCGCACTAGTAGTATTAGTAGCCGCTTTTTCTGTCGCTCTATCTAATTGACAGTAACTCATACCAATAGGCAATTGGTTCAATTGAGTAAGTGGTAATATAATGTTTTTAGAGGTAACCGTATTTTGTAAAAACACCTGAAAGTTGAGTGGATTAATCACATTGCCAATGGTTAAACCAATCAACTCGCCCGTAACTAAGCTATCACCTGTCCAAACGTAGGTATAGGCACCGCTTGCACGGCGAATGGTATCAATAACCGGATTGGTAAGCATTTTAGCGATAGCAACGGTATTAGCGTAAGTTGTGCCATCTCCATCTTTAAAATTAAATGTACCTGAAGTAATTTGTCCGGCATACTCTTTACGGTAGTACCCAAATAACTGATCGTAAGGAATGGCATCGTTATTGAATTTGATTTCGCTGGGCGCACTTAACTGCAGCGGTGTACCCGAACCACTGTTAAACTTAAACCAAGCCGAGGCATAGGTTTTATCGGTATTTTTATCGTAAAAAAGTTCATACTCGCCATAAATTTTATCTTGTTTCACATCTTTACTATCCGCTGGTTTTTCGCAGGCTGTAAATAACACAACCGAAGTAATAGTACTTAAAATTAAATGTTTTATCGTTTTTTTCATTTTTAGTTTAGAATTAAATTTTTATTTCACAAACAACTTATTTTCCTCGATAAGCCAATCGTTTTAAATCTCAAACAAATATAAGGGGGCACTTTATACGCAACTTAAAAACTGAACCAAGCGTATTTTTTACTGAACGAAACAGATCTCAACTGTCTATTCCATCTAACTTAAATCATAGTATTTAATAAAGGCAATGATCTATTCTGAAATCCTTTTTCAAAATTTAATTTCCGCCTTTGCGCCCTCTGCATCTTTGCGTGCTATTTTCTCGATATTCCTCCATTTGCGAACTCTACATCTTTGCGTGCTATCTTTAGTGCAATATTTAATTTCCGTCTTTGCTCCCTCTGCGCCTTTGCGTGCTATTTTCTCGATATTCCTTCCTTTGCCAACTCTGCGCCTTTGCGTGCTACTTTTAATGTAGTCTATTATTTAATCGAGTTATAAACTTTATTCTAAAGAACTTCTTTCTTAAAATTACGGTTTAAGTTGTACAAACCCTTTTAGTTATATAAATAAATAGTTATTTCTCCTTCATTTTATAGTACCCAAAACAACTTATAGTTAATAGACTGCTCAAATAAAACCACTCACCGACGTTTAGTGCTATTCACCGACGGTTCCTTTCCAACAGCCTATTTACACTTGCACACGCATTAGGCGCAAAGTATATTTGTACCCTAATCAAGTAATAAAATTAAAAGTATGACAACGCTCAACGAACGCTATCAAAACGATAACCGTTTCCAAGAATGGGAACGCAATCACCGAAAAGGCCGCACAATAGGCGGTATCTTATTAATAACTGCCGGAATTTTATTTTGGTTCGATAAGGCCGGCGTACTCGATATACCGCGATGGTTGTTTTCGTGGCAAACTCTTTTAATCGGTATTGGAATCATTAGCGGCATTAAACATAATTTTAAAAACGCGACCTGGTTGATTTTAATTAGTATTGGTACATTATTTTTATTGGCCGAGTTAATACCAGGTCTTCATTTAAGATTTTATACCTTTCCAGCTATTTTAATTATTGTAGGGGCTGTATTAATTTTTAAACCTAAAAACCGCTACCACTACTACCAACGCTATCAATACCGAAAAGGCGGCAAGTGGAATCAAGATACCAATCCCGACAACTCGGTTTTTAATACCACCGATGAATATTTAAACATTAACAATGTGTTCGGAGGTGTAAAAAAAAGAGTGGTTAGTAAAGATTTTAAAGGCGGCGATATAAATACCACTTTTGGTGGAACCGATGTTGACCTTATGCAAAGCGATATCCAAAGCGAAGCAATTATAGACTTGAATGTAACATTCGGTGGCGTAAAATTATTAGTACCCGCACACTGGCGCATAAAATCAGACATCACAACAGTAATGGGGGGGTTAGAAGATAAGCGACCAATACCCGCTAACACAGGACTTTTAAATGAAAAAGTAGTTGTGTTAAAAGGAAATGTATTTTTTGGTGGAGTAGAAATTAAAAGTTATTAATCGTTCTTCAAAAATTAAAAAAATGAAATGGTATATCGCAAAATTAGTTTTTAGTATCGAAACAAATGCCGCTCATGCAAGTGCTCAGTTCGATGAACAAGTTCGCCTGGTTAAGGCCAATAACGACAACGAGGCTTATTTTAAAATACGACGCATCGGTAAAACAGAAGAAGTCAGTTTTAGTAACACCACCTCTAATAACCTGCAATGGCAATTTATTGATGTATCAGAAATGGTATGTATCGGAGACATTACCGATGGCATAGAAGTCTATTCAAACACAGTTGAAGTAGAAGAAAAAAATAACTACATTAATGCCGTACTTAAAAAAGGAATGGGTATTCAAACCAAGAATTTGGTGCTAGTTTAATTCCTTTACGGTAAATATTAAGTTTATAAATGAATACGCCGCTAATGAATAAATCTATATCGCGCCAACGTTTAATGATGGGCTTATCCTTAGCTTGGGGTATCTGTTTATTGGTGCAAGTATCTGTTTTAAGAGACTACGGCATTAGTTTTAGAGCCGCCTTTACCGATGCCAGTGTTTCGTGTGGTTTATTGTGTGCGTACTCGTTTTTAACTATCCTTGTTTTTCGAGTGGTTAATGTCGGTTTAAAAAATGCGTACCAGCGTTTAACTTGGGTCTTGGCTTTAACAGCACTCATCGTCATTAAAGAAAAATGGCTTATTCATTTTATTCTCAACGATGCACCATACGATGTATTTTTTTTACAGCATTTATATTTACGAATTTGCATAACGCTGTTATTTTGTTTGTTAATTACCTTGCTAACGTGGATGTGGTATTACTTTAAAGCCGAACAAGAAACCAACTTACAGCAAGAGAAAATGCAGCAAACTTTAAAAGAAAGCGAATTGAATAAATTACGGCAACAATTGCAGCCACATTTTTTATTCAACAGCCTCAATTCGATTAGTGCCTTGGTAGTGAGCGAACCTAAATTAGCCCGCAACATGATACAAAACTTATCCGATTTTTTGAGAGGCACTATTAAAAAAGAAGATAACCAATTAACAACTTTAGGCGAAGAATTAAGTTTGCTAAACTTATACTTATCCATCGAAAAAATAAGGTTTGGACATCGCCTAAAAACCGACTTAATAATACCCAACGAACTCGCTCAAACAACATTACCCCCTTTACTTTTACAACCTTTGTTAGAGAATAGCATCAAGTTTGGCTTATACGATAGGATAGACGAGGTGCTCATAACTTTAAACGCAACACTCATTCAAAACGAGTTAATTTTAGAAATTAAAAATCCGTACGACTCTAAAACAGCAACACAACGGCATGGCGAAGGTTTTGGATTAAGCGCGGTGGCTCGTCGTTTGGTTTTAATTTATGGTAGAACCGATTTATTAAACGTCGAAAGTAACGCCGATACATTTACCTGCACCATTCGTATTCCACAACAATATAGTTTAGCCATTAACCCCCAATCAACATGATAAAAGTAATACTTATAGATGATGAACCTTTGGCCCGCAGCTTGGTTAAAGAGTATTTAAAACCTTATACTAATTTTCAAGTGGTAGCCGAATGTAACGATGGCTTTGCAGGCATTAAAGCCATTCAAGAGCATAAACCCGATTTGATTTTTTTAGATATACAAATGCCCAAAATTAATGGCTTCGAACTATTAGAGTTGTTAGAGCAACGCCCCGCCGTTATTTTTGCAACTGCCTTTGATGAGTTTGCACTGAAAGCGTTTGAGCAACATGCCATTGATTATTTATTAAAGCCTTTTAGCGAAGAACGTTTCGAGCAAGCACTAAAAAAATGGATGCTTCAAAATCCAAGCGCACAAGCGCAAAAACGTCTAGATGAGTTAATGAATGCACCGAGTCCCAAACACCTCGATGAACAACACCGTATTGTTGTAAAAGAAGGAAGTCAAGTGGTGATTTTACCAGTTCAAGAGGTGAGCCACATTGAGGCTTACGACGACTACGTGAAAATATTTAATTCGCAAACTTTTTTTCTGAAAAAACGAACCATGTCGTATTATGAAGATTTACTAAACCCTGCACAATTTATTAGAGTACACCGTTCCTTTATTTTAAACCTACAATACCTTACCCGCATCGAATCGCCCGATAAGGCCAATTACACCGCCATTTTAAAAAATGGGGCAAAAGTACCTTTAAGTCGAAGCGGACACGCTCGCCTCAAAGAGGTTTTAAAATAAACAGACGACCCAACACCAAGTAGTATCTAATTCGATGGACTGCTATTAAATTCAAATATATTTCAGTCTAATCTTTTGATAAAAATTGGTGCTGTTTTCGTTGCTAATTTTCGACAGGGTAAATATCTAGTGTGTGTTTAAGCCAGCTACGCCTTTAATTACCAGGCATTTTACACCAGTTTTTGAATACCTCATCCTGAAAAATAATAATTAAATGGGGCTAATGTCTTAAAATTTAGACTAAGCATTCATTCACTTCTCCCTTTGCGAATCTTTGCGCCTTGGCGTGCCATATTTTTTGCGTGCCATCCCTACTAATAGACAAATGTCCTAATCAATTTATCGCTTTTATCCTAAAAAATATATTCTTAAACCTAAGCATTATCAATCCAATTACTTCTTCCTTTGCGAGTCTTTGCGCCTTTGCGTGCCATACCTTTTTGCGAGTATTCCTTCTGATAAACAAGCGTTCTTTTCATCCTAAATCAAAATATTAACAAAGAAAAAAATAGAGATGTTTTAACATATATACCATGCAAAAACAAAAATAGCTCAACATTTCATTGCAAAATTTATCAAAATGAGGTAAATATTTGAGGTTTGCTAACTTATCGTTATATTTACCATTCATAAGAAATTAAACACGTTTGCTATAAAAGATATGCGAAAAATGAAGTTATTAGTTTGGATGATAGGGTGTCTCCTCTCATTGAACGACCTACACGCCCAAGCGTTGAGAATTAACGAGTATTCAGCCAGTAATCAAACCGCACAAAACGATAACTATGGGCAAACCCCCGATTGGGTAGAAATTTATTGTCCGTTTACCTCTAGTTTAAACTTGAGCAATTATTACCTCTCGAATGATCCTAACAATCTTCTAAAATGGAAATTTCCAACAAATTTTACCATTGCCGTTAATGGCATCCGTACCATTTGGCTAAGCGGGCGCAACGAAGTTTCTAACGGCCAGATACACGCTAATTTTACATTGGATCAATGCAAGGGGCAATGGCTTATTTTAACGGATAATAATACTAGTGGAAGGGTTATCCGCGACTCTGTCAAAATCCGTCAACATGCCGCCAATCACACTTGGGGGCGAAAAACCGATGGAGATATTATGTGGAACGTATTTACCAACCAAACCAGTTTTGGTTTATCGAATAATACATTGCCAGCAGCCAATAAATTTGATTTGTATGCGCCAACCCCCACCTTTTCGCAAACGCCAGGTTGGTATCCAGGTAATTTGGTACAAATAGATATTATTTTAACAGCCACCAACACCATTGGCGATTATGGCGATTACAATAATTACGAAGTTTGGTACACCACCAACGGCGATGTGCCCTTGCAAAGTGGCCCAACTTCTACCTTGTTTACAGCCACCAATTCGGCTGTACCTATCGTTATATATCCATCGGGCAACAATGGCACAGGTACCGAAATTTGGCGAGCAAGAACGTTTCCAAAGGCCACCAGCACCATTAACGCCCTGCCCAGTTTTATCGAAACCAATACCTATTTTAGTGAACCCGACGATCAACTCCTCTCCGACCGCTTTGGCGTTTTATCTATTGCCATTGATACCAACTTTTTTCAAGTTCCTTTAGCCAACACCATTGGTCATGCCGAATATTTTGAGAATAAAAAATTAATAACAGAAGGCTACTCTGCCTACGGGAAGCAAGATTTTGAAACGTGGATACGAAAACAAAAAGGTTTTACCGTTAACTTAGATGATGAACGCGGTTTTGGATGTGCCATTGAATACCCCTTGTTTAACGATGTAGGCTTAGGTGCATCTACCCGAACCTTCTTTCCAACCATACAAGTAAAAGCGGGCGATTTTGAAAGCTACTCGCGAATAGAAGCCGCACCAGCCAACACACTTGAACCTAATGGAACAGGTATTCGTGATTTGTTTGCCCAAACCTACGCCATTAAAAATAACATTGATGTTAATGGCTTACACGCTAAACCCATTATTCTTTTTGTTAACGGCCGTTACCGAGGCATCCATTACATCATGGAAAACTACGATGTGTATTATAACAATTCCTACAAAAAACAACCCATAGATAAGCAAGATTTATTGTTGCACCATTTTATCGGCGGTTTTGCAGCAGGGTCTATCAGTTCTACTTGGACAAACGATGTTTATAATTTTATAACTACACGTCCCATGAGCAATCCGGCTAACTACGCCACAGCCATGAGTCGTTTAGATAAAAGTAGTTTCATGGATTATATGATTTACAATAGCTTTTTGTTAAACAGCGATTTATTTGATTACAACGTAGCCTTTGCCAAAGGATATGATAACACTAAACCCGGCAATAAATGGCATTATTTTATGGCCAATGCGCCCAATATTTTGGGTCAAAACAGTGCCCTTACTAAGCTAACCAATCCTGCCCTCACAACGTACGACTTCCCCAATTTTATGTTCACCAGTCCTTGTATTTATGTGCAACAAACCACAACATTGGCAGCCTCTAGCTTTACAAACTTTAGCACAAAAGGACATGCCAAACTTTTAGAGCATTTATTGGGTTCGCCAACATTTTCTGTTACGTTTAACCCAGGTTTTAGAACAGAATACCTTAACCGATATCAAGATTTGATTAATGGACCTTTCCGCTGCGAAAAAATGTACGAACACCTCAATTACATTAAAACACTTTATGCCCCCGAAATACCACGCCACGAACTCAAGTACAACATTGCACAAGTTCACCCAAGTGGGGTTAATACCTTTGATTTTAATACAGATACTCTTTTACGAGAAAACATACGTGTACGTTGTAGTCTTATTTTAGATCAATTTAAAAAGCCCGGGTGCTATGGTTTAATAGGGCCCTACCAACTTATTGTAAAGGTTGAACCTGTAGGCGCAGGCGATGTGCGTATCAACACAATTATTCCCGAAAAATACGATCACTTTGCAGAATATTACAAAGGGCCGTTAAGTTTTAAAGCCATTCCTAAAGATACACAATACGTTTTCGACCATTGGGAATTAAAAGTACATAGTCCATTAAACAACCGTCCATTAAGTCTTGATTCCATCAGCATTGGTTTTCAAACGGGCGATGAGGTAGTGGCTGTGTTTACCGATAAAAAAACCGATATTTCGATGCCAACGGGCTTTACTCCCAATGGCGATGGCGTTAATGACTCGTTCTCGCCTCTTGGGCCAGCCATTTATAGTAAAGAGTTTGAGTTTCGTGTTTGGAACCGCTGGGGTCAAGAAGTTTACCGAAGCACCGATCCGCGTAACGGCTGGGATGGCACCTTTCAAAGTAGTCCTTCGCAAACGGGCGTGTATGCTTATTTAATTACTTATAAAAATGCTTATAACGAAAGCAAAGTCTTAAAAGGAAACGTTACACTTATTCGCTAAAGGCTTTTACGAAACACACGTATGAAAACTAAATTTTTAATTTCCTGCATAAGTTTATTGATAGTTGCAAAATCGGCAAAGGCGCAAGATATGCACTTCTCTCAAATTTATGAAACCCCTGTGGCTCTTAACCCAGCCAATACAGGATTTTATAATGGTTATTTTAGAGCCATTGCCAATTATCGCCAACAATGGGCCAGCATGGGCAATGCCTTTAATACCATTGCCATTTCTTTAGACGGTGGACTTTATAAATCTAAAAAACGCAAGGGTTTTGTGGGCTTAGGCTTAACGCTGTTTAACGACCGTGCGGGTGCCGCTAATTTAAACAATACCATTGCTTTGATAAACGTATCGGGCATTATTAGAACCAGTAAACGCAGTGCCATGAGTTTAGGTTTATATGGTGGTCCTAACATCACTAGTGCCAATTTTAACCGCTTAACTTATGCCTCTCAGTACGATGGCAATAAAATAGACCCTCAACAATCGAGTTTAGAAAATGTAGCCTTTCGTAATTACACAACTACCGATTTAGGTGCAGGGTTTGCTTACGAATATCAAAAAGTAAAAACCGATCAAGACCACGACGATGTTAGTTCCTTTCGCCTAGGAATGGCCGTACACCATATAAACCGTCCTCTCCAAGAGTTTGGACCAGGTTCTAATTACAAATTACCCGTGCGCTATGTAGGTATGTTTACGTCTCATTTCGATTTTGAAGACACCAAATTTAGCATTACGCCAGCGTTTGTGCTTCAAAGTCAAGGAAAAGCGTATCAATACGTTACTGGAACTTTTGTGAAGTACCGCGTAAAAATGGGAACGAAGGTAACGGGGCAAAAAACCGAAAATGCTTTTGGTATTGGTATGTTTTACCGTTCGGAAGATGGATTAATTCCAAAATTAACTTACGAAATGGGAGACTTTGCAGTTGGTTTATCTTACGACCTCAATTTATCGTCTTACAAAGCTGCTAGCCGCTACCAAGGTGGATTTGAAATTGCTTTACGATACAATGTTTTAGCCAGTTCATTATTTGAAGCGCGCAGCGAGTTCAGAGCTCCAAGTTCTTCGAGTAATTGATGCGGATAACTTATTAACCCGACTCTCCCACTTTTTTTAACATGAAGAATAAAAAATCTATTATCACTATCCTAGTGCTGTTGAGTCTATGTTTAATGGCTGTATTTGTATTTCGTAAAAAAGGCCAAAATGCGAGTATTGACAAAGAGGCTCAAAATTTTAAATTTGAAGACACTGCAAAAATTACGCATATTTTTATGGCCGATAAAAATGGTGGCAAAGTAAGCCTTACCCGAAAAGATAGAGAATGGTTGGTTAACGGAAAATATACCGCTCGAAAAGATGCCATTGGCATTTTATTAGAAACCATTAAACGTGTAGAAGTTAAAACCACTTTACCCAAATCGTTAAAACCTGGTACCTTAAAATTGATGAGTGCCAAGGCTGTAAAAATAGAAATTTATTGTGGCGAAGATTTGGTGAAGCAATATTATGTGGGCCACGAAAGTTACGACAACGAAGGGTCTTACATGATATTAAGTAATTTACAAACAGGCGAAAATTATCCTGAACCTTATGTTACTCACATTCCAGGATTTGTCGGATTTTTAAATACGCGTTACTTTACTTCTGAAGAAGAGTGGCGCGACCGCTTGGTTATTAATTATGTTCCGGCGCAAATTCGGCAATTAAAAATGGAGCGGTTAGAGAGTCCTGACTCTTCATTTACCATTCAACTTAAAACCATTAATGCCATTAGTTTATTAGATGCGAAAGGAAATACGCTTCCATTTGATAATGCTAAAATGCGGCAGTATTTATCTTACTTTCAAAATGTATCTTACGAAACTTTGTTTACCAAAACGGTGCCACAATTGGCCGACTCTTTGGCTCGCTCTGCTAAACCTTTCATTCGTTTAACCATAACCGATAATTTCAACATCTCTAAAATTTATTCGTTCTATTATCGAAAGCCCGAGGCTGGTTCAACCAACGAAGAAAATATCCCGTATGTGCACGATCCCGAGCGGTGTTTCATGCGTTTTGCAAAAGATCAAGAATGGGCCATGATACAATATTACGTTTTCGGAAAATTACTCATTAACGTTAATTATTTCACTTCAAAAAGTACTGTTAAAAAATAACTTATAACTCTAATACATTCAGTTAGAGTAGAGCCTATCATAAGCGTAATTTTGTTTACTTAATAATTACATTTATGAATTTCGTTGTATCATCGGGTGCTTTATTGAAACAGTTAAAATCTATCGGCGGCGTTTTAAACTCTAGTAATACCATTCCTATTTTAGATTGCTTTTTATTTGAAGTTGCTAAAGGCGAGTTAACCCTATCGGCCAGTGATATGGAAACAACCATAACAACCAGTTTAAAGGTAGAAGCTACAGAAGGTGGTTCGTTGGCCATTCCTGCCAAAACCTTGCAAGAGGCTTTATCCAATTTGCCTGAGCAACCCATTTCGTTTATGGTCGAAAAATCGAAGTTAACTGTGAAATTAAAAACAGCTAATGGCGACTATACGTTAACGGGGCACAATGGCGAAGAGTATCCTAAACTTCCCAAACTAGAACCGCTATCGTCTATCGTTATTAAAAGCGATGTTTTATTAGCGGCAATTAATAAAACCATTTTTGCAACTGGCAACGACGATTTACGTCCGGTAATGAGTGGCGTTTATTGTCAGTTTAATGAAGATAGCTCTATCTTTGTTGCCACGGATGCTCATAAACTAGTGCGATACACGCGCACCGATGCCAAATCTACGGGTGCAACCGATTGCATTATGCCCAAAAAACCTTTAAATGTTTTAAAGAGTTTATTGGCAGGCATTGATGATGCTGTTAAGATCGAGTTTAATAAAACCAATGCCTTGTATAGTTTTGGTAGCATCAATTTAGTGTGTCGCCGCATAGATGGTAAATACCCCAATTACGAAGCCGTTATCCCAAAAGTAAATCCAAATAAATTAACGGTTGACCGTAGCTTATTTTTAGGAGCTTTAAAACGGGTGAGTGTGTTTGCCAATAAAGCCACACATCAAATTCGCTTAAAAGTAGCAGGTAGTGCTTTAACCGTTAGTGCCGAAGATTTAGATTTTGCGAACGATGGAACTGAACAATTGGTTTGCACTTATATTGGTGAAGATATGGAAATTGGGTTTAACTCAAAATTTTTAGTTGAAATGGTAAGTAACCTCGAAAGTGATGAAATTACCATTGAGATGAGTGCACCTAACCGCGCGGGTATTATTTTGCCTACTCAAAAATCAAATCCAGGTGAGGATGTGTTAATGTTGGTAATGCCTGTTATGCTAAATAACTAGTACTGTTAGTTTTTATAGGTTTTCCAATTCTAAATCATTCAATTACACCTGCTAAATAGTCCAAAAATTTCGGCAGAGATTAGGCTGTTTTAAATGTATAACTGGTATTAAAATCAAAAACCCGAATGTCAATCATTCGGGTTTTTTTACTTTTTACTGAACGGCATTTTTATGAAATACGTTGTTGTAACGGAAATAATATTTTTCATTACTTTTTCTCCTTCACCATAGAAGCACTATGCCTCAGTCGAAAAAGTACCTGTTTTATTGGGCTTTCGCCTCTCACTACGATTCCTATTGCATAATCTCGGATAATAAATTGCGCACTTATACCAACATCATTTCTAAAAGATACGTTGACCCAGTTTCTTTTTCTCTAATACTTCCTCAAAAATTATACCCGTAGGCCTTGCTACGCCTATAATTTTTTCGTCGTCTAAAAGAAAAATAATTCTGGTTCAACTTGTATCTTTTAGAACCGATATTGGTGTTAGTTCAATAAAATCAACCAATACAGAACACCATTTTAAAAAGTTCGGAAAAAAGCAAAGAAAGTCTTTTGATTAAAGGTTAAATACGTTATTGATATTATGTGAAAAACCCCATCAGTAAAAGTACTGATAGGGTTTCATAAATTGTACTCTTATCCTCATTATCTTAAATAAAGCATTTCGCGATACTTTGGCAATGGCCACATGGTATCATCTACTATATTTTCGAGTTTATCAACGTTGTAGCGTATTATATCAAAGTATGGTTTTACCTTATCGCAATAGGCGTGTGCTTGTTTTTTTGCAGAGTCGAGGGTATTCGCTTTTTTACGTTCTTCTGTCATATCGTCGGCAGCTTTCTTAATAATAGTTACCCTCTCGCTAATTTCTTGAATTAAGGTTAGTTGGGTATTGGCTACTTTTTTAAACTCGGTTGCCCCAAATAACTGTTTCAATCCGACCACATTATCGGTAAGTATTTTTTGGTAACTTAAAGAAACTGGAATGATTTGATTATCTACAATATCGGCAATAATGCGGCTTTCGATTTGGATTTTTTTTGTGTAGGTTTCTAAATAGATTTCGTAACGAGCCTCTTGTTCGCGGTGATTGAGGATGTTTAAACTCTCGAATAGGTGGATTGATTTTTTATCTAAATAGGCGTCGAGTGCGCTAGGTGTGGTTGGCATATTATTTAAGCCCCGCTTTTTAGCTTCGTTTTTCCAAGCATCGCCATACCCATTTCCTTCGAAGCGAATTTTTTTACTTTCGCCGATGTAGCGTTTTAAGATCTGAAAAATAGCATCATCTTTTTCGAGCTTTTTAGTATTCATTAAAGCATCTACATCCTTTTTAAAAGTTATTAATTGTTGAGCCATAATTGCATTTAAAACCGTCATGGCACCGGCACAATTGGCCGAAGAACCAACCGCTCGGAACTCGAATTTATTGCCAGTAAATGCAAAGGGAGAGGTTCGATTGCGATCGGTATTGTCAATTAATATTTCGGGTATTTTACCGATGTTAAGTTTTAGAGCTGTTTTTTCTTCTGGACTCAATTTTTTATCTCCTACACTTTTTTCTAAATCGTCGAGAACTTTGTTTAATTGTTCGCCTAAGAACACACTCATAATGGCAGGAGGTGCCTCGTTAGCTCCTAAGCGGTGATCGTTATTAGCACTCGCTATTGATGCGCGTAAGAGGTCGGCGTGTTCGTAAACGGCTTTAACGCTGTTGATAAAGAAAGTTAGGAACTGTAAATTAGTTTTTGGTGTTTTTCCAGGGGATAATAAATTTTTACCTGTGTTGGTTGCTAAACTCCAATTGTTGTGCTTTCCACTTCCGTTAACGCCTGCATAAGGTTTTTCGTGCATTAACACGCGAAAGTTATGGCGGATAGCCACTTTTTCCATTACATCCATTAGTAATTGGTTGTGATCAACAGCAATATTAATTTCTTCAAACACTGGTGCGCATTCGAATTGAGCGGGAGCTACTTCGTTGTGTCTTGTACGAACTGGGATACCTAAAAGATGCGCTTCGAATTCAAAATCTTTCATGTAGGCAAGAACTCGCTCAGGAATTGAACCCCAGTAATGATCTTCTAATTGTTGACCTTTGGCAGAAGCGTGTCCAAAAAGTGTTCGACCTGTTTGTTGTAAATCGTAACGAATGTTGTAAAGTGCTGCATCTATTAAAAAATACTCTTGTTCCCAACCTAAGGTGCCTATTACTTTGGTTACATTTTTATCGAAATAAGATTGGCAAACCTCGGTTGCGGCTTTATCAAGGGCAGAAAGCGATTTGATTAATGGCGTTTTAAAATCGAGAGATTCGCCTGTGTAAGAAATAAAAATTGTTGGGACGCAGAGTGTATTTCCCCAAATGAAAGCTGGAGAAGTTGGATCCCAAGCCGTATAACCACGTGCCTCAAATGTACTGCGAACTCCTCCATTCGGAAACGAAGAAGCGTCGGGTTCTTGTTGTACCAGTTGAGAACCACTGAACCGTTCGATAGCTCTTCCACCGCCAATAGGCTCGAAGAAGCCATCGTGTTTTTCGGCTGTGGTACCTGTTAAGGGTTGAAACCAATGCGTATAATGCGTAACTCCTTTGCTTTGAGCCCAAGCTTTCATGCAAGCCGCAACTTGGTCAGCCATTTTACGATCTATTGTTGAACCTTGTTCCATGGCTTCTTTTACGCCATTAAAGGCTTCTTCACTTAAAAAAGTGCGCATGGCATCAATTCCAAATACGTTAGCCCCGTAATATTCGCTAACTTGTTTTTTAGGTTGGGTGGATTCTACAGGAGTACGTTTTATGACTTCCTGCATGGCTAAAATACGCTTTGTACTCATTTTTTTATTTTTTTTATAAAATTAGTGAAAAATATAGGGGTACTACTTTATAAAAAGTACTTTTTTTATATAAATATTAACTTTTTTAGGGGGTGTAATGTAAATTTTACTAAAAATTAGAAATCAGGAAATTATTGAAGTTGTATTTTTAAATGTTAAATTTGGTGATAAATTGAAAAGTTGGAAAAAAAATTAACTTATAGCTTAAAAAATGAAAAGAAAAGCCGTATATTTGGAGGGGAATAAAAACTTAGCAATATATGTAGATAAAAAAAACATAGATGCCATTGTTAACTACATTCAACAAGACCAACGCCACCAAAAAAAATGGAATTATATTAAAACTATTATTTTGGAAAACCTGCGAGTACCCGATGTGTTTGACAAAGAAGACATCAATGATGAGTGTAAAGATGTTTATGCCATGAAGTTTTTTAAAGGTCAAGAAAATGATCGGATCTACTGTAAAAGAGTGAAACATGCTACTCAAAACTATATAGTAATTGTGGCCTCTGAATTACACCTAAAAAAGAAAACCCAAAAGAACAGTTCAAAAGAATTAACACTAATAAAAAATATTGCAAGCTATGAATACGACTTTGAAGAATAAATTAGCCATTTTGGTTTCTGGGCCAAAAAAGAAAACGGATAAAATTGAGTTAGAGCGCGACGTTTTATCGGCTCGTTTTTTAAGTGAAATTCAAATCTACTTAGATGCCCATCAATTAACCCGCAGAGAACTCGCTAAACGCACAGGCGTTTCTGCCAGTTTTATTAGTCAATTATTTACAGCCGATAAAACCATTAGTTTAGAGTTCATAGCTAAAGTTCAACTTGCTTTTGGTATTCAGTTTTCTATTTCACTTGCCCAAAACTCGCCCAAAACAAGCCATCAATCTCCCATTTACAAGTTAACTGATGTTAAAGTATCTCCTTACGAATTAGAAGAAGATTCTCTACTTCAAGTAGCAGAAGCTGAACCTACATATAAACGTTTGCCCAAAGGTCGAAAAAAGAAAAAATGATCTTTGAGAATATAAAATCTTAATTAGGACTAAATTCTCTATATCTTTGCAGCACCATGATACCTTTTTCGCCACCGCGCATTGACGATACCATTTGTAATGAAGTGATTTTAGCACTCAAGAGCGGGTGGATAACTACTGGCCCTAGAACAAAATTGTTTGAGAAAAAGATAACTGCCTATTGCGGCAACAAAACTACTTTATGTTTAAATAGTGCTACTGCGGGTCTTGAGATAATGTTACGATGGTTTGGTGTTACAGAAGGTGATGAGGTTATTTTACCTGCCTATACTTACAGCGCAACAGCCAATGTTATCATACATTGTGGGGCAGTGCCAGTATTTGTAGATGTTAATGCCAAAAATTTTAATATTGACCCCAAAGCTATCGAAGCAGCGATAACGCCTAAAACAAAAGTGATAATGCCAGTTGATTTTGCTGGATTTCCTTGTGATTTTGAGGCTATAAATGCTTTAGCAGTAAAATACAAACATCTGTTTCGAGCAACAAGTGAACGGCAAGATCAACTTGGGCGAATATTGGTTTTGAGCGATGCCGCACATAGTTTTGGGGCTTCGGTTAATGAAAAAAAAACAGGTAGTTTATGCGATGTTAGTGTTTTTTCGTTTCATGCAGTAAAAAATTTAACCACAGCCGAAGGAGGCGCAGTTGCTCTAAATTTTGAAGAACCTCTTTTTGACAATGCAGCTATTTATAGTGAATTGTGTATAAAAACTCTTCATGGACAAAATAAAGATGCTTTAGCTAAAACACAAAAAGGAAATTGGCGTTACGATATTGTTGAGGCAGGTTATAAATGTAATATGACCGACTTAAGTGCAGCTATTGGATTAGTTGAGTTAGAACGCTACGATTCAGATACACTTGTTAAACGTCAATACATTTGTAATCGGTATTCAGAATTACTGAAGACTGATGTACGCTTACAGTTACCCATTTTTCACGAACAAGGTATTCAAAGCTGTTATCACCTTTATCCACTTAGGGTTAATAACATAACAGAAGCACAACGCGATGCTATTATGCAAGAAATTTTTAACCAAGATGTAAGCGTTAATGTACATTTTATTCCTGTTCCAGGTATGAGTTTTTACAAGCGTTTGGGCTACGATGTAATGAATTATCCTATTACTTATACTAATTATAGCCGCGAAATAAGTTTACCTGTATTTTATGACTTAACGGATGAACAAATTGAATACGTTGTAAATGCAGTTAAAATTGCTCTCGATAAAGTGTTGTGCTAAAACGCTTATTTGATATTGTTCTGTCATTCCTTGGGTTAATATTACTTTTGCCTTTACTCATTGTTATAGGTGTTTGCGTATCTGTTAGCTCCAAAGGCGGTGTATTTTACCGACAAGAACGCGTGGGTTTAAATGGAAAACTCTTTAAACTTTATAAATACAGATCCATGCGTATTGATGCCGATAAAAGTGGTTTACTAACAGTAGGAAGCCGCGATGTGCGTATAACCAAGATTGGGTATTTTTTACGAAAATATAAATTGGATGAATTACCTCAACTACTGAATGTTTTGCTTGGCGACATGAGTTTAGTTGGTCCTCGACCTGAGGTAAAAAAGTATGTTGATTTATACACCTTACAACAACAAAAAGTTTTACAAGTTCGCCCCGGTATAACCGACTATGCGTCTTTAGCTTATTTTGAAGAAAACGAATTGCTTGCCAAATCCAACAATCCCGAAAAAACTTATATTGAAGAAGTGATGCCTACTAAACTAAAATTAAACGAACGCTACATTGGTGAGGCAGGTTTAATAACCGATGTTAAGATAATCTTAAAAACTTTAAGGCGAATTTTAAGTTAATCTCTATTAAACCTAATTTTGGTAGTTGCGTTTATTCAGATTATTTGTTAATTTTGCACGAATTTTAAATCTAAAATTCTAACCCAATGGCTTCTGATTATTTAAAAAACAAGTTTGTTCACGAAGGACTCACTTACGATGATGTTTTATTGGTTCCAGCCTACTCGGATGTTTTACCGCGCGATGTTAATACCAGTTCGCAATTTACCCGAACGATCCGTTTAAATGCACCCATTGTTTCGGCAGCTATGGATACTGTTACAGAACATAAAATGGCCATTGCCATTGCCCAAGAAGGTGGCATTGGGGTGCTTCATAAAAACATGAGCATAGAAGAGCAAGCGGCTCAGGTTCGGAAGGTAAAACGTAGCGAAAGCGGGATGATTTTAGACCCTGTTACGTTAAACGAAAAAGCGTCTATTAAAGATGCTTTAGATTTGATGGCCGAACACAAAATTGGCGGTATTCCTGTTGTAGATGCTCATTTTAAATTAGTAGGTATCGTTACCAACCGCGATTTACGTTTCGAGAAAGTGATGAACAAATCTGTTCTAAAGGTTATGACCCCTAAAGATAGAGTAGTTGTGGCTCAACAAGGCATTAACCTTAAAAAAGCAGAAGAGATTCTACAAAATCACAAGATTGAAAAACTCCCCATTGTTGACAAAAATCATAAATTGGTTGGACTAATTACTTACAAAGACATTATAAAAATTAAAGTACGTCCGAATGCGTGTAAAGATGAGATGGGTCGTTTACGAGTAGCCGCAGCGGTTGGTGTTACCGCCGATACCATGGAGCGCGTTAATGCGCTGGTAAATGCGGGGGTAGATGCCATTATTATTGATACCGCTCACGGACACAGTAAGGGCGTTATCGAAAAATTGAAAGAAGTAAAAAAAGCCTATAAAAATTTACAAGTTGTTGTTGGAAACATTGCCACAGCTCAAGCAGCTTTAGATTTGTACAAAGCAGGAGCAGACGCTGTAAAAGTTGGTATTGGTCCTGGATCTATTTGTACTACACGTATTATTGCAGGAGTAGGCGTGCCGCAGTTAACTGCCATTTTAGAAGTAGCCAATGCGTTAAAAGGTAAAGATATTCCTGTTATTGCCGATGGAGGCATTCGATTTACTGGCGATGTTGTGAAAGCCTTGGCAGCAGGGGCAGGTACAGTAATGATGGGCGGTATGTTTGCAGGAACCGAAGAAAGCCCTGGTGAAACCATTATTTTTGAAGGACGCAAGTTCAAATCATACAGAGGCATGGGGTCTTTAGAGGCCATGCAAAAAGGCAGTAAAGACCGTTACTTTCAAGATATGGAAGACGATATTAAGAAATTGGTTCCAGAAGGTATTAGTGGGCGTGTACCCTATAAAGGCAGCCTATCCGAAATTATGTACCAATTATTAGGCGGTTTAAAAGCTGGAATGGGCTATTGCGGTTCTAAAGATATTAAAACCCTTCAAACGGCTAATTTTATTCGTATAACAGCGGCGGGCGTTAAAGAAAGTCATCCTCACGATGTGGTTATTACCCGCGAGGCACCTAACTATAGTAGATAAAAACATGATACTTCCAATTGTTGCTTATGGCGATCCTATTTTACGAAAAATAGCCGCTCCAATAGATAAAACGTATCCCAACTTAGAGGCGTTAATAGAGAATATGTTCGAAACCATGTACGAAGCCTCAGGCGTTGGTTTGGCTGCACCGCAAGTTGGAAAATCCATACGCTTATTTATCATAGATGCTGAACCGTTTTCGGAAGATGAAGCAGAAGAAGGCGACCCTGAGTTCACAGCCGAACAATTAGCCGAAATGAAAAATTTCAAAAAAGTGTTTATTAATCCCCGAGTTATTAGCGAGAGCGGCGAAGAATGGGGATTTAAAGAAGGGTGTTTAAGCATACCTAATATTCGTGAAAATGTGGATAGGCAGGCGAAAATAGAATTAGAGTACTACGACCACGAATTTATCAAACATACCGAAACATTTGATGGAATGATTGCCCGCGTTATTCAACATGAATACGACCATTTAGAAGGTAAGTTATTTACTGATAAAATTAGTCCTTTTAAACGAAAAATGTTATCTGGTAAATTAGCCGACATTAGCAATGGAAAAGCATCTGCCGATTATAAACTCCGTTATTATAAACCCAAACGCTAAAAAATAATGTTGAATAAATGGATATTAGCAATAGGCTCTATGTTGATGTTGAGTAATTGCTCAACCCACTCATCATCAGCAAATGCGAAAGAGGCTACTGACTCATTAGTAAATGAAAAATATAAAGCTATTGAAAACCCAGTAAGTACCGATTGTTTGGTTTTAAAAACCAATGCTCGTAAAATGGATAGTACCCTGCTAAAACAAATGAACTTGGATAGAACGCTTGGAAATGCCGCCATTAAAGCCTTCTTAGATTTTGCGCAGTACTGTAAACAAGATTCTGCTTGCCCTATTTTTTTGATTAAAACCGCACAAGTGGCGCAATCTTTGCAAAACTACGAACAATCGAAAATAGCATTAGAAACTTGTATTGCCAACTACCCTAATTTTAAGAATAAAGCAGCTGCTTTATTTTTACTAGGACAATTATACGATGAGACCGCTCAATTAAATGATGAAAATAAAGCCCGTAGCTATTACCTTCAAATTATAAAAGATTATCCTAAAACAGAATGGGCCAACAGTGCCGAAGGTGCTATGGCTTTACTTGGTAAAAGTGATGCAGAAATTTTAAATCAATTTGAGAAGAAGAAAAAATAAATAGCTTTTCGATTTATCGTCTTCTGTAGTTCCTATCAAAATTAAAATAAGATTTTTGTTTTATACTTTTTTAAAATGTATAACCCAAGCCATAAGACACCACCCAAATATTTTTATTAGCAATGTAATAACAAGGTGCAATGAGTGCTATTTTTTTATAATAGATACTTACCCCTGCGCCTAGTAAAGGTGTAACTGAAATAACTGGTGTTTCAAAATTAGTGCGTAAACTAGGAAAAAAACTGCACTGAACTCCCATTTTTTTATAATTAAACTTTACTGAGGGACCACCAAAATTTAAAAACGCATTTTTACGCCAGTAACTAACTCCTGCAATACCAATCATTTTAAAAGCTTTGGTTGGCGCAACGGTTTTAGTGGGTGCCGCAGCAACTGGCGCAACAGTAGCAGCAGCGGGCGCAACTAAAGGAGTTGGTTCTGTTTTATAACGACCATCTAACGAATACCCAAATAACCCTAATACATTTTTAAATCCACTTAATTCAACTTGCAAGGCCCCATCAAAGTAACGGGTTATCCCATCCTCTATTTCACTTTTCACTAATAAATTATCGGCATTACTATCTAATAATTTCATATCGCGATAGTTGTTTTCGATGTTCAACGTATCTAAAATTTTTTGCGAAAAAATTGCATTTGAGCCAAGCAAGAAGATTATAAAAAGAGGTAAACAGATTTTCATTTTTTTTGTTTTTAAAATCAGGAAATTACAAATTATTTAGTCTAATACCAACATCATTTCTAAAAGATACGTTGACCCCGTTTCTTTTTCCTTTATACTTCCTCAAAAATTATCCCCGTAGCCCTTCTACGCAAATAATTTTTTCGTCGCCTAAAAGAAAAATAATTCTGGTTCAACTTGTATCTTTTAGAACCGATATTGGTATAAATCAGTATTTTCCTAAAGTTTTTTACTTGGCCAAGATGATTAAACTAATTTGTTATTCGTGGCTGAATGCCTTTTAATACTGCCAATTTGCTTTTAATGTACATCTATTTTGTCAACTTGGCATATTTAGCATATTGGTATTGTATTTGCACAGGAGACTTATCTAAGATAAATTAACATGAGTTCAACAGGAAAAATTAATGTTCAAACGGAAAACATCTTTCCAATTATTAAAAAGTTTCTTTATAGCGATAACGAAATCTTTTTACGAGAATTAGTGAGTAACGCCGTAGATGCGACTCAAAAGTTAAAAGCCCTATCACGCATGGGCGAACCTACGGGCGATATTGAAAATGTTAGTATTGAAGTGGAGATTGACAAAGTAGGAAAAACCATTACCATAAAAGATAAAGGTATTGGTATGACCAAAGAAGAAATTGAAAAATATATTACACAAATTGCATTTAGCGGTGCCGAAGAGTTTGTTACCAAATACAAAGATAAAGTAGATAAAAATGTAGTAATTGGTCATTTTGGTTTAGGTTTTTATAGTGCCTTTATGGTAGCCAAAAAAGTTGAGATTTTTTCGCTTTCGTATAAAGAAGGCAGCCAAGCCGTGCGATGGGAATGCGATGGCAGCCCCGAATACACTATCGAAGAAAACCAAACGCACACGCAACGCGGCACTCACATTGTACTTCACATTGCCGACGATTGCGAAGAATACCTCGAAAACCATAAAATAGAGGGCTTATTAAAAAAATATTGTAAATTCTTACCTGTCGAAATTAAATTTGGCACTAAAAAAGAGTGGACTGACCAAGGCGAAAAAGATGAAAAAGGCGAGCCTAAAAAAACCGAAATTGAAGTAGATAATATTATCAATAACCCTTCGCCAGCTTGGACTAAAAAACCAGCCGATTTAAGCGACGAAGATTATAAAGCGTTTTATCGCGAGTTATATCCCATGCAATTCGATGAGCCGTTATTTCATATTCATTTGAATGTGGATTACCCGTTTAACCTCACAGGCATTCTCTACTTCCCGAAATTGAGCAATAAACTCGAAATGCCTAAAGACCGCATTCAACTTTACTGCAACCAAGTATTTGTAACCGATAATGTTGAAAATATTGTACCCGATTTTTTAACGCTGTTACGTGGAGTAATTGATAGTCCAGATATTCCGCTCAATGTAAGCCGAAGCTATTTGCAAGCCGATGGCAATGTGAAAAAAATAGCCTCGCACATTACAACTAAAGTTGCTTCAAAACTCGAAGATTTATTTAAAAAAGACCGTGCCGATTTTGAAAAGAAATGGGATGACATTAAAATTTTTGTACAGTACGGCATGTTAAGCGATGAAAAGTTTTATGATAAAATAAATAAAGTTGCGCTATTCAAAAACACCGATGGCAAATACTTTACAGCCGAAGAATACCAAAATTTAATTAATAGTAATCAAATTGATAAAGACAATAAAACGGTTTATTTGTATAGCACCAATGCACTAGAGCAACATGCTTATATTGATGCCGCCAAAAATCGTGGGTATGATGTGTTAATTTTTGACACCATGTTAGATGCCCATTACATCAATCACCTCGAAAGTAAATTAAAAGATGCGCAGTTTGTGCGAGTAGATAGCGATACTGTTGATAAACTTATTCGAAAAGAAGAAACAACCGTTAGTAATTTAACCGAAGACCAGCAAAAACAATTGCAACCTATTATTGAAGGCACTATTAGTAAAGAGCAATTTACGGTTCAATTCGAAAGTTTAACCGAAAAAGATGCGCCCATGCTAATTACGCGTCCTGAGTTTATGCGCCGTATGAAAGATATGAACCAAATGGGTGGCGGCGGTGCTATGGGCTTCTATGGTCAATTACCCGACATGTACAATTTAGTGGTGAATGCCAATCATCCGCTTATTGCTCGCATTTTAAATGAAACAGATGCTGATAAACAAAATGCTTTGGCCAAACAAGCCAGTGATTTAGCCTTACTAAGCCAAGGTTTATTAAAAGGAGAAGGTTTAACCAATTTTATTAAACGCAGCGTTGATCTCATCTAATTCAAAAATAAATTAAGAATTAAAAAAGCTGTCTTCATCAAAGGCAGCTTTTTTAATTTATACCCATTTGAAGAGTGTAGTGCTTTAGAATTAATACCTCGACTCGTGATAGATTTTTATTGCATAATTCCATCTAATACCAACATCATTTCTAAAAGATACGTTGACCCAGTTTCTTTTTCTCTTATACTTCCTCAAAAATTATACCCGTAGGCCTTGCTACGCCTATAATTTTTTCGTCGCCTAAAAGAAAAATAATGCTGGTTCAACTTGTATCTTTTAGAACCGATATTGGTATTACATTTAAAACTAAGTTTTTAGAAAGATGAACTACGTTGTTTATACATCTTAAATTTCTACTTAAAACATTGTAAGGATTGATGAATGGTGGTTGGCGTATCTAACACCAGTTGACGCATCAATTTTTTACTTTTAAAAATAACTTGATTAGTTGTGTATTGCGTTATCGCAAAATCGTACTCGGTTGTTTCTTTTCCCAACTTTTCGGCAGCCGCAAACACCAACACATCGTGTTTATTTAAACCACATTGTTTTTCTAATTTGAATTGCCAGTATTTACGTTCTGTTTTTTTTAAACCCGAAAATTTTCGGTTAGGAAACACGGTTAAAGCCGTTGTGTAATAATTTAATGTATAGCCCTCTGCGTTTCGGGTAATCACATATTTTTCGGAGATGGTATAATTTTGCTTTTGCCCCTCTAGCACTTGTCCGCTTTGCGTTATTGTTGTTTGTGTGGCTTGCTCTACATGGCATTGGTAAACGGTTAACGAATCGTTAACGGGTAATAAAGCCATGGCAGTACTTCCATATTTAGTGTCAAACAAATCATTTTGCGAAAACAAAAGCGTGTTTAAACCCACAACAAAAAGGAGTATTAAAAATTTACGAACCATGGGTTTTAAGTTTAATTAGAGATGCCAGTTGTATGGCTTTTTGTTTAACAGTTTGTGCATTGCCACTCAATGCCTCGTAACACAAAACAACCGCCATGCGGCGATACGGGCGCATACTTGGTTTATTAAAAAGGCGTACATCGGTTTGTGATTCTTGCAATACTTGTTCTATACCCTCATAATCAGGTGTGCCGTTTGTTTCAATTGCTAAAACTACAGCCGATGCCCCGCAACGCTCTAGTGTAATTGCTGGAATGGGCAAGCCTAAAATAGCACGGGCATGCAATTCAAACTCGCTTAAATTTTGTGTGCCTGCTAACGTTACCATGCCTGTATCGTGCGGGCGTGGCGACAATTCAGAAAAGTAAACCCCTTCGTTAGTTAAAAAAAACTCCACGCCCCACAAGCCTGCTCCGCCTAAAGCGGTTGTTACTTTTTGGGCCATTACTTGTGCGGCTTCTAAATCCTTAGCATTTATGGCGCAGGGTTGCCAACTTTCTTGGTAATCGCCTCGCTCTTGCCGATGCCCTATCGGCGGGCAAAACAAAGTAATGCCGTTTTTTTGTGTAACCGTTAACAAGGTAATTTCGGTGTGGAACTGGACAAATGCTTCTACTATCACTTCTTTATAATCGCCGCGCGACCCATCCATGGCGTATTGCCACACCGCTTCTATATCTCGTTCGTGCTTTAATACACTTTGTCCTTTGCCACTGCTGCTCATTAAAGGCTTTACCACGCAAGGGATACCAATTACTTTTACGGCTTGTTCAAACGTTTCGCGTGTGGTGGCGTACTCATATTGAGCCGTTTTTAATCCTAGGTCTTTAGCTGCTAAATCGCGTATGGCTTTGCGGTTCATCGTAAAATTGGCTGCTTTAGCACTTGGCACTACGGTTATGCCTTGTTGTTCGTAATCGTAAAACCGTTCGGTGCGTATGGCTTCTATTTCTGGGACAATTAAATGCGGTTGATGTTTGTTTATAAGAGCATCTAAAGCCGCTCCATCTAACATATTAATAACCTCATATTCGTGCGCTACTTGCATGGCGGGCGCACCCGCATAACTATCTACAGCAATTACATACTGGCCCAAACGTTGCAAAGCTATCACTAATTCTTTACCCAATTCGCCACTTCCTAACAACACTATTTTTTTCTGATACGCCATTATTTTTATTTATTAAATCCTACATTAACGGTTTCGGGATAATATTGATGTAAAGCTGCATATAAAATATAGCCAACTACCAATCCAACGGTTCCTCCTAATAGCGATTGCGTGCGACGTTTTTGCCGCGCCACACGTTCGTACCCTAAAATGTAAGCGTCGTGTTCTAAGTAATTGGGATTACTAACCGTGTTATGCCTAATTCGAACTTTAGTTATGCCGCTCAATGCCATGTAACCATAAGGCGCAATGGGTGCAAAAAATGTACCTGTTAAGCCGCCAATTAAACCCGCTGCACCCGCACCTAAAAGTGCGCCGCGGGCCTTAAAACCTTTTTTAGCATCCTTCTCGCCTTTCATGTATAGCCACATTTCGTTGCGGGTAAACCAATTGCCGCGAAGGGTATCTTGCACATAATACTGTTGTTTTATTCCAGTATGGTAATGCACCGAAAACAATTGATCGTTTTCAAAATGCAGCCTTTTATTTAATTTAGATGGGTGATTAATGGTTACCGCCCCTAAACTGGTATCTAACACCATTTCTTCGATGACGTTTCCATTCATCAAATAGATAGTATCTTTTTTAACGGTTTGTGCATTCATACTCATGCTTAAACACATCCCTAAAAAAACAACCTTAACCAGTGATACAAACTTTAACATACTATTAATTCTAAATAACTGTTTACTATTTTATCCACCCCAACAAATAAATTATTGGAAGGATTTTAGGCTTGCGATGAACTCGTCCACTCCCGTTTTTTTGCGCCTATTTTAAGATTTACAATTATTAACGTTAAAGATAGTTTTTTGGTTCTTAACAGGATGAATTTTTAATTAACAATTCGTTCGTTCATGTGTTTAATTATGTAACTTTATTAACTGAAATTTAATTTATTAGAATGGCAACAGACAATTTTGTAAATCGCCACAACGGCCCTCGCGAGCACGAGGTTAAAGCCATGCTTAAAAAAATTAACGCCGATAGTTTAGAGGCTCTTATCTCGCAAACCGTGCCTGATTCTATCCGTTTAAAGCAGCCTTTAGCTGTAGGAAAAGCATTAACTGAGTTTCAATACCATAAGCATTTAAGAGACTTAGGTAAAAAAAATAAAGTGTTTCGTTCTTACATTGGTTTAGGATACTATAACACCATTTTACCCGCAGTTATTCAACGTAATATACTCGAAAACCCAGGTTGGTACACCGCCTATACGCCCTATCAAGCCGAAATTGCACAAGGGCGTTTAGAGGCCATCCTCAATTTCCAAACGATGGTAATGGACTTAACTGCCATGCCAATTGCGAATGCAAGTTTGTTAGATGAAGCCACTGCCGCAGCCGAAGCCGTGTTTATGTTTTATAATAACCGTAGTCGCGAAAAACAAAAGGCAAATGTACATAAGTTATTTGTAAGCGAAACGTGTTTTCCGCAAGTGATAGATGTTATCAAAACCCGCACGGGGCCCATTGGCATAGAAGTGGTAATTGGTAAAGTTGCCAACACTAAATTAGATGAGTCTTATTTTGGTTCGGTTATTCAATATCCTGATATTAATGGCGAGGCTAACGATTACAAAGCCTACATTGAAACTTGTAAAGAAATGGGTATTCAAGTGGCTGTTGGTTCCGATTTAATGGCTTTGGCTTTATTAACGCCTCCAGGCGAATGGGGTGCCGATGTGGTGTATGGCAACTCGCAACGTTTTGGTGTGCCATTAGGATATGGCGGCCCTCACGCTGCGTTCTTTTGCTGCCGCGAAGACTACAAACGTTTAATTCCGGGGCGCATTATTGGTGTGAGCGTAGATGTTGAAGGCAATCAAGCACTCCGCATGGCTTTGCAAACACGCGAGCAACACATTAAACGCGACAAAGCCACTTCTAATATTTGCACGGCACAAGCCTTATTAGCCATCATGGCAAGCATGTATGCGGTTTATCACGGCCCTCAAGGCATTAAAGCCATTGCTCAACAAATTCACACAACGGCAACAACCGTGGCTAATGCCCTCAAAAAATCGGGTTTAACCGTTAAAACAAACGTTTACTTCGACACCATCGTTGTAGCTTGCGATGCAAAAAAAATACTGGCAAACGCCGAAAACAAAGCCATCAATTTTCGTATCATTGACGATTTACACCTTGGTATTAGCATTGACCAAACCGTTGAAGAGGCTGATATTGCTGATATTTTAGCTGTATTTGGAATCACGCACTCTGGCGAAACCGAAAACCATTCCATTATTGCCAACAGTTCGGTTAATCGCCAATCGGCTTATTTAACGCACCCTACCTTTAATTCGTATCACAGCGAAAGCGAAATGATGCGTTACATTAAACGTTTAGAAAATAAAGATTTATCCTTGGTACATTCGATGATTTCGTTAGGCTCTTGCACAATGAAATTAAACGCGGCCTCGGAACTATTACCTTTAACTTGGCCCGAGTGGGCTACCATGCACCCTTTTGCACCCCTGAGTCAAGCGCAAGGCTATGCCGAAATGATTGCCACTTTAGATAAAGACCTAAGCGATATAACAGGCTTTGCTAAAATGAGTTTTCAACCCAATTCGGGTGCGCAAGGCGAATACGCGGGCTTAATGGTGATACGTCAATACCATTTAGCAAACGGAGGCGCGCATCGTAAAGTAGCCCTCATTCCTTCATCGGCGCATGGTACAAACCCTGCAAGTGCCGCCATGGCTGGTATGGATATTGTGGTGGTAAAATGCGACGATAAAGGCAACGTTGATTTAGCAGATTTAACTGCCAAAGCCGAGCAATACAAAGATACTTTGAGCTGTTTAATGGTTACATACCCCAGCACACACGGGGTTTATGAAGAAGGCATCACTACTATAACTAAAATTATTCACGACAATGGTGGTTTAGTTTATATGGATGGTGCTAACATGAATGCACAAGTGGGCTTAACCTCGCCGGGCAATATTGGTGCCGATGTGTGTCATTTAAACTTGCATAAAACATTTGCCATTCCGCATGGAGGCGGTGGCCCCGGTATGGGTCCTATTGGTGTAGTTGAAAAATTAGTACCTTATTTACCTTCGCACCCACTTATTAACACAGGCGGTGCTGCGGGTATTCATGCCGTTAGTTCGGCACCTTATGGAAGTGCTTTAATTTTATTGATTAGTTATGGTTACATTAAAATGTTAGGGAGCGAGGGTTTAAAAGCCGCTACCGAAATAGCTATTTTAAATGCTAACTACATGAAAGAAATTTTAAAAGACCATTATAAAATTTTATATACAGGCAGTAAAGGGCGTTGCGCTCACGAAATGATTTTAGATTGTAACGATTTTAAAACGGCGAGTGGCATAGAAGTAGCAGACATTGCCAAACGTTTAATGGATTACGGCTTTCACGCGCCAACAGTAGCTTTCCCTGTAGTTAATACATTAATGGTAGAGCCTACCGAAAGCGAAAACAAAGCAGAGTTAGACCGCTTTTGCGATGCTATGATTGAAATTCGCAAAGAGATTCAAGAAATAATAGATGGCAAAGCCGATAAAGCCAATAACGTTATTAAAAATGCCCCACACACCGTTAAACTAGTGATTGCTGATACTTTTGACAAGCCTTATAGCCGCGAGAAAGCAGCCTTTCCACTACCATGGGTTAAAGCCAATAAGTTTTGGCCAAGTGTAGCCCGCGTTGACAATGCTTATGGCGATAGAAATTTAGTATGCAGTTGTGCACCTATCGAAAGCTATATTGAAGAAGCCATTCATGCGTAATAAAACCTTAAACATTTTAAAAAGCACGTCTGAAAACAAAGGCGTGTTTTTTTATTTGATACCCAATACAACGGTACCAAAGTTTATTGGATGGAGACATTTCGTATTTATTTTTTCGCTAACTTAATTTTTCAAGCTACAAATTTGCCTACGCTAGTGTGTATGTTTAGTTGATGACAGAACTCACGTTGAATGAATGAACCGTATAAAATTAAAGAAGACTAAAGCTGATTAAAGTTTTACAAATATGCAACAAAGCACCCTATCCAGCCAATGATGGAAGCAGCATTGCCATTTATAACATGGCATTGGGCTTAATGGAAAATGAAGTGGACTTAACGCTGTTAACACTAAATACTAAAAAACATTTTAAGCCCGATGAAGAGGTGCCACAACATTTTAAAAACGCTTGTAAGTATCAAAGTATAGAAGTAGATACCGACACCACCGCACTTGGTGCCTTCTTTAACTTATTCTCATCATCGTCTTATTTTGTTAGCCGTTTTTATAATTCTGAAGTAAACGCTCGGTTAATCCATTTACTTACAAATAATGCCTTTCAGATTATTCAGATTGAGGGCATATTTATGTGTGTTTATTTAGATACCATTAAAGCACATTCTAAAGCAAAAATGGTTGTACGTACACATAACGTAGAACATAAAATATGGCAAAGACATATTGCCACTGAAAAAAATCCGTTTAAAAAAATATATCTTAAAATTCAAAACAAACGTTTAAAAAAATTTGAACTAAATTCCCTTAATCAAATTCATGCGGCTGTTACGATATCGGCCGACGATTTGAATGCGTTTAAAGGCTTACATGTTACCTGTAAATTATTCACGAGCATAACGGGTCTCAATTTGCAAAACTATCAACTTGATTCGACGTTAACGCTTAACCAACGCTCCTTATTTTATTTTGCAAGTATGGATTGGATGCCTAATCAAGAAGCAGTTGATTGGTTTTTGCAACACTGTTGGCCTTTTATACAAGCTAAAGATGCGACCATTAATTTTATTATTGCGGGCAGAAATATACCTAGTAAATATTCAACCTTAAAAGATAAAAATATTCAGGTTATTGAAAATGTATTAAATCCTATTGAATTTTACAGTAAACACAACGTGTTAATTGTTCCGTTGTTAAGTGGCAGCGGGGTGCGTATTAAAATTATAGAGGGAATGGCCTACGGTAAGCCAATTATAAGCACCAGCATTGGCGCAGAGGGTATTCAAGCTATTCATTCAGAAAATATTATTATAGCTGATACGGCTCAGGCGTTTGCCTCGGCAGTTTTAGATTTAATGAACGATTTACCTAAGCAAAAACAACTCTCGAACAAGGCCAAACTTTTTGCGCAACAGCATTTTGAGAATAAAAAAATTACTTCAAACCTTCTAAGTTTTTACAGGCAATTATTACAAGATTAGGATAGCTTTATTAAACGCTGGATGATTTTTTATGGAGTGTTGCGTGTTTTATCTTGCGTAATAAAAAGGGGCTAACTTTTTTAGATAGCCCCCCTTCTTAATAGTTAATTATTGCTTAGTTATGATGCCAGATCGACTTCCAGTTATCGAATTGATATTGTAGAAGTAAATTCCATTAGTCAACTCCGAAATATCAACGGTTTTAGAAAAATCACCTTTTTCTAAAGTAGTACTTTGCATAACAGTCTTAACTACTCTTCCTAAGGGATCTATAATTTCAATACGATAGTCCTCTTTTTGCTCAACGTCCATTTCAAACGTTATACTATTAGAACTAGGATTCGGGAATACTGCAAAATATTTATTTCCAAAATTAGTAGTAGAGTTGTTTTCCTCTGTTTGAGCGGCTGGAGACATGAAGCGACTTGTTTGCGAATTGATATACAAAAAGCTAGAATTTGTACTTGAACTACATTGATTTCCTACCGTTACCGTTAACTTGAAGTAACGATTGAATGAAAGCTGTCCGTTAGTGTAACTAAAGTAGCCCGTGTACCCACCACTGCAAACTCCTAATCCAGTAACTGGACTCCATACGGAGGCGGGTATGCAATAGTTGTTTAAATTTACATACGTTAATCCGCTAACACCATTAACGTTTGAAGTAACATTATAAATTAGTTTTACAGGAGCACCCGTAGTACTATTAACCTCTTCAATTTTTACTGTTAGATTAGTTATATTACCGGTACTATTATTAATTCGGAAGCCTAAAGAAGCAGCACCTACATTAACTGGGTTTGCAATATTCTGAGAAGGATTCAAATAAGTTTGCGGGTTATTATAATCATATATTTGTAAAGCCAAACTTACAGGTACGGGTACAACTAAATTGATTATAGCTTGCTTCGAACTTACATTTCCACATGCATCCCTAACAGAATAAATAATACTGATTTGTCCACTATTACAATTACTTAAATTTTTGCCATTAGCATCAGTTAATGTTCTTAAATCTAAATTGGCTGGTGCTATTCCCCTAATCCACGGACCAACATACCCAATTGAATTGGCTACTGTTGTTCGGCTACATTCAACATCTATGCTATAGATTTCGATTCTATACTGTGCTGGTACCCCTCCACTATAGGTTGCATTTAGGTTTATACTTTGATTTTGACACACATCCGATACTGGAAATCCTTCATCACAAATTGGTGCTTGAGCGGTATTGTTTATCGTAATATCTGCAACAGTTACATAAGGAAGTCCATTCAGGTAGTTATAGTTTTCGCCGTCTATTTGGTCGGGTAAAGTGTGTATATCCGTTTGCAACGAACTCAATCCAATATTGTATCGTGAATCAACTCCAAGGTTAGTAGCCGATAATGCATTATTGGAAACTGCTATTCCTACCAATTCTGTACTGGTTAAAACGGGTTGCCCTCCACTATTATTTATGGTAGGTGAAATACCATAAATTCTATTGTTTTTCCCGTACTCTAAAAACGTACTCGTTAAATTATAGATGCCAGTTGAAACTGATGATAGAGTTTGATTTGAAGTTAAAATTTGAGTCAATCCCGTTTGACTAGAAACGTATAGTTTTGGAGTAGTAATCGTGTAACCACCCCCAAAAATCGGACAGTTTAGAACTAGAAAATTTTAACTTTAAACTGTAAAAACGATGAAAAAAGGTAAATTTAGCGAAACACAAATTTTATCTGCCCTCAAGGAGCATGAGGGTG
>JAAFIL010000043.1 GCA_013297775.1 Bacteroidota bacterium
TAATTGAAACAACATTATTCGACACCTAAACAAATCAAGGGAGGTCACCGTTAAAAATTAATCACAAAGGCAATGACAATAAACACTTACAAACTCTTTAATTATTTAGTCGGTTGATAGTGATAAAATATAAATCCTTTTGTCCAATTTTTGAAAGGTTATTTTGAAAAATTTATAGTGATACCAACGTCGTTTCTAAAAGATATGTTAATTTTGTCTCTTTCTTGAAATTTAGTATTATAAAATCGCTGCGAGTTAAAACCCTTTCGCAACAAAGGTTTCAGAAAGTTCAGTTTTTTTTAACCCCAATAAAAATACCTTGAAGCAGTTTCATTATCCGAGATTATGCAATAGGAATCGTAGTGAGAGGTGAAAGCCCAATAAAACAGGCACTTTTTCGACTGAGGCATAGTGCTGCTATGGTGAAGAAGAAAAAGTGACGAAGTTTACTGTTTTGAAGGGATTTCGGCTCGTAATAGATTTCTATTGCATAATTCCATCTAACTCATTTTTTAAGCGGTTCTTAATCTCTCTTTTCCCCTCGTCCTTGTTTGAGCGTTAGCGGAAACGAGGACGTGCTAAACGGGCGTTTGTAACGCCCACACCATCACTTTATCTGCGTTACAAACGCAGCTCTCAAACGTCCTCGTTACGCTTCGCTAAACAAGGACGAGATAAGAGTTCAAGTATTTTTATAGAGTTAGCTATTTTATTCTAAAGAACTTCTCTTAAAATCTCGGATTATACTTTAGTACAGCAACAAACCACCACCAATAAAAAAACCTCTAAGAATAAACGTAGAGGTTTTTTGTTTAAAACGTAAATACAAATTATTCGTTTACCATTACCATTTTAAAAGGTACGTTAATAATAGCTTGGTAATCTTCGCCAGCTTCTAACATATCCTCATCGTCTTCTTCATAATGCCAATTAATAGTAACGGCACTTCCACTTTTTTGAATGGCTTCTAATTTTTTAAATACATCCAAAATACATTTAGAGGAGGAGGTATTAAAATATTCCAATTGAATATTAACATCAGTTACTGACTTAGAGGCACTTGAGTACTTATCTAAGGCATCTACTAATGGTTTATAAAATTCAATGGAGTTTTCAGGAATTGAACGTCCTTTTATTTCTAATACTCCTTTTACCAAATCAAATTGAATGGTTGGTGTTTTTGGGGTGCCATCTATTGCGTACTTTTCCATGCTTTTTTTATTACTAGTGTAGTGTGTGCTTTATTTTTAAACGTATTGTTGAGTAACCTTAATATTTAGTGTAAAGAACGAAACTTTATTGTCAATTTCCAAAAAATTATAATCTAATTTTTCACCTGTTTTTCGGGCAATATCAATCATCCCAAGTCCACCTCCACCTTTCATAGACATTTCGCCGTTGTTCAACACTTTTTTATAATGTTCTTTCAATTCTTCTTTACTTAATGCGTTAACCTCATCGAGGCGGCTTTTAAGCCCATAAATATTTTCGTTAGAAATATAATTGCCTGTAAAAATGGTGTAAACGCTTTGTAGTTTTCCAATCATAAAGATAGCCGAACGATTCAAATCGGCATTGCTTTCAGATACATCGTCCATGTGGTGATACAGATTTTGTAAACACTCTACCAAAACATTGTAAACCTTTTTCTTCATTTTGGGCTCTTCCTGCATGTTGTCCATTTTATTCTCCATAATTTGAAGAATAGAAGTTAAGAGTTCGGAGGTTATATCTCCTTTAAATGAGAGCAAAATATTATTACGCTCCATTTTGTCATAGATATCAAATACATCCACCATATCCTCTCGTCTCGGAGCTAACTGCTGCATGAAGGTTTATCGTAATTTAAACGCTACCGTTTGACCATTAACGCTAAACGTAGCATCTTCATCGCAAACATTTGGTCCGTAATCAACCGTGCGTTCTTTAAAGCCATCGGGTAATAATTTTAAAACACCACTTTGAATAAATTGACAATTAGTATGTTTAATTAGCGGAGTGTTGGCAGCAACAGTTACAGCAAATCTACGCCCCACACGGTTTGTACCGTTAGAAACTCCCCAAATTGAGGTAATATCGTTAGTGCGGTCGTTATCGCCTTGGTGCTCGTGGCGTATGCTACGGTCGGTTGAATACGTGATGTACCAGTTGCCATTATCGCATCGGCCATTAATAACCTTAACTTGAAACTCAGAGTAAGTAGGCGCCACAGTAACAGTTGTAATAACCAAACTATCACATTTATAATTAATACCTACGTTAGAGTTAAGCACTACATTGGTTTTGTAATTATTAAATTTAACGATGGCTTGCGCACCTGCTACTTTCATGCGTTTCGTAAACCTAACCGTAATCGAACCACTCCGATTTTTAGAGTCGGGCATTGGGTTGCAACTGGCATTGTTTAAATTTAAGAGAAACGTTGGAGGATTAGCGAACACCCCTTGCGAATTAGCCGTCGTATCACCACTAATTCTAGTTAATGTATCGCAAGGTGCCATCACCTTATTAAAACTAGCACCTGTGCCTTTTGTTTTAATGGCATTGTTATTAACCGTAGGCACAATAGACATAAATTCTTGCTCGCAAATGGCATTGTCAACTGCCGATTGGGTTTCATTGTCCACCTCTACTTTTTCCTCCTTTTTACAATTTGTAAAACAGTTCGCAATAAGCAAAAGTAAACCAGCTGTTAGTAATTTATAATTTTTCATGAAATAGTTTTTTAAACCTTTTAACAAATATAATAATTTGATTTTAAATTGCAATACCCACCACTAAAACATCATCTACCTGTTCGTGATTTCCTCGCCATTGTTCAAAACTTTTATCGAGTAATTGCCGTTGAGCCACCATGTCTTGTTTATGAATTTCTTGTAACAACTCGTGGAAACGCTTCACCATGTATTTTTTACCTTTATCGCCTCCAAACTGATCGGCATAACCATCGCTAAACATATAAGCAATCATGGGTTCTTTAGCCGATAACGTGTGGCTGGTAAATAACCTATCCATATCGAGTTGCGCTCCGCCAACCGGAAATTTATTCCCTTCTATTTTAGTTAATTGCTCGTTTTGATTTATTAAAATTAAAGGTCGGTTAGCACCTGCCCATTTCACCAATTTTTCTTTATGATTAATGGCAATAATCGAAACATCCATGCCATCGTTAGTTTGAATTTCGTTGTGCCCTTGCCGCAACGCCTCTTGAACGCCACGGTGCAAATGATTTAATATTTGTGCTGGATCAAGTGTACCTTTTTCTAATACAATTTGGTGCAGTAAATTATGGCCAATCATACTCATAAACGCACCTGGTACGCCATGCCCCGTGCAATCTACCACCGCAAAAATTTTATAACCCTCCTTTTCGGCAAACCAATAAAAATCGCCACTCACAATATCTTTAGGTTTATACAAAATAAACGCATTTTTAAGTTTATCAAAAATATAATCGCGGGCGGGTAAAATGGCTTCTTGAATACGTTTGGCATATTCAATACTGCTGGTTATATCTCTATTTTTCTCTTCTAATTCTTTGGTGCGTTCAGCTACTTTCGTTTCCAATAATTTGTTTTCCTTTTTTATGGCCTTGGTGCGGTATTGCGTAAAAGCATAAATGCCGCTTGCCCCAAATAAGATGAGTAAAATATAGAACCATTTTGTTTTCCAAAAGGGTGGCACAACTACTATCTTTAATTCGAGTGGGGTTTCGTTCCATACCCCATCGTTATTAGAGGCTTTAATTTTAAGCGTATAATCGCCGCCAGGTAATTCGGTGTAAGAAATGTACCGCACCGCCGAAGGTTCAGACCATTCTTCGTCATACCCTTCCAATTTATAGGAATACAAATTTTTGGTAGGATCGGTATAATCTAATGCCGCCACTTCAAATTGAAAGTAATTTTCGCGCCAGCTTAATTTTAAATATTTTTTATAAGAGATAAGGGTATCGGTCTCCACATCTTTCCCGCCGCGCTTATAACTGGTTAGTTGAATGGTTGGAATGTGGTAATTGTCTTTTATTTGAGAGGGCGAAAAAATATTATAACCTAACACCCCACCAAATAACATTTTACCTTTTTTAGAAAATGAAAAAGCGTTTTGATTGTGTTCTCTATTAATAATCCCATCCTTCAAACTATAATTTTTAAATACGATGCGTTTTTCTTTGGCTTTGGGGTCAAATGTTGTGATGCCTCTGTTAGAACTCATCCAAAACTTGCCAGTACTATCTTTTAAAATAGAATACAAGTAACTGCTCACTAAACCATCCTTTTCATAATAATTAGAAAATTTATTTTGGGTATCTAAACAGCTTAATCCAGACTCTGAAGCAAACCAAAAATTATTAGAATTATCTTCAGTAATGCAGTAAACGGTGTTGCTGCTTATTTGGTTGCTGCCATTTTCGTTTATATACTTTTTAATTAATTTTATTTTATTGTTTTTGAGTGACTCTAAATGATAAACCCCTTGTCGGTTTGTTCCCAACCAAATGCTTTTATCTTTGGCTTCATAAATACTAAAGATGGTGCTGGCTTCAAAGCCATTGCCTGGGTAATACCGATCTAACTTTTGTGTTTTTAAATTGTATTTGAATAAGCCATCTTCAAACGTACCAATGATTAAATTATCGTAGCTATCGCGCGTTATACACATTACCGTTCCGCCCGCTGTTTTATCTAATAGTCGTGTTTTCGCTTTCGTACGCTTATCTACTTTAAACAAACCCAAACCATACGTTCCAATATAAAACGTGTTGTCGTCGGCATCATAAAACGACAAGGCATAATTATTTTCTAACACATCCGAATAATCTTTAATAGCACCCGTTTGTTCGTTAATGTAAAGCAATTTTTTTTCGCCACCAATCCAAATATTACCTTCTTTGTCTTGTTGTGTTAAATATAAATTCTGAAACTCTTCTTGGTGATAACGTGCCTCGTTCGGAAATTTTTGCGTTTGCGAAAAATAAATATTAACGCCTCCTAAAGAGGTTGCTACCCAAAGATTCTCTTCTTTATCGAGCCACAAATCATTAATTACATTATCGGTCAAATCATATTCGCGCGCACTATTTTCTTGTTTAATAATCAATTTTGTTTCTTCGGTTAAGGTGTTATAAACCCCCAAACCACCTTTGGTTCCTGCATAAAGTACATTTTCGGCAATGGCCAAACTATTCACAAACGAGGCATTGTTAGCTGGCTCGTTGGTAAATTTTATTACTTTATCTAATTCATAATTTTTGCTATCGGCTTTAATAACGCCGCCTCCGTGGCTGGCAATGTACAAGCTATTGCCATACACCTTCATATCAGACACACGATTTAAAATATTTATGTCCACATCGCTGAAATAAACATTTTTAAATTCGATGCGGCTTAATTTTTTATTTTTCAATTCCCATATTCCTTTCCCTTCGGTGCCCACTAAAACTGCACCATTTACAAAGGCAACACATTTAACTTCAACGGCTTCCGGAAATGGAAATGCAAATGCTTCAACACGTTTACTTTTTACATAAACCCTAAATAAACTGGCAGTAGTGGCTACTAATGCGGTGGAGTCGTTTTCTTTTACAATTCGATTAACCGAAACCAAATCTTTGGCTTTCGTAAGTGTAATGCGCTCAAAACTGGAGTTATAAGGATTCATGTAACTTAATCCTTCTTTCGTTCCTACTAAAAATAAATCGTTGGTCATTTCGCACAAGGCCGTTACATCCGAAGAAAAAAGACTTTTTGTATTTTCGGGATTGCGACGAAATATTTTTACACCATACCCATCGTATTTATCTAAGCCATCTTGCGTGCCAAACCACATAAACCCTTTCGAGTCTTGCATAATGCAATTCACCAACGTAGTAGATAAACCATCGTCGCTCGTAATTTGCTTAAACTTTAGTTTTTGTGCATAACTTATCGAGTATTGAAATATCAATACAACACATAAATATTTTAGAATTTTTTTATTCAATTTTATAGAATGCTAAGTTAATTTTTTATTTGGGGCTACAAAGCTAAATTTTTTAGTTTTTATATATCATTTAGATGGTGTTAAATTAACCAATGCGCAACATAAAATTTTAACGTCTATTTTTACCTTGGCAAAATAGGTTTCTTGTTTTCATTTAAACGATACGTTTGTTTAAAAAATTACCTGTTACTTTGCACTTGTAAATATGCCTAAAATTCTTCGCATTATTAACCGTTTTAATTTAGGAGGTCCAACCTATAACGTGGCCTATTTAACCCAGTATTTACCGTCGAATTACCAAACTACCTTGGTGGGCGGCCCACAAGAAGCCACCGAGGGCAGCTCGTTACACATTACCGAACAATTGCAAGTAAACCCATTAATTATACCGCACTTAAACCGCGAAATTCATTTAGTAAACGACTATAAAGCTTATAAAACGCTTAAACAATTAATTCGCGAATTAAAACCCGATATTGTGCATACCCACGCCAGCAAAGCCGGGGCCGTTGGTCGCTTGGCGGCTATTCATGCAGGAGTTCCCGTTATTGTACACACGTTTCACGGGCACGTCTTTCACAGTTATTTTGGCAAAGCAAAAACCGCTTTTTATAAATGGATTGAACGGTATTTGGCCAAACGCAGCACCGCTATTATTGCCATTAGCCCCATCCAAAAAAACGAATTAACGCAAGTCTATAAAATTTGTACGCCTCAACAAACGCATGTTATTCCGTTGGGATTTAACCTAACCCGCTTTACTGAGCAACTCGATGAAAAGCGACAAGTATTTAGGCACTACTATAATTTGCAACCCCACGAAATAGCCATTGGCATTATAGGACGTTTAGCCCCTGTAAAGAATCATCAACTGTTTATAGATGCCATCGCTTATGCTCAAAAAAAAACGTCTAAAACCATTCGCGCCTTTATTATTGGCGATGGCGAATTGAAAGAAACCCTTTGCGCTTATTTAAGCCAACACCAATTGCCTTATTCTGAAAAAGAAAAACACATCCCTGCCCTATTTACCTTTACAGGTTGGGAAACCGAAGTGGATAAAGTGTTAGCGGGTTTAGATGTGGTGGCACTCAGCAGTAAAAACGAAGGCACACCCGTTAGTTTAATTGAAGCACAAGCCGCGGGCAAATATGTGATTAGTACCAATGTTGGTGGCGTTGCCGATATTTTAGATCCACAACATGGTAAAATAATTGAACCCAACGACCCAATAGGGTATTGCCTAGCCCTATTAGATAGTATCGAAAATTTTGACACCTATTCTGCATCGGCCTTAAACGCGCGCCAATCCATTATTCAAAAATTTAGTTACCAACGTTTAGTAAACGACATGGATAAATTATACCAAGCCTTGCTAAAAAAATAATACCTTCATACAGTGTAAAATTTTAAATAATGGAACAAACGATTAGCGAAAAAATAAAATTACTCGAAGATAAATATGCGCAGATGGGGCAAGACCTGCCAAGCTATTTAGATGGTTTATTGTTATCGAATTATTTAACCTATTGGGATTACGTGCAGGTAGATACCTTGCTAACCTTACAAAATCCCAAAACCGATTTTCCTGACGAACTCATTTTTATTATCTATCATCAAATTACTGAACTGTATTTTAAACTCTGCTTACACGAACTTAACCAAATAGCCAATAATGGCACTAAGATGGAAAGCAATGGTAAAAATGGGGGATGGAACGAACAAATAAAAGTTGGTTTTCTTACCGAACGCATTAACCGCATCAATCGTTATTTTGAATCGTTAACCCACAGTTTCGAGATTATGGTAGATGGAATGGAACGGGAACAGTTTTTACGCTACCGCATGGCGTTGTTGCCCGCAAGTGGTTTTCAAAGCGCACAATACCGCAAAATAGAAATGGTATGTACCGATTTTATTAACTTAGTGGACAAAGAGGTTCGTGCCAATTATATAAACACCTCGGCACCTGTGGAAGAGTTATTTCCATTTATTTATTGGAACAAAGGAGCTACCGAATTAGCCACCGGAAAAAAAACACTCACGCTTCAACAGTTCGAGAAAAAATACGGAGCCGATTTTATTGCTTTAGCAAAAGCACATCAACACAGCAATGTGTGGCAAAAATATAAAAGTTTATCGCCAAGCGATCAACAAAATACAGCTTTAGTAAATGCTTTAAAACAATTGGATATAAACGTAAATATTAACTGGCCCTTAATGCACTACAAATCGGCGGTGCGTTATTTACAGCATGGATCGGGCGATGCCGCCGCAACAGGTGGAACTAATTGGCAAAAGTATTTACCACCACGTTTTCAAAAACGTATTTTCTATCCCGAAATTTGGACCGAACAAGAAATAGAAGATTGGGGCAAAGGTTGGGTCGAGACCCACGTGTTTAAATCGTAAAAAAATTCGATCCAACCTTAAACCGTCAATAGACAGTTAAGCGTTCTATTCTAGATCATCCGATTTCTTGAAATGACGATTTATTAGAAATTTTTGGGCGTGTCCCCTATTAAGTTTTACTTAGCTTAGTGTAATAATTACACTATCAGTTTTAAGGTAACATTGGTTCTACTTTGGGGTCGGGTCATCCGCTTTAGCCCCTTGGGCGTTTTGCTATTTTGCTGCTGCCTCGCCGAGCCTGCCCAAGTCGCTGCGGGGTCTTCGTGCCTCAGCCGCCTCGCTCTGGCAAAATTAGCAAACGCCCTTCGGGGGCTGCCGCTTGTTTTATATTGAGCGAAGTCGAAATACCCCTCACGCAGTTGGGCTCTTCATAAATTTAGGTTACATAATGTGGGTTTAAGCGTTTTACAGAGTTAGCTATTTTATTCTAAAGAACTTCTTTCTTAAAATTAAGGTTAAACCGTCAATAGATCCCTTTCATAAAACATAAGCTCATCACACCAAGGCGCAAGGTTCGCAAAGGAAGAAACGTGTTAGCAATTAGTGCTAAAACCCAAACCAAAACGACGAGGCATTAATGCCCGCTTTAAACGATTTTTTTAAACCACCATTTGAGTCGTAAATATAAATGCTCGACTTTTGCACGTAATCGAGGGCATCGCTTACATACACATCGCCATTTTTTGGATTAACTGCCAAGCCGTAAAAGTTTTGCGTGCTACTTAAAAGTGTTGTGCGCAAAAAAGAAGTGGCCTCACATGCTAAACGTTGTAGGCCTTTGTTTAAAAATAATAGTTCATCTTTCCGTTCGTTTAAAACTAAATTACTCGGGGTTTCGGCTAATGGAAACGTAAAACTTTGTTCGAGTTGGTTGTTAAGCGGATTAATGCGACTAAGTTGAGCCGCCAAACCCTTCGTTTTATCGCCATTACTTAACACCCATAGTTTTTCGTATTTATCTATTACCAACGAATACGCATTAGCCCCCACTGCAATGCTATCGCTAATGGCATCGTTAATGGTATTAATGACATACACATAATTGCGTTTCACATTACATACAAAAGCCTTACCATAACTGTACACCATTTGCTCGGTCCAACCTTTGCATTCAATTTCACCAGTTTTGGTATTGGTTGCTAAGTTAATAATGTGTATAACATTGGCATATAAATCGCTAACATAAGCCTTACTGTTGTTGATGGGCAACATATACCTTGGTGAATTTAATCCACTTATAGTTGCCGTGCGTTTATAAGACGCATCGCTAACAACTATCTTCCCCGAATTATTAACAACCGTATAATAAAACCCATTGTGCCATATTAAACTTTGCGCAACATCGCCCAATTTTTGAGCATTTTGTGCTTGGTAATAATCGTCAATAACAACGCCACTCTCGGTATCGTATAAGCTAACCGAAGCATTTCCATTTTGAAAATTACCTTCGTTAACTACCATAACTTTTTGAGCGTTACTCAATGCTACGGGTTGATTGGGTTTGCTTTCGGGCTTATCTTTAACACAAGCATAAAGCCCAAAAACACAAACACCAATTACTATTTTTTTATACAGCATGTTATCCCTTTTTAATCTTTAATAAATCGGGCAGCTCGTCTTCCTGCTTGGCTGGTTAACATCAAGTTATAAATACCTTGTGGCAACATACTAACATCTACACGGTGTTCGCCCTCTCGTAATACCTCTTCTTTCACCAAACGTCCGTCGGCGGCCAGTATTTGCAACGTTTCTACATTTGGTGTAGTTAACTCAATGTAATTGTGCGCAGGATTAGGATAAAGTTTAATAGATGTGGATGTGTTAGCCCATTCGTTTAACCCAATGGCACTACTAACGGTTGTAAAATTATCTAAACAAAAAAAGCTAGGGGTATTCATCCCAAATTGACCCACATCGCTCGAATACAAAAAGAAGATGATGCTATCTACTTGGTTTAACGAACTGGTGTTAACCCATTGCCAATTATCTATGATATAATCTAAACTGTTATTACTGTTTCTAAAATCAGCCAAATAAAATTCAACACTGTCTGTTTTGATAACTCCATTTTTATAGCCTCTTACCGTTAACTTAAAAAAATCGGGATCGTTGCCACTTACGCCTCCAAATTTTTTAGCAAATTGATCGCCGCTTTTCATGGATTTATAAGCGTAGGTGGAGTTGGTAATGTAAAAACCACTAACGCCATTAGCCGGACTTTTTAATTTAATGAATTCGTTAGGCTGCGCAGTTACGTAATAGTTAGAGTTATTAAATCCATTAAGAGCTTTACACCCATAAAGGTTAGAAAAACCAGCAGTACTCGAGTCTTTTTTATTGGTGTAAGCATATCCGCCCGACCAAAAGCCCGAGTAACTGTATCGAAACTCGGCATTTGCCGTTTGCCAATCGTTACCACTTGTGTTTAAATAAAAGGTGTTGGTAGGCAGCGTTAAATTTTCAAAATCGGCAACTACTGTTTGCGAGTTGAGGTGTAAACTGATGCTTAATAGTGTTAAAGATGTAATTAGTGTTTTCATTGTTTCTGTTTTAAGGGTTTATTAAATTGTAAAATAAGGCCTATTTCGTAGTGCTGCAGCGGCATCGGAAAATTTTGTATCACTTGATAATTGGTGTTGAATACATTAAGAACGGCTGTATTTAATGTTAACGAAACGTGTTTAAGTAATTGGGTGTAGTTTAAGCGCACTTGGCTTAGGTGATAAGGTTTTAACCACGATGAATGGTCGCTGCTGCTAAATCGGTAGCCGGTGTAAGTGTGATTAATGACCAAGGCGCATTGCTTGTAGCCCAAGGTAAATGTACCATTGCCAGCGTAGCGAGGGGTGTAAATTAATTGTTTCCCTAACGAGGCATCGTCTCTTAAATAACTATCTTCTACGGTTGATAGAACGTAAGTGGTTTGCACATTGGCATACATATAAAATTTATTGTTGACGTATTTTAATTCGGTTTGTGTTTCGACGCCGCGGCTGCGAACTTTTAAAACGTTATCGGGGCTGGTGAAATTAGCTTTAGGTAACCATAAAATCCAGTTGTGGATGGTTTTATAAAATACCGAACCTGTTAGTTGTAAACTTACATTTTGAAAGGGCAAACTATAAATTAAACACGCATCGCTACTATAACCTTCTTCGGGTTTCAATCTAGGGTTTCCGCCAGGCGACCAATACCAATCGTTGAGTGTAGGTAAACGATATACCTTGGCACTACTTAATTTAACTTGCCATTGCGGCGTGGGTTTTACTTCTAAAGCAACTTGCCCAGTTAATGGTACGGGTAATAAAATGCTTTGCTCTTGACGTAATGTGGTGCTTAACACTATTTTTTTAGTGGTGTTATAAACTTGTAAGCCACTTACCAAAGCAGCTCGTGTGGCCGTTTGCGTTTGTTTATAATTAGAACTGTTAACGTTTTGATGGGTGTATTGAAAACCTATAAACCAAGTACTCCAGGTGTTGAGTGATGTGCTTAACTCAACTTCGGTAGTAGAAGTGAAACATTTACTTTTTGAAAAAATGGGTAGCAAGGAATCGGTATAATTTAATTCATCGCTGAACACACCTTGCCTAATGTTTAAGCGGTAACGTTCGCTAAAATTGGTCCAGTTAAAACTTGCTCTTATGTTTTCATCGAACTGCGATGCTTTTGAAACGGCGGTAAATGGATTGGGCAATTGTTTAGAAAATTGATTGTACCAAACCGATGCCTCTATTTTGTTGCGTGCATTAAGTAACACACTCATATCTTGCACAAAGCCCATGGTTTCAAAGGCATTACGCGATTGACGCTGTGTGGTGTTGCTATCGGTAATAAACAAAAAATTATTGAGAGCGGTGTGCCTATAAAAACGGGTGCTGCTGTTAAAACGGTAAGTGCTGTAAGTAGCAAAAGCCCCTACTTTTTTGCTACTGAAACTCCCGCTGTTTAAGGCCACACCTGCTTTAATGGTGTTGGTGTATTTGGGTACATTGCTTAATTGTATGCTTCCATTAATAACGCCGCTGCCGTGTAATGCTGATGAAGCTCCCATTTCGAGTTCAACTTTATCGAATAGGAAGGAAGGGAGTTGACTAAAATCGAGTTGCCCTAACATGGGGTGGTTAATGTTAAACCCATTCCACAACACCGCGGTTTGCGAGGCACTGCCACCTCTTAAACTGCTGCTGGCTAATGCACCGGGGCCATAGCTTTTAATGAAAACGGGCGATTGGGTACTTAACACATCGGATAGCGACTGAAATTGATTGTTCATTTTTAGTAAGGTGTCTATGCGCAGCACGCGCTTGCCTTGTTGGCTCCAATTTAAACGCCATGTGCTAACCTCAACGGTGGATAGGTTTTGAGTTGTAATAGAGTCGTGCGTTTGCGCCTGTACTTTTGCGCTCACTAAACAAAGTAAAAGCATTGGCAAAGCCAAGAACCATATTATTATTTTGCTTTTTCTTTTCAAACTCATATTCGTTTACAGAACAGTAGTTTGCACCAATAGGGGCTTACAAAAACATTTTACTGTATTTTGTTGGCTTTTCTTCCCGAAAGCTACAAACGTATTTTGCAATGGCAGGTCTTCTGACTTTTCTCGTTTAACCGCCTTCCCGAACTATGTTTCAGTGGCAAAAGATGGGTTAAACCTTTATTGAGAATTACAGCAGCGGGAACTGTTGATGATTTACACACCATTCCCTTTTAATTCTTTACCATGAGGTAAGAAACCAAATGCGTTGTAAATATACTTATAATATTGAGGTGAGCAAGGTTAAAATATATTTTGAAGGTAAGCACGCAAAGGGTTGAGGGAAAGGGGGGAACTGTTTTAGGATGGCACGCAAAGGGCGCAAAGGACGCAAAGGACGCAAAGGGTTGAGGGAAAGGGGGAACTATTTTATCGTTGCACGCAAAGGACGCAAAGGGAAATGTGGGAATTGTTTTAGGATGGCACGCAAAGGGCGCAAAGGACGCAAAGGGTTGAAAGAACCTGTTAATAAACCCTGTCAACAACTCGGTTGAAGAACCCCAACAACGCAAAGGCTTTCGGCTTATTTTTGAAGGATGATGAAGCCCTGGCATACACTTTTTTTTATAATCGGTGTATTTTCGATTATTGGAGTAACGGCTTATTTTTCAAAAGATAATTATTTACTATCAGCTACACGTTCGGGCATTAAATTTCCGGCATTAGCAAATATTTTAGAGGTACCAATTCCGAAAAAAAATATTGATGCCATTTTAGAATTAGCCAATACATTAGATACAGCGGGGATTTTAGCGGTAGATAGCGGCGCAACAATGATACCGATTGATTCGGTAAAACTTAACTTATCTATTCAATATAAAAATCAATCGTGTTTACAGGCGTTTTATGAGGCATTGGGTAATGTTTCATCTTCATCGGTTAGGATATTGCATTATGGCGATAGTCAAATTGAGGCCGACCGTATTAGTGATTATTTACGTCAAAAATTACAACAGCAATTTGGAGGCAAGGGACCTGGCCTGATGAGTTTAATGCCGCTGGCCACAACGGTTAGTAATAAGTTGGTGAGCTCGGGTGCAGCGTGGGATAGGTACGCTACTTATACATCGCGCGATAAACGGGTAGCGCATCAAAACTTTGGTGTGTTGGCTAGTTTTTGTCGGTTTAAGCCCTATACGAAACCAAACGATACAATGGCTCTTGCATCTACCGAAGGGGTATTACAGGTTAACACTTTAAAAAATGGTGGGGCTAATTTGACGGGTTACTCAAGCGTTAAATTATTTTATGGCGGCGCAACTGCTAAAACGTGGTGCGAGTTTTATGACGGCGTGGCTTTAAATGGTGCTGATAGTTTAAATGCAGGTGGTAATTTTAATGTGCGAGAATACAGCGTGGTGCCAGGTACCAATCAACATAAATTTATTTTTAGAGGTAAAGATAGTCCTGACTTTTATGCGCTTTCACTCGAAGGGCAAGGCGGTGTTATGCTCGATAATATTCCGTTGCGAGGTAGCTCTGGTACTTTTTTTCACGCCATTAATCCCACGCAACTTAAACAGTTTTATGACTATTTAAAAGTGAAATTTATTATTCTTCAATTTGGTGGAAACACAATGCCAGGTATTAAGGATGAAAAAATGGCTAAAAATTTTGGCGATTACATGCGTCGGCAAATTGCCATTGTTAAACAGTTAGCACCTCAGGCTAGTATTTTGGTAATTGGCCCAGCGGATATGAGTATTAAAAAAGAAACCGAGTATGTAACTTATCCGCTATTAGAGCCGTTGCGCGATGCCATTAAACAAGCGGCTTTGGAAAGTAACTGTGCTTTTTTTGATATGTATGATGGCATGGGTGGTGAAAATAGTATGGTAACTTGGGTAGAACAAAAACTAGCCGCATCGGATTATATTCATTTTAGTCCGCAGGGCGCGCGTAAAATGGCTACACTTTTATATGCCGCTTTATTAAATGATTACAATGCTTATTTAAAAAAGAAATGAGGCGTTTGCTATACATAATTAGAGTTGTTGGTTTGGCACTGTTAGTGGGTGAACTAAGTGCGCAACAAAGCCCCGCTGTGTTAAGCGCCAATACGTTTCATTATTTTAAGGATAGTAGCGAGTGGATGCAATTTTTTCAAAAGTGTACGCACCTTGCGGATAAGGATGCCAAGCCCTTAAACGTTATTCACATTGGTGGCTCGCATGTGCAAGCAGGCGTTTGGACCAATGAATTTTTAACGCTATTGCAACAACAGTTTAAAACCAAAGGTGGCGGGTACTTTGCGTTTCCTTACACCATTGCTAAAACAAATGGGCAACCTTATATTAATTTTGAGAGTACTGGCAGTTGGAAAAAATGCCGTGCGGTTTTAAAAGATTATTGTTTACCATTGGGGGTTAATGGCATGTCGGCAAGTACCAGCGATAGTAGCGTTGTGATTACCATTAAACTTACCGATAAAAGCGTGTGCCAAAGTTTTAACCGTTTAAAGATGTATCATAATTTTAACTCTTCGTTTACGTGGCGTGTGATTAAGCCGCTGGCTATGGAATTGGTGCTTAAAGATTATGCCGATAAAGGTTTTAGTTATTTTGGTTTTGAAAAATTTGTGGACTCTGTTCAGGTAGAAATTATGCGAAAAGATACCTTGCAAAAAGAGTTTACCTTATTTGGATTTAGCATTGAGAATACCGCACCTGGTTTCTACATGGGTGGATTGGGTGTTAACGGCGCATCGAGCACTAGTTTTTTAAAATGTAATTTTTTTGATGCGCAATTACAAAGCATTGCCCCCGATATGGCTATTATTTCGTTGGGGGTAAACGATGTGCAAGCCAAAGCGTTTAGTAAAACTGAATTTAAAGCCAATTACGATACGTTGATTTTTAAATTGAAACAGGCCAATCCGAATATGGCTATTTTGTTAACGACAACTACCGATAATTATGTGAAACGCAAAACACCTAATAAACGCACGGTGTTGGCGCAAGAGGCGTTTTACGAATTAGGACTTAAACATAAAGTAGCGGTGTGGGATATGTTTAAAGTAATGGGCGGTTACCGATCTATTAATAAGTGGATTAAAGTGGGCTTGGCTAAACGCGATCGGGTACACTTTACTAACGCGGGTTACCAGCAAATGGGCCAACTGATGTACGCTGCTTTTTTACAAAGTTATAACCATCAACAAAAACTAAGTCATAAGTGATTTAAAACATATTTTTAGCTGGAGCACAGGTAAACCCCTTACGTTTACCGATTTATTTTTTTGGATATTTTTTGCTGTGGTTTTGCTTATTTATGGGCTAGTGTATAAAAAACAAGCCCTTCGGAATGGCTATTTATTTTTAGTAAGTTTATTTTTTTATTATAGAGCTGGCGGTGTTTTTATTAGTTTATTGTTGTTTACTATTGCCTCCGATTATACGTGGGCGTTGTTAATGCACCGCAGCCGTTCGGAGCGTAACCGAAAATTGTATTTGGTGTGTAGTGTGTTGCTTAATTTGTTTTTGTTGGGGTATTTTAAATACGCGCTGTTTATTACCAACAGTGTTAATAGTCTGTTGGGTACATCGTTTCAATACCTCAATCATTTCGCCATTTTTTCGAATGCTGTATTTGAAACTGGATTTAGAGTAGAGCAATTGTTATTACCAATTGGCATTTCGTTTTTCACTTTTCAATCGTTGTCTTATACGGTTGATGTGTATCGCCGCCGTGTTGAACCTGAAAAGAATATTTTAAACTATGGATTTTTTGTTTGTTTCTTTCCGCATTTGGTGGCTGGCCCCATTGTAAAAGCACACGAGTTCTTATACCAATTGCGTTTGCCTTATCAGTTGAGTCGTGCCGAGTTTGGGATGGCTATTTTTTGGATAGTGAATGGTTACCTAAAAAAAATAATGGCCGATTATTTAGCGGTTAATTTAATTGATCGCATGTTTGATAATCCCAATTATTTTTCGGGTTTAGAATTAAGTTTGGGTATTTTTGGATACTCGCTTCAAATTTATATGGATTTTAGTGGCTATACTGATATGGCTATAGGTATCGCTTTACTATTAGGTTTCCGATTAAAAACAAATTTTAATAGCCCTTACAAAGCGCAAAGTACAAGTGAGTTTTGGAAACGTTGGCATATTTCTTTATCGAGTTGGCTGCAAGATTATTTATACATTCCGCTTGGGGGTAATAAAAAAGGGACTTTAGGTTCATACTTGTGTTTAAGTATTATTGCTATTTTTTTAGTATTGCTTAGTGGACAATTGATTTTTTTGGTGGTGCTAGGCGCAGTAGCATTGGGCTTAATGGTATTGATGCAAAAGGTTAACTCTGTAAAAAAATACATACACACCAACGTTAATATTATGGTAACCATGTTGCTTGGTGGTTTGTGGCATGGCAGCAGTTGGTTGTTTATTATCTGGGGCGGTTTAAATGGTTTGGGCATTGTATTGCATAAACTGTGGTTAAGCATTTCGCCATTTAAAAAAGAAAACCCTTGGCCATTAAAAATTGTGTTTGTTTTGTTAACGCTTACGTTTATTAGTTTTACCCGTGTATTTTTTAGAAGCAATAGTTTAGAAACGGTTACTACAATTTTTGATCGCTTGGTGCATCAGTTTAATGTTGATTTATTTTTTAAGGTAATAGTAGGTTACAAACAAGGCGTATTGGTATTGGTAATAGGTTACCTCATCCATTGGATACCTGAACTTTATAAACAGCAATATCGCCAACGCTTTAGTCAAGCGCATCCAGCGGTAATGGCACTTATTGTTATTATTTTATTTACGGTAGCGTATCAGTTTAAAAGCGGCGTTTTACAACCGTTTATTTATTTTCAATTTTAGAAAAAATGACTGGAAATAAGCAATTTTATTTGAAATAAGATGATCTTCAAATTTGGTAGGAACTCTTACCGTGAGGGATAGAGGCGATAGCCCAAGGCAGGCGTTGGCGTGGTTTTGTGCGAGCGAGGAGGCGACTTTAGGAGCCACCGCAGCCGCAACAAAAGCCGCCAAAGCCGCATTGGCTAAAGCCGATAGCCCGACCCCGATTTTAAATTTTAAGGATACTATTTTAATAACACAGACTGTTACTACCTGCGTATAACCTCTCGCAATGGATAAGGGGGCACGCCCAAAAAATAATTAGTAAATAGTATTAGAAACAATTACATTAACGTGTTGAGTCGTTTTTTTATGAACTACTCAGAAATAAGTTATTACTTTTTTAAGGAAATATTTTTGTAAAATTTAGTGTAAATACCAATTATTATATTTTAATCTTTTACGCGGTTTAAGCCCATTGCTTTTAACATCCAATTGGGTAGCGGCTTTTCGGGTGCGCGTTTGCGTAAATCTAAATACCAACCCCATTTTTTGAGGATGGGTATTTTTTTGGTTTCTACAAATTCGATTAGGCTACCATCGGGGTCTTCAATGTAAGTAAAGTGTCCTGCGGCTTCGCCCATTTCAAAACCTGCGCCCCCATCTACGGTAAACGGATGCCCAGCTTTTTCGCAAGCGGCTTGTAGGCTACTCATGTTTTTAATATCGAAGCAGAGGTGAATAAACCCTAAATCGCCCCAAAAGCGATTTTCGAAAATAGAACGTGGTGTATAATTAATGGCTTCTATCAATTCGATATAACTGTTTCCGAACAAGCGCGCAAAAGGCCCTACGCGTGGTTTACTGTGCGTTAATAGGGTTCGCTTGCAACGCACGCTGCCACCGGGTAATCCACTTAAATCGTTAAAACTATCTTCTTGCTCATACACCACTTTATCGTATCCTAAAATGGTAGCGTAAAAAGTTTTTGAGCGTTCGGTATTTTTTACGCCTATCATCATTCCAATGGGGCCACCTGTGTTTAAATATCCCTTCCCAAACCACGTATCGTCTTCAATAATTTCAAATAAATTGCCAAACGGATCGCTCATAAAAAAATGCAATATGCCAACTGGATTTTTTTGCACCGCCGAGAGTAGGTTAACGCCCTTTGCTTTTAAAAACTGATACGAGGCGTTTACATCGTTTGACTTTATCTTCGCACAAAATAAACCTATATCGCCCAAGTGCGGCTGAAATGCGCATGGTTGTGGCGTGCGCGAGGTGTATTGCCAAATCTCGAAGCCGCCTCCGCCTTTTAGGTTTACCGCTAAAATGGCGTGGCGTTGGTGCGCTTGCCCACCAGTGTAGGGCAACATTAAATTAGCTTCGGCAGCCTCTTCAAAAACAGGTACATCCATCCCAAAATGTTGGCGGTACCACTTAAATCCTTCGTGAACATTGGCTACTCCAATACCTATTTGTTGAATTCCTGATATAATATAAGTCATAAAAATGAAAATAGTTTAGTAATTTAAGAGCCTAAATTTAAGAAAATTATGTTCGGTCAATTGCAATCTCAACTGCAAAATACGCTTTCGGATATTGAAGCCAATGGTTTGTTTAAAAAAGAACGTATTATAACAACACCCATGGATGCGGTGGTTAACGTTAATGGCAAAGAAGTGCTTATTTTTTGCGCCAATAATTACTTGGGTTTATCGTCGCACCCAAAGGTAATTGAAGGTGCCAAACAAGCCTTAGACACACACGGTTTTGGGATGAGTAGCGTGCGTTTTATTTGTGGTACACAAGATATTCATAAAACTCTTGAACAAAAAATTGCACAGTTTTTAGGAACAGAAGATACGATTTTATATGCGGCTGCATTTGATGCAAATGGCGGGGTATTTGAGCCTTTGTTTGATGAAAACGATGCTATTATTAGCGATGAGTTAAACCACGCTTCTATTATTGATGGCGTGCGTTTATGCAAGGCGCAACGCTACCGCTATAAAAATTGCGACATGGCTGATTTGGAGGAGCAATTGAAAAAAGCACAAGCCCAACGCCACCGCATTATTGTTACCGATGGGGTATTTAGCATGGATGGTTTTGTTGCTCCCTTAGATAAAATTTGTGATTTAGCTGATAAGTATGAGGCTTTAGTGATGGTGGATGAATGCCATGCCTCGGGGTTTATAGGCCAAACAGGACGCGGTACGATTGAAGCAAAAAATGTAATAGGACGAGTAGATATAATTACGGGCACTTTAGGTAAAGCCCTGGGCGGTGCTATGGGTGGGTTTACTAGCGGTCGTAAAGAAATCATTGAATTGTTACGCCAACGTTCGCGCCCGTATTTATTTAGTAACTCTTTAGCACCTAGTATTGTGGGGGCTAGCATTGCAGTATTCGATTTGTTGAGCGAAACTACCAGTTTGCGCGATACTTTAGAATGGAACGTGAATTATTTTAAAGCAGGTATTAAAGCTGCTGGCTTCGATATTAAAGAAGGCGATAGTGCTATTGTGCCTGTTATGCTTTACGATGCAAAATTAGCACAAGCCTTTGCTGACGAGCTATTGAACGAAGGCATTTATGTGATTGGCTTTTTTTACCCAGTAGTGCCGAAAGATAAAGCACGCATTAGGGTGCAATTGAGTGCTGCACACACGCAAACGCATATAGACCAAGCCATTGCGGCTTTTATAAAAGTGGGGAAAAAATTAAAAGTAATTGCTTAACCTGATACTAATTTAAAATTACCAACGTTATTTGATTTGTGTTTGGTGCCGAACGACATAAACTAATTTTTTACGTGGGTGTAGCATTACTCGGTTTAGGTATGATGCTTGGTACGGTGCCTACTAGCATTCCACAATTTATTTTATTGGGTAATTGGTTAATTGAGGGACGTTTTAAATCGAAATGGCAAGCCTTGCGAACAAATCCTTTAGTGTGGGTTTTGGGTTCTGTGTTTTTAATTCATGTGTTGGGTTTATTATATACTTCTGATTTAAAAGCGGGATGGGGCGATGTGCGAACTAAAATTCCGTTGTTACTGTTACCTCTTCTTTTTTTTTCATCGCCACCCATTACCCGTTCGGTTTTAAAATGGATTTTACTGGCTTTTATTATTGGATGTGTTATAAATGTAAGTTGGTGTTTAATTTATTATTACACTAAACTCGGCGATCAGCCCATTCGGCAGGCATCGCGTTACATGAGCCATATACGTTTAAGTCTTTTATTAACTATGGCTTTGGTTTCTATTGTATGGTGTTTTCGGGAGTGGAAACAGCGTATGTATAAATGGAGTTTAGTGTTAGCGAGTTTACTTATTTTATTTGCCATTTTTAAATTAGCGTTAATGACCGCCATTGTGCTGTTATTGCTATTACTGATGGGTTTGTGTATTTATACAATTATTAAATGGCCTTTACGTTTTAAATGGATCAGTTTTACTCTACTTTGTATGGCTTTTCTTGGGGTTAGTAGGTACGTGTGGAAAAGCTATCAGGTATTTAATTACGTGAGTGATAGTCCAAAAAATAAACCCTTACGAACCACGCCATCGGGTCGGCTATATGAATTACCAGGCGAGTTTCCGCAATTAGAAAATGGTTTTTACGTGTATCGAAATATAGAAAGTAAAGAGGTGCAATACGAATGGAATAGACGTTTCCCTCAGGATAGTTTTAATTTTACATTTCCACACCATAAGCACATTATTGGGCAAACGCTTATTCGTTACATGAGTAGCAAGGGCCTCACCAAAGATTCGTTAAGTGTGGCTGGTTTAACCGAAGAAGACCACCAATTGGTTGTAAAGGGGGTTAGCAATTATGCCTATCCCTCTTGGAATCCTTTAAAAAAACGTTTAAACGAATTATTTTTTGAATGGCAAGAGTTTCAATCGGAGCGAGATGTTTCGGGACATTCGTTAAGCATGCGTTTGTATTATTGGAAAACAGCGGTTTACATTATTCAGCACCATTTATTTTTTGGCGTAGGCACTGGCGACAGTCAAAAAAAATTTAATAAAACATACGCAAAGCTAAAAATACCCTTGCAAAAAATTTGGTGGTTGCGGTCGCACAATCAATTTTTAGCCATAACTGTGGCTTTAGGGATGTTTGGTTTGTGTGTGTTCTTAGTTTCGTTAATTTATCCGTTCGTTTATTTAAAGTCTTATCTATCTAAATTATATGTCTTATTTTTTTTAATTGCCTTGTTTTCGTTTTTGTTGGAAGATACGTTAGAGTCTCAAACGGGACTTACGTTTTTCGCTTTTTTTAATACTTTATTTTTGAGTGTAGCCTTTTTTAAAAAGAGCGAGAAACAAGGTAATGTCAGCTAAAAAAATAATTTACGCTATTCCTGGTTTAGGCTGCACGGCTCATTTATTTTCACATATAAAAGTGGAAGGGTATGAAATTAAAGTTTTGGATTGGCCAGTTGTAAACACAAGCTATTCGATGAAGGATTATGCGAAAACTTTTTTAGCACAACTCGATTTAGATGAACCTATCCATTTAATGGGCGTTTCGTTGGGCGGTATGTTGTGTGTAGAATTAAGTGAATTAATTTTAACTCAAAAAGTGGTGCTTATTTCTTCGTGCCAACACCGTAATGAATTGCCTTGGGTTATTCGTTTGTTGAAGTATTTGCCATTTTATAAATTATTGTCCCACTCTGTACTGTTACATCTGGGTTTGCTATTTAGAGAACGATTGGGCTTTTCAAAAACAGATGTGCCTATTTTAAAAGCCATGTTTAAATCTATGCCCATTGGTTATTTTCGTAAAACAATCGGATTTATTATTAATTGGGAGAGAATCGCTTTGCAAACCAACGTTACTCGCATTCATGGATTAAACGACAAAATATTATGGGTGAACTGCCTCACAAATGTTACCTTTGAAATTCCGAAAGGAGGACACGCCATCGTTTATACAGATTTTGAAAAGGTGAACGGTTGTTTAGAAAAAATTTTTAATGAAAGATAGATACCTAGATTATTTACAAATGGCTATTGTTGCGGTGCTAGAAGCGGCAAAGGAGGTAATGGCTATTTATGAAACAAATTTTGAAGTAGAGTTAAAGGCCGATCAATCGCCAGTTACTTTAGCCGATAAACGAGCCAGTGCCTGCATTGAACGCCTCTTGCAGCCAAGTGCTATAAAAGTGGTTTGCGAAGAAGGCGAAGGACACGACTTCTCGAAGCGAGAGTTGCACGACACTATATGGCTAGTTGACCCTGTAGATGGCACTAAAGAATTTATAAAACGTAACGGTGAATTTAGTATAAACATTGCTTTAATTGAAGCAGGAGTGCCTGTTATTGGTGTTATCTATGCCCCTGCAACAAACGATTTATACTTTGCTATAAACCAATTAGGTGCTTGGAAAATGAAACCAGAAGTACTTGCCAAACAATTTATAATTTCGGAGAATACTTTTGACAACGTTGCTTATCCTCTCCCATTACAAAGTTTACCCACTACCTACACTATTGTTGCATCGCGCTCTTATTTTAGCCGGCAACTTAGCGTGCGACTTCAACAATTGGAAGCAGAATATAAAACCGTTAACACCATTCAAAAAGGTAGTAGTTTAAAATTTTGTTTATTGGCCGAAGGTAAGGCGCACGAGTATGCGCGGTATGGGCAAACAATGGAGTGGGATACCGCAGCAGGGCATTGCATTTTAAAAGAAAGTGGTGGAGAGGTTTATCATTTACAAACCAAAGGCACTCTAAATTATAACAAACTCCATTTACTAAATCCAGAGTTTATTGCCCTTGCGAAAAAAAATTAGAGCAATACATAATTTTGTGTTAACGGTAATGTTCGGTTTAAAATAAATACTTCAGTTTTAGAATACTTTGTTACTTGTTTTTTATTTACCATATACGATTTGTGGATGCGTATAAAATTAGTACTTAACTTTTGCTCCATATTTTTAAAGCTGTCTAAAATCATATAATTTTTTTCGCTTGTGTAAATTTTTAAATATTGTTTCATCCCTTCAATAAAATAGATCTCATCTTCAAAAATTTTAATGGTTTTGTAATCGTGTTTTACTTCAATAAAAATACGTTCTTGTGCATCGGCTTCTAATTGTTCTAACTTAAATTGTTGCAAGGCTTTTTGTGTGGCTTCGTTAAATCGCTTTTCTGAAAAAGGTTTAAGCAAGTAATCTATTACCGATAAATTATAGGCTTCCAATGCAAATTGTGGATGCGAAGTGCTTAGTATAACTTTTAATGGCTGTGTTTGTTGTCTCAAAAACTCTACACCGGTTTGCCCAGCCATTTGAATATCTAAAAAGAAAAGTGTGTTCGGATTAATTACGGCGTGAGGAATATGACCCGTGTTGTGTGCAAAACCGCTTAATACCAATTCTGTATGCCTTTCAATAAAATAACTCAGCAATTCTACTGCGGGTTCTTCGTCATCTACAATAAAACAGGGTACTTTTACTAGCATAATTTATCCATTTAATTTACCAAAGGTAAAATTAATATCACCTCATAAATACCTGATTCTTTCTTAACCGAATACGTGTGTGTATGGGGGTAAGCCAAGGTTAAACGTTGCTTTAAATTATCGAGGCCAATACCAAGTTTTTCAGGGGCTTCATCTGTTCTGATGCTATTTTTCACTTGCAATATAAGTTGTTCTTTTAGTTGTATGGAAATGTCTATAAATCCATTAACTGCATCTAAATTACTATGTTTAAAAGCGTTCTCTACTAAGGTGAGTAAGCTGTGGGGCTCAATGGAATAATTATTTTCTAATAGTTGAGCATCTATATTACATTTTATTTTTGTGTGCCAACGTTTATTTACCTTATACAATTCGGTTAATTGCGCAATCACTTCAACTTCTTGGCGCGAGTTGCCCGTTTCGTTGGGTGTATTCGATGAAGATAAAAAGCGTAGTATGCCCGATAGTTTAAGTATCAACTCGGGTGTTTCGTCTTTCTTTTGCACAGCATAACTGTAAATATTATTTAGTGCATTAAATAAGAAATGAGGATTTATTTGCGCTCGTAAAAAGCGTAACTGACTCTCGTTTTGTGCTAATTGAAGTTGATTTTTTTGCTCTTGTTTTTCAATCAATACTAATACTAAACGCGCAATACTATATAGAGAAACAAAAGTAATGTTGATGAAAAAACGGCTCACTACATGCTCGTAACTCAATAACCACGGGATATGAAAGTGATTTAGAAAAACATAATCCAGTAAAGCGTGTAGATATAAATTAAAATACAACAATGGTATTTGAAGTATTAAAAAAAGCCAAACGAAACGGCTTTCAAATAACCGTGGAACAACAACTAAAAAATTAAATAATGGCCAAATAAGTAAGACAAGTAAATTAAGAATAGTATAGGAGATAACCTCAAACTTAGTGGCTTCGTAGTGTTGCGAAGTGCACCATTTTTGGTGATACCAATAACTGGCCACTCCGAAAAAAAGGGTTAACAATACTGGAAAAGACAGAACACCTATTTGCGTTTTATTTAATTTTCTCAACACGTTGTAAAGGTAAATGAAAGTATGAGTTTATCGTTTAACTTGGTTCAGAAATAAAGACATTTGGTTCAATAGATAGATAATGTAACAGCAGAGTATTTATCTTTGGCTAAGTACTTATTATCTATTCTTTCGCTTTGTTATGAAAAAACTAATTTATTTTCTTTTGGTGCTAATAGCAGCGTGTATGCCTAAACCTAAAAAGTATCCTTACCGCTCGGCTTCCGATTTGGTGAACGAAGCACAAGGGTAGAGTAAAAAATTAGAATGTTATATTTACGGCTGGTTAGCTGGACAAAACTCAGCCCAAGTACCCGATAGTATTTTTCCACCGGGGTTTGATACAGCTTTAGACTGTAAAAATTTTTACCTCCAAAAATTTGAAGATATAAATCCAAAAACACAATGGGCTGTTCGGTTAAGCAGAAAAGTTAATGTGGACTCGGCCTACGGTGGCGTACCCGACCCACATGTAACTTATTTATTATTGGGGGCTTCGTATGTACCATTTGGCAGCAAATTAATTATTGAAGGCGAGTTTCCGTATTGCCGTTTTTTTAGCGTGCAAGTATCTCCTCCGTTTAATGGAAAAGAGTATTGCCCACTCAGAGGCATTGGTTATTCAGGCACACTCATTTTATTCAAATCGTTATTTATAAACACCACTTTAATGGCTAAGCTGAGATTACAACCGCAATTTCAAGAAAGAGGGTCTTTTGAATAAAGTTTATAACTCGATTAAATAATAGACTACATTAAAAGTAGCACTCAAAGACGTAGAGTTCGCAAAGGGAGGAATATCTAGAAAATAGCACGCAAAGACGCAGAGGGCGCAAAGGCGGAAATTAAATTTTGAAAAAGGATTTCAGAATAAATCATTGCCTTTATTAAATACTATAATTTAAGTTATATGGAAATATTCACTTAATAGGCTATCGTTTCAATCGGCGTTACAATAAATACATACCTTAACCAACTATTTTACGAAGTCAGTAATGAACTACGTTTTTTTATTTAGTTTAGCAGTTCTTTAAAACAGTATGAACAAGTTAAACTATTTTTTGATTTGCCTTATCATTTGGTTATCGGGGCTACTTCCAAACTATGCACAAATTCAGGTAGAACTCCCTGAAACGTATGAACTCTCTAATATTATTTTAGCCATAACAGATTATGGGAAAGCGGATCAATGGGAAGTTCAAAAAAAAAGTACTTATTACAAAGAAGTATTAAGCTATTTTGATTCAGTAAAAAATCATCCACTTTTAAAAGCCGTTAACTACTCGCGCGAAAAGTGGGAAGATTATTTAAGTTTTCGTACTGATGCTATTAGTTTTAACTGGAACGCTGAAGGAAAATTAATACGCACCAAGTCATTTTATGCTAACGAAGGGCATCATCCGTTTGATGATCAGTTAGCATTAGTAGAAGACTTTGTGAAGCAATCCAAATTCAGAATTTTTTACAAAAACCATAAGGCATTTTACGACTCTATTGTTGGTAATTACAGTTCGTATTACATGCTCACCGAAATAAAGCGTTTCTTAGATTTAGAAACAGGTCATACACTAAATAAAGCCAATGCTTCGGTTTATAAAATAATTCTATCGCCTTTAGTTGGGCGCATGAATTGTCACCGAACTCTGGATAGTTTAACCGAAGCCGACTTCCCGAGCCTTTCTGCCGATTTAATTCAAAATTTTTCAAGAAGTTTATCCGATACCATTACGCGCATTACTGAGCTTCACACCCTTTTTACTGAAATGGATCACGCTTACGTTAATCCCTTATCCGAAAAATTTAAAGCCACTATTAAGTTAAGTTTTAATAATAAATATTGGGATCGCAAATCGGGTTATACTGGTGTGGATGTGTTTAATGAATACATGACTTGGGCCGTTTATGATTTATTCTTATACGATTACTTTCCCCGTTATGCAGATAGCTTAGGCTTGCAATGGCATTATCAAAATGCAAGTCGAGGGTTTTATGCTTCTCATCTTTTTGCACAAAAATTAAAATCGCTTTATAAAAAACGTCCTACGGCACAAACCCTAAAAGATTTATATTTACCACTATTAAAATGGACGGCCTCTGTTCAAGCACTTCATAAACCCGTTAAATTAATTTTAAAACAAGACTCGGTTTATACCTTAAATGCAGCCCATCAAATTCTTTTAAATTTTTCGACACCCATGCAAACCAACGACTCTTTAATTGGCGTTCAAGTGATGAAAATCGAAAATGGAAAAGGAACTAATACCAAGCAATGGCTGAGGATAGATGCAAAACAGTGGCAATGGCTCAATCCGAAACAAGCCTTAGTAACTATTACAAGTAGTTATCCGCAATTTGCATTAGTATTTAACTGGTGGGGCATTAACTATCCATTAAAAGCAAAAACGGGCATTTTATTGAGTCCATCTGAATATATACTGATAAAGCAAGATTAGTAAATGACAGCTCTTTTATAAAATAGGTGTAGTTTAGGGATTATGCCAAATGATTGCTGACTTGGTTAGATTTTCAGCAAAAGCATTTGTCATAATACCAAACAAAAAAGAGTTGTACAAAGTCTAAGACGAGTAATAGCAACACTTTTTTTTAATTTTTTACATGCAAAAAAAGTTTGGTAAAAATGGTTCACTAAACTTTTTTAAAACCTAATACTATTAAGGAATAGAGCACTTTTTACCAACTATTTTTCAGTAATAGCGTACAGCTTAATTAAACTATTTATTCACTTGATTAACCGTAAATAGACAGTTGAAATCGTAGTGAAAGACAAAAGCTGCAAAGATATTAGGAAGCGCAGGTTCGAGGACTGTAAGAATAGCTAACGCTATTTTGAAGACCGCAGAACCGAGCATTTCTAATGGCTGTAGCAGATTTTGTTTTGTAATAGATTTCAACTGTCTATTTACGGTTAATATTAGTTCACTTGTTTCTTTTTGATGTGTTCAATTTCGACATGAAGGCTGCGTAACATATTCATAATGCTATCTAAGTTAAGCTCACTTTGGTCGTATTCACTCATATTGAGGCTACATGTATATTCCCAAACTTCTAGTATATCGTTAAGGTTAACTTTATAAGGGGCATACATTTTATTATCGGAGTGGCATTCAATAGTTCCTTCTTTTTTATTGAGATTAAGCAAACGTTTATAAGACAACCCGTCATCTTTGGTTACGACAATATAGGTGTGGCCATTTTTAATGTCTTCGAGGCGTTCGAGGTATTTAGCAATTACAAAAGACCCTTCGCGAATAGGAGGCATACTATCTCCTTTAATAGGAAAAGCTCGGTGCTTACCAGTTGGTAAAAACGGCAATTGCATTTTAGGAAGGCGTTCCATGTAATCGGGATCGGCATAACCTTTTAAGTAACCTGCACTGGCCTTCATTGGTACAAGTTCTACCATATCGTTGCCTTCACTATCCATCAAGATAGGAAACAAAATACGGTTTTTACCAATTTTCATTAAGCCTTCTAAATTAGTTTTGCGTAAATCGCCTTTAATAAGCGCATCAATGGCAATATGAAAAAACTCTGATAAACGAATAAGTAAATCAATGGGAGGTTCGTTGCGAGCTTCTTCGTAACCGCCAATGCGCGAGCGGGTAACGTGGAGTTCTTCGGCGAGTTGCTCTTGCGATAAACCTTTGAGTTGACGCAAATACTTGATATTTTGTGATATACGGCTCATACTAATACTATTATTTATAGCACTAAGTTACTACTTTTTATAGTAATTTTCAATAAAATCACAAAAAAACGAGTTACTTTTACATAAATAACTCGTTTTCAACTAATTAAAAATTACAAATGGGCGTCTAATTTGCCAGATAGAGCAGCTTTAGGTGCCACGCCAACTTGCTTATCTACGACTACCCCATTTTTAAAATACAATAAAGTGGGGATGTTCCGAATGCCGTACTTAGTACTAATATCGCTGTTCAAATCAACGTTTACCTTACCTACAACGGCTTTACCGTCATACTCTTTCGATAATTCTTCGACAACCGGACCAACCATTCGGCAAGGGCCGCACCACTCTGCCCAAAAATCAACTAATACAGGTTTGTCACTTTTTAAAACTAACTCCTCAAAGTTAGCGTCTGTTATTTCTAATGCCATAATTTAATTTTATTAAAGTTAATCAACTATTATTCCTTATCAAAATTAAAGCCTTTCTGTCAGACTTACTTAAAACACCCCGACAAATTGTTAGCATTTAACTAACTTTTGCGTTAATCGTTTTTTAAAATAGTGGAATAACGCCAAAATATTAGCGGTTAGAAATGGCTTTTTAAATCGAAATGCGTAATATTGGATATTAAAAACTAATAAATGAGTAGCGTAAATAAAAATTTATCTATTGTAGAAGGAAGTGCAGTACCCATTGGTGGAAATCACAGAATAGGTATTGTTTGGTCCGAATGGAATCATGAGATTACAGGTGCCTTATTAGACGGTGCCAAACGTTTGCTGTTAAAAAATGGCATCCTCGAAAAAAATATAATTATACACAGTGTACCCGGAAGCTTTGAACTAACATTGGGCGCACAGTATTTGGCTGAATATATAGAACCCGATGCCGTTATTTGTTTGGGTTGCGTTATACAAGGCGAAACACGACATTTTGAGTTTATATGTAATGCCGTAGCAAATGGCATTACCAAATTGAATATGGATTTTAGCTTACCCTTTATTTTTGGTGTTTTAACACCCGATACGCAACAACAGGCAATAGACAGAGCTGGCGGAAAACACGGCAACAAAGGCGAAGAGGCCGCTATAACAGCACTCAAAATGTTAGCCTTGCGCGATCGTATAGAGGATGAAATAGACTTTGACGATGATTTTTTTGACTTAGATGACGACTAATATCTATCTTACAATTTGGGTAAAAATAAATACACCTCGTAAAAGCCATGCTGTAAATTAAAAGTATAAGCATATAAATTACCGTAGGTCATTTGTAAACGTTTAGCTAAATTTTTTAAACCAATACCCGAAGAGGCGTGCGTTTTTACAACACTCACTTTATTCGTGATGCGAACTTCTATACCTTTGTTAAATGTCATTTTAATATGGATAGTTCCATCGGCTTCGTCTAAATTAGTGTGTTTAAACGCATTTTCAACTAAGGTTAAAATACTATGCGGTTCCATTTTAAAATCTTCTGTAAAAAGAAGTGGATCTATGTTGCATTGTATTTTGCCCTGCCATCGCTTGTTAATTTGATAAAGCTCAATTAACTTTTTTGTTATACTCACTTCTTTGAGCGAACTACCCGAAGTTTCATCCATCTTTTCGGAGAGAAAACGGAGAATATCTGACAACAACAAAATAAGTTCGGGCGTTTCCTCTTTTTTTTGAACGGCATAACTATAAATGTTGTTAAGCGAGTTAAATAAAAAATGTGGATTAATTTGCATGCGTAACACCCGAATTTCATTCTCGAATTGCGCCATTTGCAACTGATTTTTTTGCTCTTGCTTTTGTAAAACGAGTTTTTGCTCTAACTCTAAGTTTAAACGTTGTTTCATTACATAACGCTTATAAAGTAAAACTGCTAAAAATAAAGTGATAAACAAAAGCACAATCGAGAATATTAAAATAGTGCCGCGTCGTGTGGCTTGTAAATCGGCCAACTCCTTTTCTTTTACAGTAGCTGCCACCTCTTTTTCAAGTTCATCTACTTCCATTTGTTGCGAAATACTATTTACCAACTTGGCATTATTCTGCTCATAAATTTTAGTGCGTGCCGCTGAAGCTATTTTTTCGTAACCATAAGCCAAACTTAAATAGTGAACCTGTTGCGTACTGGAATAGTACTTGTCATAAAACTGAGCCATACGGTCATACAACTGATTAATATGATTGTAATTCTGGCTATCTTTAGCTTCCAACCTTGCTTTTTCGTAATATAACTTTGCCGAATCGTTTTGCGCCATATACGCATAAGCGGTTGCTTTAATCATATAAAAAAAATTAAAAGGCTTTTTACTTTTAGATTTACTCAAATAAATCAATCCCGTATCGGCATACTGAATAGCAAGCCTAGGACTTGGCGAATACTCATACAATTCTGCCAGAGCTGTATAAATATCATTAATAAAGGTAACATTGTTTTTGGCGGCTGGTATAGATTTAACTAAATAATACTTAGCCGAATCTTCATTATGGAGTTCTTTATATAAAATACCCAAATTAATTTCAACGCTTAATAAACCCAAAGTATGGTTGGCTTTTTGCGCATAAATTTTTGACTGATTGTAATAAAAAATAGCATTCTTATAATTGCCTTCTCGCTTATAAATAACACCCAGGTTATTAAGTGAACTAACTAAGCCTCTATAATCCTGAATCGCTTTTTTGAGTTCGTAACTTTGAAATAAATAATGAATGGCTTCCTTTGTTTTTCCAATGTAATCGTAAGTAGCTCCAATATTATTTAATGCTGCCGCCTCACCTTTTTTATAGTTTAAAGTTCGAGATAGTACCAAGGCTTCATTCCCAAATTGCAATGATTTTCTTGGATCGAGTTCTTTATATAAAAACGATAAACGGTAGAGATTTTGAACCCGTAACGTATCCAGTTCAGCCCGGCTGCTCACTAACTGTAATAGTGAATCTATTTGTTTGATTTGCGCTAATCCACTTAAAGAAATAAGAACAACTAAACTTAGTGTATAGCTTATAATTTTACACTTAAACATTGTACTTCCAAAAGTATTATTAAAACAGATACGTTATGGCTTTAAAGTTCATAAAAAAAGGGCGCTGGTTCATTTAGGTTTTTAGTCATCAATTAAAATGGGGAGATAGAAATCGTCTTAACCTAAGAGGCTGTCTAGATTCTATTTATTTGGAATGTTATAGGGTATTTTTTTATCAGGCGAGGTGCGTTTTGCAGGCCATAGCAGAGCCGCTACGGTCAAAAAACGCAACGAAGCATGGTGAAAAAAGAC
>JAAFIL010000044.1 GCA_013297775.1 Bacteroidota bacterium
TCGTGGCTTATCAATATCCCTGGCAAGTTGCTCTCCAGCAGAGCTCGCTTCCGTTTAATGATAGCACCACTAAATTATAAGCAATTATGTATATTTACAACCTGTCCGATTTTTGGGGTGGTTACAAAGTGGCCTATAAACGTGCTAACGAAGAAGTTGAACGGCTTACCAATGTATTCATGCGCGATACGCAGTATGGTAAACTTTCGATTGGTTTAAAAAAATGGAACGATAGAATTGTTAAAGAATTAGGGATTGATAACATGGCTATTTTTCATGTAAAGGAAAAACTAAAACCCAAATAACTTATCTGGCAGCATGTTGATTTAATACATTCAAAATAAGATCAATTCCAATTTTTAGTTCGGCGTTGCTGATGGTTAAGGGTGGCGAAATGCGCATGGCTGTTGTACAAAACAGAAACCAATCGGTAATTAGCCCTTGTTCGATGCACGTCTTAATGATTTTGAAATTAAGTGCCTCTTCTCCAAAATCAATAGCCCCTAAACAGCCTTTTATTCGCAGTTCTCTAATTAAAGGATGTTTCAAGTGGAGGCGTATCAGTTGTTCTATTTCCAAGGCGCGTTTATAAAGTTGTTGCTGAACAATAATTTCTAAGGTGGCCTGGGCCGCAGCCACACAAACAGCGTTCCCTCCAAATGTATTGATGTGTCCTAAAACAGGTTGGTGCGTTAAGGTACTCATTAAACGCTCGGAAGCAATAAACGCACCAATAGGTAATCCGCCGCCCATTCCTTTGGCAACCAACAACACATCGGGCACAATGCCCAGTTGTTCAAAGTAAAATAAAGTACCAGTGCGCCCAAAACCAGTTTGAATTTCATCAAAAATTAATAAACTACAAGTGGCGTTACAACGTTCGCGCAAAGCTTGGTAATAGGCGTGATTGGCCCATTTCACGCCAGCTTCGCCCTGTATAGGTTCTACAATAACAGCGGCCGTTTCGTTATCTATTTGGTTTAAGGCTTCGAGGTCGCCAAATGGTAATGAGGCAACACCAGGTAAAAGTGGACGGTAAGCTTGTTTAAAATATTCATCGCCCATTACACTCAAAGCCCCGTGCGTGCTGCCGTGATAAGCGTTTTTAAAACTGATGAGTTTATGCCGCTTAGTTACACGTTTAGCTAATTTTAAAGCCCCTTCGGTCGCCTCACTTCCACCTGTTGTAAAATACACACAATTTAATGTAGAAGGTAACAATTGGCTCAAGGTTTGTGCATACTTTACTTGCGGACTTTGGTTATACTCGCCATACACCATTAAGTGCATGTAATGTTTAAGTTGATGTTCAATAGCACGCACCACATGCGGGTGGCAATGCCCAATGTTACTCACCGAAATGCCACTAATCATATCCAAATACCGTTTTCCACTTTTGTCGTGTAACCAAACCCCTTCGGCTTTTTCGATGTTAATATCTATTCCTGAAAATGGCGTTGGCGAGGTTTGAGCAACGTGCTTTAAAAAGAGTTCGCGTTGATTAAAATAACTCATGCCGTTTTTTGAAGATTCATAAAAAGTTCGCGCCCTGCTCGGGGTGCAATAGAATTGTAAGCAGTTTCAAATGTTTTGATAGCAAAAGTACTTGAGAAATACTCTAAGTACTCGTTCTTAGTGCCTCCAAATGGCGGCCCTTCGTGTTCAAATGTAGTATCAAATAAAAGACCAACTAAATGGCCCCGAGGTTTTAAAAGACGGTGCATTTGAGCAAAATACCGTTTGCGTAGGGCAGGGGCAATGGCACAAAAAAAAGTTTGTTCTAAAATAAGTTGAAAATTAATATCGGCTAATTCAAAAAAATCGGCCATCAAAATATTTTTCCCCGGAAAAAGCGGCACTCTTTCCATAAATGAACGAATGGGTTCAGGTGCAAAATCGCAAACATAAACATTACTAAACCCTTGTTGCAACAAATACTCTGCCTCGTAAGCATTGCCAGCTCCTGGAATTAGAATACTGATGTTCTTATCGGTTAACTGATCAATATAAGTTTTTAAAGGCGTTGTAACCGCTCCAGTATCCCATCCATCGTTTTTACTTTTATACCGATTGTTCCAATACGAAGCGTCTAAAGTTTCCATTTGCTAAAGGTCTGATACATTTAGTTTTACGCTTTCTACACTCTGTCGGTTTCGTTTTAATATGGTTATTTCGTAGCCATCTCTATTGCGGTGGTCGTTTACTGCCGGAATGCGACCAAATATGAAATTAATGTAACCACTCACGGTTTCGTAATGCGGACTTTCGGGCAAAGCAATGGGAATAATTTGATTAACATCAGTAATAGCAGCTTGGGCATTGATTACAAACTCGGTGTCGCTTTTCTTATCCACATTAGGCTTTTCCTCATCGTGTTCATCTTGAATTTCGCCTACCAATTCTTCAATAATATCTTCCATGGTTACAATACCCGCCGTTGCCCCAAACTCATTCGTAACAATGGCCATTTGTATATGGTGCTTTTGAAAATCGCGCAAAAGTTCATTTACTTTCATGCTTTCGGGAATAAAATGCGCAGGTCGCATAATGTCTTTTATAGTTCGAAAACGATTTTCGATCATGGCTTTTAAAATATCTTTACTGTGTACTACGCCAATAACATTATCTATGTCGCCCAAATAAACAGGCAAACGCGAAAAGCCTTCATCAATAATTTGTTTGGTAATTTCGTTACGCCCTAGTTCTATATCAATGGCCACCACGCGGTTTTGTGGCACCATAATTTGTTTTATAACACGGTCGTCAAAGTCAAATACATTTTGAATGAGTTCGTTTTCGCTAGGTTTGATGGCACCACCTTCTTCGCTTTCGGTTAAAATTAAACGTAATTCTTCTTCAGAATGCACTGCTTCGTCAACACTTTTTATACCAACGATTCGTAAAAATAAGTTGGAGGATTGATTTAACAGCCAAATAAATGGCGCACAAATGAAATAGAAAATACGCAAGGGCCAACTGATAAATAAAGCCGTAGCCATACTGTATTTAATACCAATCATTTTCGGAATTTGCTCACCAATGGTTACGTGAAAAAAAGTAAGTAATGTTAAAGCAATGGGTAACGAAATGCTGTGAATGGTTATTGGATTGGTTACTAGGCCCGTGTTATTAAATACTTTAACCACTACCTCCGAAATAACCTCTTCGCCAACTGCCCCCAAAGCTAAACTTGCTAAAGTAATGCCTAATTGCGTGGCCGATAAATACGCATCTAATTTCTCTAAAAGCAATTTGGTTAACTTGGCGCGGCTGCTCCCTTTCTGAATTTTAATATCTAACTGCGAGGCTCTTACTTTTACAAGCGCAAATTCGGCTGCTACAAAAAATCCATTCAACACCACTAAAAGAAACGTAATAAACAGGTCTGTACCCATACAAATAAATAAACAAGGTAAATATAGTTATTTTTTAGCGTTTTTTGAGGTCAATACCTGAACTCAATTCCTTCAGGCGTTAAACTTGCAAAGCTGCGGCTACAACGGTGGTTAAGCCTGCCGTTTCGGTGCGCAAACGGTTGCTTCCTAAATCTAATGGCTGAAATCCTTTTGATACCGCCAATGTAATTTCGCTATCCGAAAAATCGCCCTCAGGGCCAATTAAAACCAAAGTAGTTTTGTTTTTAAAATCTAAAGTAGATAAAAATACTTTTTCGCCGCGTTCGCAATGCGCAATGTAACGTTGGTCGGCTTTGAGGTGAAGTGCTTCTCCAAATTTTATAAGCGGATTTACTTTGGGTAAAAACGCTTGCAAACTTTGTTTCATAGCACTTTCGGCAATTTTTTGTAAACGCTCGGGTTTGATCACAACACGTTCATTATTTTGGCAATGTAAAAAACTAATTTCTTCTAAACCTATTTCAATGGCTTTCTCTAACATCCATTCGATACGGTCTATTTGCTTGGTGGGTGCAATAGCCAAATGAAGCCGAGTGCAACGTGGTGTTTTTAGTTCGGTTTCTAATACTTGCGCCACACATTGTTTTTCGTGTACAAGGGTTAATTGCCCTTTGCACCAAAGTCCGTTTCCATTGGTTAAATAAACCAATTGACCGGGTTTGTAGCGCAGCACACGGGCGCAATGAAAACTTTCTTCGGCATTTAATAAAGCTCCTTTATCTTGAATGTGCGCAATAAAAACGTTCACGTCGTAAAAATACTATTAAAAAAGCCGTTGAATGTGTTTCAACGGCTTTTTAAAATTAAATTAAAAATGAATTAGATTATTTTTCAATTACTAATTTTTGAGTTGCTTTTTGTTTACCATTAGAAACAGTAACAAAATAAATGCCTGAAGTTAATGAAGCAACATTAACTGTATTTAATTCGCTTACGTTTTTAAGGCTAATCACTTTTTGACCTAAGGTATTGTAAATATCTAAAGCCGTGTTGTCGTTAGTATTTGCAATTTCGATGGTTAAGTTATTAGAAGCAGGATTAGGATATAAAGCCATAGTAACTGGTTTACTGTTGTTAATCTCAGCTAAACCAATAGTACCACAAGTTCCTTGCAATACGGCTGTAAATCCTAAAAACCCTAAATTAGGAGACTGACCGCTAACAGAACCACCCGCTAAAGGGGCACTAAATAAAAGTTGATTAGGTACGGCTAAGTTTGCTGCGGTGAAAGAAGCTACTGGGAAATATCCAGTTAATGTATTAGCGGTTTGCGCTAATCCGATATGGTAATCGGTACCTACCGAAACTGGCACTGGCGCAGCAAAGGTATAAGTCGTGTAAGTACCATAATTAGCTGGCACTAAAGTTATGGTGTTCGATGTAGCAATAATTGCACCAGTTGAACTTAAAATGGCGGCATACGTTGCGTTACCTCCATTTGTTGTCCCAGTAGAAATAGCCACATTAACGGCAGTTACAGTACTGTTGCCATCAAAACGCATACGGGTTAGCAAAAAGCCTGAACCCAGATTGAAGCCAATACCATTTGCAAAGCCAGCACCGCTTACAGTAGGGCCAGCAGAACGGTTAACGCAATTAACTGTTTGGGTAATGATTTGTAAATTATTAGTATTTACTTGATCAGGTAAAATAGAAACTGAAATGCTATTAACACCAGTTAAAGTTTGAGTGTATGGAAATGCAGTGAAAGCAACCATAGTTGTAGAACCTGCACCTAAAGCAGAAATAATTGTAGAAGCTGAGTGAGATACAGCACCTGTAATGCCTAATCCAACACCAATATTAGATAAAGCAGTATTTGAGTTATTTCTGAGTTCGGCCATTACGGAGTGATTTGTTCCAGTAACAGTAGATAAGAAACCTGGTGAAGTAATGCTAACTACACTAATATCGTTAGTTAAGCTGTTAGGCGCTCCAAAACGGAAAGCTGGACGGAAAGCAGTAGCACCCAAAGTGGCTGGAGCAACAGACGTTCCTGCTGCAGCCGTTAAACCACCACCCACAATTGAATTGTTAGCAGCGTAAGTTGCAGGGGTTATAGAACTGGTGAAAGGCCCATTAGAAATCCAATCGTAAGCTACATACATGGCACCGCCAGTGTAGTTAAACGCCGAACTTAAAGGTAAATCTACAAAAGTATTGGTAGCAGCCACAGGAATAGTCATTGAACTGTTATAAACGGTACTCATACCTGTAATAGCTGTAGTAAAAGTGGAGCTTTTTAAGTTAGAAGCATCGTTGGTTAACTGGAAGTAAACCACAATAGAACCCGTAACTGGCGCAACCGTTACACCATTGGTATAATTAAAACCAAATGAGGCAATAGAGGCAGTTGGCCCACCTGCTGCCATTTCGGTGGCCGAAATGTAAAATACACCTCTCATGGTGGTATGCCCTACCGTTCCATTTGGAGCGCGTACTTGGGTTGTTGCTCCAATATCTGGAGGAGCATTGAAGGTAATAAAAGCTTGCCCAAACGACATTGCCGCCATTAAACAAGCTCCTAAAGTCATAGTAATTTTTTTCATGCGTTTTAGTTTTAAATAAATAGGATAAAATGATTCACACCTCATCGCATCCTGTTATATAACTTTGTGTGAATGTGTAAATTTAATAATTCTAAGCATTCAAATTCATTTTTTATTCATTTTCTCGAAAAAAAAGGGCGTTAAATTTTACCAATATTGACTAACTTTATGCACTTTGTTTAATTTCAATCAATACTTTATTAAAAATGGATTCTACCATCTATCAAACTAAACATAAAATTCGAATTGTAACAGCAGCAGCTTTATTTGATGGGCACGATGCAGCTATTAACATCATGCGCCGTGTGATGCAAAGCTCGGGTGCCGAAATTATTCATTTAGGACACGATCGAAGCGTGCAAGAGATTGTAGATTGCGCCATTCAAGAAGATGCCAATGCCATTGCGATAACCAGTTATCAAGGCGGCCACAACGAGTATTTTAAATACATGTACGATTTGTTGAAAGAGCGAGGCTGCGGACATATCAAAATATTTGGCGGTGGTGGTGGCACCATTTTACCTTCAGAAATTGAAGCCTTACACAAACATGGTATCACGCGCATTTATCACCCCGATGATGGTCGCAGCATGGGTTTACAAGGCATGATTAACGATGTGTTGAAGCAAAGCGATTATGCCACAGGTACTAATTTAAACGGCGAAGTTAAACACATTGCTAACCGCGACCATAAATCCATTGCCAAACTAATTTCGGCAGCCGAAAATTTTAACGAAGAAAATAAAGCAGTATTTACCAAAATAGCTGCCGATGCCAAGGCTTCCAAAACCCCAGTAATTGGTATTACAGGAACAGGAGGGGCAGGCAAATCAAGTTTGGTAGATGAATTGGTGCGCCGTTTTTTAATTGATTTTCCAGATAAACACATAGGTATTGTTTCTGTTGACCCAAGTAAACGTAAAACAGGTGGGGCTTTGTTGGGCGATCGTATTCGTATGAATGCTATTAAAAACGAACGGGTTTACATGCGTTCTTTAGCTACTCGCCAAAGCAATTTAGCTTTAAGTAAATACGTTCAAGATGCCATTAATATTTTAAAAGTATCGGGTTTCGATTTGGTGATTATTGAAACGGCTGGCATTGGGCAAAGCGATACCGAAATTATTGAACACAGCGATATGAGTTTGTACATTATGACTCCCGAATTTGGAGCAGCTACTCAACTCGAAAAAATTGATATGTTAGAGTTTGCAGATATTGTTGCTATCAATAAATTCGATAAACGCGGGGCTTTAGATGCCATTCGCGATGTAAAAAAGCAATACCGTCGCAATCATAATTTGTGGGATGCTGCCGAAGAAACGCTTCCCGTTTATGGAACAATTGCCTCGCAGTTTAACGATCCAGGTATGAATCGCTTATACAAAGCCGTGATGGATACTTTGGTTGAAAAAACAGGCACGCCTCTAAAATCGCAATTTACCATCACCAACGAGATGAGTGAAAAGATTTACATTATTCCACCAGCGCGTACCCGCTATTTAAGCGAAATTTCGGAAACTAGCCGTAACTACGATAAATGGGCGCATTTACAAAGTGAGATTGCATTTCAATTCCAAAGCATTCACAACACCATTGCTGCTTTAAAAAATTCTAAGTTAGAAGACAAAGACCGAATTATAAAAACGTTGCAAGAAGAAGCCGAGCGTATAAGTTTAGATATAGATCCTCGTAATTTAAAGGCACTTCAAAACTTTGAGGCCAAAAAGAAAAACTACCAAGATGAATTTTATATTTTTAAAGTACGCGATAAGGAAATAAAAATTAAAACCCATTACGAGAGTTTATCCCATTCACAAATTCCGAAAGTAGCAGTGCCTCAATACACCGGTTGGGGCGATATTTTGAAATGGAGTTTACTCGAAAATTTCCCTGGCGAGTTTCCTTACACCTCAGGTATTTATCCGTTTAAACGTGAGGGAGAAGACCCAACCCGTATGTTTGCGGGCGAAGGTGGCCCCGAGCGCACTAACAAACGCTTTCATTATGTTAGTTTAGGAATGCCTGCCCACCGCTTAAGTACAGCGTTTGATAGCGTTACCTTATATGGAAACGATCCAGACCACCGTCCTGATATTTATGGTAAAATTGGGAACTCGGGCGTGAGTGTATGTTGCTTAGATGATGCCAAAAAATTATACAGTGGTTTCAATTTAGCCGACCCTAAAACTTCGGTATCTATGACCATTAACGGGCCTGCCGCTACCATTGCAGCCTTTTTTATGAATGCCGCCATTGACCAGCAATGCGAACTTTACATAAAAGAAAATAAATTAGAAAAAGAAGTTGAAAAAAAGATTGCGGATATTTATAAAGCAAAAGGCACTAAACGTCCAACTTATAACGCCACCGAATTACCTGAAGGCAATAATGGCTTAGGCTTAATGTTATTAGGCGTTACAGGCGATATGGTGCTACCCAACGAGGTGTATGAAAAAATAAAAGCACACACTTTAGCACAAGTGCGAGGTACCGTTCAAGCCGATATTTTAAAAGAAGACCAAGCGCAAAATACTTGCATTTTTAGCACCGAATTTAGCTTGCGTGTAATGGGCGATGTTCAGCAATATTTTATTGATAAAAATGTACGCAATTTTTATTCGGTAAGTATTAGTGGTTACCACATTGCAGAGGCTGGAGCTAATCCTATTTCGCAATTGGCATTTACATTAAGCAATGGCTTTACGTTTGTTGAATATTATTTGAGCAGAGGCATGAATATTAATGACTTTGCGCCCAACTTATCGTTCTTCTTTAGTAATGGCATTGATCCAGAGTATTCGGTAATTGGCCGTGTAGCCCGCCGAATATGGGCTAAAGCCATGAAGCAAAAATACAATGCCAATGAGCGTAGTCAAATGTTGAAGTACCATATTCAAACCAGTGGTCGCAGTTTACACGCGCAAGAGATTGATTTCAACGATATACGAACAACACTACAAGCGTTGTATGCTATTTATGATAATTGTAATTCACTTCACACCAACGCCTACGACGAAGCCATTACCACGCCTACCGAAGAAAGCGTGCGTAGAGCCATGGCCATTCAGTTAATCATTAATCGCGAATTAGGTTTAGCCAAAAACGAAAATCCATTACAAGGCTCGTTTATTATTGAAGAACTAACAGCTTTGGTTGAAGAAGCTGTGTTAACTGAGTTTGACCGTATTACTGAACGTGGCGGTGTATTAGGTGCCATGGAAACCATGTACCAACGTAGTAAAATTCAAGAAGAAAGTTTGTATTACGAAACGTTGAAACACAATGGCGAATATCCATTAATAGGCGTTAACACTTTCTTATCGAGCAAAGGAAGCCCTACAGTTTTGCCACGCGAGGTAATCCGCAGCACCACCGAAGAAAAAGAAGCGCAGATTACAACTCGTAATAATTTATGGGAAACTAATAAAGACAAGAGTAGCGATATATTGAGAACTCTACAACAACGCGCTATTCAAAACCAAAATTTATTTGAAGGATTGATGGAAGCCGTAAAATATTGTAGCTTGGGGCAAATAACCAATGCCTTGTTTGAAGTGGGAGGACAGTATAGAAGGAATATGTAAAACGATTGCCCGCAGACGCTGAGCCAAGTCGAAGGACAATACAGAAGAAATATATAAAACGATTACCTGAAGATACTGAGCTAAGTCGGAGGGCAATACAGAAGAAATAAGTCGAAATTCGTAATTTTATTTTTGAGAAAGATGGTGATGATTTAATCGAATCTTTAATAATCGTGTTTTACCACAACTTATACCAATATCGGTTCTAAAAGATACAAGTTGAACCAGAATTATTTTTCTTTTAGGCGACGAAAAAATTATAGGCGTAGCAATGCCTACGGGTATAATTTTTGAGGAAGTATAAGAGAAAAAGAAACTGGATCAACGTATCTTTTAGAAATGATGTTGGTATTAATACCAAATGAACTTATATTTTAGTCCAAAGATTTTGCCAATAAAAATTGGTGGGATTGAGGCGGTAATTACAGGCGTAGCAGGCAGCTACGTCGAAAATTAGCAACGAAAACAACACCAATTTTTATCAAAAGATTGGACTAAAATATATCTGCTTTTGGTATAAACTATCTATCCAATTTTTAAAACGAAAGTGGTGTTTACATAGGATCTACGTTAATCATTACACGTCCTTTGAACAATTTGTTTTCGGAATATAAATCAATGATTTGGTGTTGAATAAACTCCCGAATTTTTTGTGGAGAATCTGTTTTTTGCGTTTTGATAACGATACGTTTGTAATACTGATTACGAACCTTGGCTACTAAAGGAAACTCGGGACCCAACAAACGATTTTGAAAGCCGGCTTTTAGTTTTAGAGCTAACTCGTGTGCCATGGCGTTTACCTCTTCTACCGATTTATCTATTACATTGATTTCAATTAAGCGCGAGTAAGGCGGGTAATCAAATTTTTTACGTTCTTCGAGTTGCGCCTTATAAAACGGCTCCCACTTATCTTTTTGAATAACCTCTAAAATAACATTTTGTGGTTGCGAAGTTTGAACCAACACCTTTCCTGGTTTATCTTTTCGGCCAGCTCTGCCGCGCACTTGTGTTATTAATTGAAAGGCTCGCTCGAACGATCGAAAATCGGGATAATTTAATAAACTATCTACGTTCAAAACCCCAACTACTGTTACATTATCAAAGTCTAAACCCTTTGTAACCATTTGCGTTCCAATTAAAATATCTATGGTCTTCGAAGTAAAATCATCAATCAATTGTTTGTATGCGTGTTTACTGCGCGTGGAGTCTAAATCCATCCGTGCTATTTTTGCTTTTGGAAATAACACTTCTATATCCTCTTCAATTTTTTCGGTACCTAAGCCTTTAAATCGTAAATCGGGCGAACCACAAGCTGGGCATTGTTTTAATGGATTAATACTATACCCACAATAATGGCACGTTAATTTTTGTGTTTGCTTGTGGTAAATTAACGGCACATCGCACTGCACACAATGCGGCACGTGTGTACATTTACTGCATTGCGTATAAGGCGCAAACCCTCGCCTGTTTTGAAATAAGATAACCTGTTCTTTTTTTTCTAAAGCATTTTCGATGGCATAAAAAAGAGGTGGTGTTAAACTCGATTTCATTTGTTGCGCGTGTTCGTATTGCTTTAAATCACAAATTTCTAAAGCGGTGCCGCCGAGTTTGGTAAACGTTGTTTCTAAACGCACGTATCCATATTTTTGTTGCAGGGCATTGGCGTAAGTTTCTAACGATGGGGTGGCCGAGCCCATCAACACTTTGGCTTGGTGCATATTGGCCAAATATAAGGCCGCATCGCGCGCATGGTAGCGTGGTGCGGGATCGTGTTGTTTAAACGACGCATCGTGTTCCTCATCAATAATGATTAAGCCAAGTTGATGAAACGGTAAAAATAAACTGCTTCTTGCCCCAATAATAACTTTATAGGTTGCGTGTTCTGCTTTTAAAACGGCATTCCAAATCTCGACCCGTTCGTTTTCGCTAAAGCGCGAGTGGTAAATGCCCACTACCTCGCCAAACACCGCACGTAAGCGGGTAATTAGCTGTGTGGTTAAAGCAATTTCGGGAACTAAAAACAACACCTGTTTTTGTTGAGCCAAGGTGCGCTTTATCCATTCGATGTACACTTCTGTTTTGCCACTACCCGTAACCCCATGCAAGAGTACTGTAGTTTTTGTTTCAAAAAAAGTTTCGATGGCGGCTACACTTTGCTGTTGAGCCTCACTTAGCATCTTTTGCGAGGCTGTATTCGATTTCTCGAACTGTAAACGACCACTATCAAACTTAGCTTCTGTTAAAATATTTTTTTTAACCAAGGCGTTGAGTGCCACACCGTCGGTCTTTAATAGGATATCTTGCCGCTTAATCCATTGTAACTGCTGGGTATCTGTTTTCTGTAAATGCAAAAAATACAATAGGGCTTCGGCTTGTTTAAATGCTTTTTTTTCTAGCTGGGTTAACGTTTCTTGCAACATACCTTCTGTTTCGTGCGAGGGATGTAGTTGATAAAACGTTTCGAGTTTAGGTTTAAATTTTTCTTTTACTTCTTCAAAAATAGAAATGGCATTTTTTTTAAGTAATGTGTTTAACAGGGGCTGAACGGTTTTGATGTTTAATAAATGACCCACATCGGCAATGCTTAAATGGCTGCGTTGGTGCAGTTCATCTATTAACAGTTGCTCGCGAGAGGTAAACGTATTGGCTTCGCTTTCTTCAAAATTAAATTCGGGATTTAATTGCACATGCGATGTGCTGCTGAGTTTTAATCCCGATGGCAGGGCGGCATTCATCACATCGCCAATTGTGGCGCAATAGTAAAACGCTATCCATTCCCAAAACGCTAATTGCTGGGTATTAACTACGGGTTGCTCATCTAATACTGCTTCAATGTATTTGGCTTCATAAGCGGTGGGGGCTTGCTCACTTAAAGCCGTAATAATGGCGGTGTAAATACGTGTTTTACCAAATTGAACGAGTACCCGTTTACCAATACCAACTTCCAAATTGTAGGCAGTGGGTACGCGGTAAGTAAACTTGTTAGGCAAAGCCAAAGGTACAATCACTTCTACAAAAACCGTTTTACGTTCCATTTTAACTTAAAACAAAAGCCAAACCAATGCCCAGCAATACCATTAAAATTTTAATGCCTTCGTATTTATGTTGCTCGCTCGATTCAAATAAAATAGCCGTTGAAATGTGTAAAAAAATACCAATCACCAATGCAGAGGTATAATGCTGATAATTTTGCCAATGTTGTAAACCCACGGTTTGAAGCACATAGCCCGCCGCATAGCCCAAAGGAGCCATTAACGCAAAGCAAAGCAATAATAAAAAGACATTGTTTAATTTGGTTTTATGTTCTTTTAAAAGTGCTACAAAAGTAATTGCTATGGGTATGTTATGAAAGGCTAAACCAATTAATAACTGCGGATCGTAAGGTAAAGCTGTTGCTTCGTTTGCTTTGGGTAATTGATAAACAGGTAAACCCTCCAAAAACGAATGCAAAAATAAACCAATAATAATACCATAGGGTAAATGGGTTTTACAGGTGTCCGAATGTAAGTGGATGTGCCCATGTTCGATTCCGCTCGAAAAACTTTCAATTAATAATTGCGTACAAAACCCGCATACAATAAATAATCCTATCCATTTGGTATTGGGTAATAAATACACTTCGGGCAAAAGGTGCATCAGCGAAATACCAAATAAATACGCAGCACTAAATGCCAATAGCAACCGTAAATTCGACGCATTAATTTTTATTAAATTAGCGAGACTTCCAAAAACTAAAATAGGTAAGGCTAAACCTAATAAACCAATCCACAAACTCCCCATTATTTTTGAAATACTAAAATTAAACGATCGGCACTATGGGCTTCAAAAGGCACTAAATGGTAATTTCCGAATTGATGCAGTAATTTAAGTCCTGCTGCCGCTGCGTAGGCTTTAAAATCTTCTAATTGCAACAACGAAACTCGCTCTTCAAAATAATACGCTTGGCCAGCATCTGTAAAGGTAATGGATTTGATAATAACCTTGTTTTCGATTCGCTTTTTAATATGAAAGGTGATGCCTTCGCGTTCGATAGTGGCTTCGGGAATTAGGCCATTTAGTACACAAGATGTATTAAAAAAATCGAGTACAAAAAAACCGCCTGTTTGTAAGGCATTATAAACGTTAGCAAATACTTTATAGTTGTCGGCGTTATTTTTAAAATAGCCAATGCTTGTAAATACATTTGTTACGAGGTGAAAATAATTACTCCGAAATGGACGGCGCATATCGTGTACAAAAAATTCGAGGTGGTCATTAGCCGATAGATTGGCTTCGGCAATACTGTTTTCTGCTAAATCGGTACCAATAACACGAAACCCTTTTTGAGCCATTTTAATAGCATGTCGCCCTTTACCGCAGGCTAAATCCCATACCCGCATGTGCGGTTTCAATGCTAAATAACGGCTCAAATTATCAATAAAATTAGCCGCTTCGGCATCGTTACGGTGGTGATAAAGAATATGGTAATAACTTGAGTTAAACCAGTCTTTAAACCACTCGGGATTAGAATTTGCCATTGGGTAAAGTTACTAAAAGTATGGCATACAATGCGCAATAATACCAAATTTGAAGAAAGTGGGGCTTTCTTTCTGCATTCGCTATAATGGAGGCTTGTCTTATACCAACATCATTTCTAAAAGATACGTTGACCCAGTTTCTTTTTCTCTTATACTTCCTCAAAAATTATACCCGTAGCCCTTGCTACGCCTATAATTTTTTCGTCGCCTAAAAGAAAAATAATTCTGGTTCAACTTGTATCTTTTAGAACCGATATTGGTATTACTACAAATTCTTAGGGCATTATTTGGATTTACTAACAATTTATTGCAAAAACATATTTTATAGTTACAATTAAAACCTTGTTGATTTACAGCTAAATGCCGCCTGTTTTTATACGGTTCACTCAATCAAATACCAATTTCGCTGCCTGAAAGCTAGGTTTAGCTTTCCAATAATGAAGTTTCATTTTGTATAAAATTAACGTTATTACTTCAACAATTTACCTTTCTTTGTGTTAGCTATAATATAAAGTTTATCCTATGAAATCAACAGTTAATAAAAAAAGCGATAGCCATAAAATTGGTAGTTACTTAGTAAAACTCCGAATAGACAAAAGAACCGTAATCATGGTTAGAAACGCCGAAAGTCTTAAAATGTGGAAGAGTAAATATCCCGATGCCATCGAATTACTTTAATTTGTCTTTTTAAAGACGATTGCTTTATCGTTCTGATAAACCGTTTCCCATTCTTTAGCCGTGGTCATAACTTTTAGATCTCTATTATCGGTTAACCCAGCATAAAAAATAAAGTAATTAAATTTAAATTCTTTTGCCTTTTTTTCGAGACTATATGTACTCACTAGCCTTCCAGGCATTACCGACTTTCTATTAATACAATAACTCAAAGCGCGAGGCTTTATAAAAGCTATTCTATCTTTAGGTTTTGTTACTCTTTTTAAATAAGCAAATACAGCTTTTGCGCTAGGTTCATCAGAACCGTTTAACGCAGTCGTATAAGTCGAAAACCCTTTTGGATAATGTTCTGTAAACAATGCAATAGACAAAGTAACCAGTAAAATGGTAAACAATGGTTTATAAATCAACTTAAAAGGTTCTGTAACTTGCTTAATTGTAATAACATTATAAATTAACAAGAAAGGAAAAACAGGGAAGATAAATCGAAAACCTGCATCCCCAAATCTAAAACAACAAACCACTAAAAAATAAAAAGCCACGTAACTATGAAGCAGCCACTGCTTTGGATGCAATTTTAAACTTAAAAACCAACCAACAATTCCACCAAAAAAGAAAGTAGCCCCAATAAAAAGTCCTAAAAACTCCCATTCTTTTAATTTTAAGGTTACAAAAGATCCTAAAAAATCTCGGAAACTATCACTAATATGTGTAAGCGATGTTTTATACAAGTTATAATCTATTCCAAAAAAAGGATACTTAGTTTTAACAGGGAAGAGAAAGTAAAGGGTGAGATAAACGGTAACCCATCCCACCATAAAAAAGAAAAGTTTGTTTAGTAAAAGGGTTCGTTCGGGTTTTAAGTGATTTTTTATAAGAGGTATCACTAAAAATAGTAAGCTTATAATCATCAATGCCCAGCCTACCGTGCGAATGTGGATGGCAAACGCTAAAACTAAACCACTACATAAAATCGCCCATTTGGTATTGTGCAGCAGTAAAAGGATTCCTAAAAGGGAAAAAAACAGGAACGCTATTTCGCTAATCACATTCATTTTTAAGTCTAATACAGCAGGGTGGTAAAGGAGCAAAAGACTCACGGCAAATCCACTAAAATAAGACATAAAGCGAATGGCGATTAAAAACAAACAGCAAGCCGATAGCACGAGTAAAAATGTGTTCAAGTATAAAAAACTGAGTACCGAAAAACCAAATAATTGACTCCAACTGGCCAATAGTAAAGGGTAACCATTAGGGTAATATTTAGGTCCCAAAAATTGTTTGGGATTAAAGATATAGTTTGTACTAACTTTAAATTGTCCGTTGGCTAATTGTTGCGCTTGTTCTAAGTATTTACAATTGTCATCTCCCCAATCTAACTGGTTAACCATGTTTAAGTTAAACAAAGGCCAAGCCGCCAATACGATTAAAACCAAATAAATAAGTTTGGGAGAAAACCGTTTCACGAATTAATAGTTTAATAATTTTTGAATGGCTAGTTCTACTTTTTCGGCATTGGGCAACATGGTTTTTTCGAGAATACTATTAAGTGGGATAGCAGGTAAGTTTTCGGCACCCACTACTTTAACAGGCGCATCCAAAAACGCGAAGCAATTTTCGCTGATACGTGCGGCTATACTTTGCGCAAAACCATTGTGAACGGGTTCTTCGGTAAGTACCATAACTTTGCCGTGTTTTTTGGACGTTTCAAAAATAAGGGCTTCATCGAGCGGAGCTAAGGTGCGTAAGTCTATAATTTCGATTTGCCCATCAAAGGCTTTGGCTGCGGTTTTGGCCCAATAAACGCCCATGCCATAAGTAATAATAGCTATGCTTTTACCAGCCTTTAAAGACTCAGCATCTGCTTCGAGTACCACACGGCCTTTTCCAAACGGAATGATGTAATCTTCATCGGGTTCTATAGTTTTGGCATCTTCTGTACCTTTTATTTTACTCCAGTATAAGCCTTTGTGTTCTAGCATCACAACGGGGTTAGGGTCATAATAAGCGGCCTTTAATAAGCCTTTTAAATCGGCACCCGTGCTTGGATACGCAATTTTAATTCCTCTAATATTAGCCAACACGCTTTCGATGCTGCTTGAGTGGTAAGGTCCACCGCTGCCATAAGCCCCAATAGGTACACGTAAAATCATACTTACTGGCCACTTGCCATTACTTAAAAAGCAACTGCGGCTTACTTCGGTAAACAATTGGTTTAAACCCGGCCAAATGTAATCGGCAAACTGAACCTCTACAATGGGTTTTAAGCCAACAGCACTCATCCCTACCGTAGAGCCTACAATAAAGGCTTCTTGAATGGGAGTATTAAATACGCGGTGGTTGCCAAATTGTTGAGCCAGTGTAGCGGCTTCACGAAAAACACCACCTAAGCGCGCACCTACATCTTGCCCGTATAGCAGGCATTCGGGGTGTTTACTCATTAATTCGCGGATGGCAAAAAGTGCGCTATCTACCATCACGGTTGGGAGTTTACCTTTGGGGCTGCGTTCGCCTTTTTCTTCGGTAATAGGAGTAGGGGCAAACTCATGTAAAAATAAATCTTCTGGATGCGGCTCTTCTTCTAATAAAGCCCTTTGATAATCGGCGGCTACGTGTGCAGCACATTCTTCTTCCAATTGCTGAATAAATGTGGCTTCAACTCCTGCAATTATTAACTGATTGCGCAAACGGGGCAAGGGATCTCGTTTTTCGGCTTCGGTTAAATCATCGCGGTACCATTCTTTACGCACGCCGCTGGTGTGGTGGTTAAGCAAAGGTACTTTGGCGTGAATAAGCATGGGGCGTTGCTCGGTGCGTATAATAGCCAAGCATTCTTTAATGGTATTAAAACTTAAAATAAAATCGGTGCCATCTATGGTACGCGTTTCTAAGCCCTTAAAGCCTTTGGCAAATTCACTAATATCTTGCGAGCGTATCTCGCTGGCGTGGGCACTAATGTCCCATTCGTTATCTTGAACAAAAAATAAAATAGGTAATTGTTTTAAAACCGCCATTTGAAAGGCTTCTGATACTTCGCCTTCGGTACAACTAGCATCGCCTAAGGAGCAAACGGCTAAAGGAGCTTCGCCAGGTTTATAAGTAACCATTTTATGGTCGAGTTGGTATTTTAAACCTAAAGCTACGCCCGTGGTTGGAATGGCTTGCATGCCCGTAGCACTTGATTGATGCGGAATTTTGGGCATATCCGAACGGTTAAGGCTTGGGTGTGCGTAATAGGTGCGCCCGCCCGAAAACGGATCGTTGCGTTTGGCTAATAATTGCAGCATTAAATCGAAAGGCTGCATGCCAATAGCCAGTAAAATACTATCATCGCGGTAATAGGCACTTAAAAAATCGCGGGGTAGTAATTGTAATCCCAAAGCTATTTGAACGGCTTCGTGCCCACGGCTAGTTGCATGCACATATTTAGCGGTAACTTCTTTATTGGCTTCATACAAATCGGCCATACTTTTTGCGGTACACAATAAGCGGTAGGCTTTTATTAAATCAGTTACCGGAATTTTTGTCTTCACATCTGTGGATTTAAGTGAAATATCGCTCATGAAAAAAGGCTTAACAATCATTTAACAACAAGTAGGTTCAACTGTTCCATGACACCTGCTTATTGGCGGCTTAAATATAATCTTTTTAAGCCAAATTACGCAATAGGAATTGCAGTGAGAAGTGAAAAACTCAATAAAATAGGCACTTTTTCGATTAAGGGCGAGTACTACTTTGGTGCAAAAGAAAAAGTAATGAAGCCGCCTGTTTGGAAGAGATTTAGGCTCGAAATAATTTTTTTGTTGAGTAATTGTAAAGAACTCGGTTAACGAAAAGAAAAAACTTGTTACAAAAAAAATGTTTCGTTTAGGTTCAACTAAACGAAACATTTTTCAATCTATACTAAATTAGTTTTATACAGAAGAAGGCGTAATTGGTTAAATAGATTACTATTTATTTTCCAGTTACTACCATGCGTTTAGTATCTAACACTTTGCCATCGGCAATAATGGAATAGATATAAATTCCTGAAGCTAATTTTTCGGAAGTAATGACCATAGAGGCTTCACCCTTTTGTGAAATAGGCAATGTGGTTACTTGTTTTCCTGATAAATCATACACAGCCATGTAAGCAGTATTTATTTCTTTAGGTAAGTTATATTTTACAGTAGTTTCTAAAGTAAATGGATTGGGTTCATTTTGATCCATCGAAAAGCCAGTAGCACTATTGTTTTGAAGTGCTTTTCTAGCCGACGCATTCGCGTTTAATAAAGCGTCAATGGCGTTTTGTTGCTCGGCCACTTGTTGCATTAATTTTTCGTTTAATACTTTTTGCTCATCAATCATTTGTTGTTGCTCTTGCACAGCTTTTACCAAAGGCACCACAAATTGATAGTACGATACACCATAAGTATCAAATTTATTTTCGGGTTTGTGCACGCCACTAAAATTATATCCCGAGGCTTTGGCAGCTTCTTCTACTTCTTGCGCAATAAAGCCCGTTTGACTCACTTTGTAAACGCGGTCAAAATCTTCTTTTAAATAATTGGCTTTCTTTTCAGCATCCATGCCTTGTGTTAAATGCTCAGTTAATGCTTTGGCATCAAAGTTATACGTTACTGGGCGTAAACGTTTAATAAAATCTAAGCCTTTTACATCATTAGTAGTTACGTTGCGTTTAAAACGCCCATCTGAGATATTAAAACTATTGGTTGTCCAAACATCGCAAACAGACGAGCCTAGCCAAACACGGTAGCTATTGTTAACGATGGCATTAGAGCCAATAGCGGTTGCTTCATCAAAACTTGAACCTGATACATCTGCTTGATAACCGAAACCAGAATTGTAATTGCCCGTAGAGTTTGATCCTAAAGAATAACCGCCATAGCCATTATTACCAAAGCCACTCGTATTGCTGGACATAGCTTTAACACCATAGCAACTATTAAAGCCTCCAAAGTCATTGCTGATAAGGCTTGCATAACCACAAGATGTATTAGCAGCACCGCCAATATTATTTTGCATGACGTAAAAGCCTAGAGTCGAATTATGACTACCACTAGCATTACTAATCATAGATGATGCACCAAAGACTGCATTGGTGTTACCAAAGCCTGGAACCGGAATAGCATCTGCATCGTAAGAAGAGTTTTGTGCATTTAAGACTGATGCACTCATTAAAAGCGTCATTGCGCCTAGCAAAACGAATTGCTTTTTTCCTTGAGGAGAGTTTTGTGTTTTCATTATAAATTGGTTTTAATTAGTTATTTCAAATGTAAGTTATAGTTGATGCGTTTTGCAAATACTAACCTTAACAAATTATAGTCTTTATTGGAAGGCTAAATGTTATGCACATCTTTATTTCTAATGTACTATTATTTTTATTCTATAAAGTTAGGTGTTGTTACATCAATAAAAATTAATTTAAAAAATGTTTCGTCTAGTTGAATCTACACGAAACATTTTTTAATCTACAAAAAATTAGTTTTATACGAAAGAAGGCGTATCGGTTAAATAGATTACTATTTATTTTCCAGTTACTACCATGCGTTTAGTATCTAACACTTTGCCATCGGCAATAATGGAATAGATATAAATTCCTGAAGCTAATTTTTCGGAAGTAATGACCATAGAGGCTTCACCCTTTTGTGAAATAGGCAATGTGGTTACTTGTTTTCCTGATAAATCATACACAGCCATGTAAGCAGTATTTATTTCTTTAGGTAAGTTATATTTTACAGTAGTTTCTAAAGTAAATGGATTGGGTTCATTTTGATCCATCGAAAAGCCAGTAGCACTATTGTTTTGAAGTGCTTTTCTAGCCGACGCATTCGCGTTTAATAAAGCGTCAATGGCGTTTTGTTGCTCGGCCACTTGTTGCATTAATTTTTCGTTTAATACTTTTTGCTCATCAATCATTTGTTGTTGCTCTTGCACAGCTTTTACCAAAGGCACCACAAATTGATAGTACGATACACCATAAGTATCAAATTTATTTTCGGGTTTGTGCACGCCACTAAAATTATATCCCGAGGCTTTGGCAGCTTCTTCTACTTCTTGCGCAATAAAGCCCGTTTGACTCACTTTGTAAACGCGGTCAAAATCTTCTTTTAAATAATTGGCTTTCTTTTCAGCGTCCATGCCTTGCGTTAAATGCTCTGTTAATGCTTTGGCATCAAAGTTATACGTTACTGGGCGTAAACGTTTAATAAAATCTAAGCCTTTTACATCATTTGTAGTTACGTTGCGTTTAAAACGCCCATCTGAGATATTGAAACTATTGGTTGTCCAAACATCGCAAACAGACGAGCCTAGCCAAACACGGTAGCTATTGTTAACGATGGCATTAGAGCCAATAGCGGTTGCTTCATCAAAACTTGAACCTGCTACATCTGCTTGATAACCAAGACCCGAATTGAAATTACCTGTTATATTTTGCCCTAAAGAATAACCGCCGTAGCCATTGTTGCCATAACCACTTGTATTATTATACATTGCTTTCACGCCATAAGAACTATTAAAGCCACCTGTGTTGTTGACATTAAGCCCCCCGTAACCACAAACTGTATTAGCATGACCAGAGGTATTGCTTGACAAAACAAAAAAACCTAGAGCCGAATTATGACTGCCACTCGCATTACTAAGCATAGATCCACTACCAAAGACTGCATTGGTGTTACCAAAGCCTGGAACCGGAATAGCATCTGCATCGTAAGAAGAGTTTTGTGCATTTAAAACGGATGCACTCATTAAAAGCGTCATTGCGCCTAGCAAAACGAATTGCTTTTTTCCTTGAGGAGAATTTTGTGTTTTCATTATAAATTGGTTTTAATTGGTTGCTTCAAATATAAGGTACTGTTAATACGATTTGCAAGTACTAACCATAACAAATTACAGTCTTTATTGGAAGGCTAAATTTTTATTTTCTTTACGTTGTTTCAAAAGATATTCAAAAGAGGTACTAATATTACTAGTATGATTTATACCAATATCGGTTCTAAAAGATACAAGTTGAACCAGAATTATTTTTCTTTTAGGCGACGAAAAAATTATAGGCGTAGCAAGGCCTACGGGTATAATTTTTGAGGAAGTATAAGAGAAAAAGAAACTGGGTCAACGTATCTTTTAGAAATGATGTTGGTATTACAGTTTAGTTCGACTGCGTTAGTACTATTTGTATATGAAAATAGTCTAAGTTTTAAAGATAAGAAGGAGCAATTAATAAAGAGTATGCAAAATCAAGTTTCACATTTGGACTGTAAAATTTTAGGAAGGTTATAACTAAAGGTTTCAGGCTCACTCTAACAATTCTAAATAAGCATTGTTAACATCTCACGTAAAACAACTATTTTGTATAACTGAAGTGCTTGTCAATGGATAAGTTTAAAAGGTTATATTTATCATTCAAAAAAGGATTTTTATCGTGATAAAACGTTACTTTACCTATTGGATTGTTTTCTTGTGTGTTGCTAAATTGCAAGCACAAAGTGTTGATGTTTTTTTTAATACATTACAAAAAGAAATAAGTGTGGCGCACTTAGTTAGCTTTAATAAAATGCGCTTACTGGTACTCAATCAAAATTATATTTCGGCTTCTTTGTACTTAGATACCTTACAAACACTTTATCCCAATAGCCAACGTTTAAATTTTGTGGCGGGTCTTTGTTCGGCTTATCATTTACAAAAGCAAAATAAAAGTATTGCACTTATTAAACAAGCCGAGCCTTTACAAGCCGAAATTTCAAATTACTATTATTATTTAGCTTATGCTTACGAAGTAAATGATAGCCTCGAAACAGCTAAACGCATGTATTCCAAAGCTTTTGAAGTTAGTAAACAATCCAAATACAGTGATGCTTACTATCAAGAGGTTTTACAAACCAAATTACGTCAGGTCGAAAATCAAATTAATTTTAAAAATAAACGGAGCACAGTAACTGTTCGTAACATGGGGCAACCTATTAATACCAAGGCTTCGGAGTATGTTCCGTTGATGCCAGCCGATAAATCGAAGTTATATTTTACTTACCGTGGCGAATTATCGAAAGGGGGTAAGCAAATTTTAAACAAACAAAAATGGAGCGATAAAAAAACGCCCGAACAAGGTTTATTTTTTGAAGATATTTATTTTACAAATGCAGTAAACGACTCGGTTTGGTCAGTGCCACAACCCCTTGACGAATTAAATACCAATTTGCACGATGCCGCCGTAAGCATAAGTAGCGACGGCACCCGATTATTTATTTATAAAAACACGGGCTTAGGCGGCGGTGATTTATTTTTGAGTAAGTGGGACGGTAAACGCTGGCGCACGCCCATCTACCAGCAAGGTTTAAACTCGAAAGAGTGGGATGGAAGTGCCTGCTTTTTACCCGATAACAAACACGTTATTATTTCGAGCGAACGCAAAGGTGGATTTGGTGGACGCGATTTATACATAGCCGAGCAAATAGGTGAAAACCGTTGGGGCAATATCAAAAACTTAGGATCAGTGGTCAACAGCAAAAACGACGAAGATGCACCATTTGTTACATCCGACGGAAAAATTTTGTTCTTTGCGGGCAATGGCAAAAAAAGTTTAGGCGGCTACGATATTATGCGGTCCGATAAAAAAGATAGCGTTTGGACAGAGCCTTACAATGTTGGCGAGCCTATCAATACCAAGTACGACGATAAATTTTTTATCGTAAGTGTAGATGGCAAACAAGCCTACTATTCATCGCAACGTACCGATGGTTTTGGCGAACAAGATATTTATAGAGCCGAACCTGCCATACCTGGTAAACCCATTGCTTTAGTGCAAGTAGGCGGCTATGTAACAGTTAACGAGAAACCCACCGAAGCCCTCATCGAAGTGCGTTCTCTAACCAAACGCAATGCACTTGTGGCACAATCTGTATCCGATAAAGTAAGCGGACGCTTTACCATTAACGTACCTGCGGGCGATGAATACGAAGTGGTATTTAATCATAAAAAATTTCCTCCGCAAATTAAAGAAATCTCGACAACGGCCGTTGACTCGTTTATTTCGATAAATATGATTGCCGATTTTTATTCGCTCGAAGTAAATGAAAAATTAGTACTGAAGCGAGATAGTGCCATTAAAAGTTTAACCACCACTAATGCAGTTTCTGATTTAGATAACTACATTCTTAAATATGCAAACCTAAAAGTACCAGGCTTAATGTATAAAGTACAAGTGGGGGCTTTCAAGTTTTTTGAAAATTTTAATTACACCAATGTTTTAGGTTTTCCAAAAATTTTGCGGCAAGTGGGTAGCGATGGCATTACCCGTTTTACCATGGGCGGTTTTGAAACCATCGAAGAAGCCAAAGCCTTGCTCGATAGGGTCAGAGAAAAATCATTAAAAGAAGCGTTTATAATAGCCACCTATCAAGATGAACGCTATTACCTTCAAGAGTTAGTAAAAAAAGGGATAGTTAAGTAATTTTAAAACTGAATTTTATGACGATTAGAAAGGGAACCGAAGCCGATTTACCAGCAAGTTTGCAGTTAATTCGAGAACTAGCCATTTTCGAGAAAGCACCTACCGAAGTGGTGGTGAGTTTAGAAGAAATGAAGGCTTGGGGTTTTGGTAAAGAAAAAGTTTTCGATTTTTTTGTTGGAGAAAAAGAAGGCAAGGTAATAGGACTGGCTTTGTATTATTTTAAATACTCCACTTGGAAAGGCAAGTGTTTGTTTTTAGAAGACATCATTGTTACCGAAAGCGAGCGGGGTTCGGGTTATGGACGCTTGTTGTTTAATGCCGTGTTAGAAGTAGCGCAGCAAACAAAAGTAAGACGCATGGAATGGCAAGTATTAGAATGGAATGAACCCGCCATTCAATTTTACAAACACTATCCAACCCATTTTGATTCAGAGTGGCTAAATTGTCAAATCAAGTTTACCGTGCCAACGGTTGAAGCGTAAAATAATTGGTGATCAGCCATTGTATTTAGAAATTGATAGAGGGGGAGAAATTAGTAGTAATGCTGGTGGATTTCAAATCCGACTACTTAAAAAAGAAGTTGTTTAAGTAAGTTAACTCTAATCTTAAATAACCAATAAGACAACAATCAACCAGTGTTAATAATCTCACCAAAAACTTAGCACTATACTTATAGTCCGTTGCTTCATAAACTACAAATATGAACCTTTGTAATCGTGGATATAAAAATCAAAATAGGGTTAAGAGTTAAAGCACTTAGAAACGAAAAAGGACTTAGTCAAGAAAAGTTCTCATTCGTTTGTGAGCTTGACAGAACCTATATTGCAAGTATTGAGCAAGGAAAAAGAAATGTTTCAATTGCAAACATAGAAAAAATTGCAAAAGCTCTTGATATGTCTGTTCATCAATTTTTTAAATCAGATCTGTTCAAGTAAATATGGAAATTAAGGCATTTGAAGATCTTATTTTAAGTGAACTCAAAAGAGTTATAGAAGAAATAATTTATAAAAATCCGAAACCAAATATATCTGCAAAATCAAGAGCTGGGGCGGAAATTAGTACCTTACTTGAAGAAGAATTTGTAAAGGAAACAGCTAATCACATTTTTTTTAAAGATTCTAAAGCATCACCAGTTGGTGAGACAAAGAATCCTTGGGACGCTTTAACTTACTTTGAATACAAAAGTCATAGAGAATTAATTTGGATTGATTTCAAAGCAGTTAAAAAATCTTCCAAAGGAAGTAACCCTGATATTGGTGCCGCTGATAAATTGATAAAATTAATTACAAATAATAATGGATTCTATCTCGTTTACATTTTTGTTTATTATAATCAAACAGAATTAGGTTTGGAGTTTGTTCCAAATAATGATAGTCAAAAAGTAAAACTATATTTCCTTAAAGATATACACTCTTCTTTCCGAAGAAACACCAAAAATCAACTTCAAATTAGTATTGACAAAGAACCGGAAAACAGAACAAGACAAGAATTTATCGAAGTACTTTTGGAGAAAATAATTCAAGGATATACACGTCAAAAAAATATTGCAGAGAAAGAATTAAAGAAATATGCACAGACAAAAATAAAATCTGATTTAATAAGGCTCAATCAAAAACAAGAGGATATAATTAAAAATCTTTAATACTTTTTTTAATATTTTCAATTTCTAAATCAGATATTCCATAATACGAGTAAATCAAATCATCTATCTGAGTTTTTACGATATATTTTGAATTAAAATCGGTGTAAATCTCTTTACAAAGTCTAGTTATTTTATTCTGTAATCTTAAATCATTAGGAATATAAATTGTTCCTAAATCACTGATTTTTATTTGCGGTTGTTTACCAGGTGAGAACCTTATTATGTTCATTTGTTGAGCATAGTAAGTTACAAAGTCAGAGTTCAAAAATCCACACAAAAAATATAAAAAATCAATTGTTTTTACCGAATTATTTCTTAACGAAAAAACGTAAAGACTATTATTTGCGGCACTTTTTTCTAAATCTATGGTAGCAATTATTTCCTTTGCCGACTGTCTAATAAATAATTTTGGATTATCATAAATAATCATTTCCCCCAACCCTAATCTTTTTTTATTCTTAACCCCCTGCTTTTCAAGTTCAATTTTCAACACGTCATTAATTGAGTCTTGTAAGGATTTATCGTAATAAAAATATTTTTTAAAATCTAGTTGGCCATACTTTTCGCAAAGTGCTTTCGACCCTTGGTAATAAGGGTATAACAAATTTTCTTCTCTACTTCCTTTTTCGGTGAAAGTAAATTTATCTTCCATATCCAAAAGCATTACGCAAGTACGAAGATTTTTACTTGGATATAATTGCAGTATAGTTTTATCTCTCTTATCTTCAATCTTATCTAAAATTCGCTTTGAAATAGAGCAACCATTGTATCGGAATTTGTACTCATCATTTTTATTATACCAACTTGATTGTTCAATCAGGTAACGATTTTCTGTTTTATGGTCTATGATTTGTACTTTATGATTTACTGTTTTAGTTTTTGAAAGTTTTACAATTACTTGACCACTCGAAACATCAAAATCTTTAATATTCACCTGCAATTCATCAATAGTTGTGTTTTCTAGCAAATATTTTCTTGTAAACTCATAAGCTGTTTCAAAAAAAGAAACATCAATAATAAAACTCAACTTGCCATTTTCCTTCAAAAAATCAAGAGCGTGTTCTATAAACAACATTACAAGATTAAGTTTCCCATTTTTTACCGAACTTGGAAACTGATTGTAATTATTTAAGTAATTTATTCTTTGTCCCTCATTTTCCTTTTTATCTCTTCTCCCATACAATGTAACATAAGGCGGATTGCCAATTACATAATCGAACGAATTGTATAAATTAGAAAACGGAGTGGTTTTAATCTCATCAAATAACGATAATTCAGAAGAAACTTTGTCTGTAAAATCCCAAGTTATTCCGTTAAATGAACCTTGAAAGTTTTCATCAAAAAGAAGGTAGAACAATTCTTGAATATTACTTTTGGTTTTTTCAACCATTTCTCCTTGGATGTCAACAAAGAGAATATTATTTGATATAAAATTTGAGATCAATGAAGAGTCTGGAAATTTCAGATAAATGTTTGAGAGTAATTTTAAAATAAAAATTCCTTGACCACAAGAGGGTTCAAGTATTCGTTTTGTGAAAATTTCTGAGTCAATTAAAACAACATCCAATAAATTTTCGATAGTATCAACAGAGTTAGTTAAAAAGATACCATTTTTTTTTCTATCGACTTTGTTTAAATCTTTTTCATAGTCAATTTGTCCAAGGGCAACTCTTTCAAGAAAGGATGCTATTTGATAAGTACTTTTGAACTCTTTAACTGACATTATACTGCGACTTTTAAGTAACTTAATAAAAGTAAATAAAAAAACTAAATTGATACTTATAATCTACAATTACTTTTCCACAAATCAGACTTAAATCATAATCCATAAAACACCAGCCTATAACAGTAACTAAAAAAATGGCGGTTCAGTTGTTAAATGAAACTTTCCGCTTCACTTCAAACTTTGCGTTAACCAACAAGTTACAATTCCTAAACTCACCTAAGTGTAAAGCCTTCAAACTAAAGCATCAAACCCGTTTTAACCACCCCGTAATGCTATATCTAAAATTTTGAGTAGGCAACACTTCATGTTCGAGGTAACTCTCAAACACCACTAACCGTCCGCCTTTGGGTGCAACTGTTACAGCGTTACTATCCGAAACATAAAGTATTAATTCGCCACCATCTTCTGTTTTCCAATTTGGATTTAAGTACAAAATGAGTGTTAATTTTCGGGCATCGTTACCAACAAACGCATCGCGGTGTTTTTTATAAAAATCGTTAGGGGCGTAGCACGCCACCATAAACTCCGTTTCATTAATGCCTAAATAACAGCGGCGATTAATAGCGGTTATTAAATCATCTAAAAAGGGATGAATGGCCAATTGGTAAAGTGTTGTTTCGGGTTCTAACCAATGTATTTTATCTTTTCGTACCTCGCTATTGAGGTGTTTAGCGGCAGCTTGCCCAATGTTGGCTTGGGTTAAATTGGGTTTTAAAGAATCAAGTTCGTGCAACAACCGAGTTTGAAGTTCTAAACTCAAGACATCATCTAAAATACAAAATCCATTTTCATAAATGGAATGGCTTATCCATTGCGTAATATCTTCCACAACATTAAAAATACTCAATACTTTGCTCTATCTTTGCACGCTGTGAAAATTTTTACCAATACCCGTTTGTTAAACGATATTTTAAAACTTGCTATTCCTGTTGTATTAACACAAGTTGGTCATATAGTAGTTGGCATTGTTGATACTATTTTTTTGGGACACCTCGGTAAAACCGAGCAAGCCGCAGGTATTTTAGCGAATAACCTATACGTTTTATTGTTAGTATTTGCTATTGGTGTCAGCTATGCCAGCACACCTTTTGTTACCAATGCTAATGAAAATAAAGACGTAAAAGAGCAAGCCAATTTATTTAAGAACGCATTGTGGTTAAACATGGGCGTTTCCGTAGCCTTATTTTTAATTTTATTTTTTAGTTCTGGTGCTTTGCAATACATGCAGCAACCACAAGATGTTGTTACCTTATCTATCCCGTTTTATCAAGTACTCATTTTTAGTATTATTCCTGTTTCTTTATTTTTTACTTGCAAACAATATTGCGAAGGCATTGGCAATACAATGGCAGCCCTCTACATTAGCGTAGTTGGCAATTTACTCAACATTGTTTTAAACTATTTACTCATCTATGGCAAATGGGGCTTTCCACAAATGGGCTACATGGGTTCGGCTTATGCAACGCTTATTGCCCGTGCGTTTATGGGACTTTCGTTTTTAATTTTAGTATTTAAAAGTCCGGCGTTAAACGCTTTTAAACCGTGGTTTAATAAAGTGCAGGTATCGTTTAAAACCTTGTGGCAATTGGCTAAAATTGGACTTAACTCGGCCATGCAATTTACATTTGAAGTAGCCGCCTTTGCCATTGCAGGCTTAATGGCAGGTAAGTTAGGAACCGAAAGTATAGATGCACATGGCATTGCATTAAGTTTAGCAGCGTTTACTTACATGTTTAGTAGCGGTTTAGGAAGCGTATCCACGATGTTAGTGGGCAAATACCTCGCGCAAAACGAAAGCCGTTTATTAAAAGAAAGTATAACGACTATTTTTAAATTGGTGGTGCTCATCATGGGAACGTTTAGTGTTTTATTACTCCTATTAAATCATTGGCTGCCAACTTTTTTTACAAAAGAATCTGGAATTATTTTATTGTCGGCAAATTTATTGATTATAGCCGCTCTTTTTCAATTGTTCGATGGGCTGCAAGTAACTGCCATTGGTATGTTACGTGGGTTCGAAGATGCGGTTTATCCAACGGTGATTACATTAATTGGCTATTGGGGCTTGGCCTTGCCTTTAGCTTATTACTTAGCTTTTGTGGCACAACAAGGCGTGTTAGGTATCTGGATAGGTTTATTACTAAGTTTACTATTTGTAGCGGTGGGTTTATTGTGGCGTTTAAGGTACCGTTTAAAGCAGATGTGATTGATCCATATTTCAAGCAAGAGAAACTTTAGAATTAGGTTTATAACTTATACTAAACGTTTAATGGTAGAAAATCTAAGAATGAAGCCATAAACTTTACGTTCATCTATTTATTATTTTTTGGGCGTGCCCCCAGTTCCACTTCTAATGTTGTATTCATTGCTTCCCTTATTCATTTTGAATTAAAAACGTTTAAATTGGTTTGGGGTCGGGCTATTCGCTTTAGCCAATGCAGCCTTTGGCGGCTTTTTTAGCGACCTACGCTAAGCCTACCGAAGTCGCTGCGGTGGCTTCTTGGCTTACGCACAGGCTAGATCAAAAGTCCACTAGACTTTTGCCCCCTCCTCGCTTACACAAAAGCACGCCATAAAATATACTTATCTCTTATACACCTTTTCAAAATAATACGTTTTGCCTTTCCCGTCACATTCGCTGCAACTTACTGGCATACTTGGCCAAGTTTTGGTAATGGTGCTGGTGCTTTCGTTCGACCGAAGTACCGTTTTACCCGATGCACTGGTTTCGGTCGTAAACCCATGAAAACTGGTGCTGTTATAGGTGGTGGTAGTGGGCGGCGGTTGCGTAAACCCCTTTCCACCGCAAAGGCTGCAAGGTGTACCCGTCTTTTGAACTTTAGCTAAACTATCGGCTCGCCTTGCAACGGGGTTATCTATTTTGGTTATTTTCCCATCCACAATCTCTACAGTCGAGTTAAAATTACTATAAACATACTTTCCTGTTTTAGGTTGGGTAGCTTCATTAAATGTACCGTAAAATTTTACATGTTCACCCGCATAAATAAACTCTCCACTTATTGGGTTATCGTTTACAAAATTTCCGATTAAAACATTACCCGATGTAAAATAAAAACTACCATTACCTGCTCTCATCCCCTCTAAAAAATTTCCTTTGTAAACATTGCCACTGCTGTATTTAATTTCGCCATAGCCATTATAACAATCTCCTTTTAGGCAACCCTCTATTTTTAATTGATTGCCACCCACCACAAATACTTCTGCCTTTTGAACAATAACCCCTTTGTTATATTCCACTTCTTGAACACTATTTTTTTTGAATAAAAAAGCTTTGCCATGCTCTACACCATTCTCAAAATTACCAACAATTTTTTCACCATTCCCATAGTCCATTGTACCTTTACCATGCGGCTCTCCGCCTTTAAATTCGCCTTCGTAGGTCGCAAAGCCAAAGTCAAAAATTCCTTTTCCATTTTTACAATCGCCGCTTTTACATTGTGCAAAAATATGGCTCGATGAAAGAAAAATAAGTGCTGTATAAAAAAGTGATTTCATAGGTATTAATTATTCAAATCTACAGTGCCATTACAAATAACCGTAAAATTTCGACTGTACTGATCTTTAAGGGTGATACAATTTTTTCCTTCAAACCATTGGTATTTATAATTAGAGTTAATACCAACTGCGGCGGCAGCTCTGGCGGCGGTGCTACCCACATCGCCCATGCGTTTACCTTTTATTTTTACAACGTACATGTTACTGCCCACGTAAAGGGCCATACTGCCCAGTTCGCTAAAAATATCTAAGGCATAAGTAGAAACTTGTATGCCGTTAGAGGTGGTTGTTTTAGGCGCATTGTACGATGAAGTATTAGGTGTTGTGCTTAGAGAAGACGTTGTGGTTTGAGGAGGCGTGTAACTACTTACCGTTTCTATTATTTTTACATCATTTTGCAAAGGTACAAACGCATACATCCCGCTTCCATTCTGGCTATTCTCTATATAATTATAATATTTTTTTGTGATTTTATTTCCATTAACATCTATCAAACTGTGTACATTTTTCCCCATCTTAAATTCTGTAATAACACCTATACCATTCTCGAAAAATAGATAGTTATTTTTTTCAGGAATTACAAGTTCATGGTGAAGAACTGTAGGATTTTGATAGTTGTAGAAATAAATTTTCTTTTCATCCTTAGTATAAAAATAGTCGGTATCAAAAAAGGGTTTACTTTTTAAATTGGCTGCCACTACTAATTCGCCTTTCGTATTTATAACACCATACAGTGCATTTTTTTCAAAGTAGCTAAATCCATTCGGTGTGAAATTTTCATCTATATAATCCACCTCTTTTATCAAATTACTTTTTCCTGTGCTATCAAAATTATAATAGTGCTTGGCGGCATTACACACCGAAAAAAAACCACTTCGAGGCCCAATATTTTTACCAGACAGTACA
>JAAFIL010000045.1 GCA_013297775.1 Bacteroidota bacterium
ATTTTGAATTATAGTATGACCTCCAGCATTCCTGTTATTGCCAGTGTGGTCAATTGGAATGGGCCATCGCCACAAATAACAGGTAATCAATCCAGTTACAATGCCTTAACAGTTGGTATTTACACCCTTGTTGCACGTAATTTAGTTAATGGTTGTTTAGGAACAGGAACAACTAATGTAGGTCCCGATTTAAGTCCACCTATTTTATTACCGCCAAGTTCGCCATTTGTATTAGATTGTGGACAAGCAGGCGTGCGCATAAGCCCTGTGATTTCGAATACGCTAAGTTCATTTTCCTATTCATGGATAGCTTTAACTACATTTACATCTGGCATAACGCCATTAACCAATCAAGGTTCGCCGTTTACAATTGTAGGCGGTCCGGGTATCTTTCGTGTATCGGTGCTTAACATTGCTAATGGTTGTCGTGCTAACACTACGGTTCAGGTGGTGGATGGTGTGCTTAACGCTGGCTTTACAGCCAATCCGTCAACCGGCTTTGCACCGTTAACAGTTGGTTTCAATAACACCTCTGCTTCAACAGGCAGTGCGGGCACAGCTAGTATTACTTCCAATTGGGCTTTTGGAAATGGCTCCACTTTAACCACTAGTGTCAATAATACACCCGGTACGGTTTATCAGGCACCAGGTAGTTATTCGGTTGTTTTGATTGCGAAAAAAGGAAATTGTATGGATACAGCTAGCACAGTTATTTTAGTAGATATACCTTCTAAACTCGAAATACCCAATGTGTTTACACCTAATGGCGATGGTAGCAATGATAAGTTTTTCTTGTTAGTTCAAAATCAAACAGAGATTAGTTCTTTAATATACGACCGTTGGGGTAATTTGGTATTTGAGATGACGAGCGACAAAGGCAATATTGAATGGGATGGCAAAAATCAATATGGCCGAGAATGTTCAGCTGGTACTTATTTCTATGTAATTAAAACAAAAGGAAAAGATGATAAAGTAGAAGAACGCAAAGGCACCATTAGTTTGTATAGATAATTCGTAAAATCATTTCAAAATAAATTATAGCTTAAAGCCCACGTTATGGTGGGCTTTTTTAATAAAAAGGGTTAGATCGTAATTTCAAGAAATAGTCCTCCAATCTTAGATAAAATTTTTAGACTATTTTATATTTACAAATAATCCGAGATTATGCAATAGGAATCGTAGTGAGAGGCGAAAGCCCAATAAAACAGGCACTTTTTCGACTGAGGCATAGTGCTGCTATGGTGAAGAAGAAAAAGTGACGAAGTTTACTGTTTGATTGAATTTAATAGCAGGAATTTATAATTATCAATTATGAAAGAGGTCTAGTGAAAAATAATACCTTTTGTGCTTGCTAAATACCAAAAAAAATTGCAAGTTTTTTAATTATATTAAGCACGTTAAAGCGTCTTTGGCTCTCTGATTGAGAAGGTATAAGAACGCAGGCATATTGTTCCCAACTCCATACAATCAAAAAAGCCTCAATATTTCTATTGAGGCTTTTTAAATTTATTTTAGTCAAAAACTATTCTTCAGTTTTTGTTTCTTCTGCACCCGTTTGTTTAGCAGCGGCTTTCTTAGTTCCTGCGCTGCGGCTACGACGTGTTGTTTTAGCTTTTTCAGCTCCTGCAACTGTTTTACCATTGCTGTAAATTTCGTTGAAATCAACCAACTCAATTAAAGCCATTTCAGCGGCATCGCCTTGGCGATTACCTGTTTTAATAATGCGCGTATATCCACCGTTGCGCTCGGCAACTTTAGAGGCTACATCTTTAAACAAGGCAATTACCGCTTCTTTATTTCCTAAATAAGAGAAGGCTACACGACGGCTATGGGTCGTGTCGGTTTTGCTTTTGTTAATAATAGGCTCTACATACACACGTAAAGCCTTAGCTTTTGCCAACGTGGTAAAAATACGTTTGTTCTCAATTAAAGCACAGGCTAAGTTACTTAACAATGCTTGACGGTGAGCGGTTTTTCTACCTAAATTATTTATTTTATCTCCGTGTCTCATTTTGATTTACAATTTTAATCATTTACAATGTTCAATTTACGCTGCTTACCTTAGCATAAAACCACACATTGTTTATTGGTGTTAGTCTTTATCTAATTTGTATTTGGCAACGTTCATTCCAAATTGTAAGCCTTTTGCATTCACTAAGTCTTCTAATTCGGTTAATGATTTTTTACCAAAATTTCTGAATTTTAATAAATCATTTTTATTAAACGAAACGAGTTCGCCCAATGTTTCTACATCCGCAGCTTTCAAGCAGTTTAAAGCACGAACCGATAAGTCCATATCTACTAACTTGGTCTTTAATAACTGGCGCATGTGAAGACTGGTTTCATCAAATTCTTCTTCGCTGCGTTTTTCTTCAGCATCTAATGTAATTTTCTCGTCAGAGAATAACATAAAATGGAAAATTAAAATTTTAGCAGCTTCTTTTAACGCATCTTTCGGATGAATAGAGCCGTCGGTAACGATGTCCATTACTAAACGTTCGTAATCGGTTTTTTGCTCTACACGGTAGTTTTCAATAGTGTATTTTACATTTTTGATTGGTGTATAAATACTATCAATAAAAATGGTGCCATTAGGCGCACTATTGCTTTTATTTTCTTCGGCAGGAACGTAACCACGACCTCTTTCGATGGTTAATTCCATTTTCAGTTTGATGTTTGAATCGCTATTGAAAATAACTAGATCTGGATTTAAAACTTGAAAACTATTGGCAAATTTTCCAATATCTCCAGCCGTAAATTTATCTTGCCCTGCGTAGTGAACAATAATTTTTTCGTTATCAGAATTATCTAATTGTTTTTTAAAGCGTACTTGTTTTAAGTTTAAGATGATTTCGGTAACGTCTTCTACCACACCTTTGATGGTCGAAAACTCATGGTCAACACCTTCGATGCGTACACTTGTTACTGCATATCCTTCTAGTGAGGATAAGAGAATACGACGCAACGAGTTACCAATGGTAATACCGAAGCCTGGTTCAAGTGGACGAAACTCAAAAGAACCTTCTCTTTCGGTAGAGCTGATCATAATAACCTTGTCAGGTTTTACGAAATTTAAAATTGCCATGTGATTAGCTTATATTATAAGGTTAATGAATTATTATTTCGAGTACAATTCCACGATTAGTTGCTCACGAATGTTTTCAGGAATTTGCGAGCGTTCGGGGCGGTTAATAAATTTGCCACTCATCACCGATTTATCGAAATCTAACCAAGGGTGTTTATTAACTGAACCCGCTACCGAATTAACAATCACTTCTAATGATCTTGATTTTTCGCGTACAGCAATTACATCACCTGGTTTTAACGTATAAGAAGGCACATTTACCACATCGCCATTAACGGTAATGTGTGCATGAGATACTAATTGACGCGCCGCACGACGAGCTGGGGCAATACCAAGGCGGTAAACCACATTATCTAAACGGCTTTCGATTAATTGCAACAACACTTCACCAGTAATTCCATGTGAGCGGGCTGCTTTTTCAAATATTTTAGCAAATTGACGCTCTAGAATACCATATGTGTATTTTGCTTTTTGTTTTTCTTGCAACTGAATAGCGTATTCCGATTGCTTAGCGCGTTTTTTACCTGCACCGTGTTGTCCAGGAGGATAATTCTTTTTTTCAAGTGCTTTACTTGGACCGAAAATAGGCTCTTTGAACCTACGTGCGATTTTTGTTTTGGGACCTATGTACCTTGCCATTTTAAATAATTATTTATTTTGTTATTATTTAAGTTGAAAGCCCTATTGGCTAACAACTCCAATCCCAATTGTAACATTGGGACGGCTTTTTTAATTTCGTTTAATTATACGCGACGACGTTTTGGAGGACGACAACCGTTGTGAGGAATGGGCGTGATGTCCACAATTTCAGCTACTTCGATACCAGCAGCGGCAATTGAACGGATAGCACTTTCGCGACCTGCACCTGGTCCTTTAACGTACACCTTTACCTTGCGTAAACCAGCATCGAATGCTACTTTACCACAATCGGTAGCAACCATTTGTGCTGCATAAGGTGTGTTCTTTTTAGAACCACGGAACCCCATTTTACCAGCACTACTCCAAGAGATAACTTGGCCAGCAATGTTAGTTAATGAAATAATAATGTTGTTAAACGTTGCGTTAATATGTGCCTCGCCACTTGCTTCTACCTTCACCGTTCGTTTACGTGCGGAGGCTTTACCTGCTGCGGCAGCACTAGATTGCTGTTTTGCCATTTTATTGAGTGATTACTTATTTTTAATTATTATTTAGCAGCCATTTTCTTATTGGCAATTGTTTTACGACGGCCTTTGCGTGTACGCGCATTGGTTTTACTACGTTGCCCACGAACAGGTAAGCTGTTGCGGTGACGCATGCCTCTATAGCAGTTAATATCGGTTAAACGCTTAATGTTTAACTGTGTTTCTGAACGCAAAGCTCCCTCTACTTTAAAACTAGAGTTAATGAAGTTACGAATAGCATTTTGCTCATCATCACTCCACTCGTTTACTTTTTTATCCGGATGAATTCCAGCTTCGTTCAAAATTTTAGCGGCGCGGCTTGGACCTATACCGTAGATATAAGTTAAGCCAATTACGCCTCTTTTGTTTTTAGGTAAATCTATACCAGCTATACGTGCCATTGTCTGTTATTCGTTTTTAAAAGTTTGCAAAGATAAGAATTACTTCTGTCTTTGTTTAAATTTCGGGTTTTTCTTGTTAATAATGTACAGTCTGCCTTTTCTGCGAACAATTTTGCACTCTGCACTTCTTGGCTTAATGGATGCTCTTACTTTCATCGTCTTTTGCTTTTTATTTTTTTAGTGATTTTGGCAACTCAAAACCGCTTTTATTTATATCTAAAGGTTATTCTTGCTTTTGATAAATCGTAAGGACTCATTTCCAAACGTACTTTATCGCCAGTCAAAATTTTAATATAGTTCATGCGCATTTTGCCTGAAATGTGCGCTACAACCGAATGTCCATTTTCTAACTCCACCCGAAACATGGCATTACTCAACGATTCTACAATCGTTCCATCAATCTCTATGTTTGCTTGCTTCGCCATTTCGTTTTTAATTTCTTACCCTTGTTGCACCATCATTGCATTTTGTGAACGGCCTTTGATGCGCCCGCTTTTCATTAAGCCATCGTAATGACGGTTTAATAAATACGTTTCAATTTGTTGTAAAGTATCTAATACTACACCTACTAAAATGAGTAGCGAAGTTCCACCAAAGAAATCGGCAAAATCGCTATTGATACCAATTAACCTTGCAAAAGCTGGCATAACAGCCACCAAAGCTAAAAAGATAGACCCTGGCAATGTAATGCGGCTCATCACCAAATCAATAAACTCCGCCGTTTTTTTACCTGGCTTCACGCCCGGAATAAATCCACCATTACGTTTCATTTCATCGGCTAGTTGATTAGGATTAACCATAATGGCCGTGTAAAAATAGGTAAACGCTATAATGAGAACTGCAAAAATTAAGTTATACCAAAAACCATAACGTTCGCTAAAAATACCACCATTATTTCCTCCAAATCCTACAATAGCTGCGGGAATGAACATGATGGCTTGCGCAAAAATGATTGGCATTACCCCAGCGGCATTCACTTTTAAAGGAATGTATTGGCGCACACCACCGTATTGTTTGTTACCAACAATCTTTTTAGCAAATTGAACGGGTATGCGGCGTGTTCCTTGCACTAATAAAATACAACCTACAATTACTAATAATAAAACAACTAATTCTATTAAGAAAATAATTAAACCTCCATTACCCGATAAACGCGATTGAATTTCGGCGGTAAAAGCAAAGGGCAAACGGGCAATAATTCCGATCATAATGATTAAAGAAATACCATTTCCTAAACCCTTGTCGGTTATACGCTCGCCTAACCACATCACAAACATGGTACCTGTTACTAAAATCAAAATAGATTGTGCCCACCAAAAGGTGTTATTATCTAACACGGCGCCTTGCTTCGATAACACTTGAGATACCAAATAACCTGGAGCTTGAACCGCTGTAACGCCAATGGTTAGTAGCCGCGTAATTTGATTAATTTTCTTACGTCCGCTTTCGCCTTCGCGTTGCATTTTTTGGAAATAAGGCACTGCCATGCCTAATAATTGTACAATAATGGAAGCCGTGATGTAAGGCATGATTCCCAATCCGAATACCGAAGCGCGAGAGAATGCGCCACCTGCAAACATATTGATTAATCCAACCAAACCACCCGAGTTCGCATTACCTGCGGCAAGTGCATCAGGATTAACTCCTGGTAATACAACATAGGAGCCTAGTCGGTAAATTAAAACGAGCCCTAGTGTTAGTAGGATACGTTGCCTTAATTCTTCAATGGCCCAAATATTGCGTAGAGTTTCAAAAAAACGCTTCATACGTTTATGTTTTCTTGTTCAAGTATTATTTAACTTCAGTTGCTGTTCCACCTTTTGCCTCAATAGCTTGTTTAGCTGTTGCCGTAAAAGCTTGAACTTTAATATCTACTTTAGCGGTTAATTCGCCACGACCTAAAATCTTAACCACATCGGTTTTAGAAGCTAGTCCGTTTTTAATTAACACATCCATTGTAATTTCACTCACTTTTAACTTATCTACTAATTTTTGTAAGGTATCTAAATTGATTCCTACATAATCAATACGGTTAATATTTTTAAATCCGAATTTAGGTAAACGGCGTTGCAAAGGCATTTGACCGCCTTCGAAGCCACGCTTAGATGAATAACCAGAGCGTGATTTTGCACCCTTATGACCACGGGTAGCAGTTCCACCACCACCTGAGCCTTGACCACGACCCCGACGGAAATTAGTCCTTACAGAACCAAATGCAGGTTTTAATGTACTTAATTTCATATTAAATATTTTCTACTTTTAATAAATGTTTTACTTTATTAATCATGCCCGCTATGGCAGGATTTACGTCTTTCTCAATCATTTGATAAGTACGTTTAAAACCCAAAGCAACTAAAGTGGCTCGTTGAGCTGGACTACGCTTAGAGGTTCCTTTTACTAATGTTAATTTTACTTTCGTCATTTTCAATCTCTATTAACCGTTAAACACTTTATCTAAAGAAATACCGCGTTGTTGCGCTACGGTAATTGGGTCACGCATTTTCATTAAAGCATCTAAGGTGGCCTTCACCACGTTGTGTGGATTAGATGACCCTTTTGATTTTGCCAATACATCGGTTACTCCTACGCTTTCTAAAACGGCACGCATGGCACCACCCGCAATTACACCTGTACCATGAGCGGCAGGTTTCAAAAACACACGAGCTCCACCAAATTTACCTTCTTGTGGGTGTGGAACAGTTCCATTTAAAATAGCCACTTTTACAAGACTCTTTTTGGCATCTTCAATTCCTTTGGTGATGGCATCGGTAACCTCATTGGCCTTGCCTAAACCTTGCCCAATAACTCCCTTTTCGTTTCCTACAACCACAATGGCGGCAAAGCTAAAGTGACGACCACCTTTGGTAACTTTGGTTACACGTTGGATGGCTACCAACTTATCTTTTAATTCTATATCACTTGATTTTACTCTTTTTACTACTTCTGTTGACATTTTCTGAGTTTTTTAATATTAGAAATTCAATCCGGCTTCGCGCGCACCGTCGGCTAATGATTTAATACGACCGTGGTAAAGAAACCCGTTTCTATCGAACACTATCGAAGTAATGCCAGCCGCTACGGCTTTTGCACCGATGCCTTTGCCTACTAATTTAGCTTGTTCAATTTTGGTTACTTTTTGCCCTACCATGCTTTTGTCGTTACTGCCAAACGCCATAAGGGTTTTACCCGCTTTATCGTCAATAATTTGCGCATAAATACCAGCATTACTGCGAAATACGGTTAAACGCGGCGAACCTTCAGAACCTTTTGTGGTTTTGCGAATTCTATATTTTATTCTTTGTCTTCTTTCTAATTTACTGAGTGCCATCTTTTCACTTTTTTAAAGATGATTTATAATTTATTGAATTATTTTTTAGAGGCTGATTTACCGGCTTTACGTCTTAATACTTCACCTGTAAACTTAATACCTTTACCTTTGTATGGTTCTGGTTTGCGTAAGCTACGAATTTTGGCAGCTACCATACCTAACAATTGATTATCGGCACACTCTAAAATAATTTTTGGGTTCTCCCCTTTATCCGATTTCGTTGTAATTTTAATTTCGGTAGGTAATTCGAGAGTAATGTTATGAGAGTAACCTAACGATAACTCTAACAACTGACCTTTATTAGAAGCGCGGTAACCTACACCTACTAACTCTTGTTGAGTGGTATATCCTTGGCTAACACCTTTAACCATGTTGGCAATTAGAGCGCGGTATAAACCGTGCATGGCCTTGTGGCGTTTTTGGTCGGTTGGACGACTTACTACTATTTTACCTTCTTCTAAAGATACCTTAATATCGGCATCTACCTTTTGAGATAAAGTACCTTTGACACCTTTAACGGTTACATCGGTTCCGTTGATGTTGACTTCAACACCAGTTGGCAATTCAATTGGGGCTTTTCCTATACGTGACATGTTAATTTTCTCCTCTCTTAATTATGAAATATAACATAAAACTTCACCACCTACATTTTGCTTTTTGGCTTCTTTGTCGGTCATTACACCACGCGAAGTTGAAACGATGGCAATACCTAATCCGTTTAAAACACGCGGCATAGAGGTAGCACCCGAATACTTCCGTAAACCTGGGCTCGATACTCTATCTAATGTGCGGATGGCGGATTGTTTTGTTACTGGATGGTATTTTAAGGCGATTTTAATCGAACCTTGTTTGTTTTCGGTTTCTTCAAACTTGTAGTTTAGAATATAACCTTTTTCGAAAAGAATCTTAGTGATTTCTTTTTTTAGATTGGAGGCGGGCACCTCTACCACTCTGTGGTTAGCCTTAATCGCGTTTCTTACACGAGTTAAGTAATCTGCAACGGTATCTGTCATTTTTACTGAGGTTTATATGTTACTTCGCAAGCAAAGTAATTATATTAAACATTATTTATTTTTAAGGAGGGGCAAATTTACAAATAATTTACCAACCTCCAAGTTTTTTTTAACAAAAAGCTAAAAAAAATCTTACCAACTCGATTTGGTTAAACCCGGAATTAATCCGAATACCACCATTTCGCGGAAAGTAACGCGGCTTACGCCAAAGGTACGCATGTACCCACGTGGACGACCGGTTAGCTTACAACGGTTACGCATGCGCACTTTACTTGAGTTGCGTGGTAACTTTTGCAAGGCATCCCAATCGCCTGCTGTTTTTAATTCTTCGCGTTTGGCCGAATATTTTTCAACTAAGCGTTTACGTTTGGCCTCACGGGCCTTCATTGATTCTTTTGCCATTTCTCTTATTTCTTTTTAAATGGAATTCCAAATTCGGTTAACAGTGCATGAGCTTCTTTATCGGTATCGGCCGATGTTACAAAAGTAATATCCATACCTTGAATTTTGCTCACTTTATCAATATCTATTTCAGGGAAAATGATTTGTTCGGTTACACCCAAGGTATAATTACCGCGTCCATCAAATCCTTTATCGTTAACGCCTTTAAAATCACGAATACGTGGTAAAGCCGATGCTATTAAACGATCTAAAAATTCGTACATTTTGTCGCCACGCAATGTTACACGCACACCAATGGCAACGCCTTTACGCAATTTAAAGTTCGATATATCTTTGGTAGAATACGTTGGAACGGCTTTTTGACCAGTAATGGTGGTCATTTCTTTAATAGCCGACTCAATCATTTTCTTATCAGATACCGCATCGCCGATACCTTGATTAATACAGATTTTTTGAAGTTTAGGAACTTGCATCACAGATCCGTATTGGAACTGATTTTTCAGATTATTTACTATCTCAGCTCTGTACTTGCTCTTTAAGCGAGGTTGATACGTCTTTTCCATTATTTAACTGCCTCCTTAGTTTTTTTAGAGATGCGAACCAATTTATTGGTTTTTTCATCTATTTTTTTACCTATACGAACTGTTTTTCCACCTTCAACAAACATTAAGTTAGAAAGGTGAATAGCACCTTCTTGTTTAACGATACCTCCATTGGGTTGTTTGGCACTTGGTTTAGCGTGTTTGCTAATCAAATTGACCCCTTCCACAATGGCACGTAATTTTTTGGTATCAATGGAAACGATTTTACCTTCTTTACCTCTGGCCTCGCCTGAGATAACACGAACGGTATCGCCTTTTTTTAATTTTAATTTTGACATGACTTTTTAATTTCCTGGTTATTACAATACCTCTGGTGCTAATGAAATAATTTTCATGAATTGTTTTTCACGCAATTCGCGGGCAACCGGACCAAAAATACGGGTACCACGGATTTCGTCAGTAGTGTTTAACAATACCACAGCGTTATCATCAAAACGGATATATGAACCATCCGGACGGCTGATTTCTTTTTTCGTTCTAACAATTACGGCTTTACTGATAGTTCCTTTTTTAACGTTACCACTTGGTAAAGCATGTTTAACGGTTACCACCACTTTATCGCCAATAGAAGCATAACGCTTGCGGGTACCGCCTAATACGCGGATTACCAACACTTCTTTTGCGCCACTGTTATCTGCTACGTTTAATCTGGATTCGTTCTGTATCATCTTTTGTACTTATTACGATAAAACAATTATTTTACTTTTTCTACCACTTCTACTAAGCGCCAGTTTTTGGTTTTGCTTAGTGCGCGTGTTTCAGCAATGCGAACGGTATCGCCAATGCTACATTCATTTTTCTCGTCGTGCGCTACAAACTTTGATGTTTTATTAACGAACTTACCGTACTTAGGATGTTTTACTTTACGCATAACGGCTACCACAATGCTTTTTTGCATTTTGTTGCTGGTAACAATCCCAACTTTTTCTTTTCTTAAATTTCTTTCCATTTCCATGATTAAAGCAATTATTTGTTAGATGCTTTACGCTTTGTAGCTTCGGTTAATAACTTGGCAACAGTACGGCGATTGGCACGCAATTTAAGCGGATTTTCCAAGGGCGATACAGCGTGGTTAATTTTCAATTTGTTTAATGCCGCTTTTTCTTCGGTTACTTTATCAAGTAATTCCTGATTCGATAAGGCTACAATATCTTTAGTTTTCATGTTTAACTGTTTTTAAATGTATTATGCCTCAGCTACTTCTGTGTAATCGCGACGCACAACGAATTTGGTATTTACTGGTAACTTTTGAGCGGCTAAACGCAAGGCTTCTTTTGCTGTTGCTAAAGATACCCCTTCAGCTTCAAATAAAATGCGTCCTGGTTTAATTGGGGCTACCCAATATTCGGGAGCACCTTTACCTTTACCCATACGCACCTCAGCGGGCTTAGAAGTAATTGGACGGTCTGGAAAAATACGAATCCATACTTGGCCTTCACGTTTCATAAAACGGGTAAGCGCAATACGAGCCGATTCTATCTGACGAGCTGTAAGACGAGCAGTTTCAAGGGTTTTAATCCCAAATGAACCAAAGGCTAATTGGTCGCCACGCTTGGCGTTGCCTTTCAGCTTCATTTTCTGCGATTTTCTATATTTTGATCTTTTGGGCTGTAACATGATTACACTTCTTTAAATAAATTCAACTTATTTTTCTTCTCGTTTCGCGTTGTTATTGGGGCGTTTTTTACCTCCAAAACGGGGTTTATCATTCCGTTCGTTGCGTTCAACGCCACGTTCGTTTCCACCCTTCTTGTCTTTATTACCAATGTTTGGAGATAAATCGCGTTTACCGTAAACTTCGCCACGGCAAATCCACACTTTTACACCAATACGTCCAAACGAAGTATGTGCCTCAGCTACTGCATAATCAATATCTGCACGTAAGGTATGTAAAGGCGTTCTTCCTTCTTTATACCCTTCAGTACGCGCCATTTCGGCACCACCTAAACGGCCACTAACTTTGATTTTGATACCTTCGGCACCTAAACGCATGGTGCTAGCCATAGACATTTTTGCAGCGCGACGAAAAGAAATACGTCCTTCAATTTGACGAGCAATACTATCAGCTACTAAACGTGCATCTAATTCAGGACGTTTAATCTCATAAATATTGATTTGAATTTCTTTCTTAGTTAATTTTTTTAATTCTTCTTTTAACTTATCTACCTCTTTACCGCCTTTACCAATAATGATACCCGGACGAGCCGTATTAATAGTAACGGTAATTAATTTTAAAGTACGCTCAATAATCGTTTTTGAGATACTCCCTTTTGGTAAACGTGCTTTTAAGTAGCTACGGATTTGCTCATCCTCTACTAATTTTTCTGAATAGTCTTTTCCGCCGAACCAGTTAGAATCCCAACCTTTAATGATTCCTAAACGTAAACCTATTGGATTTGATTTTTGTCCCATGATTAATTTTTTGTGTCTAGAATTAATGTTACGTGATTTGAGCGTTTTCTGATCCGGTATCCGCGACCCTGAGGTGCTGTGCGTAAACGTTTTGCCATTAATGCACTGTCCACCGTTACTTCTTTAACAAATAAGGTGTTTTCCTCTACTTTAGCGTTTGCTTTGGTTTCGTAGTTAGCAATTGCTGATTTCAACAATTTCTCTAAACGACCCGAAGCTTCGCGGGTGTTGAATTTCAAAATGTTCAACGCTTGGTACACATCTAAACCTCTAACTAAATCCGCAACTTGGCGCATTTTGCGAGGCGACGTAGGACAATTATTCAGTTTTGCAAAGTATTTCGATTTATTCTCTTCTTTGCGTTGTTCGGCTACTAATCTTTTTCTTTTCCCCATGATTTCTAATGTCTTTTAAGTCTTTACTAATTATTTTTTATTATGACCAGCGTGACCTTTAAATACACGTGTTGGAGCAAATTCGCCTAGTTTATGGCCTACCATATTTTCTGTTACATAAACAGGAATAAAGTTTTTACCATTGTGCACAGCAAATGTGTGTCCCACGAAATCAGGTGGAATTGTTGAACGACGGGCCCACGTTTTAATCGCAGATTTTTTACCACTAGCGTTCATTTTTTCAACCTTTCCAGCCACATTGTGGTCAATGAAAGGTCCTTTTTTTAATGATCTTGCCATTTTTTTTAGGGTTTTGAATCTCGGCCTAACCGAGACCATTAAACGTTAATAATTTATTTTATTTTTTTCTTCTTTCGATGATGTGCTTGTTAGAAGCCTTTGCTTTGTAGCGAGTTTTGAATCCTTTAGCTGGAATACCCTTGCGTGAGCGTGGGTGTCCACCTGAGGCTCTACCTTCACCACCACCCATTGGATGATCAACCGGGTTCATCGCAACTGGTCTGTTACGAGGACGACGGCCTAACCAACGGCGGCGACCAGCTTTTCCATGCACTTCTAAGTTGTGGTCGGGGTTAGATACTGCGCCAATTGTAGCTTTACAAGTAATTAGTATCATACGCACCTCGCCTGAAGGCATACGCAAAATAGCGTATTTACCATCGCGGGCGGTGAGTTGAGCGTAAGTACCTGCGCTGCGCGCCATGGCAGCACCCTGACCGGGGCGCAACTCGATATTGTGGATAATAGTACCTAGAGGAATATCGGATAACAACATGGTATTCCCAACTTCTGGAGTAGCAGTTGCACCTGACATTACTTTTTGGCCTACTTGTAATCCATTAGGTGCAATGATATAGCGTTTTTCGCCATCTTTATACACAACTAAAGCAATACGAGCTGAGCGATTTGGATCGTACTCGATGGTGGTAACGGTACCTTCGATTCCGTCTTTATCGCGTTTGAAATCTATTAAACGGTATGATTTTTTATGACCGCCACCCACATAGCGAATGGTCATTTTACCGGAGTTATTACGTCCTCCACTTGATTTTGCAGACACAACTAAACTTTTCTCAGGCTTCGATTCTGTGATTTCAGCAAAATCGGCCGATAGTTTATAACGCAAACTTGGCGTTAGTGGTCTATACTTTCTTAATCCCATTTTTAAATTCTTTTACTATAATTAAATGTTAGCGTAAAAATCAATTACTTCTCCATCTTTCAGAGTAACAATAGCTTTTTTGCTACGGTTAACACGACCTATTGCCATACCACGTGTGGTGTTGCGGGTTTTCACTTTTCCAACATATTGTTGCGTGTTTACCGAAGCCACTTTTACGTTGTACATTTGTTCAACGGCCGATTTAATTTCCAATTTATTAGCCTTGGTGTTCACAACAAACGCATAACGATTCATCTTTTCAGATTGTGCCGTTTGCTTTTCGGTGATGATTGGCTTTACTAAAATTTCCATCTTACTTATTTAAAATTGTTTCAATTACTTTAACTGAACTTTCTGCTAAAATAACAGTATCTGCATTTAGAATATCATAAGTATTCAAATCTGTAGCCACTACTACTTTTGCTTTCGGCAAATTTCGAGACGACAAATATACATTTTTGTTATGAGCCCCTAACACTAACAAAGTTTTTTTATCGTTTAGGTTTAAGTTCTGAATTAAATCTGTGTAACTCTTTGTTTTAGGCACTTCAAAGTTGAAGTCTTCTAATACAGTAATGGCTTGGTCTTTAGCTTTTGTTGTTAAAGCCGAAATACGCGCCAACGATTTCACTTTTTTATTTAATTTGAAAGAGTAATCGCGTGGGCGAGGGCCAAATACACGTCCACCGCCAACAAACAAAGGCGATTTCATTGAACCCGCACGAGCGCCACCCGTACCTTTTTGTTTTTTCAATTTCTTTGTGGTGCGTGCAATCTCTGCGCGCTCTTTTGATTTATGCGTACCTTGGCGTTGGTTAGCCAAGAAAAGTTTTACGTCTAAGTAAACGCAATGCTCATTCGCTTCTGCATTATAAATAACATCTACTAACTCTACGGTTTTAGATGTTTTTTTACCACTGATGTTTAATACTTCTACTTGCATGATTACTTCTCAATTAAAACGTAAGACCCTTTGGCACCTGGAACTGAACCTTTAATTAAAAGTACGTTCTTGTCTGCCATAATTTTTACTACTTCGAGGTTTGCCATTTTCACGCGGTCTCCACCCATACGACCTGCCATGCGCATACCTTTCATTACACGCGAAGGATCTGATGAAGCTCCTAATGAACCAGGGGCTCTTTCGCGATCGTGCTGACCGTGAGATTTGTTAGCATGACCTACTCCACTAAATCCGTGGCGTTTTACAACACCTTGAAAACCTTTACCTTTTGAGGTACCGATTATATCTACGAAATCACCTTCCGCAAATAATTCAACGGTGATAACATCACCTAAATTTTTTGTTTCCTCAAAAGAGCGGAACTCAACGATTTTGCGTTTTGGCGTTGTTTTGGCCAAAGCAAAATGTCCTTTCATCGCCGAAGAAGTATTTTTTTCCTTCTTTTCACCGTACGATAATTGTAATGCTGAATACCCGTCTTTGTCATTGGTTTTTACTTGCGTAACTACGCAAGGACCCGCTTCTATTACTGTGCATGGTATGTATTTACCATTGGCATCGAAAAAGCTGGTCATTCCTATTTTTTTACCAATTATTCCAGACATTTTATTTTGTTTTTACTTATTTATTTAATTCTATTAACTAACTATTTAGCACCTTTCATTTGTTGAAACCTGTGCTTTTATTGACACTACTTTCTCGCTTTTTCTAACGAACGTTATTCGATAGGAAGGGCGAAGTGTAACGATACTGTTGGCTATTATTTTCGTACAAGGTTTGTAACTAAACAGCGTACCATGTATAACAACCTGTATCCGTTAAACTTTAATTTCTACTTCAACGCCACTAGGCAATTCTAACTTCATTAAAGCATCTACAGTTTTTGATGATGAGCTGTAAATGTCGAGCAAACGCTTGTAAGCACATAATTGATACTGATCACGCGCTTTTTTATTAACGTGTGGAGACATCAATACTGTAAAAATACGTTTGTTAGTTGGTAACGGAATGGGTCCGTTTACAATAGCTCCAGTAGCTTTTACCGTTTTCACGATTTTTTCGGCTGATTTATCAACCAAGTTATAATCGTATGATTTTAGTTTTATTCTGATTCGTTGGCTCATTTTATAAAGAACGTATTAATTAGTATTGATTAAACTTTTTCTGCTCTACCTTTAGCTTTAGCAATAACATCGGCTGCAATATTAGCAGGTGTTTCTGAGTAATGGCTAAATTCCATTGTTGAAGAGGCGCGACCCGAAGTTAAGGTACGCAATTGCGTCACGTAACCAAACATTTCGGATAATGGCACTTTGGCTTTGATTACTTGAGAGGTTCCTTTCGAATCCATCCCTTCAATTTGACCGCGGCGACGGTTTAAATCGCCTACCACATCACCCATGTTTTGCTCTGGTGTTAGTACCTCAATTTTCATGATAGGTTCTAACAACACTGGCTTACATTTATTTAAAGCTTCGCGATACGCTGTTTTAGCACAAATTTCAAACGATAATGAATCCGAGTCAACCGCGTGGTAACTTCCATCCATCAAACGAACTTTTAAGCCAACAAGTGGATAACCTGCTAATACACCATTTGCTAAAGAGGCTTTAAATCCTTTTTCAACAGCAGGAATAAATTCGCGTGGAATGTTACCGCCAGTGATTTCATTTACAAATTGTAAATCGCTTTTGCTACGATCGTAGTCCGCATCAACAGGCCCCATTTCTACATAAATATCAGCAAATTTACCACGTCCACCCGATTGTTTCTTATAAACTTCGCGGTGTTCGATAGCTAACGTGATTGATTCTTTATAAGCTACTTGAGGTGCCCCTTGATTTACTTCTACTTTAAATTCGCGACGTAAACGGTCAACAATAATTTCTAAGTGTAATTCGCCCATTCCAGAGATAATGGTTTGACCAGAATCTTCATCAGTTTTAACGCGGAATGTAGGATCTTCTTCGGATAGCTTGTTTAAAGCCACCCCCAAACGATCTAAATCAGCTTGTGTTTTAGGTTCGATAGCAATACCAATAACAGGCTCAGGGAAATTCATGGCTTCTAAAACAATAGGATGTTTTTCGTCGCATAACGTATCACCTGTGCGTATGTCTTTGAATCCTACTGCTGCACCAATATCACCAGCTTCGATAAACTCAACTGGATTTTGTTTGTTAGCGTGCATTTGGAAAATACGAGAGATACGCTCTTTGTTGCCCGAACGGGTATTTAATACATAAGAACCTGCATCTAAGCGACCTGAGTAAGCACGGAAAAACGCTAAACGACCTACAAATGGATCGGTAGCAATTTTAAATGCTAAAGCGGTAAATGGTTCTGAAGTATTCGGTTTGCGAATAACTTCTGCATTTGTATCTGGGTTGATGCCTTTGGTACTTTCTTTATCAAGTGGTGAAGGCATTAATTCCATAACTAAATCAAGCATGGTTTGCACGCCTTTATTTTTGAAAGAAGAACCGCAAACCATTGGCACAATTTTATTGGCCACACAAGCTTTACGCAAAGCGTCTAATACTTCGCGCTCAGTAATGCTATCCGGATTATCAAAGAATTTTTCCATGATTTGGTCATCAAATTCAGAAACGGCCTCTAGCATTTTTTCTCGCCAAAGAGCTACTTCTTCTTTCATGTCCTCAGGAATTGGAACGATTTCGTAGGTCATCCCTTTATCGCTTTCATTCCAAACCATTCCACGGTTGTTGATTAAATCTACTACACCTTTAAAGGTTTCTTCGGCACCGATTGGCAATTGCAAAGGCACAGCGTTACCACCTAAAATTTCGCGTGTTTGCTTAACAACGTTTAAAAAATCAGCGCCTTGACGATCCATTTTATTAACGAAACCAATACGGGTTACGTTATAGCCATCGGCCAAACGCCAGTTAGTTTCCGATTGAGGTTCAACCCCATCAACTGCCGAAAATAAAAATACTAGACCATCTAAAATACGCAACGAACGATTAACCTCAACTGTAAAATCAACGTGACCTGGCGTATCAATAATATTAATTTTATACTTATCGCCGCGGTAGTTCCAAAAACAAGTTGTAGCTGCCGAAGTAATGGTTATTCCACGCTCTTGCTCTTGAACCATCCAATCCATAGTGGCAGCACCATCGTGAACCTCACCAATTTTGTGATTTACACCCGTATAGTATAAAATACGCTCGGTGGTTGTGGTTTTACCAGCATCAATGTGCGCGGCAATTCCAATGTTTCTGGTATATCTTAAATCGCTCATTTCAATTAGAATCTAAAGTGTGAAAATGCTTTATTGGCTTCTGCCATTTTGTGCGTATCTTCTTTCTTCTTGAAAGCTGCACCTTCTTCTTTAGCAGCCGAAACAATTTCGCCAGCTAATTTTTGAGACATAGATTTTTCGTTACGACGACGGGCGTAAAGAATTAACCATTTCATACCCATTGAAATTTTGCGATCAGGGCGAATTTCAGAAGGAATTTGAAACGTAGCTCCACCCACCCGGCGCGAGCGCACTTCTACTTGTGGGGTGATGTTTGCTAATGCTTTTTTCCACACTTCTAATCCATCTTCGCTGGTGCGCTTGGCAACAATGGCAATGGCTTCGTGAAAAATATCAGACGCGGTATTCTTTTTACCGTCGTACATTAAATTGTTTAAAAAACGGGTTACCAATACATCTCCGTAAATGGGATCTGGTAATAAAATATGCTTTTTAGCTCTGGCTTTTCTCATGACTTAAAACGTTTAATTATTTTTTCTTGGCTGGAGCTGCGGCTGCACCTGGCTTAGGACGCTTAGCACCATATTTAGAACGTTGTTGTTTACGACCATCAACACCCGCAGTATCTAAAGACCCGCGCACAATGTGGTAACGAACACCCGGTAAGTCTTTTACACGACCACCACGAACCAGTACAATACTGTGCTCTTGAAGGTTGTGCCCTTCTCCTGGAATGTAAGCAATTACTTCTTGCTTATTGGTTAAACGAACCTTAGCTACCTTACGCATAGCCGAATTAGGTTTCTTAGGGGTAGTAGTGTACACTTTGGTACATACACCACGGCGTTGTGGACACGAGTCCAAAGCGGCCGATTTGCTCTTGTTAGTCGGTTTAACACGACCTTTTCTAACTAATTGTGAGATTGTAGGCATTTCTATATCCTCTGTATTACTTGATTTTACTAATGTTTCAGCGTTTTTCCCATTTTGGGAGGGCAAAGATAGTAAAAGTATTTCAAACAACAAACATCCTAATGAATTATTTTTGAACGAATTACAGAAATACGGAATATGTTTTGAAAAAATACATCCTTAAAAAGCAGGCTCATTTGCCAATTATAAGATTTTATTGAATGACTCACTACTTCAAAATTTACCTTTGGAACCATCAAACAGACGTTAACAAAACGCTTGCATTTAGATTAAGTCTTAATATTGTATAAAAATATCCCCAGAAGTAGGGATAAAAATATCCTAAAATTTAGATTTGATACAAAAGATGTCATTAATTGAATCATTTGATTGGAGAATATGATTTTTATAAATAGTTTTGTTTTTAACAATTTCATGCCATTTCTTTTAGTTTGAGTTTTTAAGTGTTCGCCTTCACCTCTCATTTATAGCATGGCATTAAGTTGTATCAACTTATAAACCATTAAAATCAAATTATGAAATTCAACAAAACGAACACCCTTTTTTTACTCCTTTTCGTGTTATTCTACTTACCTAAGTTATCTTCTCAAAACAATTCCATTGTGGCCGCCATGTTTAACTTAAAAGATGGAGAACTGCCACTAGTGCCTGGCAAAGGATTTTTAATAACCGACCCGCTTAAAGAAACCCGCAATTGCTTTACCACCGCAAGCACCGATAAAGCTAATTTATCAGGAAATGGGAGTAAGAAAACAAGTATAAGCGTGTATTATGCCGAAAGTACCTCTAAACTTAGTCAGTTAAAAAGTAATGGCTTTAATGGAAAAATAGGTTTTTTAAGTTTAGCCAAGGTTGGTTATGCCACCAATACAACCAAAACCGAAGAAACCGAAAATGATGTTCAATACTTAGTTATAGTTGCCAAAGTTGATTTTGGTCGGTATAACTATAAAGAAGATTTGGTTTTAAAACCTGAATGTCAAAAACTGATTGATGATAATAAACATGCAGAATTTGTGAAAGCCTTTGGTTCACATTACGTTTCGGGCATCAAGAAAGAAAGTGAGTTATATGTTATACTCAAAGCCAATGAACAAACTTCAAAGATTGATAATTCTTATGTTGATGAAGCCAGTGGTGGATTCAGCTTTAATGGTATTTTACCGAGTGCTGAATTAACCAGTCAACAAGAGATGAATAATTTCCTTTCTAACTTTAAGTTTGAACTAGAACTCGAAATGCACGGCGGAAATATTGAAAAAAATGATTTAATAGATAACATTACCAAAGTTTTAGATGATAAAACAAATACAGATAAAATAAATACCATTAAAGGTGTTGTTTCAAAATCTATACAATCCCTAACAAATCCAGATGAAGCCGCCATTACCCAATATTACTATGCACCGCTTGAAAATTATGGTGTCAAAAATATTTTCTGGGACGATAAGAAAGAACTACGTCTCATTAACATAAACAAAGATATTTTATTAAGCCAAGATTTAAAAGCCAACTTAAAAGACTATGTATTGCCTACTTCTTTACAAGAGTGGCTAACTGCTTTTGATGAAGCAATGGGCAATTATTCAAAGAAAGAGGTATGTAAACAAAAATTTAAACAGAGTTTTAATGGGCAATTAAATGCTTTAAAGAATTACAATTTGCAAAACAATAGTTTGTGTGAAGCATTGCAAAAACAACACTCCAACTGCGCCGACATAAGCTGCGACAATATAGGGACTACCTGTTGCCCTAGTGTAAGTTCAAGCTCAATAACAATGATTGAAGCCAATGCAACAGCTATTATAAATAAACTAGAAAAAATTTATAATGATGGCATCAATGAAGCTTTACAAGAGAACATTCAAAAATTGATTGAAGAGTCTATTCCAGAATGTGAAAAAAAGAAAATGGCTACATTGCTTGTTAAAAACAAATCGAATAACCCTTATAATTTTTATGAAAACGATACGTTTGTAAAAACATTGCAAGGTGGCGAGGAAGCTAAATTTACTTTAAACCTAGGGCAATACTTTTTTAAAGCCGTTCAAAATTCTGGTTATGTGCTGTATCCTACGGTAAATAATAGGCATGTAAGTGCACAATCTGCTTGCGAAGAAATAACAATAAAAGTTGGATTTGCCGATTAAAAAACAGCGTAAAAAATAAGTTATGGAATCAGATCAAAAATTAATTTTAGAAAAACAAATTGAAAATTTAAAAAATCAAATAAATTCACTTCAAAGTGAAAAAGATGAATACCCCTATCTCGTCCTTGTTTAGCGAAGCGTAACGAGGACGTTTGAGAACTGCGTTTGTAACGCAGATAAAGTAATGGTGTGGGCGTTACAAACGCCCGTCTAGCACATCCTCGTTTCCGCTAACGCTCAAACAAGGACGAGGGGGGCAACTGCAAAGGAAAAGTAACTGGGAAAAAAATCAATATGGATTAGGATGAAAAATTTAAAATTATATCAAATACATCTATAAACTTTAATTTATACCAAAATGGCTACCGAATTTTACATCATCGAAAACAATCAGCAACTGGGTCCGTTTAAACTTGAAGACTTAAAACTCAGAAAAATAAATAAAAATACCCTTGTATGGCACGAGGGGCTGGACAATTGGACTAAAGCCGAACATATATCTTTACTAAAAGACAGTATAAAAGCAAGCCCACCGCCTATGCCCGAAGATGAAACCAACAAACAATCAGCGACACCGCCGCCGCCATTTAAAAGCCAGCAACCCGACCCTTATTTTGGTTACCAACTGGCAAGTTGTACCGAACGATTTATAGCGGCTATAATCGAAACAATTATTTTACTTGTACCATTGCTAGCCATATTAGGAGACCAAGCATTTGATGATTCCGAAAGTCCATATACACTCGATTCTATAATTTCCAGTTCGCTATTCTCTATTGTGTTTGGTGCCATTCTCTACCCCGTTTTTTCGGGTAACCTAGGACATAAATTAATTGGTTTAAAAGTTATATCGAGCCACGATGGTAGTGATTGTAACAAAGCGTTTACTGGTGCCCTTCGTGAACTTTTAAAAACACTTTTTAGCCTAGTTTTTTTACCGGTGATTTGGCTTATTTGGGACAAAGACAACCAAAATTTATACGATAAAATGTTGAATACTTATGTGGTGAAGAAAAAATAATACCCAATTTCAAGAAAGAGGGGCTTTAGAATAAAATAGCTAACTCTGTAAAATACTTAAGCCCATTTTATGTAACAAAAATTTATTGAGAACCTTACTGCGTGAGGGGTAGAAGCGGCAGCCCCCGAAGGGTGTTTGCTAATTTTGCACGAGCGAGGCGGCTGAGGCACGAAGACCCCGCAGCGACTTCGGTAGGCTCAGCGCAGGCCCTAGCAAAATAGTAAAACGCACAAGGGGCTAAAGCGGATGACCCGACCCCAAAGTAGAACCTGCGTTACCTTAAAACGGATAGTGTAATTATTACACTAAGCTAAATAAAACTTGATAGGGGGCACGCCCAAAAATTTCTGATACCCCGCAATTTCAAGAAATTGGATGATCTAGAATAAAACGTCTAACTCTGTAAAACAATTAAAATCAAAACTTAAAAATGAGTTAGATGGAAAGAACTATCTCTACCCCCTATCTCGTCCTTGTTTAGCGAAGCGTAACGAGGACGTTTGAGAACTGCGTTTGTAACGCAGATAAAGTAATGGTGTGGGCGTTACAAACGCCCGTCTAGCACATCCTCGTTTCCGCTAACGCTCAAACAAGGACGAGGGGGAAAGAGGAATTAAGAAATGCTTAATGTATTAAATAACTTGCATTATGGATTAAAATAATTGATTTTCAATTACTTTCTGTATAGCAATCAAAATGAAAATTGTTTTATGTTATTTGATTACCCTGTAAAATCAATAAATCCAAGTTATTATGTTAACTATTAAAAAGTTATAATCCATAATTCACGTTAACTTATTAAATCTTCTGTTACCTCTTTTTATTACCCGTCAAAAAAAGTAAAAGCCTGATGAATTGTGTTATTCATCAGGCTTTAAAGTTTCAGAAAAATTAGAGCACCTGTTTTATTACCAATTCCAAATATTGACAAGAGTCCAAATACATGCAGGAAAAATTTTAATAATACAAAACGAATAATACAGTCGTAGCAACAGCTAAGGCGATCATCTTCATCGAAGTAGAATTGAAATTTTTACCATAGATTGATTTATTTTATAGTTGGTATTGGTATTAATTCGTAATGGAGATAAGAACGTTTTTACTGGTTTTACCCGCCAAAATACTAACCGTATAAATGCCTTCTTTAAGTTCGGGAAGCGTTAACTGCAAATTGGTATTACCCGCGTTTAAGTTTTTTGTGGCTGAATACACTACCTGCCCCAACGTGTTTATGATGGTAATAGATGTGCTTTGCTCCGATGGAGAATTAATAGCCAATTGCAAGTCTTGAAAGTTCTTTAACGGATTAGGATACACGTTTACTGCTAACTCTCCTTTTACTAATGCAGACTCGTAAGTAGAAGCTGTATTTATCATACGGGCGTTACTACCACCAACAACTGTTGGCGTATTACAAATAATAGTTTGATTACCATCAACAATAGAAGGATTGGGTTGCACTCTTGGAGCCACAGTTACAGTTGGCGCTACAAAAGCAACGGTGCTAGTAACTTGCCCAATTCTTTCTGCTACATTTGAACTATCTTTACAACCCACAGGTGCCGTTATTTTACCATTAAAGAAACATTTGATTTTATACAAATCGCTATTGCCAGGACTTATTTCACGTTGTGAGTAAATTGTTAAACCGGGTATTGTGGTTGTACCAACATCTGACTTATCAATATTAATCCCAAATTCATTTGTATTGCCTGTTACACCAATAGTTACCACATTATTACCCGCAAGATTTCCTGCAGGCGTTAATTTGTAAAGTATCGCATCCGCAAGCCCTATAACCCCTGAAGAAGTTGTGCCAGATATATAATACTCAAATACACCTAAGCCTACATTGTTTCGTTCTACAATGCCATTTGCAAAACACGAAGCCGCAACAATAGGATAGGTATATCGGTTTGACCAGTTTACGGTTACGCCAGTATTATTGGTACGGATAGCCCATACTTTTGGCGATGTAGTAGCCGTACCGCTAACATTTGTATAACCTGCCATTATATACCCAGGAGCGGGTGAGGTATTGTTACACTTGGTTATAGAAGTTAATCGGTCATCAGTAGTTGCCCCTAAATCATACGTGGTGTAGTTTAACAAATTGCCATTACCAGGAAATAAACGCATTAAAAACCCACGGTAGTTATTCCCGTTGATTTGTTCGCCAACAACACCAATTTCAGTTGTGCCAGAGAAACTGGTTTCAACTAAATCGTTTGCCCTTGCGTTCCAAGCTACACCTCCCACATTTTCGTCATAAATTTTAAACCAACCCGCGGTAAAGTTAACATTCCAGCGTGCGACCCAAGGATTAAAACTTCCAGCTATCGTTGACGACTCAGCCCGTCCACAAGCCACTATTTGTGTGGTGGCACCGGGCACTACCTTAATAGCTGCCGCTTCAATAACACGGTTGCTAGGGTGTAAAAAGTAATTAAGTGAACCCGCCACAACTGCACCTGTAGAGGTTACCCGAAAGAAAAACACACCTGGCGAATTTGTTGGGACAGAAGTAAAATCGCCGACAATAATTAAATTTCCGTTGTTTGGATCTCTTGCAATGGCGCGCCCTCTGGCCCTAACGGTGTTGTTACCAATAAGCGGGAAAGGATAGGCCGCACAAAAAATTTGCGCCCCATTTACATCGGTAGATGCCACCATGGGTGCTGTTATGTTGACCGATGTTGTGGATGTTGTAAAAATGGAGGTGCCAGTCTGCACATACAGATTATTGCCTCCAGTTAACACATCGTTAACACCTTTACCCGCCAAATCGTTTGAAGTGGCATTAATGTTGTACATTTTTTGAAAGTACTGTGCTTTCATTGAACTCATGGTACTAATTGCTAGGAATGCAGCCATGATGGTTTTTTTTGTGTTCATGGTAGTTTGGTTTTTAATGAGCCTACTCTGTTTAAGCTTTTCGGCTTACGCTTGGTTAAGGCAAATGTAGTTCAAAACCCTTTTCATAAATTTACCATAAAATAAGTTTTTAGTGCGTTCTTGGACTCCTAACAAAAACAAGACGTTTTAACGCGATAATTTACTGAAATAAGACATACATGACTGCTTTTAACGAAAAAAGAGCTTTCATACCTCATGCATTCTTGTATTCTTAAAAGAGTAATTTGTTTTAAGGTAAAACCCTATTAAACTATTTTACGTGAATAAACCGCTTCCAAGCAGGCGTTAGTTTTTGCTTATCTAAGTTAACGCGAATTATGGATTATCCCTATCTCGTCCTTGTTTAGTGAAGCATAACGAGGACGTTTGAGAACTGCGTTTGTAATGCAGATAAAGTGATGTTATGGGCGTTACAAAAGCCCGTTTAGCGCGTCCGCGTTTCCGCTAACGCTCAAACAAGGACGAGGGGAAAAAGGAATTAAGCAACGCTTAATGTATTAAATAACGCGAATTATGGATTATAATTTTTTAATTATTAAAATCAAGTATTTATATTTAAAAATAATACCCATTGAACTTTTGATTTAATTACAAGTGCGAAATTACACTTCTTTGCACGATGATAAATTGATTATACCAATTGAATTAACAAAGCATTTTTGAAAATGTAACGCTGAAAAGAACGATTAGCTCGCACAAAAATTTAAGCCCATCCTCATCAACTTTTAATCTTATCTATCAACTCCGCTTTTTTACGACGACTGGCTTCGAGCCGAACATTATTTTTCATAACAATATAAAACGGATCGCCTTTTTCGTAATACTTTAAAAACTGTACATTAATAATGTATTTGCGGTGTATGCGAATAAAAAAGGCATTATCTTTTAAATAACTTTCGTAAGCTTTAATATTTTTGGAAGTGGTTAACTTTTCGGTTTCGGTATAAATATAAGTGTAGTTAACATCGCCTTCGAGGTACATAATTTCAGATAATTTCAAAATCCTAACGCGCTCTTTTTCGTGAATAGAAATTTGAACATCGTGAACAGACTCATCTAACTTATCAATTAGATTAACAATTTGCACCGTATATAAATCGGGAGCCAACTTCTTTAAACTCGCCTTTTCGAGGGCATCGCCTAACAATTTTATATCTATTGGTTTTAATAAATAATCGAGGGCGTTAAACCTTATGGCATCAATGGCATACTCGCTATAACTGGTGATAAAAATAACGTGAAACGAAATAAACTTAAACCGCTTTAACAACTCAAAGCCATTTCCATTTGCCATTTGTATATCGAGCAAAATAATGGCAGGCTCTTGTTTCAAAATTCCTGTGTAAGCCTCCTCCACCGAAGCCGCCTCGCCACAACACACATAATTCGGAAAAAATTTAGTGATTAATTCTTTTAGAACCTCACGACTATTTTTTTCATCATCAACAATGTAATACGTCATTTTCTATAATTTAATTGTTAGTTCAACACAAGTTCCTATAACGTTATGATTGGCATCCATAACATCACTTATTAAAATACGACCATAATTATTTTTAATATTTCTATCTATTAACTCTAAACGTTCGGCAGTAAGCTGTAACCCTAACGATTGATGCTGTACATCTTTTTTCAATTTACTCGAAGCACTTCGTCCAATACCATTGTCTTGAATACGAATATGAAGTTCGTCGCCCTTCTCCTTTAGTTCCAATTCAATACGTCCCTTCTTATCTTCGGGCAAAGGCATTATACCGTGCCATATAGCATTTTCAATAAATGGTTGAATAATCATGCTTGGAATAGTTAGCTCACCTTGATCTAAATTTGGATCTACCAAACAACTAAACTCAAACTTATCGTCGAAACGTAATTGTTCAATTTCAACGTATAACTCAATGCTTTCTAACTCTTCTCTTAACGATAAACGCTCGCGATTAGCATTACTTAAAATCAAACGCATCAATTGACTAAACTTAGTTAAATACGTGTAGGTTTCGAACTTCTCTTTTTGAAGCACATAACGTTGCACCCCATTAATAGCATTGAAAATAAAATGTGGATTAATACGCGCGCGTAAAGAAGTTAACTGCAATTCGGATAAACGCTTATTCAATTGTGTTTGTCTTTTTTCGTTACGTTTAATTTTTTGTACACGAAGCGAAATGATAAGCCAAACTAAAGCTATGGCCATTAAAATTTCGAGTGTAATAAACCACCACGTTTGCCAAAACGGTTCTTCAATTTCAAATGAATAAACAGATTTAACAGGTGTTCTAACACCATTGTTATTGATGCCCATGAGTTCTAAAGTATAAGAACCATGCGGTAAATTTTGATATTCAATTTTATGACTATTACTCACTTTAAACTTTTTATCACCTCCTTTTAAACGGTATAAAAAACTAACCTCGCGATACTTTTTAAAACTTAAATTATCAATGTAAAATGTAAATGTATTTTGATGGTACTTAAATAAATGTTGACTGCTATCTATAGTTTGCGAATAATTCATCGTCTTTCGAGAAACATAAATACCCGGTAATGTGGTGTTTGACAGGTTATCTAATTCATTAATAACCATTAACCCTTTGCGTGTGCCAAGCCAAACTTCCTTTCCACGAAGACAAATGTATTCAACTTGCTTATCAATTAAGCCATCCGAGCGGTCGAAATTATAAATCGTATCAATAGCCTGCCCATCGGCCGTTAAATAAACTCGACTAATTCCTTTGTTGGTGGCCATCCAAATTTCACCTTTGGTATTAAACGCCACATAATTACAAATTGTTGTATTTAATCCTTTGGCTTTAGTAGTTTGCAGCCACTTACCATTTTTTAAACGGATTAATAAACCCTCGCCCTTCGTGCAATTATAAACTGTACCCAAATTATCCATCGTTAAATACGTTACACGAGCTGCCAAACGTTTATCGGTATCAAATAAACTACAAACCGAATCGTTTCGCAACTGAAACAAACCCTCTAGCGTACCTATTAACACTTCGTTTTTTTGAGTGAGTAAAACACTCTTACCTCGACTAAAAATATTGTATTCTTTTTCTACTTTAAAATTATGAAGTAAGATAAGCCCAGAATGCGTTAATAGCCAAAACTTATTGGGACTAATATAAGCCACAGCTTTAACCGATACTGGACTGCCCTCTATCTTAAATTGCTTCTTTATTTGAAAGTTCTTATTCAATTCACTAAACGAAAAACCACACTCATATTTTTTTGAGTTAAACGTCTGAATACTTAATTTTTCAGGCTCAAAAGGCGAGTAGAATCGAGCTAAAAGTGTAACCTTATTTTGAATAAGTGCATATATTTCGTTTTTACTATTCGTTGCAAAAATAGTATCGTTTAAATTGGTCAATCCCAAAATTTTACCGCTTAATCCACTATTCTCTGTAAATTGAAGAACCTGCTTAGAGGAACAATAATAAATCCCTTTTTCGTTGGTGCTTACCCAAAATCCATGTTCCCGATCTTCTAAAACACCCGTAACCGTTTGCCCCTTAAAGTAATTAATACCTTCGCCTTCAAAAGCATCTGATTTAAAATAAACAATACCATTTCGATAAAAACAAATCCAAATGCCCCCATCTGAGTCTTGATACAAATTATCAATCCAGTGTTCAAATTTTTTGCTTACAACACTGCCATCCTGTTTCACATGATAAAGAAAGTTTTCAACAGATGTTAACACGCTACCATCCTTTAGTAAACAGGTATATTGCGCTGACGAGTAGCTACGATTCTTTTCCATGTAATGGACGAACGTTTTATTTATCGTTTTCGTTTTTACTGTCACCAAAATTTTTAACTTATTGCGCTTGTATTTTATAAAGCCTTTATTGTTGTATCCATATGTATAACTGCTGGTAATTAATGTATTTGTATTGAGTTGAAAAATAAAACGTCGCAGGGTTGGAAAGTCCTGTTCAATAATTGTTTCTACCTTATCATAAGGCGGTTTTATTTTATAAGGTTGCTGGTAGGTGCCAATGTAAATCACACCGTTACTGTCTAATCCAAAACTCATAATCAATGCACGCGTCTTTTTTAAAGCATCGGCCAAAGCTTGGTTGGCTTTTATAGTAAACACGCTATCATTTCGAATATAAGCCAATCGGTTATTATAGCCATTCATCCAAATTCGCCCCCATTTATCTTCATGCAATCTAAAAATAGAATTGTCGGGTAAGCCATCTTCCTTTGTAAATACTTTGAAATCGGTACCATTATACCTAAAAATACCTCCATCGCTAGTTCCCCAAATGTATCCCTTACTGTCTTGTATAACAGAATACACTTCCGAACTAGGTAAACCCTCGTGAGTGCCGATGTTTGTAAAATTTAGTTGCTGGGGAAATACATCTAACAAAACAAAACTCAATAGTAATGAAATCCAATAAGGGTTCACAAATTTCTATATACGTTGCTTGCAATTATTATTATTGCAATTTACTCAAACTTTTGTAAACCAATTTCATTTTATTTAAAGCGATTCAAAAATCCTTAATTAAATCGTATCAGATTAGTAAATTAACTTTTGCTAAATTTCAAATACCTTATTTCAAAAGCAAGGCCACCTGTTGCCCTACCTTGCTGCCAATAGCCACACCCATACCTCCCATTCGCACAGCTGCTATCACACGCCCACTCACCCACTCCACAATTGGTTTTTTTTCGGTGCCTACGCCCATAATACCTGCCCAACGCATCGCTACTTTTGGTTGGGCATAAGGGAGTATCGTTTTATAAAGTAACTTTTCTAAAGCCGTTTGAATAGTGGGCGTTATCGTCATCTCAAAAGTAGTTTCACCTACAAAATCTGAATTTCGACCGCCACCTAGCAACACCCGACCATCTATATTTCTGAAATAATAATACCCTTCGTCTAAATGAAAAGAGCCTTTGAGTTGCAATTTCGGTATCGGGTCTGTAATCAATACCTGCGCCCGAGCGGGTTCAACCACTTTTAATTGTAGTAATTGTTTAGCAAACCCATTTGTAGCTACTACCACTTTAGCCCCTTCCAATTCTCCTACCGAAGTATTAAGAATAACTTTAGAACCAACATCCGTAACGGCATCTACAGCAATCCCATTTAGTATCAATACCCCCAAATGTTGAGCCGTGCTAATTAAAGTAGCCATCATTTTACCCGTATCTAATTGCCCTTCGTACCTGTTTTGGATAAGACCTTTAACACCTTTAAATCCGAATGACTCAATCGAATTCATCCGGCTTTGATACGTCTTCTTTTTACCAATTACTGTTTGTAACAAACGGTTTAAATCCGATAAACCCGCTTCGCAACGCTCGAAAGCCTTGGCAGTGGTAAATACTTCGTAGCCTCCATAAGCGCGATAATCCATATTAACATCTCCCACCGTTTCTCGTAAAAGGGCTAACCCCTCCCAACGTAAACGCAAAGTATCCAAAACCGTACTTTCGGGCATTTTCGATAAATCATCTAAAATTTCTCCAACACTGCCAAAACAAGCAAATCCCGCATTCTTAGTACTAGCACCGCTTGGCAAAACACCCCTTTCTACAATAACTACACGACTTTTGGGGTGTTGACGTTTAACAAAAATGGCACTGGTTAAGCCCACAATTCCGCCACCAATAATCAATACATCGGCTGGAGCAAAAAATTGCTTCTGTTCCCAATAACTAAAATTAACAACTCGCTTATCCAGCTTTTTTGTTTTTGGCATAAGAATTGGCTTTTTTTTGTAAATTTAGAACTTATATATGAGTTTGTTTTGTAAGTGTAAGAGAAAGTTTAGCTTACTCATTGTTTTGGCTTGCCTTTTTTCAGTTTCGTTGTTAAAAGCCCAAGCCCCTACAACTATTCCCTTGAGCGGTGAAATCTCTAACGGAAAAAGTGCATTAAGTGGTGCTAATGTTAAAATATTCCAAGGCAGTAAATTGGTTCAAAACCTTTATACCGATGCCAATGGTGAGTATAACTGTATTCTGCCTTTAGGTAACGAGTATTTAGTGGTAGTTGAAAAACAGGGCTTAGTTAGTAAAAAATACACCATTTCAGCATCAGGCATTCCCGCCGATCGTACCCTCGAATTTAAAGGTATCGAAGCCAGTATGAGTTTGTTTGAGAAAGTTGAAGGCATTGATTACAGTATGTTTAACCAACCCATGAACAAATTTTTTTACGACCCAAAAATAGACAACTTTGTTTATGACAAACCTTATTTACAACAAATGTTAGCTTCGGCAGAACAAATAAAAGAACAAGAAAAACAAGTTAAAAATAAAGCCAAAGAAGCCGATAACAGTTATCAAGAAGCCATTAAAAATGGTGATAAAGCCTTAGCAAAAAAAGATTTTCCCGCAGCAATGTCGGCCTATCAACAAGCCTTGAGTGTAAAAGCCAACGAACCCTATCCAAAAGATCAAATAAATCAAGTTAAGCAATTAATGGAAGAGGCCAAAGCAGAAGCTGCGGCTAAGGCAAAAGCCGATGCCGAAGCAGCAGCCGCCGCCAAAAAGAAAGCCGAAGAAGAGGCCGCTAAAGCTAAAGCGGAAGCCGAAGCAAAAGCCAAAGCAGAAGCTGCGGCTAAGGCAAAAGCCGATGCCGAAGCAAAAGCCAAGGCAGATGCCGAAGCTGCCGCTAAAAAGAAAGCCGAAGAAGATGCTGCTAAAGCCAAAGCGGAAGCCGAAGCAAAAGCTAAGGCAGATGCCGAAGCCGCTGCCAAAAAGAAAGCCGAAGAAGACGCTGCTAAAGCTAAAGCAGA
>JAAFIL010000046.1 GCA_013297775.1 Bacteroidota bacterium
GAACTTATATTTTAGTCCAATCTACTCGTTCTTTTTCATCATTACTTCTTTAAAAATTTGTTCCGTAGGCTATGCTATGCAACAAATTTTTTCATCGTACTGATAAAATTTATACTGAGCGTAGCCGAAGCAAATAACTTCGCATCTTTGGACTAAAATATAAGTTTATTTGGTATAAGTTTTCTTTAGGAGGTTTCTTCACTTTATATACTGTTGGTTTTAATTGGCTAGAGAAGTATTCTATTGATAAATAATGCCGTAAGCATAACCTTATTTTTTCGCAAAGGTAACTAAAAGCAGTTTTTGTTTTGCAATAAACTATTCGTATAAGTTCTAACAATAAGTAAGTTAGGCGTGCAATAAAGATTTGTGATTTCACTGCGTTTTCACTAGTAGCTACAAAGGTTTTTATCAGTAGATTTTATTTCACTACTTTAACCGAGATTTTAAGAAAGAAATTCTTTAGAATAAAATAGCTAACTCTGTAAACCATGTTCTCGTTCATTCGCGTAACAAAACGTTTTATTCTCACAACGCTGTTTCACTAAGTCAAAATCAAAGTAAGCTTTAACCGTAATTTCAAGAAAGAAGTTCTTTAGAATAAAATAGCTAACACTATAAAAATACTTGAACCCTTATCTCGTCCATGTTTAGCGAAACGTAACGAGGACGTTTGAGAGTTGCGTTTGTAGCGTAGATAAAGTGATGGTGTGGGCGTTACAAACGCCCATTTAGCACGTCCTCGTTTCCGCTAACGCTCAAACAAGGACGAGGGGAAAAGAGAAATTAAGAACCGCTTAAAAAATGAGTTAGATGGAAATAGACAGTTGTGGTTTGTAAACATAAATCGTATTACTAAACATTTTAAGTTTATAAATTAAGCTCTTAAAGACCCACTTAAAATAAACTCCACGTTTTGGGTTAAACAAAACGTGGAATTGTTTGTCTTGATATAATAGGGTAGATCGCGACTATCAAAAATTAAAAACTTTATAAATTCTTTAACCATAAATTGAAAAAATAAAATGGAACATTTAAAAATTGCAAACGACAATTACGTCGCCTTCACCTTCTTTATAGGTACTATGGCCATGATGGCTGCCTCTGTATTTTTCTTCTTCGAATTAAGTAATACATCCAAAAAGTGGCGTACATCAGTATTGGTTTCGGGATTAATCACCTTCATTGCAGCCGTTCACTATTACTACATGAGAGGCTACAACTTAGCCACCGGAGATTCGCCAACATTTTTCCGCTATGTAGATTGGATATTAACAGTGCCTTTAATGTGTGTTGAATTTTACTTAATTACCAAAAAAGCAGGTGCAAAAATTGGTTTATTGTGGAAATTAATTGCTGCCTCTTTAGTAATGTTAATTACAGGTTACTTTGGAGAAACAATTGATAGAGACAGTAGTGTACTTTGGGGTGTTTTATCAGGTGCTGCGTATTTCTACATCGTTTATTTAATTTGGTTTGGCGAAGTTGCAAAATTGGCGCAATCAGCGGGTCCTAGTGTTGCAAAAGCTACACGTGTGCTGGCTTGGTTTGTTTTAGTAGGATGGGCAATTTATCCATTGGGTTATATCTTAGGAACTCCAGGTGGTTTATTTGGTATTCAATTAGTTTCCGATCCAGCAGCTGCAACACATGCTATGGATATAGTTTATAACATTGCAGATGCCATTAATAAAATTGGATTTGGTTTGGTTATTTATACGTTAAGTAGAAATTCGGAAGATTAATACACTATACTTCAAGAAAGGTCATCTTTGTATTGTGGTACTCGGATGACCTTTTTTTTTGACTTAATAATTTAAGTAATGAGCAATAATTTAACTGAATCTGTTGATTTCCTTTTTATTGGTATGGGTGCAGCCAACTGCCTCTTGCTCATAAAAATGTATGAAAACGATTTATTGCAAAATAAAAAACTTGCTATTATTGAGCCAAATAGTAAAATTGTAAATGATAGAAATTTTTGTTTTTGGTCTAACGAAGAAGAAGTTTTAAAACTTAATTTAGGTCCTTTAATTAGTTCAAAATGGCAAAATATAAAAGTAGCTGATCGAGAAAAACAAACTATTTCACCAGTTTACTATTATCACATCAAAGGAATTGATCTTTATAATAAGGTAAAAGAAATACTCAAAGAACAAACGGTTAGTTATTACACAGAAAAATTTGATGGTACTGCCATTCAAAAATCAAATTCTTTTTTAATTAGCTTAACAAATCTAAAAATAGATGCGGTTAAAGTTTTTGATAGCAGACCTCCTGAATACGCCCGCGCGGAAAAAAATCAAAGCCACTTATTACAATCGTTTTACGGTTGGGAACTTAAAGCCAATGATTACAACTTTGATACATCAACCATGGTGATGATGGATTTCAACATCCCTCAAAACAACTATTGTCAGTTTATGTACATCTTGCCTTTTACCAACAATACAGCATTGTTTGAAGTAACGCGTTTTGGAAAAGCAATAATTACAAAAGAAGAGTCCGAAAAATTATTAACTGAATACTTGGCTAATTTTGGATTTTCATATCAAATTTTGGATGAAGAAAAAGGCGTTATTCCTATGTCATCTCTAAAAATTACAAATATAAATTATGGTGAAAATTGGATTCGTACTGGTGCCAATGCCAATATGGTAAAGCCTACAACAGGTTATGCGTTTCACAACATGGCAATAGATGCTAACAACCACGTTGAATCCATGTTGAATAAAAAAACGTTTACGAGAAAAATACAACGCTCACGTTTTAAATTTTATGATGGTTTATTACTCAAAATATTAGAAGAAACACCACAACACGGAAAAAGTATTTTTCAGAATTTATTTAATAACGTTTCAATAAATAACGTACTCCCCTTTTTGAGCGAAAAATCTTCTCTACAAAAAGAACTCTTCATTTTTTCTAAACTTCCAATTCTTATTTTTTTGCGTGTAGCGTTTAAAGATATTTTACATCGAATTACTAAAGTCAATCCAAGTTATTTTGCATTTATTATTACAATTGTTTCTATACTCGCTTATACTTTAGGTTTAAAAGAAATACTTTGGTCTTTTTTAGGCATTGGTTTTTTAAGTGTTGGTCTTTCGCATGGCGCAATAGACTATCTAACTGACCAAACAATTAATAACCGAAAACAATTTATAAAATTTATAGCGAGTTATCTGCTCAAGGGTGCTTTCTTAGGTTTAATTTGGATTGTTTTACCCGATTTAGCATTAGTGGTTTTTATTGCCTTCTCTGCTTGGCATTTTGGCCAAGCCGATTTTAAAGAATGGAAATACAAACAAGGATTTAATTCTTTCACCTGGGGTTTGATTGTTTTGATAACCATTTTAATTTACCATCACGATGAAACAATTGTTATACTCGGGCATATTAAGGGCTTACAAATACATCATGTATTCTCTGACTTATCGGCTAATCAATTGTTAATCGGTAAACTATCTATTACACTTTTTTCAGTCCTCTTTGCGGCCTATCATAAATCTAAGTTAATGCTTTTAACAGTTTGTTACTTGCTTCTGTCAACCATGCTGCCCCTTATTGCATCGTTTGGTATTTATTTTGTAATGCAACACAGTGTACACGGATGGAGACACCTCAAAAAAGATTTAAAAACAAACTCTTTTACCCTTTGGAAAAAAGCTCTTCCGTTTAGTTTGGGCGGTGCCTTAATTATCTCCATTTTTATGTTAGTCAATAACAAAGATTATATGGGTGTGTTTTTCATTTTATTATCTTGCATCAGTATGCCGCATATATTTTCGATGCACAATTTTTATTCACGATTTAGCAAAAGTGAAACAGATATATAAACCGATATTATGCAATAGGAATCTATTACGAGCCGAAATCCCTTCAAAACAGCAAACTTCGTCACTTTTTCTTCTTTACCATAGTACTACTATGCCTCAGTCGAAAAATTGCCCGTTTTATTGGGCTTTCACCTCTCACTACGACTCCTATTGCATAATATCGGTTAAAACAAGATTTAATACTGCTAGTAGCACTGCTAGATACATTATAAATTAATAGCTAATTTTTGGTGCTTGATAAAATTTGATTTAGTGATTAACCAAATATTTTATTCCAATCAATGAGTGTGTGGTCAACACCACAAATAAAATCTTAACAAGCATCTTCACTTACATTTTTTTTAAATTGACTTATCATTTTTTTCATTTCTTTTAATTGTTTAATTCTGTTTTCAATCAACAAAAGTTTTTCATCTAAAACAGCTAACTTCGCAGAAACAGTCATCTTGTTGTTATACCAAGCGTCCATCAATTGGCTAATTTCACTAATTGTAAACCCAACTGATTTAGCATCTCTTACTAATTCTAATTTTTCAACCACCTCTTCATCGTAATGAAAATAGTTGTTTGATTTTACATTCGCATCTCGTTTACCTTTTATCAATCCCGATTTTTCATAAAACCGAATGGTGTGGGCAGTTATGCCTGTTCTTTTTGACAATTCGTTTATTAACATAAAGCAAATATAATTGATTAAAAAATAAATTACAAGTATAGACTATACTCTAATGTTGTAGGTTTGAGTTTATAACTTTACTTTTGCTAAAATTATTAAATAAAAAAATATGGCAACAGCATTAATTACCGGAGCATCCAATGGAATTGGATTAGAATTAGCAAAAGTTCACGCCTCAAAAGGTGGTGATTTAGTTTTAGTAGCACGAAACAAATCTAAACTAGACGAGCTTAAAACAACTTTAGAAAACCAATATAAAGTTAAAGTTTATACAATAGGCAAAGACCTTTCGGCTAGTAACTCTGCCCAAGAGGTTTATAACGAAACAACCAAACAAAACATTAGAATTGATTATTTGATAAACAACGCAGGTTTTGGCGATTTTGGAATGTTTGTAGAAACTGATTGGAACAAGGAGTTACAAATGATAAATTTAAACATCACAACGTTGACACAGTTTACCAAACTCTATTTGCAAGATATGGTAAAACGTAAAAGTGGAAAGATTATGAATGTGGCTTCAACGGCCGCCTTTCAATCTGGACCAACAATGGCTATATATTATGCAACCAAAGCTTATGTATTAAGTTTTTCGGAAGCAATAGATAATGAAGTGAGTGATAAAGGCGTAACAGTTACTACACTTTGCCCCGGAGCTACAGAAAGTGGATTTCAAGCAGCAGCAGCAATGGAAGAAAGTGCGTTAGTAAAAGGTAAAAAACTACCCACCTCAAAAGAAGTAGCAGAATATGGATATAAATCAATGATGCAAGGTAAAACAGTTGCTATTCATGGTTCAATGAATTGGATTATGGCAAACTCTGTGCGTTTTACACCACGGGCAATGGTTGTAAAAATTACTCGTAAAATTCAAGATAAAGCAAAATAAAATGAAGGAATACCATACATCAATTCATATAAATACCTCCGTTGAAAACGTTTGGAAAGAACTTATTAATTTCATAGACTATCCATTGTGGAATCCCATTGTTGGTAAACTTGAAGGAGAATTGCCTGAAGGCAATACCATTTCAACTTTCATTGTTCCTTTAAACAAAACTTATTTTCCAACTTTATTAAGTTTTAATAAACATACGGAAATGGTTTGGCAAGGCACATAAGGCGGAAAATTTTTAATGGCTGGCAAACATTATTATCAGCTAAAAAAAAATCTCTGAAAACCAAACAGAACTTTTGCACAGCGAATATTTTACAGGGCTTTTATCATTTTTTATTTCGGTGCCTTTGCTTCACAAAATGAAAACTGCTTTTGAACTTCATAATGATTTACTTAGACAACGCATTGAAAATGGAGAAAAATAAAATTTTAGTATATGGAGCCGCAGGTTATATGGGGCAATTATTTTTGAAAACAATACAAAATCAGAATTTTGATTTAGTTTTAGGGGCGAGACAAACTTTTAAAACAAATCATCAGCTCAGGATATTTTCATTAGAACATAAAACAGAAATTATTGAAAATATTAAAGATGCAAAATTGCTCATTAATCTTGCTGGACCATTTAAAAACACTAATAAGCCATTGGTAGAGGCTTGTATAGAAAATGGGACTCATTATATTGATATTGCAGGCGAAGTTGCAGAATTAGGAACCGTTTTTGAATATAATGAAATGGCTAAACAAGCCAAAGTTATGCTAATGCCAGGGGCTGGTTTTGGTGTTGTGCCAACAGATATTGGTGCAAATTTAGCTAAGCAAAAACTTCCAAACGCTACACATCTCAAAATTGCTTATGTAACCAATGGTGGTGCATCAAGAGGAACTTTAAAAACTGTTTTAGCTGACATTGATAAAGAAGGAGTAATAGTAGAAAATGGCACTTTCAAAAACGCAATGCCGGCACATAAAAGTTTTCTATTGATGATAGACAATAAGCCACAAACGTTAGTTTATAATCCTTGGCGAGCTGATTTATTTTCGGCAAGAATTTCAACAGACATTCAGAATATTGAGACCTACTCGAACTTTCCTGGATTTATTGTAAAAATGATGCAAGGAAATTTATTATGGTTGCGAGACTTTATGCTTAAAAGAGTAATTAATTTTTTACCAATTGGTCCTTCCGAAAAACAATTACAAAAAGGGAACACCATTTGTTATGCCGAAGTGATCAATTTAAAAGGAGAAAAAGCTTCTGCAACTATTATGGGCCCCGAAGCTTATGTATTTACAGCTGAAACTTTATTGATAATTACAAAACATATTCTAAGCAACAATTATAAAATTGGCTTTCAAACACCAAATTTATATGGCGTTGATTTGATAAAATCTATTCCAAATACCAAAATTGTTTAACACCATTTAAACCAAAAATAAAATATTCTAATTCAAAAAAAATAATGTTAAGTTTTTTTATAAGTTGGCTTTTTGCTACTTTACTTTTCTACCCAATTTTAATAAAGGTTGGCATCTTTTTTTCAAGTTGAATATATTATCAATTAAATACTGTTTATAAAATACAAATTGTTAAATTCAATTAAGTGTATTTACCATCATTTACAATTAATCTTCTGTTTTCTCAATACTCGGCGGAATCAATTTATACATCACAGGTGTTACAATTCTTGATAAAATCGTTGAGCTTATTAAACCTCCAATAAGTACTAATGCTAATGGCGCAATTTGCGGATTTGGATTGATGGCTAAAGGAATTAATCCGCCAATGGCTGTTAGTGAAGTGAGTACCACAGGTAAAAAACGCAAATCACCAGCTTGCTCAATAGCCGAATTTAGTTCTACACCTTCTTGGCGAAGTTGATTGGTAAAATCAACTAACAGAATAGAATTTTTTACCTCAATACCTGCCAAACCTATAAAGCCTATGATAGCAATAAACGACATTGGATTACCTGTAAACCAAAGCATTGACACACCTCCAATTACCCCCAAAGGGATTACAGAAAGTACAATCATAATGCCTTTAAAGGTTTTAAATTGAAGGATGAGAACAGCTATGAATAAAAAAACAGTAAGAATGATAACCGTTATAAATCCTCCACCAAAAGCGTCGCCTTCGCTTTCTGCCTCCCCTGAAAGTTTATAATAATATCCCTCTGGCATTTTTAATTGATTAAGTTTAGGAACTACTTCTTTTAGTACATCATTAGCCAATACATTTTTAAGTGTGGATGAAGTTACTTTCACAAATTTATTTTTATTAAAATGATTGATGCTCGTTGGCGAAGTTTCAAACTCAATACTAGCTATTTGACTTAATGGAATAGCTGAACCTATGGCATTATTTACAAATAAATTATTGAGGACATCGAGCGTTGCAAATTTATCTTTAGGCGCATTTACAATAATGTTATATTCTTCACCTTCTTTATCAGTATAGTTGCCCATATTAAAGCCTGCAATTGCCAAGCGAATGGTTTTATCAATATCTGCTGTAAAAATACCAAGCGTTCTGGCTTTTTCTCGATTGATTTTAATTTTAATATCAGTTTTTAAAGTATTCAATTCATTATTTACATCAATGGTACCTGCGTGTGCTTTAAGCATTTCTTCTACTTTAAAGGATAGTTTACGAAGTGTGTCTAAATCATCGCCAAACACACGCACCACAATGGTTGCTTCAATAGGTGGGCCTTGGTCAAAATCTTTTACCTCAACTTTTGCATATGGAAATTGAGCCAGTTGTTTTTGCAAGTCGTTTATCAATTTATTTTTAAGTACAGGTTTAGCCTCTTGTTCTAATTGTACAAATATTTGAGCAAAGTCAAATTTTTCTTCTTGTTGCGGAACGTTATAATATATCTGCGGATTTCCTTTACCAACATTACTTGTATAATATTTAATTAAGGGGTTATTTCTAATACTATCTTCCACCATTTTGGTGATGCTATTGCTCTCTTGAAGGCTAGTTTGCAACGGCATTTTTAAATTAATCACAAAAATGGGTTTTTCGGAAGTTGGAAAAAGTTTAAAACCAATAACAGGAAATAAAGCCAACGAACCACCAAATAAAACAAAAGCAACAATAAGCGTTAATACAGGGCGTTGCAGAGTTTTTTTCATTAACCTAGAGTAAGTTGCACCAATGGCTTTTTTCAATAAACGTAAAAGGATATTTCCTTCAGGATTATGATGCTCTTTTAAAAACCGACTCGCCAAAAATGGTACAACGGTTAAGGATACAATCATTGAAGCAATAACACTCGTAATAACTGCAAGTGGTAAACCTCTTACAAATTCACCTGGGCCACCTGGCAAAAACACCAGAGGTAAAAAAGCAATCACAAGTGTTGCTGTGCAACCAATTACTGCCAAGGTAATTTGTTTGGTGGCTTTGATGGCTGCTTCTTTTTTCGAATAGCCCTCTCTTAGCCATCGTTCAATATTTTCTACCACCACAATACTATCATCCACCAATAAACCCAACGAAACCACCAAGCCCACTATACTTAATTGATTGAGCGATATTCCAAAAGCATTTAATCCCACTAAACCCAATGCCAAAGAAAGCGGAATGGCAATCATTACTACCAATGAGGCTCTTGCACCAAGCGGAGCCAGAGTAAACAACACTAAAATGATGGCTATCAAAAAATCTATTCCTAATCCCTTTAAACGCAAAGCCACATTATCTGCCTGATCAAAATGGGTAATCAATTTGATAGTGTTTGGTAGCGACTGCTCAAAGCTTTTTAAAACAGGTAAATACTTATCCTGTGTACTGCTAATATTACTTCCTACTTTTTGCGAGGCATTTACCAAAACACAACGGTAACCATTTAAACGGGTAATGTGTTTTTCGGCTTCGTTTCTAAAGCCAATGCTTGCCACATCTTTTAAATAAACTATTTTACCCTTGGCGTTATAAATTACTGTGCCGGCTATATCATCAATGCTACTAAATTTACCACTAGTTTTAACACTAAAGGTTTTATTACCCGCCGTGATGCTTCCTCCCGGGATATTTACCGCTTCACTTTGAATACTGCCTAACACCACATTGATAGGAATTTTTAATTCGGCAATTTTATCTAACTTCAAATCTATACGCACTTCTTGCTCTGGCGCACCGGATACTTCTACTTTTTTTAATTCAGGTATTTTTTCTAATTGATCTTCTAACCTATCGGCATATTTTTTCAAATCGGCATAGGATGCATTTTCGCTTACCAAAGCAGTTTGCAAAATAGTTACGTCACTCGGATCAACTTTACGAATATCAATTTTCAAAATATCTTTTGGCAAGTTTGCTCTTAAAGCATTTACTTCGCGCACAACCTCTTGATACTTGTTATCAATGTTTACACCATATTTAAACTCTACCTTTAAAATAGCCAAACCATCTTGAATGGAAGTAACTATTTTATCAATGTTTTCAAGTTCGTACAATTTATCTTCCATTGGTTTTACCACCAACTCTTCCATATCTTTGGGGCTTGTGCCTGGATATACAACAACAATTGGATATTGTGGTGGATTAATTTGAGGATCTTCGGCACGTGGCATTGTAAGCATTGTAACAAGGCCTACAACAGCCACCATTACAAATACAACCAAAGTAAATTGATAATTTTTTACTGAAAAATGTGTTAGGTTCATAGGTTGAATTATTTAATAATGGTAATACTAGAATTTTCATTTAAAAAAGCAGAATTGCTCGTGATGAGCTCTACCACATTTTCTAAGCCCGATTTTACATTCACTACTTGGTTATCAAAGTTTTCAATTTCAATAGCTTGTTTTTTTACTTTTCCATTTGGCAAAGGCACAAATACAAAAGCAGTTTTACCATCGGCTTCTACCAAAGCATCATAAGGAATGGATTGATAATTTTGAATAGAATTTGTATGAATACTAGCTTTGCCAAACATACCAATGGCAGGATTAAACCCATTAAAATTTACTTTGAGTTCTACTTGAAAAGAACCTGTTCCCATATCGGCTGCTAAAGACTTTCGAAATACGCTTGCTTCAAAAACTTTATTAGGAAAGGCATCTAATGCAATTTGAGCGGTATTGTTTAGCTTAACCATTGCCCAATCTTTATCAGATAATCCAACTTTCAATAGCCAATTATTGCTCTCATTTTCATTAATTGCTAACACAGGCATTCCACCTCCAATGATTTCGCCTTGGTTGGCCAGTTTTTTTGTTACAAAGCCATTACTGTTGGCATATATGTAGGCATACTCTTTATTAAAAGCTACAAGATCCAATTGTTTTTGGGCAATTTCATACGCTGTTTTAGTATTTTGCAATTGCTCTAAAGTGGCTACCTTATCTGCATACAAATTGGTTACACGTTGCAAATCGCGTTCGGCTTTTTCTAGGCCCAATTTAGCTTGTGTATAACCAGCATCTATTTCATTGGTTTTTAATTTTGCTAATAAACTGCCTTTATTAAAAAACTGTCCTTCATTTACAAAAATCTCATCAATCACACCACCAATCTTAAAGGCATATCTCGCTTCATTTTCAGTAGTTAGCATCCCTGTGCTACTTACTTTTATAGTGCCTTTAGATTGTTGAAGTTTAACTGTTTTTACCGATATGGTTTTTGTATCAGGTAGAGTTGATGATTGGTTATTATTTTCGTTGCAAGCTACTAAGCTCAGTGCAAGAAAAATTGCTGAAAATTGTGTTTTATAGTTCATACTAATTAATTATTTAAGTTAAATGATGCTGTAGCTCTTTCTATTTCAGCCGTTTTTATATAAGTATCATACAAGGAAATAGAAACTTGTAATTGAGATTGTATCAATTGATTTTGAGCGTCGAGTAGTTCAATAAATAATACTTGCCCCTCTTTATATAATCTTAAAATATCTGCATAGTACTTTTTTGAGGTATTTAAAGCAGAGGCAGCACCCAAATAGTTAGACAAAGCTGCTTTGTAATTATTAATAGATATGGTGTATTGCAACTGAAGTTGTTGTGTTACATAATCTGTTTGCGTTTGAATTATTTTAGTGTCTAATTCAACTTGTTTGGTTTTAAAATAATTTTTACCCCCCGAAAAAATATCCCATTGCAAGGCCAGTCCAAAAAAGTAGTAGCGTGTTTTATCATCAAAGGTCCAATCAAAACCCTGTGAGCCTAAATCTAAAAAGGTATTTAATTTTGGGATGAGATACGATTTTGATAAGCCATTGAGATTTTGATTAATTGTACTTCCGATTTTAAGTTTTGCAAGTTCTTCTCGTTGAGCAATAGATTTACTATCTGTTAATTGTGTGGCAGCTGCTTTGTAAGTGGTATCTATAATGATGGTGTCAGCTGAGGTTTTGTTTAACAAAAAATTAAAATAAGCTTTAGCAGAATTAGAATTTTGTAACGCATTTTCTTTTAGGGATTCAAATTTTGTTACCTCATTCTCGGCTCGAATAACAACCGTTTCATTTACTTTATCATTTTTATAAAGCGACTGATTGATGCGCTTATTTTCGTTAACCAATGTTAAAGCACTTTCATAAATTTTTATTGCTTCGATGGATTGAAGGTATTTAAAATAGGCGGTTTTAATTTCCTTAGCGAGTTCGCGTTTATACAAGTCAATTTCTAACTTTTGTAAAGAAACTTGTTCTCTTTTAATTCGTTTGTTGTATTCAATTTCAAGATTTAATAAAGGGAGAGTCGTTCTAAACTTAGCATCATAAAAATTGTTGGGATTCAACAAAATACTTTGATTTTGCAACTGAGGAAAATTGTTGGAATTGGTGAGTTGATTGAGTTTACCATAAACAGGGTTCAGTAAATCTCCTGCGGGAAAATCAACTGTTCTGCCGCCGCCAGCCAAAAAATAATCGGTTTTAAAACTCACATTAGGTAAAAACAATGTTTTCGCTTCTTTAAGTGCGTACATACTTTTTTCTAAAGCAAAGGCTTGTTGTTTAATACTTAGGTTTTTAGTAAATCCCTCTTTTATATAAGTTTCGAGTGGAGTTTGGCTATGACTTAGATTGTAAACCAATAAGCCCATAGGAATGAGGTGTAGTTTTATTTTCATTGAATTGTGTATTTTATTTGAACAGAGTTCATTTGTTTTTAAAATTTTTTTAGACTTTTTCTAACATTAAACTAAAAGCCTCGTAACCCCTATTAACCATACTATCAGGGTTTGAAACATTAACCCCTTTTATTCGTTGGCTAATATGCAGGGATGCCATACCGTGTACAGCTCCCCAAATAGCAAAAGATAATGGTTCTAGTTCGTGACCTTTAAAATGCCCTTTATCTAAACACTCTTTAACAGTTGTTTTAAGTACGTCAAAAGTTCCCTTGCCCTCGTTCCACTCTTCTTTGTTTATAGAATCTAAAAATTCAATGGGTGCTTTTAAATTAAACATTAAATTATACATATCACTGTTTTCGAAAGCAAATTGGAGATATACTCTACCAAGTGCCATTAATCTTTCCATAGGGTTAGCCACATTAAATAAAACCCTCATTTCGCTACTTAATTGTTTAAAGCCCTGTGTATGTAAGTCGTGCAAAATATCATTTTTATCTTTGTAATATACATAAACAGTTCCAACACTATAATCAATTTCACTAGCAATTTTGCGAATGGTAGTTTGCTCCACACCTTGTGTTACAAAAAGCTTTTTTGCTGCTTGTAGTATCAAGGCTTTGAGTTCTTCTTTTTCTTTTAATTTTCTATCCGCTATTCCCATTACTAAAAAATGACGAGGCAAATATAATGAACATTGTTCAATAAAAATAATTTATTTTTATTTTTATGAATTAACGAAAAAACATTTATGAATTTGCCCTTATAAAAAATAGTAATGTATAAAATATAAACCACTAAACTTTTCTACAAACATAAAGCATCTCATTGGCAGGAAGTCGGTAACGATCCACTAACGCAGGACTTAACGTCTTTACAAAATCATCTACGGTTACAACAAAGCCCGCAGCGGCTAAACGGTCTTTATAATCTAAACCAAATAAACGAACATGATCTTTTTGCCAAAAATGTTTTTCGCGTTCTTCTTCACTTACAATACTTTTATCTTCGTAAGTAAGAGCGCGGCTGGTATCGAGTGGTACTTGAAAAATACCCCAACCGCCTACACGCATAATGCGGTATAACTCACTCATACATACTTGCGCATCGTCAACGTGTTCTAAAACGTGATTGCAAAAAATAACATCAAAACTATTTGTCTCAAACGGAGCTTTATGCAAGTCGAAATGAATATCAGCAATAGGACTGTTGTAATCGCCAGTGGTGTACTCTAAATTTTTTTGCGCCTTAAACAATTTATAAAAACATTGTTCGGGAGCTATGTGAAGCATTTTAACAGGCTCTGTAAAAAAATCGGTTCGTTGTTTTAAGTACAACCAAAGCAAGCGGTGCCGCTCTAGCGAGAGGCTTCCGGGGCAAAGTACATTATCTCGTTTGGCGCGCCCACCATACCCATAAGGTAAAAACTTACGATAGGTTTTGCCGCTTATTGGATCTTCGTAACGCGTGCCGTAATAAAGTAATGGCGCAATTTTACTAAAAATTAAACTGAGTTTAATTAAAATGGGGCGGGGTATAGTTCGCAATAAAAAATGAAACATAAATTATAAATTAAAATCCTGTAAAATGTGGCGTTCGTTTTTCGAGAAAAGCTTGGATACCTTCTTTGGTATCGTTGGTAAGAAAACACTTCCCAAATTCTTCAATTTCATTTTCGAAACCGGCGTTATGTTGGTCGAAATAGTAATTTAAACTTTTAATAACGGCTTCAATTGTTTTGGGCGAGTGAATGATGATTTCATTAAGTAATGCTTTACTGGCATTCATTAATTGATCGGGTTCTACCACATAATTTACCAAACCAAATTTAAGGGCATCGTCGGCACTTATATTTTTTCCTGTTAAATGTAACTCGGTAGCTTTGGTTTTACCAATGTACTGAATTAAGCGTTGTGTGCCGCCATAACCCGCAATGATGCCTAGTTTAACTTCGGGCTGACCAAAAATAGCATTCGAACTCGCAATCCGTAAATGGCAAGCCATAGCCAATTCGCAACCGCCACCTAAAGCAAATCCATTAACGGCAGCTAAGGTTGGTTTAGCCGAATTTTCGATTTGCTTAAATGTATTTTGACCAAGCATAGATAAATGACGCGCATCCGTTTCCGATAATCCAATAAACTCTTTTATATCGGCACCCGATACAAAAGATTTGCGACCACTCCCCGTAATTAAAATAGCTTTTACCTGTGCATCGGTTTGTGCCGCTCCAATTAAGTATTGCAATTCGATAACCGTTTGTTTATTTAAAGCATTATGGTATTGCTCGCGACTAATTGTCAACTTTAAAATACCATTTTCTTTTTCTGCAATTATGTTTTTAATTTCCATGTAGCCTTGGTTAGTTAATGCGTTCGTTCGGGGTAATATTTATCGCGTATAATTAAAAATTTCTTTTCAACGTATTGATAAAGTAGGTAACTAATCACAATCGAGAAAAGGAAGCCAATTACTTTTATCCATTCAACGTTAAGTAATGTATCAAAAAAATAAACCGATAAGGCTAAAGACATAGAGTGGAACAGGTAAAGGGCGTAAGATATTTTGCTTCCAACAATAACCCCAGTGTTTAAAAAATTTAAGGGTTTAAACTTAATGGGTTGAATTGAGTTTTCGAGATAGGGCAACATGCAAGCAATAATTACCGAACAAATGGTAAAACTAAACGTACGTGTTATAAAATAATGATTAACCATATCCTCAGGATATCTAACCGATCTGATACTAAAAATATACACTATAAATGCTGCCAAGCCCGAATAAAACCAAACTTTAGAATTCATGCGTTGAAATAGATGTTGATAATGTCGTTTTATAAACGCAACTACAACGCCTATTAAAAGCGTGTCTTGATGCAATACGATGTTCCCGTTGATGCCATCCCAAATAATATTGGTTTTATACACCCAAAAACAACGCAAAGCATTAATAACAACTATGGTTGCTATTAAAAATAAAAGTACGTGGAACGGTTTTGAATTAATGAATTTCATGAATAGATATAACATAATGGGTGTGCCTAAATAAAACCATTCATCAATTACCAACGACCATGTTTCGGGAAAAAATGAAATTCCGTAAAAATTATTTTGTAGAAAAAATAAATAGAAAATGATGTTTTTACCAACCTCTGGGTAAAATATAAATTTAAGGAGTATGGCCAAATAATAAAGCGGTAAAATTCGGAACCACCTCCGCATCATAAAATGTTTAACCGAGTTGGTTGTAATTTGGTGGGTGTGGTAAAACTCTTTGATAAGAATTTGACCAATTAAAAATCCACTAATAACAAATAAAAATTCAATGGCATAAACCCCGTAATTAAACCCAGTAATAAGCACCTCATAGTGGCGAAGAATAACAATTAATATAGATAAGGTTCTAATTAAATCAATACCGTAACTTCTTTTCATTATAAAAACTTATACTAATTTTTAGAAACTTCAATAATAAATGGCACAATATTTTTTTCTTGAGTTTCAGCAGTAAACGAAATTCCCGAACCGCTTCCAAACGTTACCGCATTAATGCGATCAGAAGCACATAAATTTAATACACGCTGCTCAAAATCGGTTTGCTTATCGGCATTTAATTTTTCGTTAAAAGTTTTATAATCTAATTTATTTTTACAAACCAACACGGCAAAATAATCTTTATTCCCAATTTTATCGGGTTCCATGCTATAATCTCTTGGAAATACCCGTGTGCCGGTAATGCCGCAATAGGCCGAGTGTTTGGCAGTATAAGGAAACAAAACATAGCTGCCGTTGTCGCTTTCTTTTCCAAAAATATAAACAAAGCAATCTATCGTATTGGTGATTTTCATTTTAAACTTTTGACCAATGCGCAAAGGGCTATTTACTTTGTAAGTTGTAGCACTAATGCTGCTTAATGGAATATCTTGACGGGTTTCTTTATCCATTAAAGCAATGCTGCATTGTAATTTTGTTTGGTTGGCTTTATCGGGCATGGCATCTAAACCATAAGCTTCGTTGGTAAAAAAAACAAAGTCTTTATAACTTACCCAAGCTTTTCCGTTTTTACCCCAACGCGGTCCCCAACTGTTTTGAATTAAAAAAGCACCATCGTTTTTAAAGGCCTTATCGTCGTAACCAATTACACACATGCAATGGCCACCAAATCCGTTTTTATTAAAATCACTTTCGCGCGGCATCCACACGTCTTTGCCTTCCATGTCTTGCATAAAACTCCCGCCCACACTCATTCCTATAATAACGGGGGCATTGTGAGCTAAGTTTTGACGAATGGCATTCACATCAACGGTGTAATCATCGCCATTTAGGCTTAAACGGTTAGCCCCACGCATTTTATATTTTGAGGCATCTTGCAATTGATAAGTATCTGGCTTTTTCTCGCACGAGTTTTCATCGTAAGGAAAATCAGAATAAGGTACCGAACCAGTGTTGGTAAGCAACTTAACCGCATCGGTAATGTAAGTGCCTTGGCAATTTTCTAAGCCAATTTGGTTATAAGTAAATGCGGGACTAAATGCGACTTGGTTGGGGTCTTTACCCGTGGCAATGGCTTCTAAAATACTGCGGCCATAATAGGTGCTGCCCCAGCCAACGCACGAGCCTTGTTGGCCTTGGTCTTTAGCCAATGGTGTAAACCGTTCTAACGATACACGCTCGGGTAATGCTTCGCCATTTTCTAAGGCGGCATACACTTCATTTTTATCGTAAACCGCTTCGTCGAGGGTGGCACCGCGGCTGTAAGTAGATTTTGAAGCCGACTCGGCATGGTCGCTACCGCCTACACCACTACAGCCGCCTTTAAATAAAAAAAAGCCTCCACCAATAATGATAACAACTATTAATAATTTGGGATTACGCATTAACAGAGGCAATAACAAACCAATGAGGCCACCACCCGAAAAACCGCCGCCGCCGCCCCTGCCGCCACGACCTGGGTTTTTTCCATCTTGGTTGCCAGAGAATCCTCCGTTCGAATCATTATCTTCTGTCATTCGTATAGGCATAATCTTATTTTTAGTTGGATAAAAATACAGTAAACATTTTAGAAATGAAATTTTTATAAATAGATAAGTCGCATTCGGATAATCGGATGCGACTTAGTATAATACCAATATCGGTTCTAAAAGATACAAGTTGAACCAGAACTATTTTTCTTTTAGGCGACGAAAAAGCTATAGGCGTAGCAAGGCCTACGGGTATAATTTTTGAGGAAGCATAAGAGAAAAAGAAACTGGGTCAACGTATCTTTTAGAAATGATGTTGGTATAAGACCATTCATACCTTCAAAACAGCTAAAAATTTAATTTCTTGAACTCTCGGTTTAACTCTTTTATTTAGGCGAAGCATTGGTTTTTTCTCCTCCATTTTAGTCGGTTTATAATCGAATTGACGGGCGTTTTGCGCCTGCACCTCATATAATCCGAGATTATGCAATAGAAATCTATTACGAGCCGAAATCCCTTCAAAACAGTAAACTTCGTCACTTTTTCTTCTTCACCATAGCAGCACTATGCCTCAGTCGAAAAAGTGCCTGTTTTATTGGGCTTTCGCCTCTCACTAAGATTCCTATTGCATAATCTCGGATAATTTATATATGTAAAACCGTCCATCTCCGACTAAAAATTTCGTCTAAGATTGGACTATTTTGCACGTACAACTGGTATAATATTACACCGCCACATCTGCTTTAATGTGTGGATGAGGATCGTAATTTTCTAAAGTGAAATCTGCAAATGTAAAATCAAAAATGGAGGTAACCGATGGGTTTATTTTCATAGTTGGAAGCGGGCGTATGGCTCTGCTCAATTGTAATTTCGATTGTTCGATGTGGTTGCTGTAGATATGCGCATCGCCCAAAGTATGCACAAACTCGCCCACCTTTAAGCCACACACTTGCGCAACCATCATGGTTAGTAAGGCATACGACGCAATGTTAAATGGTACTCCTAAAAAAATATCGGCACTGCGTTGATAGAGTTGGCAACTGAGCGCACCATTAGCTACATAAAATTGAAAGAAGGCGTGGCACGGTGGAAGTTTCATCGAATTAATGTCGGCTACATTCCAAGCACTCACTATTAAACGCCGCGAGTCTGGATTTTTTTTAATCATATTTATCACTTGTGTGATTTGGTCTATGTGTCCACCATCGGGGGTAGGCCAATTGCGCCATTGGTAGCCATACACTGGACCTAAATTTCCTTGGTCGTCGGCCCAGTCATTCCAAATACTTACGCCGTTTTCTTTTAAGTAAGCAATGTTGGTATCGCCTTTTAAGAACCAAAGTAACTCGTGAATGATAGATTTAGTGTGTAATTTTTTTGTAGTAACAAGTGGAAATCCATCGGCTAAATTAAAACGCATTTGGTAGCCAAACACGCTGGTAGTGCCTGTTCCGGTTCGATCTTCTTTTTTTACACCTTGGGTTAAAACGTGTTCTAATAGTTGGTGATATTGTTGCATGAGTGCTTTATTGCTTAATTAATTTTTTTATAGTGAGTGTGGTTTTATCGAATAATAAAAGTTGATAAACACCAGGTTTTAAATCTTCGATGGGTAATACATCGGTTTCTAAATATTCGCGTTGCACTTGCCCTAAGCTGTTAACGATTTGAATTTTAGTGAGGGAAGTATTTAAAATGATGCGTTCGTTAGCTGGGTTGGGATAGAACGAAATAGACGTTGAATTGGTTTGTTCGGTTAAAGCGGCAGTGTTGCAATTTAAACCTAGTGTAGTTGTGGTCGATGAAAACACACCATTAATTACCCACCAGTTTTGCCACGTGCCTCCTGCAAAGTTTTGCCACGTTTTTATATTAATGGTGCCCGAGCCGGTTGCGGTGCCTTTTACTTGATAGACTTTTAAGGCTTGGTTATTACGATTCCAAGTGAGTGCTTGACCATTACTACAGGTTTCGGGACCATTGGGATTGATGCAGTTGGGTACAATAAAATACGCATTGTCATCGTAAGTAGGGAAACCGCCATATACCTTGGCAATGCCGCTGCTATCAATACATACGGCGGTATATTCATCGCTGGCAATGCCATTAAAAGCTACACTACTATCTTGAAACAAACGCGCTAAAAATGTACTTTGTCGCCCACGTCTATCAGGGTTATCGTAGTGCGTATCGGTGATGGTACGTTTTAAAAGTGGGTGTTTAATAAAGTCGTTGTTACCAATGGTTATTAAGCTGCCGTATGGATTGTTTAACGCAACAGGCGAAGTAACAGAACCTGCTGCCGCTGAATAATAAGCCTGACCTTGAATGGCCATACCTGCGCTAGTGCCACCAATGGGTACTTTTTTTGTAGTAATTAAATAGTTTAGCGCACTATCTACCGCGGTGTTTTTCCAAAACGATATATAGTCAAATTGATTGCCACCCGCAATAAACACGGCTTCGGCTTCGCGTAAACGCCGCCTCACATAAGGGTGATTGGCAGCGGCTACCGAAGGAATAACAAGTGTTTCGACTGAATTTAAAGTGATGCCCAGCGAACTAAATAAATAAGTATTGTAACCATTAGTGCCGGTAACCCGTATTACCACAACATCGCCACCACCACTCCGATTTAAGAACCAACGCATGGCGTTATCATCTTCGGTGGCACCGCCCATTAAACAAATGCCATAAGCGGTTGCTGGCGAAACGTTGTTGGTATCGCCCGTAAAAAAAGAGGTGTAGGGTAAATTTTGCGAAACAATGAAAAACGGTAGAATTAGAAAAACGAATAGATATTTCATTTTATAAAAGTAAGAGGTAAGTTGTGTATTTGAAATAGAATTATTAAAAGAATAGTAACAATTTTTCGAGCGATAGTTTTTATAGCAGCTTAGGTAAAGTATTTTTACGAATGCAGGGTTATTTGTTTGGAGAAACGTTGGCGTAATTTTCGTCATTAACGGATCTTAAAGCCCCCTCTTCAATGGTAAAAAACTTACATTCTACATCCCTATTTTTGAATAAGGCTTGCATGCGTTCGGGATGGGTATCGGTAATAAATACTTGACCAAAAGCGTCGGAGCTAACCCGTTCAATGAGTTTACTAAACCGTTCGGCGTCTAGTTTATCGTAAACATCATCGAGCAACAACAAAGGTTTTAAGTTTTTTTTATCGGCTAAAAAATCGAACTGTGCCAATTTTAAAGCCAGCAAAAACGATTTTTGTTGACCTTGCGAGGCGTATTTTTTAAGTTCCATGCCTTTTAGTTCAAAATCTAAATCATCTTTGTGTGGCCCAATGCCCGTGTATTGCATAAGCCTATCTTTTGCTATGTGCAGAGCCAAAGCCTGTTTAAATTCGTTTTGTTTTAAACTGCTGGCGTAGGCAATGCTCACGCTTTCGCTGCTATTGCTGATGTGTTGATAGTGTGTGTTAAACAGGGGAATGAATTGCTCTAAAAAAATACGACGGGTTTGTAATACTTTTTGACCATAGGTTACCAGTTGTTCATCCCATATTTCGAGGGTTACCGAATCAAAGCTACGCATCTCTGCAAATTGTTTTAGTAGGGCGTTGCGTTGTTTTAATACTTTGTTATAGGCAATTAATTGGTCGAGGTAAGTTTTATCGTATTGCGAAATAATGCTGTCCATAAACCTGCGGCGTAACTCGCTAATACCCGAAATTAATTCGCTATCGCCTGGGCTAATCATTACCATTGGAAAACTCCCAATATGATCGCTTAATTTATCGTACTCTTTTTTATTCTTTTTAAATATTTTTTTCTGATTGCGTTTAATGGCGCAATACAATTCTATTTCTTCGTGCTGCTTTTCGATGGTGCCTTGAATTACAAAGAAACCTTCGTTGTAAGAAATGTTTTGACTGTCTATGGGGTTAAAGTAACTTTTACAAAACGTGAGGTAGTGAATGGCATCGAGTAAATTGGTTTTACCCATGCCATTTTGCCCCACCAAACAATTAATTTTAGCACAAAATGAGGCATCGAATTGCGTGTAATTCTTAAAATTGACAAGGCTTAAATCTTTTAAAATCATTTATTTATGGTGGCAGAAGGGTTTAAACTTTATTCAATGCCTAAATTTACTTCATTTTAAGGGTTTTTGAACCAATGACGCACAAAAAATTTCATCTTTTCGTTTAAAATTTTATCTTTGCACTCTTAATTTAAAAATAATGAGTACCGAAAAAGATACTGTTAACACCGAAGCTAACGAAGTAGTTGAAAACATAGAAACAACGACTACCCCAACGCCCCGCTCTAAAGGCAACGATTCTGGCTTTGAAGGCATTCAACTTTTCTTTGAAAACAATAAGAAAATGGTAACGTATGTTGGTGGTGGGTTAGTGGTAGTGATAGCGGCTATTCTATATTATAAATTAATGTACATGCCCGAAAAAGAAAAGGAAGCAACTAACGAATTGTATTGGGCGCAAACTTATTTTGAAAAAGATAGTTTTGAAATTGCATTAAAAGGTGGTAAACCAGTAAACGCTATAAACGGAACCAAGACGATGATGAGTTTAGAGCAAATTGCCGATGAGTATAGCATGACTAAAAGCGGTAATTTAGCTAATTACATGGCTGGTATTTGCTATTTGCGTACTGGTAAATTTGAAAAGGCCATCGAGTTTTTGAGCCAATACAATGGTAAAGATGAAATGGTGAGTTCTATTGCGATTGGTGCTATTGGCGATGCAAACATGGAATTGAATAAAGTGGATGAAGCTATTAAGTTTTACTTGAAGGCAGCCGATAATAGCAGTAACAATTTCACTACGCCTATTTACCTAAAAAAAGCTGGATTAGCTTACGAATTAAAAGGTAATTTTAGTGAAGCCATAAACGTTTACGAACGCATCCGTAAAGAGTATGGCACAACCGACGAGGGTAAAGAAATTGACCGCGAAATTGCAAAGGTGAAAGCCTTGGGCAACCTATAACTGAAAAAAATAATAGTTTAAAAGCCACTCTTAAAAGGTGGCTTTTTTTATGCACGTTGTTTACTCAGTTCATTTGGTATAAAAACTTTATGCATGAATTATGGCGCACCGAGTTTGTAGAGGAGAAATGGTATTAATGGTTGAAGATGAATCGAGTTGGTATAACACATTTTTTTCAACTATTTTTTGGATAAACGAAGTTATATTAAATCCGCTTAAAAAGTAAATTTGCTTTCGGCGTTAAACCTTGTAATTTTAAGTACCGATTTCATTCATGTTTAAAAAAATACTCCTATTGCTTTGTGGGTTTAAATTAGGTGTAAGCGCACAAATTAGTTTAAGTAGCGATAGCGTGGTAGCAACTGAAAACTATATCAAGCTAAATTATGAGAATGATTTTTTTACAGCTACCGATCGCTACTACACGCAAGGGTTGCAGCTTTTGGTGGTTCATTCAGTTTTTAGAAAATCGCCGTTATACAAGTTATTGCCGAGTGTGAAACAAGCAAGTTCTAATTATTATGGTATTTTATTAGAGCAAAATTGCTTTACACCGCGCAGTATTAGGCACGAGGGCATTTTTTACAATGAGCGTCCTTACACGGGTACTATACTGTTGGCGCATCAACGGACTTCGTTTAAGGTTAACAAGCAATTGGCGCTAAAAACCGAATTGGTTGTGGGGGGCATAGGTAAATGTGCGCGTTGCGAGGAAGAACAAAAGGCGATACACCGTGCATTGAATAACATACAACCACTCGGTTGGGAAAATCAATTAAACAATGCTTTTATTTTAAATTATAATTTTACACTACAAAAAGGAATGCTTCGTTTAAAGCACCTGCAAATGATTGCCCAAGGGGCATTTAAGGGTGGCACGTTATACACTAATGCTTCCGTTGGGATGTTTTTTCGGGTGGGTTTGTTTACAAATTATTTTGAGAATTTAGGTTTACAAAAAAAATATTTATCTAGTAAAACCTCCAAGTACCGCGCCTTTTTTTTATTAAGTGCCAATGCTAGGGGTGTAGGTTACAATGCAGCTTTACAGGGCGGTGTGTTTAGTAAACCCAATGTTTATGTTTTAAATGCGCCTCAAGTTACACGCTTGGTGTATGATGCTAGTGCTATTGTAGTGTTGGCTTATAAACATTTTAGTATAGAGTACGGTTACTTTTACATTACTAAAGAATTTGAACAAGGATTAGATCATGGCTGGGGAAAATGTACCATTGTAGTTGGGTTTTAAGTGGCCTCACACTACTATTTTATTTTTTGCTTGTACCGTTTCAAAAATGGCTTCTATTTTAAGATCTATTTTCTTTGGTTAGTAATATCTGTTGTAAATTTTACCACTTTAATAACGGTTTGGGGCTTGGTGAAGGTGGGGAAATCGAAGTACAAATGTTCATATTAGTACAAATGTTCAATTGAATTCCCAATGTTCAAATATAGTACAAATGCCCCCATTTTGCCAAACTCTTGTTGGCAGTAGATGTTTTTATTCGACAAACAACCTGGACAAACACTATCAAATCATACACACATTCTTTTCGTTATATGTTATTTTCTCTGATTAAGGCCTTAAAATAGTTGAAATTCTTTTGTCCGAACCTGCTTGGTTGATTTGTTGCCAATGTTCGTTATATGATTCCGTCTCAGGAAAGTTTCGACTTATGTATTTCAAAAGTGTCAGCGAAATTTCGTTTCCGTTTGGGTAAAATATTCAAAAGCAAAGGTATAAATGGAATTATCATTAAGGGAATTGAAATTTTTTCAAGTATCATTAGTTGGACAAAAACAGAAACAATGGCAAGTCCTATAAAAAAACTAAGTCCTAATTTACGGATTATACTTGGCTTAATTGTAAAAATTTTAATTTCGCCTGTTGAAAGAAAAACATTTTCAGTCTTAAATGAATTGTCATTACTGATGTCTAACTTGTATTTTCCAATAGGTAATATGTATTCAATTTTGTTGTTTTCAAAGTCAAGCTGCCGAATATCTGTCCCATCAATTTTAACAGTATATTTTTTTGTTTTAAAGAAGAGATTCTTACTTGTTCTGACGATTATTCTGTTGTCTGTCATATCCTTAAATTATTTGTTCAGATTTTTTACACTTAATGCCAACGGTTAGTAGTTGGCGTTTGAAACACTCAACTGTTTATACCCACAAATGTTTATTTAAAGATACAAATGTTTGTTAGCAAAGCCAAAACAAATTAAAGGTCTGCGAAGCAGGTAATAAATGGTTTTGCGATGACCTTGTCCGCGCCAGTTACTGGTAGGTGCTGTTAGTACCGAGTTGCGGCGCACCCAGTTTATTTAGCGTCTATTAATTGCATTACTAATTTTGTACCGTTAACATTTGTGTACTCAAGTCTAACAAAGCCATATTCAGGATAATAATAGCTTTTTAAAGAAGTATTAATAGAAATATCTTTCGGGTCAGTACTACCAGTGGCGAAGGTTACTCTACATTTTAGTTTTCCTAAAGGACTGTCAATTGTTTCGTCAGGTTGTCTTTTGTATTTATAGTGAAAGTGTAAAGAGTCCGAAGCCCATTGTCAAGCCGAATATTATTTTTTGTCTTAAGGGCAATGTCTGAAAGAAGCTCATATTTATTCGTAATGTTTTTATCTACCGTTATGTCCGTCGCACCACTTACCACTAAAGGTTTACAAATAGACTTAGGCGGGCTTAAGAAGCATCACCTGTCTTAACCGACCAAAGGTTATTTAAAGATACAAATGTTTTTTAGTGAGCCGCAAACAAAATTTCCCGAAGAGACCGAAATACTGCGCGCGAGCGAAGACCGAGTCAGCCGCTTACTTTTGCTTGTTGTTACCTGCTGGCCGTAACATATAGTATATTTGTTATTGTGAAATACAAGTCACCAGATAGTCAAGGAGAATTATTACCGAATTTACTCGGGTTAAAGACCAAAAAAGAAATTGGCGAGTCTGAATTTGAAGGATTTTTAAAGGCTGAAATTTATTTCACCGAAAAACTATCGGCCAAAACGAAGTTCAATGTGAAGTATATTTTAAGTCTGCACAAAGAAGCATTGAAACATTTATACCCTTTCGCTGGGAAACTAAGAAATGTGAATTTGTCGAAGGGCGGATTTCCGTTTGCAGCAGCGAAATTTTTGCCTGAGTCAATGTCTGCTTTCGAGAAGGAGATTTTGTCGAAGCTAAAAAACATCTACAATAAGAAGGAGGATCTTGTCCGAGATATTGCAACTGTACATGGCGAACTTTTATTTATTCACCCATTTCGCGAAGGCAATGGTCGAACTGCTCGTTTACTTGCAAACCTAATGTCTAGGAAGGCGGGGTACGAGTCTTTGAAATTTGAGAAAGTCGGCAAAAAAGAGTTTGAAAAATATGTTGTCTCGGTACAAAACTGCGCCGAGAAAGATTACACGAAGATGATTGAATTTATTAACTCTATTTTCCCAGACTAAGTTCCACTTTTTTGAGCGTCTGCTCGGCAACGCTTAAAGGAATGTCAATGCCCTCAATTTTAAAAGAAGCCATTAATGACTTTAGGATTTCAGCCCTAAGCAACTGTCCTTTTTTAGATTTCTTCGAGTTAGATTTCATAAGGTAAATATACGAAAATTGTCCAGAAGAAACAAGTCTGTTTATCGACGGGTTTTTGTCCTTACGGCTTGCAGGTAACGTTTTTCCATTACTAAAGAATTTGAACAAAGATTAGATCATGGCTGGGGAAAATGTACCATTGTAGTTGGGTTTTAAGTGGCCTCAATACTATTTTATTTTTTGCTTGTACCGTTTCAAAAATGGATTTTATTTTAAGATCTATTTTCTTTGGTTAGTAATATCTATTGCAAATTTTATTACTTTATTAACGGTTTGCAAATAGACGTAGGCGGGCTTTTGAAACTTCCTCTGTCTATACGCACAAATGTTTATATCGAAGATAAATGTTTATAAGCGAGGTGCAAAATAAAAACGCGTTAGCGACCACTTTTCCGCACCGAGCGATGACCGACGTCGGCCCGCTTGGGTTTATTTGCTATTAGCGGTTCGTTGTTTTTCCAGTGTTACAGTTGAACTTCGGTTATTAAATTTGAAATCCACTTCCTGCAAATATTTTCCAAGACCTATCAAATAATTTCCATACTCTTAAATATCTAAATTTTCCATCAATAATTTGATCCGCATATTTTGCTTTCAGATGAACGGTAACGGCAACAGTAGAAATATTATCAATTATTAGTATTATTCGGTCAGTTGTTGAAATGTCGTACACTGTCATAACACCTGAACGATAATTTTCAATATCCATTGTTTTGGTAATAGTTTGTCCTGTCGGAATATTAAAAATTAAGTTGTCGTGCAAAAGTTCATCAAGAACATTGATGTCGCCACTTTTAATTGCTTCTAAAAGTCTATTTTCACATTCAATTATTTGCTCTTCTTGTGTCATTTGTTTTGTCAAATTAGTTTTTGCAGTTCGTTTCGTTGTCTTTTTACAATGAGGCCTAACGGTTTCGGGCTTGGCGAAGGTGGGGAAATCGAAGTACAAATGTTCAATTAAGCAAAAATGATTATTAGAATTCCAATGTTCAAATTTTGCACAAATGCCCCACTTTTGCAAAACCCTTGTTGTGTGACGTTTTATTTCTCGGATTTGTCTATTTCATTAATTATTTCTTTTGCATCTTTCATAGTTTTTGAATATCCATCAATTAATCCATTTGTTTGGTCTGTGTGAAGTTTTAATAGTTGTTTAAATCGTGGCATCATTATAATTTTGTCAATTCCTTTTTCTGAATGCTCTAAAACAAAATTTAATACTTTCTCAAAAGTTAATGTCCCATATTTTTCAACTTCTAAAAGTCCAGGGGCTTGTTCTTGATAATATTTAAGTATCTGTTTTTTTAGTTTTTTGTTTTCAATATAGCCAATTTTCCCACTTGATTTAAAACCTTCGTAATTTCCGCAGTTTATTTTCGTTGTTGTAATCGTCGAATTAAATTCAACTATTCCGTGAACATTTTTTAGACTGTCAATTTTGGTTTGTGTCAAACCCAAAGCAAATTTGCAATTTTCAAAGTTTATCGTTAATTTTTCTTTTGATATTGAAATACTTTCAATATCACTTTTAAAGTCTTCTTTTAAATCAGTCAAAAACTCATTTGTTTCATTTTGCTGATGTCTGTGTTCACTCCAACTATGCAACCATATTGAAAGAGTTACAGCAAAAACGATGATGAAAATTTCAATAATTATTTCATTTATTTTTTCTCTAAAAGTATGCTTTGGGTCTTTTGCAGTCTTATAGATTTTTTTTGTATGTTTTAATATTTCGTCTTGCATATTATGTTATAAATGTTAAATGATTTTTCTTGTTTACACGCTTTTCACAAAATGGCACACAACGGTTTGCAGCTTGGGCTAGTGCCTGTTGTCCGCAATGCCAAATGTACGAATGTCCAACGAGATATTAAAATAGAAAATGAACAGGCATTAGCCCAAGGTGCTGTTAGCGGCAGTATTTGTCGTCACACTTTGCCAAGTAGCCAGTCATTTGTTTGAGTTGGAGCGATGCACAGTCAACTCAAGATAAATATCTTGTGCTAATTTGTCGAGTTGAATTTGCGATTCGGAAATGTCTAAAAATTTTGCCTTTTCGCTCAGGTCAAGATAATGCTCAAAAATTCTTTCAGAAGCGTTGTCGTCGGAAAAGCCCATTAATGAAAAAATGGTATCGCTTAAATTGAGGTAGTAGTCCGTGGGTCGAAGCCCTAAGTCGTCAAGCCCAAGGAGTAATTTACGATTAACCAAGTCGTCTTTAATTAGCGACACTAAGAGTTTCATCTCTTTTTTTGATTTCATAACGATAAGATTTAGGTGTTAACATAGCTTTTGTCGAAATTTTTTCCTACGCAGGAAAACATTATTTCTTGACGCAAAAATACTATTAATAATATTACTATGCAAAATAAAGCGCATGGAAATACTATTTTATGTCGTTTCGTTATGATTTTCAGGTATTTAGAATTTTACGATATTTGCAGGAGAAGTCAATAAATTTGCACTGTGCCGAAACTAAACTTAAATAGAATAAAGTCTGTCCTTGCTGAAAAGAACAAAAGCAGCAAGGACTTGGCGGCTCATTTGGATAAAACCGAATCAACAGTTTCTCGTTGGTGCACGAATGAAGTCCAGCCGTCTGTTGAAACGCTTTACGAAATCTCAAAGTTTTTGAAAGTGGATATTCGTGAACTACTCACTTCAACAAAACAAGGATAATTTTTCTTGAATTAAATAAGTTACCTTTATACAAGCAATGGCAGATAAAGCTTACATAACACCAAACGTTCTAAAATGGGCAAGAGAATCGGCAAGAATGACCGAGGAAACTGCTGCTGCCAAAGTTTCTGTGTCTGCTGAGAAGCTTAAAGAATGGGAGGCTGGGACTAATCAACCAACAATTAAACAAGCTCAAACATTAGCAAAAGCATATAAGCGTCCATTTGCTCTTTTTTTTCTGCCGGAAATTCCTAGGGATTTTCAACCATTACAGGATTTTCGAAGTAATGATTCAAAAGCATTGGGTACTGGTTCAATTTTTATTATCCGAGAAATTCAACAAAAGCAAGCTTGGATAAGTGATTCGAATGAAGAGAATAACGAACCTAAAGTTCCTTTTGTTGGTAAATTTTCGATAAACGACAATCCAATTAATGTTGCTAAAGACATTCTTAATACACTTGGAATTAACCCTACAAACTATACAAATGATAACCCAATTAAAGAATGGATTGATAAAGCAGAGAGTAATGGAGTTTTTATTTCGCGTACGAGTTTTATTCACTCTCGGCTAAAACTGGATAGCGATGAGTTACAAGGATTTGCAATTGCAGACCCTTATGCCCCGTTTGTTTTCATAAATTCGGATGATTGGAATGCTCCGCAGTTATTTACACTTGTTCATGAACTTGCTCATATTTGGATAGCCGCTACGGGAATATCGAATAATATTGAACCAGATTTAAAACACAAAGACAAACTTAATCCAGTCGAGTTATTCTGCAATGAGGTTGCGGCAAATGCACTTATTCCTTCAGAAGTAATTAATAATATTCCGACTACTGTCTTTAATTCAGCTCGGGAAGTTTTTAATGCCTCAAAGAAACTAGGAATTAGCTCATTTGCGTTTCTCGTAAGAGCCTTAAATCTGAAATTAATATCCTTTGATTCTTATAAGGAGCTGAAAAAGTCGGCCGATATTGAATATAGAGCTTTTTTGAAAAGAGAAGAAGAAAAGAAAGCTAAACAAAAAGCGCAAGAAAAAAAAGGTGGTCCAAATTATTATTTGTTGCAACTTAATAAAAACAGTCGATTGTTTACCCAAACTGTTTTGGATGCTTTTCGCGGAGGCTTTATTGAATCAACACAAGCCAGCACATTATTAAATGTTCAAGTTAATAAATTTCATAAACTAGAAGCTCAATTATATAAATGAGTACAAAGGCTAAAATTTATTGTTTAGATGCCAATGTACTTATAGAAGCATGGCAAAAATATTATTCTCCAAAATTTTGCCCAGGATATTGGGATATTCTTAATAACCTTGGAAGTCAGGGTAAAATTTTTATTGTGGAAGAAGTGTTCAACGAGATAACACGAACTGAAGATGATTTAAGTGACTGGCTAAAAAAAAGTAAAATACCAGTAAAGCGTATTGACGGAAAAGTTACCAAGTGTTTACAAAATATTTATGCAAAAGACCCTTCTCACCAAACGCTCGTTGATAATACAAAGGCGAGGTCTTTAGCTGACCCATGGGTCATAGCTCATGCAATGAATGAGGGAGCTGTTGTCGTAACAAAAGAAGGAAAAGTAACCGCATTAAATGCCAAAAGGGTTAAAATTCCAAATGTATGCGAAAATATGGGTATCGCTTGGATTAACGATTTTGAATTTGTCGCCGAGTTAAATATTCAATTTACTTGTTCGCTTCCCTAATAAGAATCTCTAGATTTTCTGATTTACAAACGTTCTGTCTAGTCTGTGATGTTCGTAATATTGCCGCTAACGGTTTCGGGCTTGGCGAAGTGCCACCTGCCTTAGCGTTCCGCCGAAGCGCAGCGGGGGCAAATAATTTTCAAAGGTGGCATTTTGCCAATGTGCTGTTATAAGTAGTGCGCAGTCTAATCTCTTTTTCATGTCGCCAAGTGTCGCTTTAGTTGATAAACAGGATTTATAAAAAGCAGTTTAATTATTTCTTTGTCGGCACTAATAATTCTCTCACGTCAACATCCAATGTCTTGGCAATGACCCGTAAAATGGCGATACTCGGTTGAGCATTATTATTGCAGTAATTCGTCACAATAACGTAACTTTTGTCTATTTGCTCTGCTAACCAAGTTTGCGTCCGACCTTGTGATTGAAGAACGTCTTTTATACAATTCATTTTTACCTTTTTGGGCATAAGTGCTTAATTTTTTACTCGGCTTTTGTCATTTTAAATGCCTGATTTTCAGTATATGAAATTATAATATAAAAACTTATTGTAAAATATTATTAAATAGTATATATTTGTATTGAAATACAATATAATTTACCATGAAAGCCAGTAAAAATAAGGCACTCGTCTTTTCACTCATAAAAGACGACCTCATACACACTAAACTCGTCAACGGATTAGATAATTTGAACCTAAACGCAAATGTCTATTTGTTGAGTATGTCTCGTCCTGAATTTAGTTGACACATTTTGGTTAATAATCCTAATACAAATTTACACTTTTAAATTAATCCTAAATTGGGTTTACACAGTCTAAGTTTCGCCAAAAAGTTATTCTGAATTTTT
>JAAFIL010000047.1 GCA_013297775.1 Bacteroidota bacterium
AAAGTAATTGAAACAACATTATTCGACACCTAAACAAATCAAGGGAGGTCACCGTTAAAAATTAATCACAAAGGCAATGACAATAAACACTTACAAACTCTTTAATTATTTAGTCGGTTGATAGTGGTTTTTTTATTATATTTGGTTTAAAACGTGTATTTATGCTGATAAGAGAAAATGGCGTTATTCTAATTCCGGTTGATTTTTCAAAGCAATCCTTAATTGCCACCAAACAATCGTATAACCTTGCCAAGTTTACCAACTCCAAAATAATTTTAATGGAAGTTATTAAACAAGGTGCCACTGAAAATAGCAACGACTTAAATGCTTTAGTTGAGCAAACGAAGCGCGAGAGCAACTGCTTGTGCGAAGGCATAACGGTTAAAGGCGATATTTATGAGCAAACCGATAAAATGGCCGAACAAATTAAAGCCAGTTTAATTGTAGCTGGTTTAGATACCCACGTTCGTTTCCGCAGTTTTTTAGGATCGAGCAATGCTAGTAAGTTTATTAAAAACGCACCATGCCCCGTGGTTACGGTAAGAGGTACCGAACACCGAGAGGGCTGTAAAAATATAGTGATGCCATTTGACCTGAGTCCCGAGAGCCGCGAAAAAGTTTCGATTGTAGTGCAGTTAGCGCATTATTACAACGCCGATATTCGCATTGTTTCCGTGTTCGATCCCAACGACTCTAAATACGAAAATAAACTTTTGCCTTACTTGCACCAAGTTAAAAAATACATCAAAGAGAAGAATGTGAATTGTACTAATAAATCTATCCCCAGTAAAGAAGTAGCCGAAGCCATTGTAGAATATGCTAACCGCAACGATTGCGATTTAATTGTACAAATGAATAAACAAGATTTAAGTTTTGGTGAAATGTTTAGTGGCACCATGTCGCAAAAAATGGTGGATATTAGTAACATTCCGGTTATTACCGTAAACCCTATGAAACGCGAAAGCTACAGCCATTTTGGAAGTGGCATGTAAACCCTAAGAGTATTATGTTTCAACTTTTTATTTTAAAATTATTATGTGTAGCCAGTGGCTTTCAAAAACCAGCCGATTTTAGCGTAAACAAAGGCAGCATTACCCAATTGCAAGGCCCTAAAGAAATAGCCTTAGGCAAAACCGCTACCATTCGTGTTCAATTCGACGGCGGAGTGGATGGCTGTGCTAAAGCGCACCGATTAGGGGTTTCGGTAAAAAAGAGAACCTTATTTATTTCGGCATTTTATAGCTATCCTAAAAGTAAATCGGTAATATGCACCGAAGCCATACCTACGCACACCCTTAGTTATACGTTTACACCCAAACGAAAAGGAAAATATATTTTTAAAACTGAAACGGGTCTAAGCGATACCTTAACCGTGTTTTAGTTGAAGCAAGCATTCTGAAGAAATTAAACGTAAAATGACCTTACTTTTTATTAAAGCCGATTGCTATAACTCAAATACGGAATGGGTAAAATGCGTCCTTTTAATTGTGTAAAATTAATATCTCTCCCAAAATAAAGACCATAGCAACCCAAAGTCCAAGAGGTGCTTTCGTTACCAACTAATTTAACACCGCCGCCCGTTAAACTCATTTGCAATTGTGGAAAAAACCAAGACTCACCAACCATACACACCTTTTTACCAACGCGGGTTGTGCCTGCCGCCGAAGCAAAGTATAATAAACCCTGGTTTCGATTAGAAGACGCTCCAAAGAGACCCGAAACATTAACCGACGTATAAAGTTGCAATGCCCCTGCACTAATTGTTACGTTTCGATTACTCTGTCCCTTTGTTAATTTACCCAAGGCAAAAATTCCTAAAAACGAACTACTACCTGTGGTGGTGGCACTTAACAAATTACCAGTTCCAAAAACACTAACGCCAGTATGCAGTTCTTCGCTAATGGCATAATGCGCTTTAAACCCAAAACTAAGTGGGGCAAATAATAACGAATTAACCGACAAGGCCCAGTTTTCGTTAAACGCATATTCAGCATGTTCGATGCCAAGCCAATGGTAATGAGCATCTATTTGTTTAGTGCGCAAAGGCATGGCGGTTTGCCCCAACATGTAAAAATTTGTATGCGGATTTTCGCCATATAAATCGGTTAAACGTGGTATTTTCTTTTTAAGTTCAGAAAGTGTTTCAATTGCATTTAGGGCAATGCTGTAAACCTGTTGTGTGGTTCTATTTTCAATTCTTACTTGAACGCTATCGTACTCTAAAATGTAACCAATGTAAACGGTTCCTTCTTTCGTTTGCAAGCGGTAAACAACATCTCTTTTATATTTAATGGCTTTTGTGCTATCGGCTTGGGCTATTATGCTGCTAGAACAAAGTAGGCCAAGTAATAGCGTCAGTATTAATTTATGAAACCGCATGCGTTTTATTAAATTTGCTTCATAAAATTACACATTTACTTAACACCACCTCTCTTACCAAGATCATTTCTACAAAGATCATTTCTACAAAGATACCTTGCCCTTGTTTCTTTTTCTCATACCAATATCGGTTCTAAAAGATACAAGTTGAACCAGAATTATTTTTCTTTTAGGCGACGAAAAAATTATAGGTGTAGCAAGGCCTAAGGGTATAATTTTTGAGGAAGTATAAGAGAAAAAGAAACTGGGTCAACGTATCTTTTAGAAATGATGTTGGTATCAGATGCCAAATAATTTGTTGTTTAGCGATTGTGGGGAAGAAAACTAACACCCATTTTTAGCAAAAGATTAAACCGTAATTTTAACCGAGATTTTAAGAAAGAGGGTCTTTAGAATAAAATAGCTAACTCTATAAAAATACTTGAACCCTTATCTCGTCCTTGTTTAGCGAAGCGTAACGAGGACGTTTGAGAGCTGCGTTTGTAACGCAGATAAAGTGATGGTGTGGGCGTTACAAACGCCCGTTTAGCACCTCCTCGTTTCCGCTAACGCTCAAACAAGGACGAGGGGAAAAGAGAAATTAAGACCGCTTAAAAAATGAGTTAGATAGAATAGACAGTTGAAATCTATTAGCTATTTATGTTATTAGCTATTTGGAAACACTTTATAAATTTAATCTTAATAACAATTTTTTTCCAAATTGATATCAATTTTTTACGTGAGGGATAGAGGCGGCAGCCCAATGCAGGCGTTGGCGTGGTTTTGTGCGAGTGAGGGGGCGACTTTAGAAGCCACCGCAGCCGCAACAAAAACCGCCAAAGCTGCATTGGCTAAAGCCGAAAGCCCGACCCCGACCTAAACTTTGAGTGTAACCTTTTTAACTATATAAAAGCTATTTACTAAGGCAAGCATGAGTACTGGACAAGGGGACACGCCCAAAAATTAAGAAGTCTATTGAATTAAAAAATAAACACCTTATCATTTTTATTCTAAAGCCGGGTTTTCTTAGCCTTAATTTTAAAACAAAAAAACTTTAGCATAAACGCTATAACTCAATTAAATGCTGAGTCTTACCAAAATAGCATGCAAACACGTGGAGTTAGCAGAGAAGAACGTTAAATTTAAAAAAAGACTGTTGAAATGAGGTGTATTTTTCCTGAGAAAACTATTGATTTTTAAACAACCTTCTTTTTATTGTATTAAAATCTGTACCTTTCTGACTGATAAAAAAGTAAAACTATGATTCACTTTAGATCTCGTAAAATACTAATACCCATAGACTTTAGCGAAACTTCGATGTTAGCAATTAAACATGGGGCTTTTATGGCCAAATACACCAAAGGCGATGTGTATTTGGTACACATTATCAATGCGCATTACCTATCTCAAAATGTATTTTTACCTACACTTCAATTAGAAGATAAGGCCGAATACGAGAAAAAAGTTGAAGTGCGCCTCAGCGAATTGTCGGCTCAAATAGCACGCGATTATGAAGTAACCGTAACCCCTGTTGTTAAAATAGGAAATCCAACCCACGAAGTTAACAACGTAGCCAAAGAAATAAGTGCCGATTTAATTGTGATGGGCACGCACGGATATTCGCCATTAGAAGAATTGGTTATTGGTGGCACGGCCATGAAGGTTATTACCCGTTCGCATTGCCCAACCATGGCGATGAGTTCAGAAGCCACTCGATTGGGTTACTCAAAAATTATTTTACCGATTGATAACAGTGCACATACCCGTCAAAAAGTTAATTACGCCTTAGAACTGGCCAAAGAATTTAGTGCCCACGTATATGCCCTTGGTTTATTAGATAAAGACGAAGAACATAAACGTGGAGTCATGGATGTTATTTTAAATCAAATTGAACATTTGGCTAAAGAAAAGAAAGTTTTATTTAGCAAAGAAGTGATTAGCAACGTTAAAAACCGCGCTACCACCACCGTTCAATTTAGCGAAAAAGTTGGCGGCGATTTAATGGTGATTATGACTGACCAAGATGCCGAATTATCGGGATTCTTTTTAGGGCCTTTTGCCCAACAAGTTATTCACCTCAGCAAAATACCTACCATTGCTATTAAGCCCGAGGAACATCCCGAAAACATTAGCTTTAGCTTATTATCGGGTACCAGCGGAGGTTTTTAAGCCGTAATGCAATTAGTAAAATTAAACTTCAGCCGTTTGTTTGTTGACTTTTTTGAAAGTGAACGAGCAGGCGGTTTTTTATTAATGACCTGTGCCATCGCATCTATTGTGTTGGCCAATGTTGGCGGTAACTTGGGTCAAAACTACACGCACTTTTGGCACAGCCTCGTATTCGGCAAACCAATCGAATTTTGGATAAACGATGGTTTAATGACCATTTTCTTTTTAATGGTTGGTCTCGAAATTGAACGCGAATTGTATAATGGCGAGTTAGCCGACTTAAAAAAATCGCTATTACCCCTACTCGCTGCTTTAGGTGGCATGCTTTGTCCCGCACTTATTCATGCAGGGCTTAACTTTGGGGGGCCAAGTCAAAGTGGTTTTGGCATTCCTATGGCTACCGACATTGCCTTTTCTTTGGCAGTATTATCTTTACTTGGGAATAAAATTCCGTTTTCGTTAAAACTATTTTTAACTGCCTTGGCCATTATAGATGATATAGGTGCTATCATTGTTATTGCCTTGTTTTATTCGACCCACTTTTCGTTACTCTATTTCGGATTAGCCATGCTGTGCTTTGCGTGTTTACTGCTCTTAAACCGATTGCAATTTTATAAAAAATGGTTATACCTCGTAATAGGAGTTATCATGTGGGGGTTTATGTACAAATCGGGCATACACGCTACAATAACTGGTGTTTTATTGGCTTTCGCCTTTCCATTTGCTAAAGGCGATGAACATTCGCCCTCTATTCAATTACAGTTAGCCTTGCACAAACCTGTGGCATTTATCATTTTACCTTTGTTTGCATTGGCTAACACCGCCATAATTTTACCCACTAATTTTACATCGGTTATTCACACAACTAATACTTGGGGCATTGGTTTAGGTTTATTAATTGGTAAACCCCTTGGCATTATTTTATTTTGTTACTTGGCACTGAGGCTAAAATGGTCGGCATTGCCAACCGAGGTTACTTTTAAACAACTAATTGGGGTGGGGTTTTTAGCTGGCATCGGCTTCACCATGTCTATATTCATTACACTATTGGCATTTCCGCAAGGGCAAACCATTGTTATAGGTAGTAAACTAAGTATTATATTGGCCTCTATCGTTTCGGGCTTAATTGGTTTTTTCATTTTATCTTTTCAAGAAAAATCGTTGAAGTAATTAACCCTTTATTTAGTTAAGGTGCTAGAAGTGTTACTAATTTCGAGAATATATTTCTTTAGAATTAGAGGTTTGCTGACAAAAGTAAATAGAGTTCAGCTCCATCTCGAATAAAAAAAACGGTAAGGTAGGTTAACTATAAAATAACGTTTTCGAGGCTTTTGTTTTTGTAATTTAGTAGGCTATGTTAAAGGACGAATGGATAAAAGGTAATTTGGTAGATGTGGTTAACCGACGTATTTATGCGGCTGAGATTTTAATTTCGAACGGACGCATTGCCGCCATTAACGAAGTTAACGCCAATTTTAGTACCTATTTAATCCCTGGTTTTATTGATGCGCATATACATATCGAAAGCAGTATGCTTACCCCACGCGAGTTTGCCCGCACCGCCGTTAAACATGGCACAGTAGCCATCATCTCTGACCCGCACGAAATTGCAAATGTATTAGGGATTGAAGGAGTTGAATACATGCTTGATAATGCGCAAACTGTTCCGTTTCACTTTTTCTTTGGAGCACCCTCTTGCGTGCCAGCTACTGCCTTCGAAACAGCGGGTGCAGTCATTGACTCAAACGGTGTAAAACAATTACTTGAAAAAAAAGAAATCGTGTATTTAGCCGAGATGATGAATTTTCCGGGAGTAATTAGTGGCCAGGAACACGTTTTACAAAAAATAAAACATGCCCAAGCAATTGGTAAACCTATTGACGGACATGCACCAGGACTCAGAGGGCAAGCCATGCGCACTTATTTTGATGCAGGTATTAGCACCGACCACGAGTGTTTTTTATACATAGAAGCACTCGAAAAATTACAACATGGTGTAAAAATTATGATTCGAGAAGGAAGTGCTGCTAAAAATTTTGAAGAATTAATTCCTTTATTAACGCAGTTTCCCGATCAAATTATGTTTTGTTGCGACGATAAACATCCAGATAATTTGTTACAAGGACACATCAACGAACACGTTAAACGCGCTGTGCAACTGGGCTATCCGTTAATGGATGTGTTGCGAGCAGCCTCGTACAATGTCATTAAACACTACCATTTACCAGTTGGTTTATTGCAGCTAAACGATAGTGCCGATTTTATTGAAGTAACGAATTTAAGAACGTTTGATATTTTACAAACCGTTATCAAAGGCGAAACCGTAGCTAAAAAAGGAATAAGTTTTATACCACATCAAAGCTCTCCTTTGCCTAATCGGTTTAACTGCACATTAAAAGTTCCGAGCAATTTCCAATTGAAACGGCAATCCTCTCAAATACGCGTCATCGAAGTTCGAGATGGGCAATTAATCACCAACGCCCTGCTCACCGAAGAAACGAACGACGGGCAATTTAGCGTATCGAACACCGAAACAGATGTTTTAAAATTAGCCGTTGTTAACCGCTATCACGATGCGCCAATAGCCATTGGGTTTATAAAAAACATAGGGCTAAAGCAAGGGGCTATTGCTAGTTGTGTGGCACACGATTGTCACAATATTGTGGTAGTTGGCGTAAGCGACGAAGAAATTTGCAATGCGGTTAATGCGATTATTCGTGCAAAAGGAGGCCTCTCATTGGCTTGTGGCACCAATGAGTTATTGGTACAAGCACTCCCCATTGCAGGCATTATGAGTCCGCAACCCATTGAAGAAGTGGCAGCAAAATATTTACAACTCGATAAACGGGCTAAAGAATTGGGTTGCCCATTAAAAGCACCTTACATGAGTTTATCGTTTATGGCCTTATTGGTGATTCCGCATTTAAAACTAAGCGATAAAGGGTTGTTTGATGGACAAACGTTTTCGTTTACCGAAGTTTTTGTTTAGTGCCATCAATGCATTTTTTTAACCAAAAGATTCTTTCATAAACTTGACAATGAATTTTTTATTCTTGCTACTAAAAATAATTTTATCACTTTCTGGCATACCCTACGTCTATTGATACCAATATCGGTTCTAAAGGATACAAGTTGAACCAGAATTATTTTTCTTTTAGGCGACGAAAAAATTATAGGCGTAGCAAGGCCTAAGGGTATAATTTTTGAGGAAGTATAAGAGAAAAAGAAACTGAGTCAACGTATCTTTTAGAAATGATGTTGGTATGAGGGTTAGGCTAAAAACGAGTAGGTTGTGCCCCCAGTTAACCGTTAAGGATTAATGCAGCTTTAGGGTTTATGAATACTTTTTGGGGTATTCATTCCTATTAGGCTGGGGTCGGGCTGTCGGCTTTAGCCCCTAGTTGGTGTTGCCATTTTGCAACGGCGTGCGGGGTCTTCGTGCCTCAGCCTCCGCCGCTCGTGCAAAATGCGCCACACCAACGGCGGGGGCTGTTGCCTTCATCCCTCACGAGGGGGCTGCTGTCGAATTTATAAAAAATAAGATTCTTTGATGGCATTTTTTAAGATAATACCGCATTTTGAAAACCAACTAAAATTAACTTTTAATGCGATCTTTAGAGTCATTAATCAAAAGATTGAATGAAAAATAACTATGTAAACTTCATTTCGGATCACCATTTATTACAGTGTGTAAGCAACTTACATAAGGCCTATTTGAAGGCTAAAAACAACATCACCAAAAAAAACTTTTACTCTAATAAAGTTGACACCGTTAAACTTACTTTTGATGCAAAGTTTAATGCTATAGATGAAGAAAGTCTCATCCAATCAGAGATTTTGAGGCAAATTGACAAATCAATTAATAATTCAATTGGAACTTTTCACGAACAAATTTTAGGTGGAATTAAAGGTTTTGAATCTGGTAATTTAAGTGGCTACGACATCAAAGCCAAAGATGATACTTTGTTTGCAGACATTAAGAACAAGCACAACACAATGAATAGCAGTGCCGCAGAAGCATTGTTTCAAAAATTAAATATTATATTTAAAAAAATTCACTATGCAAGATAAACACTTTATTAATGAAAGTATCAGCCCACTTGTTTATTGGCTAAATATAGAAGATGTTCAAAAAGTTGCATTAGACAAGCTTCAAAGAGTACTTACAAAAGATGAAATCTCTAAACTAATCAATCCGATTAATCAAAACATTGATTGGTTTGACGCAATTAGTTCTGCAATTGATACCAATTTATGAGTAAAAAGTTTTTAGTATTTAATTAAAAACAACACTTACAACAACTGACCAAAGAAAAGAATGAACCTCTGGCAATAGCCTAAGCAATAAACTTATTCCTTCAAACTGCTAAAAAATAATTTTATCACTTTCTGGTATATAATCTATCTATCAAGCGTTTAAAAACTATACTCTAAAATTCTACCTTGTAGCTCAATACCGGAATAAGTGGTGTTTGGTACCAATACTTAACCGTTTCATTTTTTAAGTCGAAGTACTCGCCACCAACATTTTTACGATTGGTTGCATTTTGTAAATCTAAAGCCAATGTACTGGTTAGTTTTTTATAATCACGTTTCACGCTCACTCTTAAATCTAATCGGTAATAATATGGATTTTGATTTTCAAATGAACGAGATGCAATAACTATTGTTTCACCTTGTTCTTTCGACTTCGCAAAATCTATAGGTGTTGTGCGCCACCCCCCCATGTAAATAGATTTGACATTAAATCCTATAACTCTGCTTTTTCTTTTTTCAGAAAGAGTCCATTCTTTGCCCAAGGTTAAAGTAACGGCGTAATTGGTATTAAAGCGTGTGTTGTACCAATTGTTATTGGCCGCTCTATACTTAGAGTCGTATAACGAAGCACTTAATAAATAGTATAAATTTTTGTGCATAAACCGCTCGTACGTTAATTCTAATCCGTAGTTGCGCCCCAATCCCTTATTGCTTAATGGATTCGTATTAAAGCCATCCATCACGTTTAAAATAGAATAGGTATTACTCTTATCCTTACTAATTGGTACATCGTATAAGTGTTGATAATACACTTCTGTTTTAATATGCGAAAACGAAGTTATATTCCAATCGTAGCCCAACACCAAATGGTGTGCTTTACTAAGGGCTAAATTTTTATTAGGTTGCGTGTAGCTGCCATCCATTTGCTGCTGACGCGCAAAATAAATGCCTAAAGGTAATAGCTGACTGTGTAAACCATAACCTACACTTACATTATGCTTAGGTGTTAAATCGTATTTTAACGAAGCACGAGGTTCTAACGACCATGTATTGTTTAATGCCAAATGAAAATAATGCAAGCCTATATTGGTGGTTAGTTTTTCATTCACTTTATTATTCCACTGAAAAAACGATTGAATGGTTTGCGTTTGACCATTTTCATTGATGCGCGTAACCAACAACGTTGTATCTCTTCTGTCTTTTTGTTGAATGCTATAATTCAATTGATTCAATATAATTCCAGTTCTAATGCTACTGCGAGCATTCATCTTTTTAGTGTAAACAGAACTTAGTGTTAATTTAGAATTAATAAATTCATCTGCATTATCTCGCCGAAAAGTTTTTACATCGTCCAGTATTTTTTCGAGAACAACATTGTTTTGTGTACCCGATGCTAAGATAACCGTTTTTAAATACGCCTGATTTTTAAATAGCTTAGTATGGCTTAAACCCGCTGCCCCAGTATTAGCTCTAAATTTAAGACTGTACCGATTAAACGCATCGTCTTTCCATTTAGTAGTATCGGTTAGTGCATTTTTATTTTGCGAACTTAATCCCCCAAAACCAAACAAGGTAAAAGCACCCCATCTTTGCGTTGGTAAATAAATATTATACGATACATCTTGAAAATTAGTAATCGCATCGCCCAAAGGCACGCCCACTTTAGAAAGCACACTTAACGTTGAATACCGGTAATTAATTAAATACGACCCATCGTATCCTTTTTTAATTGGCCCTTCAGCGGCCGCATCCAAGCCTAAAAAACCAGCTTGTAATGTGTATTCACGTTTTTGATTGTTACCACGTCTTAACTTTAAATCGAATACCCCCGATAGCGCATTGCCATACTCGGCGGCAAAAGCACCCGTTGAAAAGTCGGAGTTCCCTAAAACTTGTGCACTTAAAATAGAAATACCTCCACCCGAAGTGCCAGCCGCCGAAAAATGATTCGGGTTTGGAATTTCGACCCCTTCCATGCGCCATAGCAAGCCATTAGGTGAGTTACCACGAATCGAAATGTTATTGTTACCATCGCCCGCTTGCAACACCCCTGCAAATGAAGTAGCCATACGTGCTGGATCGTTAACCGCTGCTGCAAATTTTTGCGTTTCTTCAACCGAAAATGCACGCGAACTAACTGCCGAAAATTCGTTTAAGGGTTTGTTCTTTTCAATTTTTGCATCTACCGTTACTTCAGAAATATTTTGGATGTCTTCTTCCAATTGTATAGTTAGTACTAACTCTTTGCCTGCGTTAACCGATAAATTTTGTAACACCGCTTCTTTGTAGCCTAAAAAACTAATTTTAATACTTTGTTTACCGACAGGCACATTGCTAAGTTTAAAACGTCCTTGTGCATCGGCCGATGTAGCGTTAACTGGATGACTATTTACTAAAACAATAACCGCACCAGGTAATGGCGACTGCGAAATTTTATCTACGACATTCCCTCTTAATATTTGTAAAGGCGTTTGAGCCATCATTTGCCAAGTAAGTGGCAGCGTTAAACACACCAGCAAAAAATATTTGAAGCTAATTTTAGAAGCCTTACCTTTCGGGAGACGTTGAACAGGTTTACTAAATACACCCGCTAAACTCAATAGTAACAGGCCAATGAATAGATTAATGATTTTTAAAGTTTCCATACGTCTTATTTATACTTTTTATAATTTAAAGACAATCGGAAAAGAGGTTACCCCTATATGAACCTTAAAAAAAACTAGAAAAATTTAAAATTAAGTTTAGCTCCTACCCAAAGTTTTAGTTGAGTAGAATTGGTATTGGCTTCGTAAAACGAATAAGGAATTTGCTGACTAAAATCAGAATAAAACGCTGAACGAGCAGCATTACTGATTAATACATTAAACGTGGGGCCAATGCCAACAGCGCATTTGGGATGCAACCTAAACTCATAACCCACATACACGTTGTTAAGTCCATGGTAATCGTTTAATTTATTTTTAAAAGATTGAAGAAGTTGTGTACTAATATTTACGGCTAAATAAGATCGGTTTCTTACTTTAAAATGACTTCCCAAGCCATAACCCAAGGTGTAAAAATCAGGATTAAAATAGTTAAGACCTGCCGAAAAAATGGAGTGAAATTTTTCAACGCCTGTACCAAAAGCCAAATAAGCAAAACGCAATTCATCGCTGCTTACTTCTAATTTATGATACCCTTTTTTAACATAGCTAAACAATCCTATCGGAAGCCCAGCGCAGGTGTCGCTAATATTGATAACTGAAACTTGTATGTGTTTTATAACCTTGGCATAATTAAAAAACCCTGCAACTTGTACATTGGCACTATCGCTAACGTTAATAAACCCTGCCACTTGAGCGTTAGATTGGTTACGCGCATAATTAAAAAATCCAGATACCTGCATGCCCTTTATGGTTTGATGTATCACATTTCCAAATCCTGCCAGTTGCAATCCTTCTACAGTTCGAGCCGTATTTAAAAACCCAGCACATTGCACCCCCCTCAACAAACGGCCATTGTGATTGTAAAAACCTGCGCCTTGTAATCCCAAAAAATCGTGTTTATTCACATTAAAAAAACCAGCGAGTTGCACCACGCGCTGAGCCTGTGTACTGATATTAAAAAAACCAGCGAGTTGCGCGCCTTTCACAGTTCCCGAAACTACGTTTCCAAAACCAGCGGCTTGGCAATACTTAACGTTACCATTTACCAAGTTTAATACCCCACCTACTTCTAGTCCATTAACGCCCTTTGAGTAACCCGCTATTATATTAAACGAAAACCGATTAATGGTGTTAAACGAAAGTAAACTATTGGTACTTAATTTGGGGACAAGGGAAATAGATGTTTTACTAAAAAAGGTATCGGTTATATTGCGCACATTTGGACGAAAGGCGTTTAAGCGATTTAAAAACCGATTTAAAAAATGAGTACGTTTTGTGCTATCGGTAGATAAGGCTAAAGGCGTATCAAAAGTTGGTAATAATTGAGCAGAGTCTTTAGTAATTAAAGGCAAATGCTTTAAACGTTCGGGTTTAGGTCGCAAATAAATAATCAGTTCTTGTTTCGATGCCACATCAATAACTACGTTCGTATCTTTAAAATCTTCTTTTGCAATAGAGACTATTATATTTTTTCGTTCGCCCTTATAAACTAAATTAAAATAGCCAAACGCATTAGAAACCGAAACCTGTTTAGCGGGCTTCATGTAAATGCTTACTTCATCTAAAACAGTACTATCTAAAGCACTGTAAATATAACCATTAAGCACCGCAGGAAGAACCGTAGATTTAGCTTCGGTTTTTAAGATGATAAACTTACCACTAAATTTATAAGTATAACCCGTGTTTTTTAAAATAGCAGACAATACTGAACGCAAAGGCTTTTTATATATCGAAACGCTAAGGCGTTGTTCATCATTAAATTTTTGAGTGTAGGAAAACACACACGCCGTTTGTATGCTTATTTGTTTAAACACCGTTTCAAATGTTTCGTTTTGAAGGTTTAAAGTTAATAGCCGTTCGGGATAAGGAATAGTTTGCGCCTTTGCTACACAACAAGTTAAGCCTCCAAAAAGTAAAGCGTATAAAATTATTGAACGCATGCTTGCCCTTTAATCCAATAGCGAGTCCCTTTTTTTTCGTAGCTTAAGCCAAGTGTTTCGCAAATAACAGTTAACACTAGGTCAATATTTTCTTGTTCAAATTGTGTTGTTAATTTACACGCTAAAAGGCTTTCGTTTTCAACCTTAATGCTTACGCCATAACGTTTCGTTAATTCGGTTATTATTTCGTTTAAGCTGGCCGATTGAAATACTAATTTACCTTTATTGGTGTTTAGTTCGGGTAAACTAGGTAACACAATACGTTTTAAAGAGCGCACGTATAAAGCCCGTTGCGTTGCTTTTATTTCTAATTCGTTACCAAGGCTATCAAACAATAAAACCACACCTTCATCTACACGCACATAAACGGTATCTGTATCTTGCGATTGATGAATGTGAAAACGTGTCCCAATATCTTTTACAAATACCTGTCCTACATCTACAATAAAAGGCTTGGCGGCTTGGTGTATTACCTCAAACGAAGCCGATCCTTTCAAATACAAGGTACGTTGGTCTTTATTAAACGTTGAGCTCACTATAATTTCCGAGTAAGGCTCTAAGGTTACTGTTGAATTATCTTTTAATTGTAATGGCAAGGCTGTGGCTTGAGCTGTAAATTTTTCTTGCTCGGCTTTTTTAAATTTGAAAACATAAACAAACGTTAAACTTAAACCAATTACTAAAGCTACCGAAGCCGCCATGCGCCAGGGTTTCGCGATTTTCGTTGGAAGTGTTTTAATTTGGACTTCTGTTTTAAGTTGCGATTGGATAATTTGCCAAGCCTTATCTGTATTGACTTCGGGGCTTACTGTATTTTGAATCGTTCCCGCATAAAGTTGGGCGCATTGGTTATAATACGCCAAGTTATCAGGGTGTTCGCGTTTCCAATCTTCTAAATCCATAGCCTCTTCGGGCAGGGCTTCTCCCGCTAAAAATTGAGCAATACGCACATCTATGTTTTCCCATTTATTCATGGTAATACTGGCTTAAAAGTAATAGCAATAGTGGCAAAAAATCTTTCAATTGTTCGCGCATTAACTTTAATGCTTTGCCCATTTGGTTTTCGATGGTTTTCACCGATAGCCCTAATTCATTGGCAATTTCTTGATATTTTAATTGATCGAAACGGCTCATCTTAAAAATTTTTGCGCATTGTTCGGGTAAAGTCGTTAACGCGTATTCTATTTTTTGCTCCAGTTCTTTTTTCTGAAGTTCATTTTGTAAACTAACAATGGCGGTGTGTTGCCGAGCCTCGCCTGCATAACGGCTGCGCACTTGCCATTGTTTGATGCGGTTTAAAGAGGCGTTATAGACACTTCTATACAACAATGCCTTTGCCGATGTATGCACCTCTAGTTCTTGCCGCCTTTCCCAAATCCCGACAAACACTTGCTGCACCGTATCTTCCGCCTCATCGCCATCTTTCAAAAATGTTACGGCATACCTAACTAAAGCACTATAATGTGCTTCAAATAATGCCTTAAAATCCATTTCGGTTTCAAAGGCCATCTTCGGTTCCGTATCTCGTGTTTCGCTCACTGCTTTTAAATGCGGTTTAAAAACGGCAAATTTAGAAACATTTATGAATATGACATTTGAAAATGAGTTTACCCCTATGTGGTTAAACCGAAAATTCGAGAAAAAGAGGTTTTAGGATAAACTAAGTGGTATAGAATATACTTTCTTTCAGGTTAACTCATCTACCCATGGCGAAAAATCCCCACTAATAAAAAGTAAAGAAACTGGGTCAACGTATCTTTTAGAAATGATGTTGGCATCAGCTAACCGTTAAGGAGTAATGCAGCAAGGGGCTTTGTGCTTTATCCGCTCGGGCTGTCGCTTCATTTCTATTGAGCGAAGTCGAAATAATCGCTTACGGAAAGAAGGGTTAATACCAGTCATAACTATTATCCGAGATTTTAAGAAAGAGGGTCTTTAGAATAAAATAGCTAACTCTATAAAAATACTTGAACCCTTATCTCGTCCTTGTTTAGCGAAGCGTAACGAGGACGTTTGAGAGCTGCGTTTGTAACGCAGATAAAGTGATGGTATGGGCGTTACAAACGCCCGTTTAGTACCTCCTCGTTTCCGCTAACGCTCAAACAAGGACGAGGGGAAAAGAGAAATTAAGAACCGCTTAAAAAATGAGTTAGATGGAATTATGCAATAGGAGTCGTAGTGAGAGGCGAAAGCCCAATAAAACAGGCACTTTTTCGACTGAGGCATAGTACTGCTATGGTGAAGAAGAAAAAGTGACGAAGTTTACTGTTTTGAAGGGATTTCGGCTCGTAATAGATTCCTATTGCATAATCTCGGATTATATATTCCAATCTACTTGTTCTTTTTTATTTATACTTCTTCAAAAAAATCTCAGGTAGTTACTACTATGCAAGGTTTTTTTTCATCGCTTAAGTAAAATTTATGCTGAGCGCAGCCAAAGTGAATAACTTCGCCTATTTGGACTACCTCATAATTACAATTAGTATAAATGAATGAAACAGTTTTATTTTAATTAAAAGTATTTACACGATTTAATTTAGGTAAATGTTTGACTTATACCATAGCCGTTTTTTAGTTGTTGTATTTTTTTCTTTGGGATTTGTGTCTTTCTTTTAACTAAAAGTTACTTGGTAATTAACCACAACTTATTTAAACTATTCTTGTACCGAATTAAAATCCACACCATTATAAAAAAGAAAGCAGGCATTACACCTGCTTACTACTTATAAAATTTATACACTTGGCGGTACTGGCGGCGGTGGCGGTGGCACTGCTGCAAAGAGTGCTTGCAACTCTACTTGCGTTTCGGCAGCCGCCCAATTGGCCATGCCTGCTTTCCATACCAGTGTGGCAGTAGTTAATTGCCCCGCAGCTACCATGGCTTGCAATTGTTGAATGGCAAAAGGCCCTGCTTGCGCCCCATTAACCACCACATGAAATTGAGTAGTGGGTGGCGGCGGCGGCGTTGCATTTCCACCTGCATTGGTCATTCCCGTTTGATTAAACATATTGGTCATCATGTTGCCCATGCCAAAACCTACGCCCATGCCTACCCCTGCTCCACCTAAACCTTGGTTTTTGGCAGCATCGCCTATGGCATTGGCTGTATTGAATTGTGCTAACTTATTCATATCAATGGCATTTAAACGCGAGTAATTGAAAATTTCTTTTTTCAAATCTTCGGGCATGCTAACGTTCTCTACCAAAAATTTAGTAATGTTTAATCCATATTCGGTAAAGTCGGTATTGAGTTTATCTTTTCCTAATTGCGATAACTCTTCTAAGTTAGCGGCAAACTTTTCAACTGGAATATTTCCTTCGCCAGCAGCATCGCTAAATTTGGTTACAATCATGCTGCGCAATTGCTCGGCCACTTCTTCGGTAGAAAAACTTTCGTTAGTGCCAGCAATTTCTTTAATGAATTTACCCGCATCATTCACTCTAAACGCATACGTTCCAAAAGCGCGCAATTCAATAAACCCAAAGCGTGGGTCGCTAAGTGTGATGGGATTTTTAGTGCCCCACTTTTGGTCTATAAATTGTTTGGTGCTTACATAAAACACATCTACTTTAAATGGTGAGTTGAAGCCATATTTCCAGCCTCGTAAAGTAGTTAAAATAGGCATGTTTTGTGTTTGTAACTCGTAACGCCCGGGTGCAAATACATCGGCTATTTTTCCCTCGTTCATAAAAACCGCTACTTGACTTTCGCGCACGGTTAATTGTGCCCCCATTTTAATTTCATTTTGATAGCGCGGAAATTTCCAAACAATGGTATCATTGGTGTTGTCAACCCACTCAATAATATCTATAAATTCATTTTTAATTTTATCAAATAATCCCATAGTCTTTTTTTTATAAGTTAAAAGTACATTAAAATTAAATTAAAAAATAGTTCATGCTTATTAATCTGCCTAAAATTTTATGAGTTGCGCCAAAATGATAGGTAAACGAGTTGAACTTGTTTTAACTCCGATTTCAAAAAAGCTAACTTTAAGGTATTAACAGTTTGGTTATTACCGATTCGTTGCCTTGCTGAACATACGCCGTATAAACGCCTTTTGGTAGAGCCGTTAATAAAACCGTTTCGCTGCCCGACTCTGAAAAAAGACCTGTTTTTTGAAGCACCTCTTGCCCTAAAGTGTTAATAACTTTAAGCGTATAAAACGTGGTGGCGTTACTTTTTAAAATTAGAAGAGGGACTGATGTTGTTTCGCCAGAAGGCATTACAAAATACGCTTGAAGCGAATGGGTGTTTGTGTTTCCAACATATACAATTGGGCTATAAGTATAACTATTATCTTGATCCCATTGTTTTAACCTAAAATACGTGTACGGCATCCACTGGTTTTGATTTAATAAATACGAGTAAGTAGTTTTACTCTCGCTTTCGCCTATGGCACTTACCGTTTTTAGATTTAAAAAATCAATCGCATTGGATGAACCTTCTATATCAAACGATTTAGCTTGGCGTTCAGATGCCGTTATCCAATTAACAAGACGCGAATTGTTTTCTGCTTTTTGAACATCGAATGCCAATAACGTAACAGGTAAGGGTGAACATATATTGTTAGTGAATGTGTTAACAACCAAATTATCTATGGCCAAATGGTGGTCGTTGCCCGAGTCGTCCACATCGCTAAACCGCAACATTATTTCGTTGTTGTTAGGAATGGAAACAGGAATACACACCGCACTTCTGGCACCAGTTTGTGTACAAGGGTAACCTAAAATTTGGCTGCCACCGAGAACTGTACTAGATTGTAAAGCCGAAAAGTTAAGTGCGGCAACCGAAGTCCAAGCACCAGTAGTTAAACTTGTGAGTGTAGCACCTACTTGGTAATCGAAAGAAATGGTGTTAACGTTTCCACCATTTTGTGCAAGCGACAATTGAAAAAAATCGTAAGCCACATTAATACTTTGAATGGTGGCTCCCGAGGTATTGCGCAAACGAACTCCATAGCGAATAGTACCCGAGCCGCCCGAAGCACGCGAACCTAATTTAACATCGCCATTGCTGGCACATTGGTAAGTATAAACACCACCGCTGTTAGATGGTGGACTGGTTGTAATATTGATATAACCTTGATAAGTTGCGCTCGAAGATTGATACCACCCTAAATAAGAAACATTATCTGTCCAAGAACCAGGACCACTTGCACCAAAGGTTTGCGTGTAAGTAAAAAAACCACTTGATATAATAACTTGTGCTTTTAGATTAAGACCTATCAAACAAAATAAACAAAAAAGTATTTTTTTTTGCATAGTCAAAGATAAATATAAAATAGACGCTTGTCTTTTAGAGAATATCAACTAAATACGACCAAATTGTTATTTAACAATTAAATAAAACGCTTGGCAATCGTTATCACGTTGTGGTATTCGAAGCGATAGGTTTTGCCATTGATACGTTTGGTTTTATAACGTTTTATAATTACTTCAACATTTTGAACACCAAGTGGTACAGTCGTAAAATCATTTGGATTTAAGACTAATTGAGAAGAACCCGCTGGAAAACGTTTAATAACAGAAAGCGGCGTGCCATTGAGGCGTTTAACAAATACTACAATTTCGTCGAAACCAGTAGTGGTGGGCATTGGCAAACTTAAAGATTGTGTGTAAGTAATTTGAGGCGGAATAATAGCCACATAAAGGGGGGGGATAGAATAAAACGAATCTACATGTGTGCAAGAAAAAGAAGTTAGTGCCAAATTGGAAGATGAAAAATTATAAGTTACCGTGCTATCAAACGCACTTAAGTTATTGCCTAAGTAAGTATTTAAGTTATTAATATAATTAAAAAATGTGGTTTGCGTTTGTGTGGTAATGGCCGCCAAAGCCCCCATGTTTTTCCCTTTTGTTATAGAATAATCGTTTTGTGGGATGTCGAATAAACGTACCCACGGCGTATAATAAACAGGACTTGTAGGTTTACTTAACGTATCGAACTCGTTATGGCATTCCATCACAAAAAAACCAGAGTAGATACCCGAATTGCTTGGTGGAGGCGGATTTTGAACAGCTGCATCGGCTGGAATAGTTTCGATTTTGCGGCAAGCTCCTAAAAGCAACCCAAAGGCAATTAAGGTAAACACTAGCTTTTGCATTAACTTTATTTTAAACTAAAACCTAAATATACAAAAATCGTTGCTCACCATTCATTCACTATAATAATTAGTTTTATACTTTTACACATTATGAAAACGATTTTATCGCAATGCCTTTTAAACCTTTTGTTTTTGGGAATATTTACCCAATGCCAATCGCAAGCCGCCATAAAAGAGGTGGATGCAACAGCATTCCAAAACTTAATAAAAGTAGAGAAAGAGTTGCAGTTACTAGATGTTAGAACAATGGATGAATATAAATCGGGACATTTGGCCAATTGTATTTTAGGCGATATTACCGATGCCTCGGCATACGCAAAAGCCATTGCCGTTTTAAATAAACAAAAACCTGTTTATGTATATTGCCTATCTGGCGGGCGAAGCCATAAAGCCGCCAAAGATTTAGCAGAAAAAGGATTTACAAGTATTATCGAATTAAAAGGCGGTATCAATGCGTGGCGAAGCCTTTCTTACACCGAAGAAAAAAGTGAAAATCAAAATCAAATGCGCTTAGAGTCGTTTCAAAAATTACTTCAACCGAATGGAATAAATTTAATTTGTATTCAATCGAAATATTGTGGCCCTTGCATAAAAATGAAGCCCGTTATTGATAGCATTGCCAAACACTACCCAACTGTTCAACTTATAAAAATAGACGGAGGCATAGACCAAATAGTAATGAATGCCTTGCAGGTTAACGAAATCCCTTGTTTTATCGTTATTAAAAACGGGGTAGAAACGTTTCGTAAAACGGGTATTGTAGCTGAACAAATTTTAGTTGAAGCCTTAAAATAATTCTCAGAAACGTTAAATATGGAATTACTTTCACTTTATAGGAATGATTCCACTTTTATAAAACGAAAGTGCTTCTTTAACTAAACGACGAATGGTTCGAACTGGTAAATTTTTATCGGATGCAACTACTAAAATTTTCATGCGAACCCTTTTCTCTTGCAACAGCGCGCTGTTATTCATCCGATGCCCTTCCACAAAACCAATGTAAGGTTGCTTGTATTTTTTATGGAGCCAGAGGTAACAAAATAGTTTTCCTTTGTAACTAAAAAAAGGTAAACCGTATTTCCATTCTTCGAGTACCCAATCATCGGCACTTAAAATAAGGGTTCGTAAGGCCAACAAGCAGCCCTTGTGCGGTTCGGGCTGCTCTAAGTAAAATATATCTTTGGGATTCGATGCCATGTTTATTTTAACGCCACATAAATATCTACTTCGGCTTGGTTAGGGTTGCTTGCTTTTTGTCCATACACCTCAAAATCGGCGGTGTAAGCCCTATCCAAAGGCATTTGCCAAATCTCTTGCCAAGCACCAAAAACAATACCTTGCGTTAAATCGCCTTTTGCTTCTTTTTTAAAATAATGCCCAGCATTTATAGTTAAAACACGTAATCCCTCCGGAATAAATTCGGCGTTGCTTACCCTACAGCCTAAAAATGTTGTATAAGGTTGCGTGTAATCACCCTCATAATGGGTGTAAATACAATATACGTCGGGCGTAATCTTAAACTGAATCTTAGAAATAATATCCTGTTTCATAAATGTTTCCCACAACGCAGGAATGTCTTTTTCGGCTTTTCCAGGGGCATTAGCCGTTTTTACCTCAATACCCATTACCAAAAAGGCAGGTAGGGTTTCTGTTTTAAGATTTTTATTCATCTGTTCTAACGTTTTAAATTATAAAACAAATCTAAACAGCGGTAATGACAAGGTTATGTCAGGGGTGCAACAACACTACCCTTTAGTTTTGAAATTAGTTTTGAAACTATTGGACATAAAAAAACCCCTCTGTTTCGAGAGGGGTTCTTTATACATGCTACAATTATTTCTTTTTGATTAATTTTTTAGCAATAGAATCAGCGCGTAAAGAATCCGCCATTTTAGCAGCAGCTTCAGCAGCAGCCATTTCAGCAGCTTTAGCAGCTTCTGCTTCAACAGCAGCAATTGAATCAGCTTTAGCTTTTTCTACAGCAGCAATTGAATCGTTTTTAGCTTTTTCACGAGCTTCCATTTCTTCCTTAGAAGGACCACAAGCTACGAAAGTAACTGACAATGCAGCTACAGCAATAATTGATAATACTTTTTTCATTTTGATTTTTTATTTAAATTTAAATTTGGGTGCAAAATTATGCTTTTTTTTGAAGTATCACAAAAAAACTTAAAGAAATCTATTTATTTTTTTAACAAGTACCCTGTTAATTTCTTATTTAACCCGTTTTTTAGCCGTTTATCCTCTCAATTTAAAAAATTATTCACCTTTTGCGTCAATAAAAAATAGTTTACTTAAAAATTGTTGATGGGTTAAAGCCGTTTAAACCGTAACTTTATGTGCTTAATTTATGTATCCATTATTAAAATCGTATTTGTTTCGGCTTAACCCCGAAGAAGCGCACTATAAAACCTTCGATTTCATTCGATTAGCTTGTAAAATTCCATTTTTAACCCAACTATTTCGCCGCCTTTACAACGTTAACGATCAACGCCTCGAACGGCAATTGTTTGGGTTAAGGTTTAAAAACCCCGTAGGTTTAGCTGCTGGCCTCGATAAAGATGCCGTAGTATTTAATCAATTGGCCAATTTTGGTTTTGGCTTTATCGAAATTGGAACGGTTACTCCCCTACCCCAAGAAGGTAACCCTAAACCCCGCTTGTTTCGTTTGGTAAAAAATAATGCCCTCATTAACCGCATGGGTTTTAATAACAAAGGTGTAGAGGCCGCGGCACTCCATTTAAAAAAACGAGAACACCCCAACCTTATTATTGGCGGCAATATTGGTAAAAATAAAGTAACACCCAACGAGCAAGCAGTTAACGATTATGTACTTTGTTTTAACGCCCTTTACAATGTGGTGGATTATTTTGTAGTCAATGTATCCTCGCCCAATACGCCCAACTTGCGCGATTTACAGGAGAAAGAACCCCTCACCGCTTTATTAAATACCTTGCAAAATTTAAACAAAAGTAAACCGGCACCTAAACCCATCCTTTTAAAAATTGCGCCCGATTTAACCAACACACAATTAGATGACATTATAGACATTGTAAAAATAACGCAAATAGCGGGCGTTATAGCCACCAACACCACCATTAACCGAAGCGGATTAGATTACCCAACCGAAGAACTTGAAAGTATTGGTGCTGGAGGCCTCAGCGGACAGCCGTTAAGTCAACGTAGCACCGAGGTTATTCGTTACCTTAAAACCCAATCCCAACAAGCGTTTCCCGTTATTGGTGTAGGCGGCATTCACTCGGCTAAAGATGCCCTCGATAAATTAGATGCGGGTGCCGACTTAATTCAACTTTACACAGGCTTTGTTTACGAAGGTCCTGCATTAATTAAACGCATTAATAAAGCCATTCTTGAACGTTAAACAACATACTTTTTTAATAGCGGTTTTGCTACTCATACTTTGTAGTTGTGGCACTTCTAACGCCCCAACACCCGATGGCGAAACAGAAACAAACGACTCGTTAATTACCATTTTAGATTGTGAACTACTCAACTCTTACCTTCACTTTCAAGCCCAAGAAATAGTTGCAAAGCGTTATGGGTTACTATTTTCGCCAGTAGCGGGATGCAACCTCAATAGCCGATTAAAAGATAGCATTGCCCAACTCAATAAAAAAATAGAAAGCCGTTTGGCTAAACATGGCGGCTTTAAAAATGTAGAGGCCATTTATGTAAATATTAATGAAACTCATAACTATTTATTAAAGGCAGAACAAATTATTTTAAAAGACAGTTTAATAAAAAGAGAAATTCCGTTTATAAACGAAACCATGCTTTACTTCACCAATAACGCCAACACCTATTGGATAAAAGTTATTCAACTAAAAAGTACGTTTTCGGGCGCACTTCACGACACCACGCATTTAATAAAAATGGATACGTCCTCGCACCGCATTATAACCATCGAAGCCTTAAAAAAAATATGAAACTCATCGAATGTCCGCGCGATGCCATGCAAGGTATCAAAGCATTTATACCCACCGAACTAAAAATTGAATACTTAAACCGTTTATTAAACGTTGGCTTTGATACCCTTGATTTTGGAAGTTTTGTATCGCCCAAAGCCATTCCACAATTGCAAGATACGGTAGAGGTTTTAAAAGGTTTAAACCTAAGTGCAACACGCACTAAATTGCTGGCCATTATTGCCAACGTGCGCGGCGCACAAGAAGCCTGCGCCTTCGATGAAATTGCTTACTTAGGGTTTCCATTTTCTATCTCCGAAACATTTCAACAACGCAATGCCAATGCCAGCATTACAGAAAGTTTGGGTCGTGTAGAAGACATTCATCAACTGTGTTTAAAACACAATAAAGAATTGGTTGTTTACATTTCTATGGCTTTTGGAAATCCTTATGGCGATGAGTGGAATACTGATATTGCCATTAAATGGGCTTACGAATTAAACAAACGGGGCATAAAAATTTTAGCCCTCTCCGATACCATTGGTAGCTCCACGCCCGAAAGCATCACCACTTTATTTTCGGCACTCATTCCCGAATTAAAGAACGTAGAATTTGGGGCGCATTTACACGCTACGAAAGACCAAGCATTCGGCAAAATTAAAGCCGCTTACGAGGCAGGGTGTCGCCGTTTCGATGCAGCCATTCACGGTTTTGGCGGTTGCCCCATGGCTAAAGAAGAGTTAACTGGAAACATTGCAACCGAAGAAGTGGAAAATTTCATGAATAAAAATGGTGTAAACCTTGGGCTCAATCTCGATGAATTGCAATTAGCTTACGCGCAAAGTTGGAAAGTATTTAATAACTATCATTAATCCATTAGTCCGTTTTAATTGGCTAAATCAGTAATTTAGAGTTTTGTTAAGAATATGAAAGTTTGTAATAATATCCTCGAAACCATTGGCAATACTCCATTGGTACGTTTAAACCGTATCGTAAAAGATTTACCTTGCGAAGTATGGGCCAAAGTAGAAACCTTTAACCCGGGCAACTCTACTAAAGACCGCATGGCCATTAAAATGATTGAAGATGCCGAAAAAGATGGGCGTTTAAAGCCAGGTGGCACTATTATAGAAGGTACCAGCGGCAACACTGGAATGGGCCTAGCCATTGGTGCGGTTATTAAAGGCTATAAATGTATTTTTACCACCACCGATAAACAAAGCAAAGAAAAAGTGGATGCCTTGCGTGCGTTTGGTGCAGAGGTAGTGGTTTGTCCAACGGATGTAGAACCCGAAGACCCACGTTCGTATTATTCGGTATCGTCGCGTTTAGTGAACGAAATTCCCAATTCGTGGAAACCCAACCAATACGATAACCCCAGTAACGCCGTAGCCCACTACGAACAAACGGGTCCCGAAATTTGGCAACAAACCAATGGAAAAATTACACACTTGGTAGTTGGTGTTGGCACGGGTGGAACAATATGTGGCACAGGAAAATACTTAAAAGAAAAAAATCCGAATGTGAAAATATTGGGGATAGACACTTACGGATCCGTTTTTAAAAAGTATAAAGAAACAGGCATTTTTGATAAAGAAGAAATTTACCCTTACATCACCGAAGGCATTGGCGAAGATTTTTTACCGCAAAATGTAGATTTTAATACCATTGATCACTTTGAAAAAGTAACCGATAAAGATGCCGCCATAATGACCCGACGCATCCCACGCGAAGAAGGTATTTTTGTGGGCAATAGTGCCGGAAGTGCCATGGCAGGCTTATTACAAATGAAAGATCAATTTAAACCAGGCGATGTGGTAGTTGTTATTTTTCACGACCACGGCACCCGCTACATGGGCAAAATGTTTAACGACGATTGGATGCGCGACCGCCATTTTCTCGAAATCAAAAAACCCAAAGCCATAGATTTAATTGCCTCGCACCGAAATCAAAAATTAGTAACCATAGATGCGCAAGCCACCATGAACGAAGCCTTGGCACTTATGAATAAATTCAGCATTTCGCAACTACCCGTTGTAAAAAATAAAGAAATTGTAGGCAGTTTAAATGACAATTATTTATTTAATAAATTGATCGAAAACCCAGATAGCAAAAACGAAAGCATAGAAGGCTTAATGCAAGCCGCGTTTCCTATTGTGGGCGAACAAGCTCCCATCGAAGAAGTAAGTAAACTCATCACCAAAGATAATAACGCTGTTTTGTTGCGCGATTTAGGTGGCAGTATGCACATCATCACGAAACACGATGTGATACAAGCCGTAGCGCAAATGAGTTAAGAAATGTAAAAATACAGGAGTGGTAAATTATTCGCAATAATTCACCACTCCTACTTCAACAAACTGGTTATATTTAACCTCAATAAAACGATTAAAAAAATTATATGAAAAAAATAAGCGTTACTGTTGCTTTGTTAAGCGTTATGCTAATGAATGCACAAAACAAGCGTCCAGATAATTGGTTTAACCTCGACCCTGCTAATGATAAGGTAAATGGCGTAAGCACCGAAAAAACCTATGCCGAATTATTAAAAGATAAAAAGTCGAATACCGTTATTGTTGCCGTGTTAGATAGTGGTGTAGATTATTTGCACGAAGATTTAAAAGACGTCATGTGGACTAATCCGGGCGAAATTGCAGGCAACGGAATTGACGATGATAAAAACGGATACATAGACGATATACACGGTTGGAATTTTCAAGGCGGGAAAGATGGTAAAAATGTAAGTTACGATAACTTAGAGGTAACCCGTTTATTACGAAAATACAAACCCAAATATGAAGGTAAAACCGAAGCTGATTTTAAAACAAGTTCAGAAAAAAAAGAGTTAGCTTATTACCTTAGCTTGAAAAAAAGTTACGAAGAAATAAAAGCTAGTTTTGAACCCAGTTATAATCAAGTTGTATTTCTTTACGACGGTCTTCAAAAATTGGATAAAAGTATAAAAGCTAAAACTAACGTAGCGGTTGTAACCCCCGAGGATGTTACCAAATTTGAAGCTCAAACCAAGGAAGAAAAACAATTTAAACTCATTAGCCTTAATATGTTTAAAAGTGGCATTCCCAACTTGGATGAAGCCATTAAAGATGTAAAAGAAGGTGTTGAACAATTGGGCGGTTACGTTAACTATGGTTTAAATTTAGATTTTGATCCACGCGCCGATATTGTAAAAGATAACTACGACGACCCTAACGAACGCAACTACGGAAATGCCGATTGCAAAGGTCCCGATTCGTTTCATGGGACGCACGTAGCGGGCATTATAGCCGCCTCGCGCAACAACGGAAAAGGAATGGACGGTGTAGCTGCCAATGTTCGCATTATGAGTGTACGTTGCGTGCCATCGGGCGACGAACGCGATAAAGATGTAGCTAATGCCATTCGGTATGCCGTTGACAATGGCGCGCAACTCATTAACATGAGTTTTGGTAAAGCCTTTAGTTGGGATAAAAAAACAGTAGATGATGCCGTTAAATATGCCGAAAGTAAAGGCGTTTTGTTGATGCACGCTGCGGGTAACGATAGCAAAGATATTGATACCGAAATTCATTTCCCTTGCAAAAATTACGAAAACGGAAAACAAGCCTCTAACTTTATAGATGTTGGCGCGCTTAGTTGGAAACCCGAACAAAAAATAGTGGCGGGTTTTTCTAACTACGGTAAAAAAACGGTTGATATTTTTTCGCCGGGCGTTGATATTTATTCAACAGCACCCGAAGGCGTTTACAAAGATGCAAGTGGAACCAGCATGGCTTGCCCCGTAGCTTGCGGTGTAGCGGCTGTTTTAAAATCGTATTACCCCAGCTTAACCCCACAACAAATTAAAAAGATTTTGATTAAGAGTTCGATTAAAACTTACAAAAGCGAAAAAGTAATTAAGCCTGGTACAAAAGATGAACTTATCAAATTTTCTAAATTAGGTAAAAACGGCGGCATCATTAATTTATACGAAGCCATAAAAATGGCCGATGGCATGAAAAAAATTGTTGGATAATTACTAAACCAAATCCCCAATTCTTAAAAACCTCGTTGCATTTATTATGCACGAGGTTTTTTTTATATATCTTGATGCGATGACTATTTGGGCTATTGCGCTTGTGGTTTTTTATTCGGATGAACCCAGATTATCCGAGATTTCAAGAAAGAAGTTCTTTAGAATAAAATAGCTAACTCTGTAAACTATTTAAAATCAAAATTTGAAAATGAGTTAGATGGAGATAAACCGTCGAAATCTATCACAAAACAAAACCTGCCGCAGTGATTAGAAATGTTTTTATCTCGTCCTTGTTTAGCGAAGCGTAACGAGGACGTTTTAGAACTGCGTTTGTAACGCAGATAAAGTGATAGCGTTGGCGTTACAAACGCCCATTTAGCACGTCCTCGTTTCCGCTAACGCTCAAACAAGGACGAGGGGAAAGAGAAATTAAGAAACGCTTAAAAATAAGTTAGATGGAATTATGCAATAGGAATCGTAGTGAGAGGCAAAAGTCCGATAAAACAGGCTCTTTTTCGACTAAGGCATAGTAACACTATGCTGATGAAGAAAAAGTAACGAAGTCCACTATTTTTTGAAGGGATTTCGGCTTGTAATAAATTCCTATTGTATAATTTAGGATAAATATTTTTTTTTAATTTTTGGGTTATTGGAGGCTGTCTCAATGGCATTAACAGCTTTGTGGCAATAAACAGTTATTCAGAAATGAAGTCTCAACAAACCATCTAATGAATTTATACCATTTCTTGAAATTTCGGGGCAATGCTTGTGCGTAATAGAACAGTATCTTTTCTAAGAAACAACCTTAAAAAAATCACTTTTTATTTGGTGAATTAGAATTAAATATATAATTTTGCACTCCCAAATGATAAATTTGGCCCGTTCGTCTAGGGGTTAGGACGCGTCCCTTTCACGGACGAAACACGGGTTCGATTCCCGTACGGGCTACGAGTAGTAGTAAAGCAGCAAAAGAAAAATTTGCTGCTTTTTTATTTTCCCCTATTTTCAAGGCTTTTAGGCAGTATGGGTGTAAGCCCAAAAAACTTTTTTTTGCTCTTTTAACTAAAATTTCGGTTCCAATCTGTATCCAGCAGTTTCCAAAGTGGAAACTGGAAGCCAAAAAATGTTACTTTTTTGAACCTCCCAGTTTCGACCTGTAATTAATACAATTATTAACCGTTATATATTAAAGCAAATGAGTTCAAAAATAAGTTTCATATTAAGATTAGATAGACCACAAACCGATGGCTCGGTGCAAATCATTTTCCAGTTTGCGTTAAATTCTGAAAATAGATTTAGGTACAATACTGGTAAGTATGTGCCGCTAAAAAAAGAATGGCAACACTTAACAAACGAAAAAATACTTGAAACACTACCCGAATTTCGATACGCTATTTACGCTTGGGATAGGGCTAAAAATAGATTAAATAAAACGGCATCTTATTCTGAAAAGATAAACCACTACATCATTAATCTCGAAAAAAAGGCTAATGATATTATTCTAAAATATGAACTCCTGAATAAACCGTTGACGTTAGAAACTTTCAAAAGCCAATTTTTAAGAACAACAAGTCATGAATCTTTTTATGATTATTTCATAAAGGAATTAACCGAAAGAAGAAAGCACCACCTTTCAGAATACACCGTTAAAAATTATAAATCTGTTGTTACAAAAGTTGAAAATTTTAGACCTCGTTTGCTCTTGGGTGATATTGACCACAAATTTTTAGTAGAATTTGAGGGCTATATGAAAGCTCCAATAGCTGAACGTGGATTGGGCAACAACGATGTTACTGTACACAAAAGTTTAAAAATTCTTAGAACCCTTATTTTAATTGCTATTAAAAATGGCGATTTTTTAGAAGAAGCCTATCCATTTAAAGATTTTAAATTAAAAGAAGTGGACGCAGAGTTAACATCTCGTGATTTCTTAGAACCCGAAGATTTAGCCGTACTGGAAAGAATGTATGCAGAGTATGAGGGGTTAGATAAACCGCAAGAAAACTACTCAATTTCAGATTGGAATAAAAGAAGTGAAATGGGTTTGCTAAGTCCCGGAGAATATAAGACCTTAGAACGATTCCTTTTTTGTTGTTATACTGGATTACGATTTAGAGATATGACCAGTTTAAACAGGCAGACACATATATTTTCTAAGTTTGTTACAAACCCACAAACAAATGAGAGAATTAATAGGGAGTATATCGAAATGCCTATGCACAAGGTAAAACGCCAAGTAGTAATTCCTCTAATTGATAAGGCAAAGCAAATTATTGATAAAAACAACAACGGGGATATAGTTTTCTCAAAAATGACAAATCAAAAAGTTAATGAGCATCTTAAAAAAATACAGGCTAAAGCAAAACTTGACAAATATCTAACCTTTCACGTTGCCCGTCATAGTTTTGCTACAATCTGTTTTATATACGGTATTCCTGAAAGGGTCGGACAAAAATTATTAGGTCATAAGAATCGGAAATTCACGGAAATATATACTCATCTTTCTCATGGTAAGTTATTTTATGAAATGGATAAATTTAATAAGAACATTAATCTTTTAGATATACCAAATGAAGAGGCAGAAGATAAGAACAAAATTATAGACTTATTACCTCAATTAGAGAATTTAAGTCCTGAAAAACTGGAACAAATAAAGAGCCTTATCAAGTTATTAGGTTAAAAAAATGGTAGGAAGTACATACTTTAATGTACTTCCTACATACTTTAAAGGTAGAAACAAGGTTGATAAAGGTAGAAACAAGGTAGAATTGAAGTAGTAACTATATACTTTATGGTAGAAGCAAGGTAATTGGATTATACAAACTAAGTAGTAGAGCAAATGGAAACAAGAAAAAATAAAAAATACGCTGGAAAAGCTCAGTACATCAACGAAAAATACCAGTTGAAAAAGTATGAAAACTTTACCAAACCTCAATTTATAGCACTTATTAAAGAATTAGTAAATGAACTAAAAGGCTGTGAAAAAGAGATTAACACATTTGAGCAAGAAGCAGAAAAAAACCAAACAGAAATTTTGAATCTCAAAAAAAAACTGAGCCTATTTTATGGCGAAGATGATGTCTTAGAAAAGTATGTTGGTTACAATCCTGAATGGACTTACATAGATAAAATATGTTTTGTGATGGAACGCCACCAAAAGCCCATTACTGGTAAAAAAATTGTTGAGCTAATTTTAAGAATAGAGCCGCAATTACATAAAAAACTGGTTGACCCCTATAATTCAATTACTAAGGCTATTTATTTAGGAATAAAACTGAATCGGATAACTAAGCACTATAAAACAGGCAATAACGGCTATTCATATATTCTAAGTGAATAAATAAATAGTGAGTAAGGCTAAAAAACTATATATTTTTAAGGTCATTTTTTAAATTTTTACACCTATTAAATAATGGATTTTTATTTAAGAATAATTTGTTTGTTTTTTTAATATCTTTGATTGATAATTATTAATGAACTATACGATATAATTAAAAAGTAACTTATATAAAAAATTGCGTTTTGCTTTAAATCATTTCAAAACCTCCAAATTTAATTTAATCCAAAGCTACGCAGGTGAAACGCTCCGTAAGGAGCGTGGACTTGCTTATGCTTTGGATGGGGCTTGGAGGTTCCTGAAATGGTTATAAGTTCTGTTCACGCTTCGCTATTTATGATTAAATCAACCCCAAAATATAACCTCATAAAATTAACCAGTTTGGTTATAATTACATTGTTTATTTATGTTGGTAGCACTTTTTCCCAATCTCCACAACCAAAATTTGAAGAGTTCAAACCTATC
>JAAFIL010000048.1 GCA_013297775.1 Bacteroidota bacterium
AAAAATTCAGAATAACTTTTTGGCGAAACTTAGACTGTGTAAACCCAATTTAGGATTAATTTAAAAGTGTAAATTTGTATTAGGATTATTAACCAAAATGTGTCAACTAAATTCAGGACGAGACAATTTCTACTTTGTCAAAGTTGTAATGTTCACAAAGTCTGGACAGATAATTAAAAACTAATGTGCAATAATTGTCGTAACGCAAATATTTTTCATCCTCTGAATTTCTGTTTGCTGTCCAAGTGTTTGCAAAAGCAGTATTTTCTAAATATGGATACTGAATAGCGATTTTAATAATTCCGTCAAGTTGGTCGTTGAGTGCTTTTTTAGCATTTGATTTGTTAATTCGTAACGCAACAATTGTAGCCACACAACTTGAGATAATTGTCGCAATTGCTGCTGCTGTTATGTCTATTGTCATTTTTTATTTTTTAGTTCATAATTGTCTGTTAGCATTGTCGTCATAAAATTACTGCTAACTACTTCATACCCGCCATTTTATAGCAACAATACAACACACATACTTCAACTTGTAGCCATTTTGATGTTTTTGGTTTCATCATGTTTCCTCCTAGTTATTTTTTACACTTTTGGTTAAACTCTACTGCTTCAATGGTGTGAAAGCATAGACTAGATAAATATAATACTAAAAAATTACATTACCTCATAAAAATTAATTATTTTTTGTAACAGTGTTTACATGCAACATAAATTTCTAATGGCACCGCTTTAACCGTAATTTCAAGAAAGAAGTTCTTTAGAATAAAATATCTAACTCTGTAAAATGCTTAAAATCAACATTTAAAAAATGAGTTAGATAGAAATAGAGAGTTATACCAAGTGAACTTATATTTTAGTCCAATCTACTCGTTCTTTTTCATCATTACTTCTTTAAAAATTTGTTCCGTAGGCTATGCTATGCAACAAATTTTTTCATCGTCCTGATAAAAAATAACTTCGCATCTTTGGACTAAAATATAAGTTCACTTGGTATTAAAGCCAAATTTTTTGACGAACTATCTGTCTTAGTGCGGAGCTTTTCCCGAATTCACTTCGGGAATGGCTCCGATTTAGGAACTGTTAGGATTTCTTACAAATGATTTACCTTTATATCCTAACAGATACTTAATTGTAAATAGTTTTCTCCATTGAATTGTCTATTTAGGGTTAACTTTACCCATTGCACCATTTCAACGCAAACGTTTTTAAAATTTGTATTAAAACACCTACTCGTTATAAATCACTTCTAACAAGGTTTGCCCAACGGCTTTCAAAGTATTTTTATCAATGTTAGTTAAATCATCGGTGTTCATGTGGTGGTGCGGAAAAAAAGCACCTCTACTTATATCGTAGTGTAAAATATCTATACAAGGTATTTGAGCAATTTTATTGATGTAAAAATGATCGTCTGTAATTTCGCCATACGTGGCATCGGTAAAAAACGAGTTATAGCCACCCGTTTTAGCAGCCTTCCAAACTTTGGTTACAACATCGCCAGCAAAAAAGGAAGAGAAACCTTCTTTCGGAAACTGCGCCCCTTTAGCCCCAACCATATCTAATAAAATACCAAATTTGGCGCGGTAATTGGGCTTGTGCGGGCTACGCGACCAATATAGAGAACCTAAACACCAAGTTGTTTCCGACTCAGGACCACCAAATGGTTTACCATAATCTTCGAGGTCGAACAGAATAATATCTACCCCAATTGTTGGGGCTTTAGTTTGCAACACGCGCGCCACTTCGAGCAATACACCCGCACCACTTGCACCGTCGTTTACCCCCGGACAAGGAAGTTCTTTCCGTTTAGGATCGGTTTCTTTTTCGCAAAACGGACGGCTATCGAAATGCGCGGCTATTAAAATACGTTCGCTGGCATTCGGATTTATTTCTCCAATAACATTTTGAATGGTCCATACTTTTCCATCAAACGAAGTAGCAGGGCCTGTTTGAATATAAACTTTAGCACCGTATTTTTCGAGTTCGGTTTTATAATACGCCACCACTTTTTTATGCGCAACACTTCCCGGCACACGCGGACCAAGGTCTGCCTGAAATTTCACGTAGCTAAAAGCACTATCCGAATTAAAATCGGGAGGTACCGTTCGTGGTTTACTAACGACATCGGTAGGCGTGTTGTCTATTTTTTTTACTTCGGGTTTGGTGTCGTCAGTGCAACTTACAACGGTTAGTGCTAACACTAACCCAATAGAATAATTTACTAATCTGTTCATCTTATTTACAATTAACGTATGGGTTCAAGCGCATTTACCATTTCAAACAATTCCCGTTCAGTTTTCGGGTCCATCTTATTCAACGTTTCTTGCCATGTGTAAATGATATACGTTGTTTTTTCGGGACGCGCCATGTAACGTATTACCTCATAAGTTGGTTTACCGCTTTTAGTATCGGTAAAGTAAGACACACGCTTTTCGAACGAAAATACTTTATTGGTTGTTTTAAAATACTTCTCTACTTTCTCGAAACGCAAAGTCCCAACCGCATAACGTTTGGCTGAGTCGAGCCCAGATACGGTACTTGGATAAACCATAACTTTTAAGGCACCATTACTGTTTTGTTTGGTAAATAAAATACCAGCACAGGCACAATAAGGCGAGTTTACTTTTTCCCAAGGCATTTCGCCTGCATATACTTCAGCTTTCCAACCTTCGGGAAGGGTATATTTTAATTGGAGAGCGGGTTCTTTTATTGTTTTCTGTCCTAACACAGTTAACGAAATCAGAATGCTAAAACTTAATAAACTATTTTTCATAATAAATGCTGTTGCAAGATACAAATACTTTTGGTTAGGCTTTCTATACCTAAAATAACAATTTACTTTTGTTAAGTAAAAAATTAATCCAACATTTATATTTAGAGGTATTCGTAAAATGGTACCAAATAATTAATTAATTTTAAGTTCTAAATTTCAATTAAAAATTACTACTAATCAAATTTTAAATTATGAGTTTACTTCATACAACAGCACCAGCTTTTAAACTGTTTAACACAGAAAAAAAAGAAATCAGTTTAAGCGATTATAAAGGAAAAAATGTAGTTCTCTTGTTTTTTCCGTTGGCCTTTACCAGTGTGTGTACCGCCGAATTATGCACCATACGCGATAACATAGCTCAATACAATGCAGCTAACGCCATTGTACTAGGTATTTCGGTAGATTCGCTTTTTACTTTAGAAAAATTTAAAAGTGAGCAAGGTTTAAATTTCGATTTATTAAGCGATTTTAATAAAGAAGCCTCTACACAATATGGTAGCCTTTACGACTCGTTTGCTTTTGGTATGAAAGGCGTAAGCAAGCGCAGTGCTTTTGTTATAGACGGAGAAGGAACTGTGCGCTATGAAGAAGTACTCGATAATGCAGGTGAGCAACCTAGTTTCGATAACATCAAAGCAACACTTGCTAGTTTAGCTTAGGCCGTGTTAAAAGCCTTTCTTCATAAGCACAAAGTAGAGGCGGGTTGCGATGAGGCGGGAAGAGGTTGTTTAGCAGGTCCCGTTTTTGCAGCGGCCGTCATTTTACCGCGTCGGTTTAAAAACGAATTATTAAACGATAGCAAGCAACTGAAAGAAACGGACAGATATGCCTTACGCCCAATCATTGAAGCCGAAGCCTTGGCTTTTGCAGTAGGAAGCGTTAGCAATAGCGAGATAGATGAAATTAATATTTTAAACGCTTCCTTTTTAGCGATGCACCGCGCCATTGCTGCCCTCCATCAAAAACCCGAGCACTTATTAATTGACGGTAATCGCTTCAACGCTTATCAAGGTATTTCGCATACGTGTATCATTAAAGGCGATGCTCAATACATGAGTATTGCCGCCGCCAGTATATTAGCAAAAACATATCGCGATGATTTTATGAAAGCTGCACACGCGCAGTACCCACAATACGGTTGGGATACAAACGCTGGTTATCCTACTATTAAACACCGCAATGCCATTCGCCAATTTGGAACAACGCCTTTGCACCGTTTAAGTTTTCAGTTATTGCCAGCCCAGCTAAGTTTAGCCTTATAAAATTTTTGTTACGTTATAAATTTGTTCATTTAAACAACAGCTATCGTTTACTTTTAATCCGATTAATTTTTGAGCCAAGGGTGCTGCAACCGACAAAGCAGTAATACTATAATTGCTAATGTTTAATTTACCCAAAGCCGCTCCAATAAAAAAGTAACCTTTTGTGGTTTCGATTAAACTACCCGCCGAAACAGTAGTGGCATTTAATGTACCATTTATTTTTTGTAAAGCGTGTATTTGCTGCGTTATTAATTGAAACTGTTGACCAAGTTTTTCTTGTTCGCTCTGCAAAAGTGCTTTGGCTACTTCGTGTTTATCGCCTGCGGTGCTTTTAGTTTCGTTAGCCGAGGCTTCCTTTAATTGAAGCAAGGCTTCGTTTAATAAATGTTGTTTATCTAGTAAACGGTTTAAGCAAGTATCTTTTACCAATTGTGAGTTTAATAGCATGTTAAAATTTAGTTAAGCAAATATATTTTTCTGTTCCAAAATGGGGCAAGCGTTTGGTGTCAACTTAAGCATCTATTAATGGTTTAACCCCTAAACCAACATTAAACAGCGCATCTAAACTCGATAAGCCAGCCACAAAGTTTAATTTATCTGAAAACGTTTGCTGGTAAGGTTTTAATAGCCATTCCTCTGTTACGGTTTCGGTAGTTACTAAAGACCTTAAATCAACGTTGGTAGGTTCGGTTTGGGCTTGATAAGTTTCGGTGAACGTTACTGTTTTTTGTAGCCGCAATAGTTTTAAAAGTAAATCTAATTGTTGCGTATTATAGGTCAGCAAGAACTGAAAATCGGATTGATAAAAGGGTTTTATATCCGCTTCAAAAAACTCAAAATAAGGCGAATTTTTATAGGCACTTTCAATGGCTTTCCAATGCTGATGTTGCCATTTTTCGCGGTAGCAAATTTCGACATCGCGGATGGCTTGTTTAGTTCCACTTTTTTTTTGAATAGGAATACTTAGCCTTAGCCTACCATTGGCACTCAATATGGCGCAACGGTTACGATACGTTTGTTTAGAATAATGTTCGTGTTGCTCAATAACAACTGCATCGGCCTTTACTACCTGCTTTAAATAAGCTAAACTTGGCCAATAGGCTGTACTCAGTAAAATAGGCATACACTTTAAGGGTTTACTTTTCTGAGCGAACGAATTAAGATACCTTTGATGCAAGTTTGTGGTAAAAAACCAAAACTTCGCGAGTCAAAAACATTATCGCGGTTATCGCCCAAAACAAAATAATAGTCTTGCTTACAAACATAAAATTTACTAAGTTGTTGGTCTATAAAAATACTGTCGTTTTTAACCAATAGGGTATGGGCTTCGTGGCGCGTAATCAGTGTTTCGTAAAGGGCAATAGTAACGGTGTCTAAGCGCAAGGTATCGCCTTTTTTCGGAATATAAATTTTTCCAAAATTATCGAGGTTCCATTTATAATGCACCGAATAAGGGAAAACCGTTTCGTCAATGAGTGTTTTTTTTTCGAGTTTTCGCTCCATTTTTTTTAAATAAGGAAACAACCGCAAACTATCGGCTTGAGCCTTCGATAAAGCGTAAGAATAGTCGAACGCATCAGAAATACTGCCGCCTTCGTTTAAAGCGTATTTGTGTAAGGTGGTGCTATCGGCATAACAGCCATCTAATTGAATAAAGTAGTTTTCGCGTGTGTTGGCCGTGTCGGGTAAAGTTTGGTTGTTAATTAGTAAAACCTTATCGTTTATTTGAAACGAATCGCCTGGTAACGCCACACAGCGTTGAATAAAATACGGCGTTGCTTGTCCTGTGTCGGGGAGGGGATAAGTAAACCACACAACCTCGTAATGGCTAGGTTTTCTCGACCATTTTTTCATCAATAACGCATCGCCTTTATGAAACGTATCAGCCATATCGTTGCTGTTTATTTTTACAATATCGGCAACAAATAAGCGCAGACCAATGAACAAAAGTAAAGCCACTAGTCCATACACAAACCATTTGAAATGTTTTAGATATGGGAGAAGCGATGAAATGATCTTATTTTTTTTCTGAGATTTTTAACTTTCGACGTTGATTCCATTTACTAAATCCCCATATTACTAAAATAGCCGCAATAAAAGGAATTTTAATGGAAGTTAAACGCCCGTCGTCCACATAACATAAAAAGCGTTCCCAACGAAATTTACCTTCTTTGCTATTCTTAAACAAAGATTTAATAGCACTGGCTCCACTTACGGGATTATTTTCGCTGTACTTCATGCTAAACCAAACAAAAAAGGGCGAGCCCACAATATGGTCGAAGGGTACAAATCCCCAACTTCGACTGTCGGCGCTGTTATGGCGGTTGTCCCCCATCATCCAATAATAATCTTGTTTAAATGTATAACTTGTAATAGGTACACCATCTCGCAACACCTGTGCGCCTTGGCGGGTTATAGTATGCGGTACATCGTCATCGTAACTGGTAATAATTTTATCATAAAAACAAATGTTATGCGTGTCTATTGGCAGCGTCATGCCTGCTTTGGGTAATTGAAGTGGACCAAAATTATCGTTATTCCACGCATACGCAGGGTCGTGCGGAAAAATAGAAGTGGCGCGTTCTCCTGCATTTTGTATGTAGCGTTTTACTTCTAAAACACCTGGCAATTGTTTAATTTGTTCGGCTACATGCCGAGGCATATTTAAGTTATAATAATTGGTATCGCTGTTAACAACCAATAAACTGGCTTCGGTAATGTAAATGTCGTACTTATCTAATAACTCTAAAGCACTTAAACTTTGACGACCATCAGGAAGTTTCACATCGAAACCAAACACATTGCCTTTACACTTTACCAAGTAGTGATGTTGCGCGTTATAAGGCATCTCTTGCAATTGATCGTTAATATAAATTTCTCCATTTTTGATTTGAAGTTTATCACCTGCAATGGCTACACAACGCTTAACGTAATGTTCGCGTTTATCTTTAGGACGAAACGCAACTTCGCCAATGGTGCCGTTTCCAGTGTATAAATTGGTGTTATTAGGGTTTTGAAAATACGCCCAAGCCCTTTGTTTATAAACCTCGCGGCTTTGAAGCGTTTGGTTGCTGCGGCGATCATCTTCTTCAAATTGGGCAGCTAGGCCATGGATGTTGTTATAATAGCTGGTGTTTTGCATAAATGGATCTAACAAAACGGTGTCGCCATCAGGATAGTTAAACACCACTATGTCGCCATTTTTTACAGTACCAAAACCTGGCAAGCGAAAGTAAGGGAGTTTAATCCACTCTAAATACGATTTAGTAGATTTGGTTAAGGGTAAGGTGTGGTGCGCAAATGGAAAGGATAAAGGCGTTTGCGGAATTTTAGGGCCATAAGCAAATTTATTCACAAATAAAAAATCGCCTACCATTAAACTTTTTTCGAGCGAAGAAGTAGGAATGGTAAAGGCTTCAATAAAAAATCCGCGAATGATAGAAGCCGCAATAACAGCAAAAATGATAGGGTCTAACCAATTTTTTACAAATGCACTTGGCTCTTTTTTATACTTATCTAAACCTACAAATTTAGCACTTGCATCCAAACCTGCTGTTACAAAAAAAACGTAAGGTAAAAGAGAAGCCAGTAACACATCTTTTGTTTCGGGTTTATTAAATGCACGGGCTACATTAAATCCATACACGCCATACATAATAATATTTACACCAGGCACTATCATAATTAAGCACCACCACCACGGTTTTTGGAGAAGTTTACTTAAACAATAAAAATTATAAAACGGAATAAATGCTTTCCAAGATTCGAGGCCAGCTTTGGTAAACAATTTAGATAAACCAAAAAAAGAAACGAGAACTAAAACTAAAAAAATATAATTTCCCATAAAATTAATGAAGCCTTGAAGTTAAGGATTAATACCGAAAAATGGCGAATAGACTTCGCTAAAAATTAAAAAAAATCAAAGTCTGATAAAAACAGCTATTTATAAATATTTATGCTAAGAAGTAGTTTTAAGAGCTATTTTACGCGCCATCTAACACCAATATCGGTTCTAAAAGATACAAGTTGAACCAGAATTATTTTTCTTTTAGGCGACAAAAAAAATTATAGGCGTAGCAAGGCCTACGGGTATAATTTTTGAGGAAGTATAAGAGAAAAAGAAACTGGGTCAACGTATCTTTTAGAAATGATGTTGGTATAACACCAACAACTAATACACATCTTTCTTGGCGAACCTTTGCGTCTTGGCGAGCTATACGTGGTGTAAAGAGCCTTTAATTTGGGTTCAAACGAAGTATTATTGCACACGAATGTTAACGATGTTTTTAAAAATTAATTCAGGCTTTGCGGTTTCGCGTTTGCTCACAGGTTCTTTCGAGTAAAAAATAAAATTATTAATAAGTGGAATGGTTAATAAACTAAGGTTTGATCTTGTGTCTTGGATGCAACCGATTAGTTCGCCTTCGGTGCTAAATACACCCGCTCCCAATAGGTTTCTTAGGCGATCAATGCCTTCAATGGTTGCTCTATTTGTAAAGCTTTCTTTAATATTAGCTGGCTTTAATAAACCATTACTCGATTTTTTTGCAATGGTGTATTTTCCACTTTTTAAGAAGTAATGCACACTAATTTTTTTACTTTCGGTAATCCCCACTTTATTCCAAAACGAATAATAAGGTTCGTGCAATTGGTTAGTCCCTAAATCCGAAATTCGCAACAAAGCAATGTTATGCGTAACATCTTTGGCTACTAACTTGGCTTGAAACGTTTGAATAGAATCGCCTACATACGCTTGAACTTTAATTGGAATATTGGTTTCAAACTGTGCGTAATTAGTTAGGATAAGTCCACTTTTATCTAAAATGACTCCAGTAGAAGTGCTAACTAAATTATAATCCTCTTCCGAAATAAATAAACAATCTTTTCCTGCGGCAAGCTCTATTGGCAATGTATTGGTGTATTGCCGCACGTAAAAATTATCAAATAGAATGGCACCTATAAGTTGAGCACCTAAACCTATTTTGGTTGGAGGCACAACTTTAAAATCATTGGCATAAATAAACGAATTATTAATGGCGTAAAACACTTTATCATAAGCTAAAGTAACGCCTACTTTATTCCATCCCTTAGCGTTTATTCGTTCCTCGTACCAACCCTCTACAACAGTACTTAACTTTCCATTTTTGAGGTAACCAATATAAATTTTACAATCCGAAATCAAAAAGTACCCGAAATTTTTTTGGTCTTTGTAAGCAAAAATTAATCCAGCTTTATTATTTGCATCTAAATAATTGGCATTAATGGCTACCTCTGCCGAAATGGTCGCATTTGCAACCGTTAGTATTGGAAACTGAGTTGATAGCCCTTTTTTTTACCCAAACATTCTAAGCCCCCTAATTTTAATTTCCAGTCTGCCGTATCGTTTTGCGAAAGCAACCAATTCAAATTATTATTCGAAAAGTTATCTTCTATTACGTCTATCTTATCTCGATTAAGACTATACTCTGTATGGGTATTCCCCACGCGTTTGTTAGCGGCATACATCACTTCTCTTGCAAGATTTCCATTTTCATAATAATCTTTGCTAATGCCATTTAAAGCTCCTTTTTCATCGTAACACGATTCACGTTGTATATTTCCGTTTGTGTAAAACCATTGGCAACACCCCGTGTAAATATTCTTTTGATCGGTTGAATCGCTGGGTTTTAAAATTTTGCCAATAAAATAAGGGGTTTTCGATTTTACATAATACGAACGAAAAAAATTTAATGTATCTGTACTTTTCCGATAATAAAAAGCATCCTCATCCGACGCTAAAGTTCCTGCTTTTGTAAAGTAAGAAACACGCACGGAGGTTTGCGCCCACAACGGCTTATTACCCGCACAAACAACCAAGTAAACCAGTACTCTTATCCAAAAACCTTGCATAAAAAAACATCCATAACAGTTTGTAAAGTTACAAATACCTGTGCAAGTGTATTTCAATAATTGAAAACTTACTGATTTTTAACCAAACATTTATTTAGTTATATTTATCAGTTGTTTTATGCACTATTTAAACTTTAAACATAGTATTTCTATTCAAGTTCGATTTAAGGATACCGATCGAATAGGACACGTTAATAACGCTAACTATCTAACTTATTTTGAGCAAGGCCGTGTGGTTTATTTTAATGAAGTTTTTAAACAGCACATCAATTGGGCCAAAAATGGGTTTGTGTTAGCACGCACCGAACTAAACCACCTCTTACCTGTTTACTTACAAGATGAAATTTACGTGTGTACGCGCGTTAGTAAAATAGGAACAAAAAGCCTCACCATCGAAAACGTATTGTTAAAACTCGAAAATAAAATGTATATAGAATGCGCTAATGGCTTGGGCATATTGGTAGCTATGGATTACACCACGCAACAAAGTATAGAAGTTCCTGGCTTATGGCGAACCGCTCTCGAAAATTACGAAGGAAATAAATTATAAATTTAAAATTATGGAATACAGAAGACTCGGAAAAAGTGGCTTACAAGTGAGTGTGTTATCGTTTGGAACATGGGTAACCTTTGGGAAGCAAATTGATAATAGTTTAGCCGACCAACTCATTAGCACCGCTTACGAAGCTGGCATTAATTTTTTTGATAACGCCGAAATATACGCAAGAGGTAAATCGGAAACAGTTTTGGGTACTATTTTAAAAAGTAAAGAATGGCCACGCAGCAGTTATTGCCTCAGCAGTAAAGTATTTTTCGGATACGAAGAAGGCCGCCCGAATCAAATCGGATTGTCGCGCAAACACATTGTTGAAGGTTGCCATGCCGCACTAAAACGTTTGCAGGTAGATTATATTGATTTATTTTATTGCCATCGCCCCGATAAAAACACACCCATCGAAGAAACCGTTTGGGCCATGAACACCCTCATTCAACAAGGTAAAATTTTATATTGGGGTACAAGCGAGTGGAGTAATGATGAAATTATGCAAGCCTTTGTAGTAGCCGAACGCTATCACCTCATTGGACCAAGCATGGAGCAGCCGCAGTACAATATGTTTGAGCGCACTAAATTAGAAAAAGACTATTTATTACTTTTTCGCGATTATGGTTTAGGCACAACTATTTGGAGTCCGTTGTCAAGTGGCTTATTAAGTGGTAAATACATAGATGCTAATCCAACAAACACCCGTTTAAATATTGAAGGAATGGATTGGTTAAAAGAGCGTACCTTGGGCGATAGCAGCAAACTCGATAAAACCAAAGCATTATACGAACTCGCTAATCAATTAGGGACCAGTTTACCTAAACTCTCTATTGCTTGGTGTGTAAAAAATAAACACGTTAGTACTGCTATTTTAGGAGCCAGCAAAGTGGAACAGTTGAAAGAAAACTTAGGAGCCTTAGAAGCCTTGCCCTTACTTACAAGCGAAGTACTCGAAACAATAGAAACGATTTTGCAAAATAAACCTGTTCAACCTTTGTATTAATGTTTGAACCGTTTAAAAATTTAAAGGTAATCGAATTAGCTGGCGTTTTAGCAGGACCAAGCGTGGGCTATTTTTTTGCTGAGTTAGGGGCTACGGTTATTAAAATTGAAAATCCTAAAACCAATGGCGATGTTACTCGAAGTTGGAAATTAAAAAAGGAAGACCCCAAAGACCCTACTAGTGCTTATTTTTGGAGTGTCAATGCCCGTAAAACGTTTTTAGATTTGGACATGACCCAAGCTAAACACTTGCAACACTTTTACGACTTAATAAAAGATGCTGATATTCTTATCACCAATTATAAAAAAGACGATGATGTTAAGTTAAAAGTAGATTACCCAACACTCAAGGCATTAAATCCACAATTAATTTATGCCGCCATTACAGGCTTTGGGGCACAATCGCCACGCACAGCTTACGATTTAATTTTACAAGCCGAAAGCGGCTTTATGTTTATGAATGGTGAAGCCAACAGCCTTCCTGTAAAAATGCCTGTGGCTTTAATTGATTTGTTAGCAGGACATCAATTAAAAGAAGCTATTTTAATTGCTTTAATCAACAGATTTAAAACGCAGCAAGGCGCACTGGTTCAGGTTTCTTTATTTAATAGTGCCATTGCATCTTTAGCCAACCAAGCCACCAATTGGTTGGTGGCTGGGCATTTGCCCGAAGCGCAAGGCTCATTGCACCCCAACATTGCCCCTTATGGCGAATTATTTACGACAAAAGATAAACATTACATCACTTTTGCGGTGGGTAGCAATAAGCAATTTTTTAATTTATGCCAACTCTTGGGTTGCACCTCCTTACCTAACGAAGCCAAGTTTTCTACTAACCAAAATCGCGTAAAAAACAGAAACGAACTTTATAAATTATTAGATACTTACATTTCTAAATTAGGATTTAAAGAATTGATGCAAGCGTGTTTAGAACGCGATGTACCCATGGGAAAAATTAGAAATCTAAAAGAAGTGTTTGAGTTACCCGAAGCCAAAGCCATGCTTTATTCATTGACACACCATGCCAAAACAATTTCAGTTGTAAAAAGCATAGCCTTCGAGTTTATAACGGATAGCGAATGAAACGTATAGGGCCATATTTAAGTTTACGAAAAAAAGCGAATTTATTTGCACTTGTATTTTTAGTATATCTAAGCCTATCCGCTTACGTGTTATATCAAAAAGCCATAATCCTTAACGACATAGCCTATTATGTAAATGCGAGCGGTAAAACACGTATGTTAAGCCAGCGTATTGTAGGGCAAACTTTTTTGTTTTTAAAAAATACGGGGCAAACAAAAGAAAGCGCACGAACAAAACTTCAAAAGGCACTCGAAGAACACCGCATTTGTTCTGATTTTTTAATAAACGGAGGTGCCGTTAAATTTAGTACCGAAGCGGCTCAAGTTAGCCCTATAACGGACAACGAAGTTTTAAGAAGTGCTATGGTTGCCAAAAAAGTATTTGAAACACAAACTCAACCCATTCAAAATTTATTAAACAACTCTGCAAAAGATACCAATAGCGTACTCAACGAAACCCACTTTTTCACGAGTTTTAATAACGACAGTTTATTACAAAACAACATTCGTGTAACCGATTTATTTCAACGTTTGGCCAGCACCACCCGTCGAAATTTTGAACAAACTTTATTCATCATTGGATGTATTGGCTTTCTTTTAATACTAGGTTCCTATCTACTTGTTTTTAACTACTTCACAAAAGTAATACGCCAATTACGCATCGTAACGTATAATTTAAAGCAAATGGGTTTGTTAAGTCAACACGATCATCACCAACACATAAACGACGAGTTACTCGAATTGAATAATACCTTTAATAGCATTAATGCCAACCTAAACGAAATAAATAATTTATGTAACGAATTAAGCAAAGGTAATTTTGATGTGTTAACCCTCAATAAAACAATTAAAACTTACGAGTTGCTTCCCGATAACTTAATTTATTCGCTCGAAAACATGCGGGTTAACTTAAAAACTTTAACCGAAGGCGAAACAAAACAACGCCTCGAAATTCAAAACTTATTGGCGCATACCGAAGAAATAAACGAAACGTTAAAAACCAAAGAGGAAGCCTTGCATCAATCTAATTTACACCTAACCGAAAATAACGAGTACCTCGAAGCCTTTAATAGTGGCCTAGCGCACGATCTTAAAAATCATGCGGGCAATATAATGAGCATGGTGAGCTTACTCAAAAAGTACGAAGCCTTAAAAGATTGGGAACGCATCCAACAAATTACGATAAAACTCGAAAAATCAACCGCACAATTTATATCCATTTTAAATGGGTTCATGTATTTGTCTCGCACAAATACCTACCTCGAAAAAAGTCCCGAATATTTGAACGCCCGCCTTTTAACCGATGCCATTCATTTAGAATTAGATTATTTATTGAACGAGGAACACGTAACAATACATTACTCGATTGAAATCGAAAATTTAATGTACAGTAAACATTTTTTAAAAATAATTTTAGTTAACCTCATTAGCAACGCCATAAAATATAAGCGACCCGGGGTTAAAGCCCAAGTAGAAGTTGTATTAAAACTTATTCAGGATAGCATTCATATTTCGGTGGCCGATAATGGAATAGGCATTGCTAAAAAAGACGCTGAACAAAAATTATTTAAAATGTTTGCACGTTTAAATGCCGACGACTCAACCATAACTGGATCGGGTATTGGGCTTTACTTAATAAAAAAGATGGTCGAACGTAAAAATGGAAGCATTACCTTTACCAGCACCGTGGGAGTTGGAACTACATTTACAGTAACCATTCCCTTAACCTAAAACGAAAATGCGTAATTATACATTCATCGTTACTTGGTGTTGGATAGGCTTAACACTTTGCGCACAAGTGCCTTCCAATTGGTTAAAAACGATGACTCAAAACAAAGGGTTTAAGCAAGCTACTTATGGTTTTCAGGTTGTTGAGATAAAAACAAATACCATTTTAGCCGAATATCAGTCGCACGTAGCACTTACACCAGCGAGTACGTTGAAAGTGATTACAACGGCGAGCGCATTAAACTTGCTCGGTAAAAATTACCGCTACACAACAACCCTGTTGAGTAGAGGCAAATACAACGCCACTACTGGCTATTTAGACGGTGATTTAATTATTAAAGGCAGCGGCGATCCGTCTTTACAATCCGATTATTTTTACAACGATTCCAATCAACTGTGTAACACATGGGCCAAAGCCTTAAAGGAAAAAGGATTAAAACGGGTGAGTGGCTCTATTATAGGCGATGCTTCGGCATTTAATCGCCAGGTAAATAGCCAATGGATTTGGGGCGACATTGGAAATTATTTTGGTGCAAGTGCTAACGGCTTGTCGTTTAACGATAATAAGTTTAGTATTTATTTCAGCAGTGCCAATGCAGGCAGCAGCGTTAAACTCGATAAAATAAATCCTAACTACGAAACTAATCCTATACAAATTACCAACAACGTAATGGCTAAAGGAAGCGAAGATGAAGCCTATGTGTATGGCGACCCACTTGGGTTTACCAAAGAAGTTAACGGGTACATTCCTCCCAACAAAATCAATTATGAGGTAGAAGCCTCGCTGCCCGACCCAGCCTTGCTTTGCGCGGAATATATGTGTAAATCGCTTCAAAAAAACGGTGTGCCAACCGAATTAAAAAAAGTGAAATCGAACTATCAAAAAGAAAACGATAGTTTAGCAATTACGGAATGGGTAACTCACGCGTCGCCGCCATTAGAACGGTTAGTGTATCATACCAATTTAAAAAGCAACAATCACTACGCCGAAACATTTTTAACCACCATTGGCAAGGGCAACAGCAGTCAAGGAATTAGCATCATTAAAACCCATTGGGATAAACGTGGGTTAGACATAAGCGAATTGTACATGGTAGATGGCAGTGGCTTATCGCGTGCCAATGCGGTTACACCTAACTTTTTATGTCAACTCCTTTGTAAAATGGCGCGCGATAGCAGCAGTTACTCAGCGTTTTATAACTCTTTACCCATTGCTGGAAAAAGCGGAAGCATGACTAACATCGGTAAAGGCACTCCTATCGAAAATAACTTACGTGCTAAAACGGGCTACATTAATAGAGTTAGAAGCTATGCAGGGTATGTAAAAACCAAATCAGGAAAAATGTTGGCCTTTACGATTATCGTCAACAATTACACTTGCAGTGCTAAAGAGGCTAAGCAAGCCTTAGAAGAATTTATGATAGGATTAGCCGATTTATGATGGCACAGACCCATTGGATAAAAATATTTGAAAGCGAAGCGGCACTCAAAAATAATGTTTTGCCAAGTAAACCTTACCCGCTTAGCGTTAAGGGTGAAAAAATTTTACTCATTTGCGATCAAACAACTTTTTATGCCGTGCAAGAAAAATGTCCACACAATGGTGCAAGTTTAGCCAATGGTTTTTGCATTCGAACCGAATTAACGTGTCCCGTGCATCGCTTTCGATTCAATGTTATAGATGGTAAATCCATATCTGGAGGGAGTTACGCACTTAAAACATATCCTATCGTTATTCAAAACGATGGTGTTTTTATTGGTATTAAAGCCAAATGGTGGGAGGCTTAATTGATGCCATATAAGAAGAACATCTATTTATTTTTGGTTAAGTATCGTTTAGAAAGGATGTTGGAGCGAGAGTGAAATCAGCGTAGAATAACCATTTTACCAAATTCTTTTACAAAAAATTTATCGGCATTGGTATCGCGCTTTTCTAAACTTTGTCCGTTTAAACGCGTAATCACTTTATACAAATACACGCCATTGCCTAGTTTATCGCCAAACTCATCTTTACCATCCCAAGCATAATCAGTTATGTTGCGCCCTATGCGTAAGTTACCCAACTCCGATCGGGTAATTTCGCGCACCACTTTGCCGCTTATGGTCATAATTTGTATGGTAAATACTTCTGGTATTTCGCTTCCACTTAAAGTAAATACAAATTGTGTTTTTGTACTAAATGGGTTGGGATAATTCATCACGTTGGTAATGGCTGGTTTTGTGTCCACTTCAAATTGAATGCGGTATTCAGAACTGCCCGAACTATTTTTACTTCTATCTCTGCCTTGCACCACCAATGTGTATTTACCGTTTACCAAAAGTTCAGGATTAAACTCAATTCGACAACTGTTATTAGGCAATTGCGCAGGCACAAATTTTAAGTATTGATTAAAGTAAACGGGCTCAGTTTGGTTTTGGTTAGGTTTCCCTAAAAATACCTGAAAGGCTGATGTATCGTTCAACGCCAAAAATTTATTTTCATCTTTTAGCGTAATTAAAATATTGGGTTTAGCCGAAACCATATCTCCATTTAAAATCCGTAACCCATCAAAGGTTACATCTAGCAGGGGATTGGTAACATCTTTCGAGACTTGATAACGGTAATTGGCCAAATTATTAAAGTGGTATTGCTCGTATTGATAATTGGGTTTAAAAGGTGGATTAACTTCTATCCATAAACTATTGGCTCCTAAATAACCAAGGGTGTTTACTTTAACGGTGTCGTAAAGAATGGCTCCTGGTAAAAAAGGTTTGGCTTTTAAACGCGATGGTAAATTGTGTTTAATTCGGTTTTTATCTTCTATCCAATACGATATGGCTAAACTATCGGTAAATGGCTTTACACCTACATTTTCTATCGGAAAAATAAAACTCACTTCATCGCCTTCTTGCAAACTATCTTTTAAAACTTTAAATCCTTTTTTAGGATTAATGGCGCATTCGGGGGCTTCGTCGTACAACACTTGCCAGCGTTTTAATTGCGGCGAGGTGCGGTTAATGTTATCTTTCATCACGGCCACCAATTGTAAAAACGGATGTACTGCTGCATCGGCATAGGCTGCTAAGTTTAAGACATCCGAACTGTCTTTGGTAAAAGTAGCCAAGGTATCTATTTGTCCGTTAGCTCTTATGCCCACTACTTTTAATAAAGTAGTGTCGCCCGCATTGGTATCATAAGGTTTTAAACGCCAATGCAAACTATTCCATTTAGAAGAGGGACCTATGCGCTCTGATGCAACGTAGCCGTTACTCCATTTGGTTTTAATGCTATCGGTTAGTAATAAAACCGATCGTTGATCGCGTCCCACAACCTCGCGAGCTTGCCCCGGTAACATGCCTTTTTTACCAAAAATAATATGAGGCACGGTGTCGGTTACCGTGCGTATTTGATTAGACCCAAAACTTTCAAAAGCCGAAAATGTGGCATTGGTATAATTACGTGGCAACTGCGGCACTATATTGGCCGTCATGCCAAAGGTATAAGCCAACACGTAAGCGTTAGTAGGAATTGCATTTATAAAATTGGACATGTCTTGTTGATAATTCCAATTGTTAACGTGGTCTTTACAAATTTGACCAAAGAAGAAATTATAAAACTTCGACTCGTAACAACCACAGGCGTTGTAAGGCGGAATTAATCCTGTATTGGGCGATGCTAAAACCGTCCAAGGTTGTCCCGTAACGGAATCAAATACAGCAATAGACCAACCGTTAAACACGCACGAGCCCGTCATGTAATTAATATTGTTGACAAAGAATTTGAAAAAATCCCATTGCAAATGCGGATAAACTCCTGTTCTTACGGTTACAATATTAACATCGTTTTCAAATTCGAAGCGGCGCAGATTACGTTTAAATTTAACAAAGCGATACGCATTATTTTTAAACTGAAAAAAATGGGATTGACCCCAACCTCTTTTGTTGGCAACGGTTTGAAACGAATGTTCATTCCAAATGTAAGGAGCGGCGGGCGATAAAGAATCTCGACTTACTCGCCAATAATACACCGTACTGTCGCTGTATGGTAAATTAACGTTCCACTCTACCACACCACCAATGCTACTAACGGTTGAGGTTTGAATGGGATTTGTAAAAGAATCATTTGTATCTAATTGAAGAATGTACTTTTGCATGGGTGCAAACGGATCGGCCGTGGAGGCTTTTAGGGTGATGGAAGAGTTTAAGGGAACAACCGCATAGTTGTAGGGGTAAATGGGTAAAATGTTTCCACCCGGAATAATTAAATCAACCGTGCCAATGGTGCTGTTATTGGTTTCGGCGGCTTCGTTAACAAAGTTAAACGCATCTACACTTACCGTAAATTTATTTAAACCTATCCCTCTAAAAAAATCTTTTTGTATGAAAAAACGTAAAGTATCGGTGTTTAAAACACCAGTTCGTTTTTTATAAATAGTTAATGTATCGCCATTGGGAAAGTAACGCTCTATTTTTACAAAAAACGAATCATTAACCGCGCGACCAATATTTTTTAATTGGATGGTGAGACCAATAGAGTCTGCGTATTTTTTAATATCAAAACTCAGGTATTGGTTTTTCATTTCAAAATCGGGTTTAGCTCCTTGGCTCACAATAACTGCGGGGTCGCCATGATATACCACATCTAACGCAGTAAAACGGGTAATAGGATCGCTACCGTATAACTGTACTGTTTTAAGGGCTGTTTCCTGAATAATTTCGCCAATGGGTCGGTTGTATTTGGTAACTGAAAAAGCTTTGTAAAAATTACCTGAGTAATTTGATAAGGCATGCACAAACCCTAAATCGGTTGATGCCAAAAATCCGATGCTACCCTTATTGGGTGTTAAAACAAAACGTTCGCTAACCGAAGTACGCGCATCGTTACGAATAAATATATTACCCGAGCGGCACGAGTTGGCCAACATAAACGGATATTTTCCTACATTGTTATAAGCATTTGGGTCGTCAATAGCTTGATCGAATCCTTCTACCGAGCCATGTCCGAAAAACGTAATTAATGATACCCCATTGTCAATCAACTCGCGTATCGAATCGTTTAAATTAGTTTGAATGGGTGCAGAAGATGTTTTGCTAAAGGAATACACTCTTGCACCATACGAGGTATCTCTTACAATATCGGCCCAAGCATTGGTGTAGCCACATAATAAATTATTTAAACCTTCGTTTTCTCCTCCACAAAAATGCAATACATTGCGTTTCCATTCGGCTCTGCCCGTGGCTTCGTGTTGTTGCACTTTCGCAAGGTAATTAAATACATCGGTGTTGGTATTAGCGGCAATGCGGCCAATTTGAATTTCGGGAACGCTAGCATTAACGCCTGTAATAAACGAAGTTAATAAATGATCGCTCGCCGGAATGCCCATGGTAGGCACACGCTCGTAACTGTAGTTAAAATAAAAAATTAAATCAACGGCTTGAATACCTTTACCAATTAAAAAAATTTGTTTGGGTTTGGTTGGTAAACTATCGTAGAGGTAACGGCAAAAATGACGAATGGATTGTGGGTGTGCATTAATGCCATACGCAAATTGTTCATACAGTTCGGCAACATCGGCGGTTACAACTTGGCGGTTGCCTCCTGCTGCACTGCGGCGGTAATTGGCATAGGCCTGTGCCCCCGTGTTTAAACTTTTATGGTAAATAATAACAAAAGCACTATCGGCCAAAGTGTTTTTATAATTGGTAAATTGCCCATTGATGCCAGCCGTTCTTAGCCTAGTAACTTTTATAATATTTTGCTCGGCATCCATCACGCAAAGTTTTTGATTATTGCCATTGGGCACTAATAAGCGGGCTATATTTCCTAAATACGTGTTTACTTTTATTCGCTTATGATTGCTAAGATCATAAAACACAATGCTATTCGTTGTTCCAGAAACAACACTATTTAATTGCAAAAAACTTTTTCCGCCCGAACTGTTGTCGTCTATATAAAACGCATTAAAACCTACATTACCCATGTCGGGTAGTTGTGGATAATATAAACTAGCACTGTGTAAAATGTTATTACCCGCCACGGCACTAAACGCAGGTGCGGCAACGGCACTTACACTAAATGGAGAGGTTCCTAATAAATTAGTATTTTGCACAACGTAATTTTTTTGGAGGGGAACGTATCCATAAAATGTGGTATCAAATAATTGCACAGCGGCGTTGGCTGCATTTTGATGAAAAATTTTTACTTGATGATCGGGACTAATTAAAGGATCGTTGCTGTTGCCACTTAATCGAACATTGAAATAACAAGGCAAAGGGGTTAAGGTATATAATCTTAAATTCCCGAATGGAATAACAATGCCTGTGCCTTTGTTTAAGGTTTGTCCGTAACCCTCGGCTTGTGTGTATTGAGGATCGCTGGCACCCGAAAAGTGTTCGGCTACATAATTGTAATTACCAATTCCACCAAATGTTTTTAAAACATTGAGGTAAGGTGTGGGTTGGTAACCCGAAAAGTTGGTATCGGTTTCGAGGGTGTAGCGTTTGTTATTGAGGTTAGAAGTAGTGGTAAGAAACCCATAAATGGTGTCGTTAAACATTCCTTTATAAGGGTTGGGCATGTAGCGGATGTTGTTATCGTAAACTAACGAGTCAAAATCGCCCATTAAGTTGGTGGCATAAAACTCTATAAAATCGGTGGCATTAAAAACATTATCGCCTTCGCCAGCAATGTATAAATGTTGTTCTTTCCCTTTTAAAAAAAGTTGAAATTGTTTTGGATTTAAGTTGCTTAAATTAAAACCAGCATTGGCTAGTGTTACAGAGTCTATGCGGTAAATACCTGGTTTAGAGATTGGAAATTTATAATAACGTTGCGAGTAATTAATCCACTCGTTCGCATAACGCTGCGCCAAGAGGGGAGTAGAGTACAATAAACCTAAAAGTATATAAAGGACAGGTCTCACTCGTTCATCGTTTTTTGTTTAAATCAATTTTAAGTGAAAAAATATTTGAATACAAAGCAATGGAGTTATCGCCAATATCGGTTAACGCATAATCTAACGCAAAAATTTTATAACGTACACCCACGCCAATATTAGGTTGCACGGTGGTTACAAAGTTTTTACCGTTGTCGCTAAGTTGTTTTTGAATATTGCCTAAACCTCCACGTAAATAAATAAAGCCTTTGTAGCCAACTTCTGTTCCTAAAGCGGGTTCCATGCTCCATAAACCTGTTTTAATAACGGTATTGCGTTTGCCATCGAAGGTGTTAATCAAGTTTAACTCGCCCAAAACCGAAATACGATCTTTCCAGAAGTAAAATGTGCGCGCGCCACCTAATATGAGGCGTGGTGCTGTAACCTCTAAAGAACTGGTGGGAATATCGTTGCCCGTTTGTTGAAACACCGTTTTTTGAGCGTCTGTTAAATTAACCGACCACGCATTAAATGTACCCGAAATATCGCGCCCCATCACCGCCAAATCCCAACCTTTGTAATTGTATTGTGCACCCGCATCGAGGCCAAAGCCCCAAGCACCGCCAAACTCGCCCAAACGCCGCCGCACCACTTTAAAGTTACCTCCCAATTGAACGCCTTTTAGTTTCGGAATTTTTCGAGCATAAGTTAATAATACAGCTGCATCTACCGAGTTAAACGTTTTAATTCGGTTATAATCCACATTCCCGTTGGCATCAATCAACTCTAAGGTGTTAGGAATGTTATCAATACCAAAACGAATAAATGAAACCCCAGCAACACTATTCGAGTCAATCCGTTTAGAAACCGCACCGTAATCGTATTTGGCAATCCCTGCAAAATATTCGGCGTGCATTAAACCAACCTGAATGTTGGATGTTTGACGCAATAAACCCGCTGGATTCCAGTACCCTGCTGTTACATCATTTACTGTTGCAACACCTGTATTGCCCATGCCTAGAGCTCTTGCGCCTACACCAATATTTAAAAATTCGTTGCTATATTTGGCTACTTGTGCCCATCCGCCCAATGCCATTAAAAAGAGTACCGTTAGAAAAAAGATCCTATTCATAGAATGTGGTTAAATTTAGTAAAAAAAATGGAAAAAAATCACACTTTTTATTACCCCTGTAAAACGTCTAAATAAGGTCAATATTGTGTTCAAAATAAGGTTTAGCCTAAAATTTAGGCTGTTCATTCGTCGCGATCCATTTTTTGTCGGTTCTGTTTTTTAGAACTTAATCGTTTTTTATCTTCTAATCTTACTTTTTGGCTCGTAATACTGGGTTTAGTGGCAATGCGTTTTACTTTAGGTTTCACTAATTTTTGAAACAAGCGTACCAGTTTATTAAACGCTTCGGTTTTATTTTTCAATTGTGTGCGGTACTTTTCGCAGGCTATAACAAGCATTTGTTTTTTAACTTTTGCTACTTGCTTAGTAACTAACTGTGTGGTCAATTTTTCTAACAAGATTTTTTTTTGCACATCGGTAAGCACCAACGAGTCTTCAATAGAAAACAAAGCCTCCACACGGGTTTCTACTTTATTTACATTTTGCCCACCGCTGCCACTACTGCGCGAGGTTTTATAAACCATTTCGTTTTTTAATTGATCAATTTGTTCTTTGCTTAATAACATGGCAGTATTAATAAATCGTTTACACTTCAAAAATAAAGCATTTTTTAATACTTAGCTTTAAAGGATGCGTTGGTGGGTTATTTTATTTTGGGGTTCGCTGCTATCGGCACAAAGTGTGCAAGATTGTAAAAAACGATTTACAGATTACTTAAATTTTAATGGACAGATAAGCAATTGGATAGCGTTTGAGAATGATGTTATTTTTTTTCTCAACAAAAAAGGTCAAAAAGAACTAGCGGTTTACCAACACGAAATTGCCATGATTGCCGAGTACTTTGAAAACAGTACACCAACGCAACAATTGGCTTTTATTAAAAAGAAAGGCTTGCAAAAATATAGTAAACGGCAACGCGATAGTTTATGGATTTTGATGGACGATGATAAAAAACCATCGAAACGAAAAAGTATAAAACCCTTGCAAGGTTACCGCATTGCTATTGATGCTGGCCATTTTGCCGCCAACATGACCGAAGCCCGCCTAGAACAAAAATTTTTAGCGATTGTAAAGGATAGCCTCAAGCAGCCCACCGACACCAGTTTTTTGTTTGAAGCAGAACTTAATTTTATAACCGCTAGTGTGGTTCGTAAACAACTCGAAGAAGCAGGAGCCACCGTATTTAACCCACGCCAAAGCAAGGGCTTAACCGCATTTGGATGCAGTTATGCAGATTGGTATAAAAACCAGCGAGCGCATTGCTTAGATAGTTTGCAGCGGTGTAAAGAGTTAAGCGAAGAGCGAGCAACTCAACTTAAAACATTGAGTCCTTACAAATTATTTTGGGCATTTTTTAGAGATTATGAATTGGCTCAACGAGCGCGTTTAATCAATCGGAAAAATCCGCATCTAACACTCATCATTCATTACAACGTAGATGAGTCCAATCAACCATGGACAAAACTCACCAACGCTAATGCCACTATGTGTTTTATTGGCGGAGCTTTTACTAGCGATAACCTCAACAAATCGGAAAGCTATTTACATTTTATACGTTTGGTATTAAGCAAGCAGTTAAACGAATCGGAAAAGTTAAGTGCCTTAACCGTGAATGCGTTTAGCCATCAATTGCAAATAAAAAAGGCGGTGTTTTCGCAAATTGATTATTTGAATACTAATTGTTTAAAAACCAATAGCGAGGGTGTGTTTTCGCGAAATTTAATGCTGTGCCGCTTAATTAACTCGCCTTTGGTGTATGGCGAGGCTTTATATCAAGATAATGTAAATGAGTTTGAACAATTGCAACAAAAAACCGAATTATTTAACGGCGAATCTATTTCGCCACGTCTGTTGCAAGTAGCCCGTTGTTATGTAGAAGCCGTGTTGATGTATTGCGCGAATGCGAAGGCTAATAAATAATAGCAAATTTAAAGAAAGAGGAACTTTAGAATAAAGATTATAACTTGATTAAATAATAGAGGGCATTAAAAATAGCACGCAAAGACGCAAAGTTCGCAAAGGCAGAAATTAAAATTTGAAAATGGATTTTAGAACAAATCAATATCGTTATTAAAAATAGCACGCAAAGACGCAGAGTTCGCAAAGGCAGAAATTAAAATTTGAAAATGGATTTTAGAACAAATCAATATCGTTATTAAAAATAGCACGCAAAGGTCGCAAAGTTCGTAAAGGCAGAAATTAAAATTTGAAAATGGATTTTAGAACAAATCAATATCGTTATTAACTACTATGAGTTAAGTTATATGGAAGTAAATATAAAATAGTCCAAAAAGTTGATTTTTAGAAATTATAGTTTAATGCCGTGCCCCCTATAAAGTTGATGAGTAGCTTAGTGTATTATTTACACTATTCATTTTATCTAATGTATAGTTCTATTGAGGGGTCGGGCTGTCAACTTTAGCCAATTGGTCTTTGGCGGTTTTTGCAACGGCGTGCGGGGTCTTCGTGCCTCAGCCTCCGCCGCACGTGCAAAACCACGCCAAAGCCTGCATTGGGCTGCCGTTTCCATCCCTCACGGGGGGTGTGTCTTTTAGTAAAGGATACTTATCATATAATGTTTTATTAATTTCAGAGAGTAGGAAAGCCAATATCAATAGAAACCTTGCTAACGAAATAAAAAAACTTAGTAATTGACTTTTTAAATTTGAATGGAATGAGACAGAACTTCCAAATACACCTCGCTTTATTACTCTATTTTCTACAACATTAATTTTTCACATTGTCAAAACCCGTTTTCACATCATATTTATTCGTGTTCAGATAAAAAATTTTGTGTTCAAATACACGAGATTTAATTTTAATGCAGTTTAAAACAAAACTAAAGTGCGCATCATAGTTGTTTTGAAGGGTAAAACGAAAACCTGCATAATGCCGAGAGTAGTATAAGTTCAATATCAAAAACCAATAATCATGAAACTTTTAGAAAGTATTAAAAAAAATAAATTCAGTGAAATTGAAAAAACTGGATTAAAAAGCATAACTGGTGGTAACGTAACAGCACCGCCAACCCAGAGCGGTACAACTGATACATACCTCAATTGGCTAACGGGACAAATGGAAACGAAGTCAGATGCAGGAGGAGATAAGAATAGTATAGTTATACATCTTTAATTAGGTAACAAATAGAAATCATTGGGAAAAAGTAAACAATATGAAGAGCAATTAGTGCTTTACATCGTTTATTTTTATCCCAATGGTTCTTAAAACTGAAATCATTGAACAAAAAAATACTAATCATAACAGATGATGCAGATGATAGTTCAAACCTTGTAATAAATTGGTTGCTTTATTTTAAAGCTGATTTTATCCGGCTAAATGGAAAAGTTGACTTTGAAGTGATAAGCATAACAATCGAAAATTCAAGAATTAAACTACTACTAAAATCGCAATCAACGATTATTAACCTAGATGAAATTAGTGTATTTTGGTACAGAAGAGGTAATATTTCTATGCTTACGGATGAAATGGATAATCCATTCGTAAATTATTGTAAAATAGAAAACAATGCGCTACTCGAATTCATAATAACCAAACTTGACGAGAAACAGATGGTAAATGGTTATAGCCATACTGATATAAATAAATGTCAACAATTAGAATTGGCGATAAAGACAAACTTAAAAATACCCAATACACTAATCACAACCTCTAAAAAAAATCTTACCTCATTTTTAGACACAAATAAAACTATTATCACTAAATCAATTCACGCCCAGATACCAATTGAAATAGCTGGAATAAGTAATTTTCTCTATACAAGTGATTTTAATACCACAGATGTTTCTAATTGTTCAGACTACTTTTTCCCAACAAAATTCCAAACTAAAATTGAAAAATTATTTGAATTAAGAATATTTTACTTAGATAGAAAATTTTATGCTATGGCTATTTTTTCTCAAACGAATAGCAGAACGAAAACTGATTTTAGAAATTATGATAGAAAAGATCCTAACCGAAATATTCCTTTTAAGCTACCAAAACAAATTAAAAGTAAACTAACTACTATTATGAAAAAATTAAAATTAGCATCAGGTTCAATTGATATGATAGTTGATAAAGATGGTGAATATATTTTTTTAGAAGTCAATCCCATAGGTCAGTTTGGCATGGTATCTATCCCATGCAACTATGGTATTGAAAATATTATTGCAAAAAAACTAATAGAGTATTGAAGTATGAAAAAAACTAAGAATATTGATACTATTATATCTCCCGCCAACACGAAAAAAATGAAACCAATTGACCCTGTGGATCTAATAATACAGAAAAGTATTTTTGTATTAAGTGTGAAATCAAAGTCTGTAAAAACAGAACAATGCTTCCATCCTATTTCTAAAATGTTTGATATATGAGTAATTCGCTAGAAATGAAAGCGCCTTTTATACTTTTTACAGATTGTATAACTGTTAAAGGTGTTAATAGAAGTACCATCTTGGATTTAACAAGAGGTGTTTACTATTTAATTCCGAACGACCTTTGGTCTATACTGAATAAAGAACAAGGAAATACGATTGAAGAAATTATAATTAAATATGGCACTCAAAATGAAGATATAGTACTCGGGTACTTTGAGTTTCTTACAAAGCGAGAGTTGATTTTTTTTAACAGTAATAAAAATCTATTTCCGAAAATTAATTTAAAAAATTGGGATATTCCTTCAACTATATATCAAGCAATAATTGATTTTAAAGAGAATTTTGATTGTATTAATTTTGATGTATTCCATTCATTGGCTTCACTTGGCTGTAAATACATTCAATTGCGCTTTTATAAAAATGTAAATATTAACGAGATTACTGAAATTCTGGAGAATACGGTTGGCCTCAACATCTTAGGTATAGATTTAATTCTAAAAAAGCATGATGGACTCAGTATTTCAGAATTAAAGAGAATTAATAAATTCTTAAATGTAAATAATATATTTTTTTATAATGCCAATGAATTAAAAAACGACCAATCATTTGACACTAAATCACCTTTTAATATCTATAGTTTTAAAGATGATATTAGCAGCCATAAACAATGTGGCAACATATCAAGTAGTTATTTTAACGTCAATCTTTCTAATGTTTCTAATTCCATTAAAAATAACTCATGCCTAAATAAAAAAATCAGTATTGATAGTGATGGCAATATTAAAAACTGTCCTAGTATGACTGAAAGTTTTGGCAATATAAAAACAACACGTTTAGAAAGTGTAGTTAAAAATGAAAAGTTTAGAAAGTATTGGAGTATCTCCAAAGATAAGATAGATGTTTGTAAAACCTGCGAATTTCGCTATATTTGTACTGATTGCCGAGCGTATATAGAACAGCCCAATGATTTATATAGCAAGCCCTTAAAATGTGGATATGATCCTAAAACCAATGTATGGGATAAATGGTCAACGAACCCTTTAAAAAAAAGGGCAATTGATTATTACAAGTTAAATGACATTTAATAAAGTGAAATTACTCCAGAAACTCATCATCATAGCCTTACTATTACAAAGTTGTGATAATAAAAAAAGTAGATTAGAAACAATACTGGTTAGTAAATTAGACTCTACTTTAGCCACAAATCAACTTCTACCCAAAACCAGAGAGGAACTACTATTTGAGTTAGCATCTAAACATTCAACATTCACTAACAAAGATTCTGCTTTTTATTATATTGATTCAATAATGGCAAGTGATAGTTCACGAAATATTTTTAGTAACCCCACTTTTTACCATTTATTGAATGAAGCGAAATGGAAAGATTTAGAGATTAAGCAATACAGAAAAACAAAAAAGTACTATCCATTTTTAAAAGATAGTGGGCTGGTACTAAAAATTTGGAGATTATATTTAAAAGACCAAGCATACTACGATGATATTTTTGAGCTTCAAGGAAAAGGATATAACCAAACCATAGACTCGTTATGGAGGTTAAAAAAATCTATTGGCTTAAATAATTTAAACGAACTTGAAGTTATTTTATCGAAATTCAAGTGGCTAAAAATAAGTGAATTTGGAACACTTGGTTCTGAAACTGCTTTTCTTATCGTTCAACATTCTGATATAAGTTATCAAAAAAAATACATTGACATAATTGAAGCGTATTGTAAGCAAAATGAAGCCTCTTGGAATGACTATTGCTTGATGAAAGATAGGATATTAGTAGCCGAAGGGAAAAAGCAAATTTATGGTACACAATTATACTCAAACGATAACATCAATTTTAAGTTAAATGATGTTGAGATGCCCGAGTATTTGAATAAACGAAGATTTGAAAAGGGCTTATCGCCTATTGATGAATACTTAAAAACTTGGGGATTAAAATTTAATGTGGTGCAAAAATAATACAGTTGTCGTTTACCAAAAAATAAGTTTATACAGGAAAAGTTAATTGTTACAGTATTAGTTTTTTAGTAACCACCTGTTTAAATGAAGCTCCAATAGGAATAATTGTAGTTTTATTCACTCCCTTAAAGTGAATTTCATCTCCTTTAATAAATACTATATGATTTATAGAAATAATATAAGATTTATGTGTTCTGATAAACTGATTGCTTGGTAATACTTTAAGGATATTAGAAAGATTATTATGAACTAAATAGTTAGAATCGTTTAAATTAATTTTTAAATAGTTTCCTTCTGCTTCAATAAATACTATTTCAGAGAAATTGATTTTTACTTTTCGACCGTTATACTAAATAAAAAAATAATCTTTTTTGTTTGAGTAATTATCTGAATTAAAAGTTAACATAAATCTGTCAACTGAAGTGCAAAATCGTTTAAACGTTACAGGTTTCATCAAGTAATCAATTGCACCTTGTTCAAATCCAGAAAGTGCATATTTGTCTAAGTCTGAAGTAATAATAAATTTAGGTGAATTATTCCCTTTTATAAATCTTAAGGCTTCAATTATCTCTAACCCGTTCATTTCAGACATTTCTACATCTGTGAATACCAAATCTACATAAGTTGAACTGAGAAAATCATAAGCAGCTGTTGGGTTATTAAAAACCTTTAATAAGGTTAATTCCTTCCGGTTTTTTATGTAACTTTCAAGTGTTTCAATGGCTTCTTTTTGAATGTCAATAATTATGCAGTATATCATCTTTTAAGAATTAATAATTAATTACGCTTTGTGTATTTTAAGGTTTCATTGTCATTTAGGAGTCCTCTAATCAATTATCTTTAAAATCTTTTAAATTATTAATGGATATAGGAAATACTTGGTTGTTTTGTTATTGACTTGCATCGTATTTATTTTTTTACAAATCGAAAATCAAAACTGAGTTTTAATTAGGTGTTGGATTATGTTGTGTTCATATTGTATTCCTTTCTGCTTTTACAAAACCCCTGCAAAAACGTGTGGTTATTAAATTAATTAGGCGTGAGCCTTATACCGCCTAATTCAACTAATCGTTGGCACGGCTAAGTACCTTGCAAGATTGAAGTAAACAGATAACCACCCACGCCATGCGTGTTGCCTTTTCTGTTCTTCTGCTTGCAAAGTTTAGCCGTTTTACGATTACAGTTGAACGTTATATATAAATCGTCTTATTTAAAATAAATTAAAGTTTATCAAGTATAAAACGATATTACAAATGTATATTAAAATCATTTAATTGGGTAATTTTTTAATGGCGGGTTCTTACTTCTATTTAAAGAAATATATACTTTGATGCTTGTGAAAAGTACTTATAGTTTAGTCCCCTCCTCGTCCTTGTTTAGCGAAGCGTAACGCGGACGTTTGAGAACTGCGTTTGTAACGCAGATAAAGTGATGCTGTGGGCGTTACAAACGCCCCTTTAGAACGTCCTCGTTTCCGCTAACGCTCAAACAATGACGAGGGGGAAGAGGAAACCCCGTTTACACAATCTAATTTATACTCTCATTATATTTGAAAGCAGGTGCAGACTCTGAATACCATGTTTACACAATCTTCTTTGCACTCTCGAAATTATATTAAAGCCGTTAGGAATTATGATAAGTCCGTTAGGAAATATATTAAAGCCTTTAGGAAATATGATAAATCCGTTAGGAATTATATTAAGTCCGTTAGGAAAAAATATATTGGCTAACACTACTAACCGACTAATTTTTTAATTAAAAGGGTAACTGATGTTACCCTTTTTTAATAATGTAAATTTGTGTTTACTAAGACATAAAAAAACAT
>JAAFIL010000049.1 GCA_013297775.1 Bacteroidota bacterium
AATAAAATAGGCACTTTTTCGACTGAGGCATAGTAGTTCTATGGTGAAGAAGAAAAAGTGTCGAAGTACCCTGTTTTGAAGGGATTTCGGCTCGTAATAGATTTCTATTGCATAATTCCATCTAAGTCATTTTTAAGCATTTCTTAATTCCTCTTTCCCCTCGTCCTTGTTTGAGCGTTAGCGGAAACGAGGACGTGCTAAATGGGCGTTTGTAACGCCAACGCTATCACTTTATCTGCGTTACAAACGCAGTTCTAAAACGTTCGCGTTACGCTTCGCTAAACAAGGACGAGATAAAAACATTTCTAATCACTGCGGCAGGTTTTGTTTTGTGATAGATTTCAAAGGTCTATCTCCATCTAACTCATTTTCAAATTTTGATTTTAAATAGTTTACAGAGTTAGCTATTTTATTTTAAAGTGTCCGATTTCTTGAAATCTCGATTAAAATAAAACTCAAAGTGTAAATAGTAAACTAAGCTAGGGATATACTTTATAGGGGACACGCCAAAAAATAATAGATAGCATACAACCAACTTGTTTTACTTTTCTTGTTGTTTGCAATTTGAGAGATAAAAAGAAATTTTATCTTAAAGTAAGGCTTTTTTAAAATGAAATATGACTTACCATTTCTATCAAATAAAAAAAGCTGAATGTGTTTCCACATCCAGCCTTTCATCTATACACACAAACTGAGTTTTACAATGGTTATTAAACCTGTAAGCACTCCGTTTATTTGCTTTGGGTATCTTTTAATTCAATATTACCTTTAGGCGATTTAATGTTTACTCCTTTTTCATCTATCTGAATTTTAGTATCACCACCATCTATTTTAATTCCTTTTTCGTTGATGTTGATGTTTTTAATTTCCTTCATCTCTTTGAGTGCTTCTTTAATTTCGGACTTTGTTTTTTCATCTAAGTTACTGTTATCGTCTTCATCATCGCTTTGTCTAATCCCTTGGCAATCTATACACACCAGGCCATCGTCGGTCATTTTCCAGCGTCGTCCAACCATATCACCATCCCAAGTATTGCTTACATTTTTTACATCATCTAAACTACGTTTCAAACCTCTATCTAAATAAATTACTTTTCCTTTTGGTAAATGAATAATAACCTCTACTTCTTGCGCTCTAAATTTATTGTTGGCTTTGGTTACATAAATTTCATCTAACAACAAGGTATTACCTGTTTGCGAATAGCTGTATTGTATGTTCCTAGCCAAATCTATTGCTACGCGTTTATTTTCGCCTTTTGCTTTTTTATTAACCACAATTTCTAAGCTATCGTTAACCGAGGGTATAATTTTTACATCTGCAAAACTTAAGAGCGATTTAGTGTTTCCTTTTTCGGCAATTAAAAATCCAAATAAATACCCATCGCCACGGTCTTCTACTTTTGTTTCTAAATCTTGAACATCGTCGAAATTATACATTTGCAACACCGACTTGGTATTAGATAACTTTACGGTTAAGGTATCGCCTACATTTCGTAAGTTATAGCTTTCGGTTACTCGACTTGAGTCGCTAAATTGTGAAACGGTTTTACTTAATATGAAAAAGAACAGAATAACGCCGATGGTCCACAGGCCACCCAAACTTAGGTTTAACCAACGGTTGCTGTAATTAATATTGAACAATAATTTAACACCTACATAGAGTAAAATAAATACAGGAATACCAGCTACTAAGATGAACGTGAAGATAGATAAGCCGTAAATCCACGAACTCTCGAATACCATACCTATCAGTTCATTAATACTGCTAGTAGCCCCTAAAACCGAGAAACCGAGCAAGGTAGATAAAAAGGCAATTAAAAAAATAGTGCCCATAAATACCATAAACAAACCAAATAAACGACCTAAAATCCGAAACAAGCCATTAAAAAACGCACCGATGTTATCGCTAATGCGATTGCTGTAATGCGAAGAGTTTTGACGTAGATCGTTACCATACTTTCCTGCACGATTTTTTAGATCCTCCGCTTCATCTTGAATTGTTTTTTTTATATTATTAATATTCACGGGTTCGCCACGCATGGCTAATTTATCGGCTGTGGTTACGGCTTCGGGTATTACAATCCATAAAATGATATACACTAGCAAACTCATTCCACCAAAAAAGATAAGTAAAAACGTGATGATACGAATCCACACCACATCTACATTAAAGTATTCAGCAATACCGCTACATACGCCGCCTAAAGCCTTCTCATCGGGGTTGCGAAACAAACGTTTACGAATGGGTTCTTGATACGCATACTCGTTTGAGTTAGTAGCATTGTCATTAGATGCTGTGTTTGAGTTTGCTGAATCACCTGCAAATTCTTCGGGCTTACCCATGGTTTCAATAACAGCATCCACATCTAGCATTAATACCACTTGTTTTGTAGCATTAACTTTGGCTTGCAACATTTCGGCAATGCGTGCTTCAATATCACTCATAATTTCGTTACCACCATCGGTATTACTAAAATAACCTTTAATGGTACTCAGGTATTTACTTAATTTTTCATACGCATCTTCTTCGATGTGAAAAATGATACCACTTATATTTATTGTTACAGTCTTATTCATTTTAATTGTATTTAACGTGTGTATAATTTATAATTGTTTTCCCGATTCGATTGTTTTGTTAACGGCATCTACCAGTTCTTGCCAACTGAGTTGCAACTCTTTTAAATACTGCTCGCCAATTTCGGTGAGTTTATAGTATTTGCGAGGTGGCCCGCTATTGCTTTCTTCCCAACGGTAGGTTAGAAGTCCAGTATTTTTGAGGCGAGTTAACAAAGGATAAAGGGTACCCTCTACCACCACCAATTTGGTGTCTTTTAGCTTATCTATAATTTGAGTAGGATAAGCATCTCCTTGCAGCAAAATGGAAAGGATACACAGTTCGAGTACGCCTTTGCGCATTTGCGCTTTTGTATTATCTGAATTGACCATGCTTTAAAGCGTTTTAAAATTAATGACTATACTGTAAGCTACATTGGCGTTTAAATGGCTTAATTGTAAACGCGAAAATTGTTTTTCCACTTCGTGTTTAGCTGTGGCGTTGTTTGTTTTCGCTAAAACAAAATTTACATGACCATTTTCGTTGGTCGTAAAAATAATTTCGATGGCTTGCGATTCATGCAAGGCAGCAATGGGCGTTTCGAGTTTTACCTGTTCCTTAATTTGTTTTTCGGTTTCGGCTAAAACCGAATGGCCGTTGCCAGCGCGAACCAAAGTACCCCAAAACAGAAATCCAGCTAAAACGACTAGCTTAAACGATTGACGAATTGTCTTTTTATTTTTCATGGGATTAATTTTTATGTTATTAATAGTAGTTTGCATTGTTAGCTATTATGCCTTACAAATATACATATTTTATTTAGTACTATGCAACACATAGTACTAATATTTTTATAAAAAATACATAAGTATTTGATTTTCAATGTAAAAAAAATTACTAGAAACTATTAGAAATAGGTATCTTTGCCTAAAATTAGATAAGTTATGCACGATTTGGCTTCGGCTTCAGATGGAATTTTTAGTTTAAATGGCTTCATTAGCCTGATTACTCTGTCGGTTTTAGAGATTATTTTAGGGATTGATAACATCATTTTCATTTCTATAGCGGTAAATAAGTTACCCAAACAGCAACAAAATAAGGCCCGTACCATTGGTTTGGTTTTGGCATTAGTAGTTAGGTCGGTGTTGTTGTTATTTGTAGGCTGGATAGTGGGTTTAAAAGCCGCCCTGTTTTTTATAGGACCTTATGGTATTAGCGGTAAAGCCTTAATTTTATTAGGTGGCGGCGTATTTTTGTTAATTAAAACCTGGCAAGAAATTCAAGAAAAAGTACACAGCGATGCCGATGAAATTGCGCACAATACCTCTAATAAAAATACCTTTTCGGCCATTATTCAACAAATTATTATAATTGATTTTATTTTTTCGTTCGACTCTATTTTAGCAGCGGCTGGCGTTAGCGGTGTGGTTTCGATTATGATCACTGCCGTTGTTATAAGCATGATTTTAATGATTTTATTTAGTGGCAAAGTATCTGATTTTATAAATAAAAACCAAGGCATTAAAATGATTGCTTTAAATTTTTTATTAGTTATTGGTGCTATTTTAGTAGGCGAGGCATTGTTAGATGCGTATAATTTTAGTATTGCCGATCCTAAAAATCATATTGAATTAAATAAAAATTATGCCTATGTAGCCTTAGCCTTTGCCATGTTAATTGAATACTTTAACATGAAAGAACGCAAAGTTAAACGCCAGAAAGATTTTGGTAAATAATTGGCAAAGTATTTTCAAAAGTGAATGCAAATGGTTAAAAGTGGGGCTTTACCTCATTAAATTATAGTTTCATGGCTGTTTATAATTTCCATTTTTTCTTGATGTAAACCTATCACTTATTCCTTGTTAATTTTTAACCGAGATTTTAAGAAAGAGGAACTTTAGAATAAAATCTACAACTCGGTTCAATAATAGATTACACTGAAGATAGCATGCAAAGACGCAACGTTCGTAAAGACGGAAATTAAATTTTGGAAAAGGATTTCAGAACAAATTATTGCCTTTATTAACTGTTATGAGTTAAGTTATATGGAATTATTCAATACAATAGGTTAGCATATTAATTATAACTTGCGTTCGTGAAAAAAACATTTAATATCTTAATTGTAGATGATGAAGTATTAATTGCTCAGTACTTAAAAGATTTACTGCTGGCTTCGGGCTACTCTGCCATCCGAATGGCGCATTCAAAAGCCAACGCTTTAAGCCAAATTGAAGAAGAACAACCCGATGTGGTTTTGTTAGATATAGGCTTAAAATCAGAATTGGAGGGGATTGAAATTGCAGAAACCATTAATGCCAATTGGCAAATTCCATTTTTATTTATAACCGCACAAGCCAGTAAAGAGGTTATCGAAAAAGCCTTAAACACAAACCCTGTAAGCTACATTACCAAACCCTTTAAGCAAGCCGATGTTTATGCGGCTATTCATTTAATTGAAAAAAAAACAGAAGCCAACCGTTTACAATATCTTGTTTTTAAAGATGGCTATACGCAAGTAAAATTAGCACTCGACACTATTTTGTACGTTCAAAGTACCAACAATTACATCCACATTTTTACAAGCACTAAAAAATTAACCTTACGAAATAGTTTAGACTGGTTTAAAGCCAACACACCCGACTCGTTGTTTCATCGCATCCACCGCTCTTATATAGTTAACGTTACCAAGATTAGTAAAAGCAGCTCAAAAAGTGTATTTATTGGCGACATTGAAATACCCGTATCGCGGGGCAATCAAGTAAAATTAGATTAGCCGTGCCCCCTACTAAAGTTATTCTCTCCGAAAAATGTAAAGAGAACAGAACCCTTTTTTGGTATAACTTTTAAAAATGATTTGGTATTAATTACTTACTTTTACACACTTCTTAAAACGGTATCATGAAAGTAAAAACACTAGGTCAATTTATTATTGAAAAACAAAATGATTTTCCATTTGCCAAAGGCGAGTTATCTCGCTTGTTGCGCGATATTGGTATTGCTTCTAAAATTGTAAACCGCGAGGTTAACAAAGCAGGCTTAGTAGAAATATTAGGCGAAACTGGCGAAACCAACATACAAGGCGAAGCCGTAAAAAAGTTAGATGTGTTTGCCAACGATCAATTCATTGCTGCACTTAAAGCGGGTGGCGAAGTATGTGCCATTGCCAGCGAAGAAAACGATGAAATCATTCCTATTGATTCTGAAATTTCAAAAAATGCAAAATATGTAGTGGCTATTGACCCACTCGATGGCTCTTCAAATATTGATGTTAACGTTTCGGTTGGTACTATTTTTTCGATTTATCGCCGCCGTAGCCTCAATGGCCCTGGCACACTCGAAGATTTTATGCAACGTGGCACCGAACAAGTAGCGGGTGGTTATATCATTTACGGCTCTAGCTGCATGATGGTTTACACTACTGGCAAAGGCGTTAATGGGTTTACCTTAGACCCAAGCATTGGCGAGTTTTGTTTATCACATCCAAACATGCAAACCAAAACACAAGGCAGCGTGTATTCGGTTAACGAAGGCAATTACCTACATTTTCCGGATGGCGTTAAAAAATACATTAAATATTGTCAAGAAGAAGATAAAGCCACCAATCGCCCTTACAGTTCGCGTTACATAGGTAGCGGTGTAGCCGATATTCACCGCAACTTAATAACGGGCGGCATTTATATTTACCCAACCACTACCAAATCGCCTAAAGGTAAATTGCGTTTATTATACGAATGCAACCCCTTAGCTTTTGTAATTGAACAAGCGGGCGGCAAAGCTACCAATGGCCATCAACGCATTATGGAACTGGATATACATGAACTACACCAACGCACGCCTCTGTTTTTGGGCAGCAGCGAAATGGTTGAAAAAGCAATGGAATTTATGGCTAAATATACCGAAGTCGTTTCTTAACTTTTAGGTTGTGCGATACGGTACCTTATATCTCATTCCGGCTCCACTTAGCGATGCCCCACTCGAACAAGTGATGCCAGCGTATAACCAACAAGTGGTTGCCGGCTTAAACCATTTTATTGCCGAAGATGCGAAATTGGCGCGGCGTTTTTTAAAACGTTGTGGTTATGTTAATTTACAAGAAGCCGACATCCAATTATTAAACGAGCATTCTAAATCGAGTTGGCTCGCTAATTTGATGGAACCTCTGTTAAACGGACATAACGTGGGTTTAATGAGCGATGCAGGTTGCCCTGGCATTGCTGACCCTGGTGCCGATGTTATTGCCTTAGCACATAGTAAAAATATTCCTGTTGTGCCTTTAGTGGGACCTAGTGCCATTGTGTTAGCCATTATGGCAAGCGGATTTAACGGTCAAAATTTTGCATTCAATGGTTATATTCCTATTGATAAAAGTGCCAGAACCCGCCGTCTTCGCGAGTTAGAAGCCGTAGCCCTTAAACAACAACAAGCTCAATTTTTTATTGAAACGCCTTATCGCAATAACCAATTACTAAACGATATGCTGGGTACTTTACTCCCGGGCACCCGTTTGTGTATTGCACGCGATGTAACTGCGCCTCATCAATCGCTTAAAACTAAAACGGTTGCCGAATGGAAAAAACAAACACCCGATTTACATAAAGTACCCGTTGTATTTGGTATTTATAAAGGCTAGAAAAGGTAGAACGAGTTGATGCTATCCGTAGATTTGAATGGAAGCAACTTAATTTTTATTGGTTAGGGTTTACTAAAATATAGAAATGTATTTTTTAATAAGAGTTGCCCTGTTTTAGATTGATATATCTCGACTTGAATTTGACGCGTGGTGTTATTGTTGCTGCCATTTATTTGAGTAACGTAAAGTTTGTTTCCAAACACACGCGGCGATTTTTTATACTCTTGCGCTTCTGGAGGATAAACATGGAGAAGATGCAAGCTATCCGTTAAAAAATGACGGTAATTTAGGGTGGGTAAAAATTGTAAATTAAAAGAATTACTTCGGCGATTATAAACCAAACGCCCATTGTTCACTTTTATTTCGACATCGAAAACAATACTATCGGGCAAGGCCAAAACAAATGTGTTATTTTTTTCGGCATAAATGGTGTCGCATTTTTTATCGGCTTGAAAAAATAAAAAATCGGTTTGTTGTTTTTTTACTTTTAATACATCGGTTTTTTGAGCCAATGTATTTAAAGTAATACTGATGAATAAGAACGCTATGAACTCACTCTTTTTCAATTTCTTTTTTTACTTCTTGTATGTGTTCGGTTATTTGTGAAGTGAAGCCACCTGTGCTTTCTTGAATATCTTTTTGAATACCATTGGCGGCATCTTTAAATTCGCGTATGCCTTTGCCCAGGCCGCGGGCAATGTTAGGAATGCCCTTCCCTCCAAAGAGCAGTAAAATAACAAAAAGGATAAGTACTACCTCCCCTCCTCCTAAATTCAAAAACAATATAAACAGATGAGTTGTCATTTTATTTATTTCGCATAAACTTAAATACGGTATAAGCACCTCCTACAAATACAATTGCTATAAATAACAAAATGAAGTAATCGCTTATGTCTAATGATTTTTGCACGTTTAATTTTTTGAAGTAAGAAGGGTAAATTAAGTGCCTAAATTTCTTACAAGTAGAATGTTTTATCGCTTTTACTGGCCATTCTTCTACTTTGGCTCTATCGAAAAAGACATCTATTTATTAAATTTTTGCCGCTTGCTACTATTCTTGTTACTCCGTTAACTTCAAAGATACACTTTTTTAATGAAGTCTATTCCATTTTAATAAGAAGGAATTAGGCTTTAAACAGACTATCTACAAACTCTGGGGCATTAAACAATTGTAAGTCGGTCATTTTTTCGCCAACGCCAATAAATTTAACGGGTATTTTAAATTCATCAGATATGCCAATAACTACGCCACCTTTAGCGGTTCCATCCAATTTAGTAACGGCTAAGGCGTTAACGTCGGTAGCTGCGGTAAATTGTCGGCATTGCTCTACTGCATTTTGCCCAGTGCTACCATCTAGCACTAATAATACCTCGTGTGGCGCGTCGGGTATTATTTTTTTCATCACGTTTTTAATTTTGGTTAATTCATTCATAAGATTAACCTTATTGTGTAAACGGCCAGCTGTGTCAATAATAACCACATCGGCACCTTTAGCTTTGGCACTGCTTAAAGTATCGAAGGCTACGCTGGCAGGATCGGCACCCATGCCCTGGCTAACAATGGCTACACCCACACGCTCGCTCCAAATCGTTAATTGATCAACGGCGGCGGCTCTAAACGTATCGGCTGCCCCTAAAATAACCTGTTTACCAGCTTGTTTGTATTGATGCGCTAGTTTTCCAATAGTTGTGGTTTTACCCACTCCATTGACCCCAACCACCATAATTACATGTGGGCTATTCGGTAAATTTTCATCGAAACCTACCACCGCATTTTTAGTACTGTTCTCTTGCAACAAGGCACTTACTTCCTCTTTTAGCAAGGTATTGAGTTCGTTGGCTCCAAGGTATTTATCACGTGCCACACGCTCTTCGATGCGTTTTATAATTTTAATGGTGGTCGTAACCCCTACATCGCCGCTAATTAAAATTTCTTCGAGGTTATCCAATACCTCGGCATCTACTGTGCTTTTACCGGCAATGGCTTTCGTTATTTTTCCAAAAAAACTTTCTTTCGATTTTTGTAAGCCTTGGTCGAGGCTTTCTTTGTGTTCTTTATTAAATAGTTTTGAGAAAAAACCCATGATTTACAAATTTACAGATGTATTTTTATGACTGCTGATGACCTAATTGGGCGGTTAACAACAAAAAAAAATTTCTTTCCGTTGTAAAGGAAAGAAATTTTTATTGAAAAACAAGCCTTGAAACTTATTAATAACTATTTACTTTTTCAAAAAGTCTTCAATGTGGTCGTTATGAACAATTTCTTCTCTAAAAGCGTAAGCACCTGTTTTAGGGCTTTTTATCATTTTAATTACTTTGGTAAATTCTTTGCCTTTACCTGTTTTTAGTGTTGCTACTACTTTCTTTGCCATTTTACAAACGTATTAAAGCGATTATTTAATTTCTTTATGTACTGTCATGCGTTTAAGAATTGAATTATATTTTTTTAATTCAATACGCTCAGTAGTGTTTTTTTTATTTTTAGTAGTGATGTAGCGCGAGGTGCCAGGTTTGCCACTTTCTTTATGCTCGGTACACTCTAAAATTACCTGAATTCTATTTCCTTTTTTTGCCATGGTAATTTGGATTTATTTTTTCTTAGCTAAGATACCGTTAGCCTCGGCTTCTTTGATACAGGCAAAAATACCTTTTTTATTAATATTTTTGATAGCTGAAGTAGAAACGCGTAAAGTTACCCACTCTCCAGTTTCGGGGACAAAAAAGCGTTTACGCTTTAGATTAACCTTAAACTGACGGTTGGTTTTACGGTTCGAGAAAGACACATGATGGCCTTTCATCGCTATTTTACCTGTTAATTGACAAATACGTGACATGATGTATAATCGCTTACAATGTTAATTTCCCATAATTGGGGCTGCAAATATAAGAACTTAATTTTTAATTGCAATGCTATTTTTAATATTATTTACTAAATAATTGGCGGTTTGCGCTAAAAAACAAAAATTCGATGCAACTTGGTTGATGAATACGATACCGAAGAAACTATTTTATCCTTCATCTCGATCCAACAATTTATACATTGCTTCTTTTGCGAATCAACTTTCTCAACATCTCTTTCAAAAATTTAGTACGTGTTAAAAAAATGCTGTTTTTCTTGTCCGTTAGTAAACTTATTTGACAAAGGTAAAAACCGAGGGGCCTTAATGCCACTTCCAAAGTTTAAATCCGAATTAACGAATACGATAGCCTCATCCCACAAATTTTGCTCAATAAACTGGTTTAAAACATGAGTACCTCCTTCGATGATAACACTGTTGAGTTGACGTTGCCACAAATCGTTTACCAATTGAGGTAGAAGCATTTTATTAAAATCGAGTTTTTTAAAGGTAATGGCTCCACGTTCTTCCTCTTTTAGTGCATTGTAAATAACCGTTGGTGCTGTTGAATTGTAAATGGCTAGTGTTTCTGGTATTTCTAAACGTGCATCTATTACCAGGCGTACTGGATTTTTACCTTCAACCAAGCGCACATTTAACTGCGGATTATCGGCCAAAACGGTATTTTTTCCAACTAAAATAGCCGCTTCCATAGCGCGCATGGCGTGCACGTGTTGTTGCGCCATTTGGCTACTAATCCAGTTTTCGCTTTTAGAATTCGGCAAAGGCCAGCGGCTTATAAACCCATCGGCGGTTTGTGCCCATTTCAAAAAAATATAAGGACGCTTCTTTTCGTGGTAAGTAAAAAACCGTTTGTTTAATTGGCGGCACTCGCTTTCTAAAACACCATGTTTAACCGCTATGCCCGCTGTTTTTAATAAAGCCATTCCTTTACCCGCCACAAGAGGATTGGGGTCTAAACAGCCAATAACTACCTTCGCAAAACCACGCTCTACGAGTAAGTTAGCACAAGGCGGTGTTTTACCAAAGTGCGAGCAAGGTTCGAGGGTTACATAAACGGTGCAATCTTTGGGTGGATAGGTTTTATCTAACTCATTAACGGCATTCACCTCAGCATGTGCGCTTCCATATACGTGATGATACCCGCGGGCTACCACTTTGTTGGCATAAACAATAACACAACCTACCATCGGATTAGGTGCCACCTTTGCCCCCCCTTTTAAAGCTAATGAGATAGCTTCTCGCATAAAAAATAAATCGCAGGTTTCCATTTAATTGGTATCAAAGTTACAGTTTATCAAACACCATAAACCGCCTTTATGAATCTTATTTTAGTACCATCACAAAAAAGTTTATAGTATATTTGAAAAGATGAACCCGTTTCTAAAACTTTTAAATATTGGTGTAAATCCTTCGTTAGAGATTGTTGCCAAACGGCAGTTAAATACCATTAACCTAATAGTATTGGTAGGTGCAGCTATTCTTTTTTTAGAAAGTATTTTTAATTTTAGTGGCGACTCGTCATCCATAAGATTATTAGAGCTGTTAACCGCTTTAGTTTTACTTGTTGCTTTGTTGTTAAATGCTAAACACTTTTATTTAGCGGCCAAGCTTTTATTTTTTAGTATCTCCTTACTCTTTTTAACCTTTGGGTTCTATTTTTTGGGACCAGAATCGGGTTTGCAATTTTACTTTATTACGTTTGCCGCCTTAGGCTTTCTAGTATTTAATTTTAGGCAATGGGTGCTTAGTATAACTTTTGTATTGGTAATGCTGGGCGTGTATTATGCCGTTAGCTATCAATACACCGAAGGTTCGTTAATGGCTAGTAAAGATAAGGCTTCGCTACAAATTGATTTTGAAATAAACTTAGCCTTATCGGGTTTGGCTTTTATCATTATTCTCTTTTACTACAATTATTTAATTTCTGATACCGAAAAATTATACACCAGCCAAAAATTAATTCGTCAAAAAAATGAAGAGCTTATCGAATCGGTTATAGATGCTTATGGATCGGGGGTTTGGGTTATTGATAGAAATTATAAACTCATTATTTTTAATAAGCGTTATGCTGAGTTTTGCGCCGCCGCCTTTAATGGGTTTAGTGTTTATAAAGGGTGTAATATTCTTGAACCAAATCTTAGTGGCCATGTTGAAACCGACGCTGCCTTGAGTTACTATAACCGCGAATGGCAGCCTTTTTATGCGAAAGCACTTGATGGCGAAACCTCTATTCAACAATTTGAAATTTCGGTACAAGGGGTACTTGTCAAACTCGAAGTTAGCTTTGCACCCTTCGATGTAATAGGTTACGCATCGGGTGCAATTATGTACAGCAAACGTATTTAAAATAACGGGTAAATGAACAGCTTAACACGCATTCTACAGTACATCTTACAAAAACCTTTACTTCTATATGGCATTATAGTTGGCTTACCTATTTTAGTTTACCTACCCACATTGTATTACCCATTCTCGCCAATGGATGAAAATTGGTTAATTATTAGTCGCGAAAATTATTTAAACGATTGGGGCAATAGTTGGCAATGCTTTTTCGATAACATTCAAAGTATTTTATACCGTCCAGTACTCACCCTCACGTTTATAATAGATTATCACCTTTGGGGACTAAACCCATTGGGCTATCATTTAACCAATCTTTTATTATACAGTGTGTTACTTCTCTCACTTTTTAATTTTTTTAAATTATTTCAAAGTTCGCCATCCGTAGCTTTTGTTTTTACATTGTTGATTGCATTTCATCCCCTACTCGTTCAAACGGCAGCTTGGGTGCCAGGTCGTAACGACAGTTTATTGGGTATTTTTACACTTGCTGCGTTTATTCAACTTCATCAATTTTTGGTGCATAAAAAAGTACGTTCTGTTCTTTGGCATTTTTTATTTTTTTTGTTGGCACTGTTTACAAAAGAAAATGCAATTGGTTTACCCGTGTTATTAGCGAGCTTCGTGTTTATAATACCCAACACTTTAAAAAAAAGACAAATCATTGGTTTAGGTTTACTTTGGGCACTACTTACTCTCATTTGGGTATTTATGCGCCAGTCGGCTATTCAATATACTCCCGCTGGAGAGTTAGCTGCATCGCAACATCTACGCCTCTTTTTTAATGCCTTGTTTTATAACGTCGGCAAACTCCTCATCCCGTTTCAACAATCGGTTTATCCCATTCCAAATTTAATCGGATTTATATTGGGCATACTTGTCAGTATTATCTTAACTGTGTTAATGCTTAAAGCCACCTTTAAAAATAAAAAAATAGCTTATTTAGGTTTAGCTATATTGGTTACTTTTTTAGTACTTCCAGTTTGGTATAGTTCTCGCACAAATACCGGCGAGCAATACGAACATCGGCTGGTGATACCCCTCATTGGTTTATTCCTATTTTTTAGTCAAATTCAATTTAAAAAATTTGAACCCATTCATGTAATTACTGTATGTACATTACTTTTATTAAGTTTTGGTGTTAAAACGTATTCTCGAATTTTAGTTTATCGAACCGAATTAAGTTATTTAAAAGATGGACTAAATGCTTGCACAACACATTATTTTCTATATTATCTACAAGGTGTTGCCCTCACTAAAAAAGGCGAAATTCAGCAGGCCCTAAATTCCTTTCAAACAGCCATAACACTTTACCCTAAAAATTCTGAATTATTTGTAAGGCAAGCCAATTGTTACCTCCTATTAAATCAAAAAGAAAATTGCATTACAGCCTATCAAAACGCATTAAATTTAGGAGGCAACAACAGCAATGCCTTGCTCGGGTTATACCAAGCCTACCGCCATTTTGGTGATTCTACAAATGCGCTAAACTATTATCAATACTTAAAAAAAGAATATCCAGAATTACTCCTCGCCAACGCCCCCGAAACGTTAGCCGATTTATACCAAACGCAATTAAATGAGATAAACCGATTAATTCAACTAAATCCACAATCGGGTATTTTATATGTAAACCGAGCTAAACTTTTACTCAATAAAAAATTAGGGAAACAAGCCCTAAACGATTTAAAAACCGCGTGCGAATTAGAACCCAATAACGTTGAGTTTCGGCAATACTTTCAAGAATTATCGCAATCCTTTCCACATTAATACCTAACGGATTTGTTAATTGAGATTGACAATTTTAATTTGCGCCTATAAAACCTTAAATAACTTTATCGTTGAAGAATGTGCAATAGCTAATTCTATGAAATAATTTCATCAAAAAATCAAATTACTTTATAAAACCAAAAGGTCATTTCCAATTTTGAAAATGACCTTAATTGATACAAGTTACAGAGCAACAAAATTGGCTTTAGTTAAGCCAATAAAAGTTTATAAAAATTGTGCCTTAAACACTAATCATCCACTTAAACGTATCTTCTACTTGTCCTTTACGAATTTGGCGCAAATACGCATCCACTTTCGTTGAAAATTGACGCGTTTCAACCGCAGGTAAAGTGTAATCTGCATCCTTATACCCAATGCTTGTAATCTGTGCAATAGTTGCCGCCGTGCCGCATCCAAAGGCTTCTTGTAAGGTACCGTTTTTATGCGCCTCTAAAATTTCGGTAATGCTAATCTTACGCTCTTCTACTTTTAAATTCCATGCACGCGCAAGGGTTAAAACACTATCGCGAGTGATGCCGCTTAATATCGTATCGCTGAGTGCTGGTGTAATTACTGTATTATCAATAACGAACATTAAATTCATAGTACCACTTTCTTCCACGTATTGGTGGGTTTCACTATCTGTCCAAATCACTTGTTGATAGCCTTTAGCCTGAGCCATACGCGTCGGAAATAAACTACGTCCATAATTACCCGCTGCCTTTACAAAACCAACACCCCCTTTTACCGCACGAAAATAATCTTGCTCCACCAACACTTTTATAGGCTCGTTATAATAGTTACCCGCCGGACAAGTGATAATCACAAACTTATAAGTATCGCTGGCACGCACGCCAATAGCCTCGTCGGTGGCTATTAAAAACGGACGAATGTATAAACTACCCGTTTCGCTGGTTGGCACCCAAGCCGAATCTAGGCGCATCAATTCTATTAAGCCACCTATAAAAATTTCTTCGGGTACTTCGGGCATGGCCATGCGCAAGGCCGATCTATTTAAACGCTTAAAATTTTCGTGTGGGCGAAATAGCGAAACAACACCTGCTGCATTTTTATAAGCCTTCATTCCTTCAAAAATAGCTTGTCCATAATGCAAGGCACTCATGGCATAACTTAGCGGCATATCGCCATAAGGTATTATTTGGGGTGGTGCCCATTTCCCATCTTTATATTCGGCAACCAACATGTGGTCGCTAAAGCATTTACCAAAGGGTACATTGTTCACATCGTACTCCTCTACCCTACTTTTCGCTATCTTATTAATAGCTATATCAAACGTTCCTACCATTACTAAAATCTATAGCTCCAAATAAGTGTATTTTTTTAATATATACAAGTTTTTTCGATGAAATTATTTGGCTAGTACAACACATAAAATTTAAAGTTAAAATCAAATAAGCATTTACGAACCTAGGCCTTATCTATTTGAAACCCAGTATAAGGACCAGTAGTTGAATGCGAACACGCATTAATGATAATACGGTTGTCGGCTGTAGCTCCCACGTAAGCCGATAAAGTAGTAGGCGCATTCACATAATCGGTTTGTGCCGAACTTCCGTGACTGCGCAAAGCTGGTTCAAATGGTGTAATATCCATATCATTCATAGCCGTGCCAGCCACTAATTCAACAAAGGTATTGGGTCTTACATAGCCATCGGCCCATGCTTCAAATTCTGCTCTTTTTTCTAAGGCACTTAACGAAACTTTATGCCCACCACTTAAATTTGCATAAGTCGTTGTTCCATTAATGAGATTGGTTAATATTGTTGTTTGTGTAGCTGTTTTCGGAATAGTTCCATTGGCTTGAATAATGGCTACAACTGCTAAATTAGACCATATTTCGGTAGTTGTATTTACCTTAATGAGCGAACGCATAGTAGCCAAATTTGGCGTGGTAGTTACATTTAGCGTTAACGATATATCGCCCAAAGTAGCACCTGGCGGAGCCGATAACACTAAAGTTTTACCCACCGGAACGGTGTAAGGTACGTGGTTACCGTGTATATCTTTACGCAAACCACCGTGTCCGCTAACGGTTTTCTCTAACTGCGCTACCTCATTTACCGACGAAGCTAAGGTAGTGGCATTTACTACTCTCTGAATAGCTTTAGAAGAAACGGTTAACGCTTTTGCGCCCATAACATCGGCTTCGGTTTCTAAGGCGTTATCGTCGTTAATGGCTACCTTTTCTTTTAATTGTTTGGTTGGTTTTACACGACCTTGTTTTTGTTGCACCACATGCCAAGCCTCGTGCGGCAAATGTTTTTCTTGCCCAGGGGCTACGTGTATGTTAGTACCTTGTGCATAGGCGTGTGCATTTAATTGTGCAGGTTTCGATGAATTATAATGCACATTTACATCAGATAAAGACAAACCCGAAAGGTTTTCTACGCCCGATTTCAAAGCATCGGGTAAACCTGTTTTATTTTCTTTTTGTTGAATAACCGATTTTGAATTTGAAAAGTAAGAATCTGTCGAAAACTGAATGCTGCTGGCCTGAGATGCTAAATGGGTATTAGCCATAGCTTGATACGTTTTTAACTGCCGAACCTGTTGGCTGTTAGTAGCTATTAGCTGCAACTGCTGTTTTTGATGGGCATCCGAACGTAAATTAGTATAAGTAGTTCTATCCGTAGGTTGCCCGCTTGTCTTCGGCGCATCCACATCTCGTTGTGGCATTGGCAATTTAGATAAATACGTTTTCGACATGGCTTAAACTTTATGACAACACTCTTTAGAACTTATTAAAATTAAACTAATTTTTTGAAAATAAATCTACTCCCTTTGTATTTATTTTTCCAAGCACTTTTAAACATTGCTCACTAAAAATCGCCATTATCGTTAACTTTAAAAAATGAATGGTATAGATAATCCCTTAATAAAAAAAGCCACTTTCGACCCTGCCGTAAAAACGTACATCTTCTTTGTCGTTTTATTTTACTTACTCATTTCAGTTATTGGCATTGTGCTAATTCCGTTTTGGATATTGGGTTTAGGGCAATGGCTAAGTAGTAAATTTTATCACACGCTAAGTTGCGAACTAACGCAGCGGCATTTAAAATTTGGAGCGGGTATTTTATTTCAAGTCGAAAAAACCATTCCATTAGAAAACATACAAGACCTATCGTTTATTGGCGGCCCTGTATTACGTTCGTTTGGGCTAACCATTCTCAAACTCGAAACCGCAGGCGGTGGCGGGCATCAACAACAAAACCTAATGAAAATTATTGGAATGGACGACTCGCACGCATTTAAAAATCTTATTTTAGAACAACGCGAAAAATTAAAACACCAATTTGTCAATCCAACGGCATCCTCTATTGGAAACGAAATAACTTTGTTAGAAGGCATCAAAGCCGAACTAACTGAAATTAAAACATGGCTTCAACAACAAAAACTAAACACTTAAAATGATTCACTTTTTAATATTTGATACAGAAACAACAGGTTTACCCAAAAACTACAATGCACCTTTAAGCGACAGTGATAATTGGCCACGTTTGGTTCAAATTGCTTGGCAATTGCACGATGCAAGCGGTAAACTCGTGCATCACGATTCCATTATTATTAAACCCGAAGGCTATTCCATTCCTTACAATGCCACACAAATCCATGGCATTTCGACCGAACGCGCTTTAGAAGAAGGACGCGATTTAAAAACAGTACTACAAGCATTTATCGAACAACTGGAGCAAACTCGTTATTTATGTGGACACAACATCGAGTTTGATATTAATATTATTGGTGCCGAATTTTTACGTTGCGGCCTTCCTAACTACTTTGAACAAAAACCCATACTCGATACCAAAAACGATCAAACCACCCAGTTTTGCGCCATTCCGGGCGGTAAAGGTGGTAAGTTTAAATGGCCTACGTTAACCGAACTTTATACCAAATTATTTAATACCAGCTTTGCAGAGGCACACAACGCCGCATTCGACGTGCAAGCCACCTCGCGCGTGTTTTTCGAAATTATTAAACGTGGCATTACCAAAGTTAGCGAGTTAACGCCAATTGATTTAGAGAACATCCGTTACGAAGACGTAGATTTAAGTGCCTTACTTGCCCACGAAAATCAATTAAAAGCACAAAAAAATAAATCGAAAACAGAGGCTGTCGAAAGCCTTACGCCTACTCTTGATGTTGAGCAAATTACTTATACCAGCTTACACAATCACACACAATTTTCGGTATTGCAATCGGTGAGTGCCATTGACGATTTGGTAAAAAAAGCCGTTGAATACAACATGGCAGGCATTGCCATTACCGATCATGGAAACATGTATGGCGCATTTCAATTTTGGCAAACAGTAGATAAGCAAAACAAAAGCATTAAAGCCCATAACGAAGCCATTGACAAAGGTGAAAAAACAGGCTTAAAAAAAAATGAACTCAAATGTATCATTGGTTGCGAATTATATATAACCAAAAACCATAAAGACAAAACGAAACAAGATAATGGATACGCCATTCCTTTACTAGCCAAAAATAAAAATGGCTACGAAAATATTTGTAAACTAAGTTCAATCGGATTTTTAGAAGGCATGTATTATGTACCTCGCATTGATAAAGAATTGCTCGTTCAATATAAAAATGATTTAATTTGTTTTACTGGTTCTTTACAAGGCGAAATTCCCTCATTAATTTTAAACGTTGGCGAAAGCCAAGCCGAAGAAGCCTTTTTATGGTACAAAGCGCAATTTGGCGATGATTTTTACGTCGAATTAAATCGGCATAATTTACCCGAAGAAGATCACGTTAACGAGGTATTACTCAAGTTTGCACGCAAGCATCAAGTAAATTACTTTGCCGCCAACAGCAATTACTATTTAGATAAAAAAGCCAGCGAAGCCCACGATATTTTACTATGTGTAAAAGATGGCGAACTAAAAGAAACACCCGTTGGCAAAGGGCGAGGCTTTCGCTTCGGGATGCCTAACAACGAATTTTATTTTAAATCGGCAACCGACATGATTAAAAAATTTGCCGATTTACCCGAAGCCATTACTTGTACCGAAAAAATTACCGCTAAAATAGAACCGTTTAAATTAGGGCGCGATGTGCTATTACCTAAATTTCAAATACCCGATGCGTTTAAAGACCCACGCGACGAATACCCTAACGATGAAGGCAAGGGCAAACGTGGCGAAAATGCGTACTTAAAATATTTAACCTACGAAGGTGCCAAAAAACGCTACAAAACCTTAACCCCCGAAATAGAAGAGCGCTTAGATTTTGAATTAGTTACTATGGAACGCATGGGCTTTCCGGGTTACTTTTTAATTGTATCCGATTTTACTACCAAAGCCCGAGAGTTTGGGGTAAGCGTAGGCCCTGGGCGTGGAAGTGCCGCTGGCAGTGCCGTAGCGTATTGTTTAGGCATTACCAATGTTGATCCTATCCAATACGATTTACTCTTTGAACGGTTTTTAAATCCTGACCGAATTAGCATGCCCGATATTGATATTGATTTTGACGACGAAGGCCGCGATAAAGTAATAAAATATGTGATTGAAAAGTATGGCAAAACACAAGTAGCACAAATTATAACTTATGGCACTATGGGCGGTAAAAGTGCCATTCGCGATGCGGCTCGGGTATTAAACTTACCTCTGTCCGATGCCGATAAACTCGCCAAATCGTTTCCCGATAGTCTAGAAGCCGATTTAAAAAGTTTATTAAAACCTGGCGGCATTGATGAAAAATATTTAGAGAAAATAAAAGACCGTCGCGAGTTTGTTGAACAAAGTTATAATTTTAGAAAACTAAGCGAAGGCAACACCCCCGAAGCTTTGGTTTTAAAACAAGCCTATGAACTCGAAGGCTGTGTGCGTAACACAGGCGTTCATGCTTGTGGCGTTATTATTACCCCCGACGAGTTAACGAAATTTGTTCCTGTTACAAAAGTTAAAGACAGCGAAATGTACTTAACACAATTCGATAACTCGGTTGCCGAAAATGCAGGGCTTTTAAAAATGGACTTCTTGGGCTTGCGCACCTTAACCATTATTAAAGATGCCCTTAAATTTGTAGAAGAAGGAAAAGGTTTAAAAATAGATATTGATGCCATTGATTTAGGCGATTTAAAAACACTCGAACTCTTTCAACGTGGCGAAACCAACGGCGTGTTTCAGTTTGAAAGCCCTGGGATGCAAAAATATTTGAAAGAACTAAAGCCCGATTCGTTAACCGATTTAATTGCCATGAATGCCCTCTACCGCCCAGGGCCTTTGGCTTACATACCCAACTACATTAACCGTAAACATGGGCGCGAACCCATCACTTACGATTTAGAAGGCATGGATGAATTTTTGAAAGAAACGTATGGCATTACCGTTTATCAAGAACAAGTAATGCGCCTTTCGCAAAAGTTAGCCAATTTTACCAAAGGCGATGCCGACACCCTGCGCAAAGCCATGGGTAAAAAACAAAAAGACGTGCTGGACAAAATGAAAAGTAAATACTTAGACGGCTGCAAAACCAATGGGCACGACACCACCATAGCCGAAAAAGTTTGGAAAGATTGGGAAGCTTTTGCCAGTTATGCCTTCAACAAATCGCACTCTACTTGTTATGCGTATTTAGCGTTTCAAACCGGATACATTAAAGCCAATTACCCCAGCGAGTTTATGGCTTCGGTACTTAACCACAGCGGCAATATTGAAAAAATAACCTTCTTCATGGAAGAGTGTAAACGCATGGGACTAAACGTTTTGGGTCCCGATGTAAACGAAGGTTTTGGTAAGTTTAGTGTAATGCCCAATGGCGATATACGCTTTGGTATGGCCAGCATTAAAGGCGTTGGCGAAAATGTAGTGAATACAATTGTTGAAGCCCGCAACAAAGATGGTAAATTCAAATCCATTTTTGATTTAGCCGCACGTTTAGACTCGAAATCCATTAACAAAAAAACCATAGAAGGTTTAGCTTTATCGGGTGCTTTAGATAGCTTTCCCGAAATAAACCGTGCCATGTTTTTTGTTACAGAACCCGATGGTTCAACCTTAACCGACAAACTTATTAAATACGCCAATCAAAAAAATTTAGGTGGCGATACCTCTCAAGCCAGCTTGTTTGGAGGCGATGATGCCATTGAAGTAACCGAACCCGCATTGCCTAAAACAGAACCTTGGAATCCACTCGAACAATTAGCCCGTGAAAAGGAAGTAGTCGGTTTCTTTATTAGTGGGCATCCGCTAGACCCTTACAAACTTATTTTACAACACCGTTGCAACATTACTTGCCAAGCCATTAAAACCAGTTTAGAACCCTTTAAGAATAAAGACGTTTACATGGGTGGCATTGTATCTGCCATTGAACACCGCACTTCCAAAACAGGTAATTCGTTTGGTAAACTCGTCATTGAAGATTACACTGGCACTGCAGATATTATGTTATTTGGAAAAGACTATGTTAGTTTTAATAACTTCATGGTACAAAATTTATTTGTATTCATTCGCGCACGCGTGCAAGAGCGATACAACCAACCTGGTATTTTAGAATTAAAAATCACCAAAATAGAATTGTTAGAAGAGGTGAAAGAAAACGCTTTTAGCCATTTAAAACTAATGGTTAAAGCCGAAGCCTTAACTCCTCAGTTAATTGATTTACTCGAAGCCTTATTTTTGCAACACAATGGCAAAAGCCATTTAGAATTTTATGTAGAAGACCCGATTGAAAATTTACAAGTAAAACTATTTAGCAAAAAAAATAAAGTAGCCATTAACACCGAATTTTTAAATGCCATTGATAAATTAGTAGATATAACTTACGAACTGAATTAATTGAATGTAAAACGTGAGTCATTTTTCGCACATACTTAAAAATAAAGAAGCCGATAAAAATCAGGCTACTGGTCAAAAGTCTTCAACACCGCAGCAACAGCCAAATTTGGTGTTTAAAGACAATAGACCTATAGCGCAAATGCAGCAAGTGCAACAAACGATGGTAAATAATAGCTTGCAAGTTAAGCAGCTTCAAGCTATTCAAAACATGGCTGATACCAATACTTTTTCTAAAAAAAGTTTTACGCCATCGGTTAAAAATTATTTAGCAACCCATGAAGGTGCATCAGCATCACCTAACTTCAATCCCACTTCTTCACTAAGCATTCAACGTAAAATTAATTATGCGAGTAATAGTGTAAGATTACCTTTACCCGACGACCAAAGAAATAAAGAAGGCTTAATTGCTGCTTTACAAGCTATCTATGTACGCTACGGCCCTGCATTTGCCGATAGAATACGAGTAGTAGTAAACCACGCCGAAGCACATGGCAATTGGACGCTTGGACAAATTTTAGCCGCCTTAGATGCCGAAGCCCGCGATGCACCCATCCCTATAACCGATGTAAATACTTCAAACACTGGGGTTAGGTTACCCGAACGAGAAAGTTCGCAACGTGATTTTGCCTTTACATCGCACACCAGAGCCACCGCCACCATTGGTAAAAATTTATTTGAAAAAGATTCATCCGATGGAACCCATGCCGAAGAACAATTGGAAGTGCTTTTAAATGCCTTGTTAGATGATGGTCAAATTACCGATGTTCAGGAAGAAACGCTGGTTATTACCATTAATAATTTCCCATGTTTAGAGCGTTGCACACCCATAATGGTAAGGCTTAAAAGACGCTTCCCGTTTATGATTATCAATTATGCCAATCCATTTGGGTCGGGTGGCGAGTTTGAAAGAGCGCAAGCTATACTGCGGTCGGCAGGTATTACATTGGTTCCTTTTGAGCCACGCCAACACATGAGCGAAGAAGTGAGAGCCAAACTAAGTGCCGATCAAATAAGCCGTTTCGATGAGTTAGCCAAAGCAAGAACCCTTCATCCACGCTCAACGGTTATCAGTTACCACATTTCGGGAGTACTACGAGATCGTTTCCCAGACAACCTGCTACAACAAGTTATTATGGATGTTTTTAGTGGCACTTTACGCGAAGGCGATCGTTTTACAGTTGTTCAAGAAGATGGAACTGACTTTTTGTTTGTGTACTTAGGTCTAAAAGATGGTATAATTATGATTAGACCCGTTTTGAGGGGGGGTTAGTACATCCGTATAATTTTGTCATTATATGAAATACTCATAACCTACTTTAGCAAACAGATGACTAAAATGACAGCATTTGTACTTTACATGTGTAAATAAAATCACCCACTACTTTTTACAACTGCCATTGTAAACCTTTTTCACTTCTATATTTTCTAGCACTTGAAACGTCATAAACGGCGCACCAAATAACTTACAATACCGATCGGGTTCGCGTTCTTTAGCAATAGCCAAGGCGCGTGCAAACGTGCGCGAGTAATATTTTTCGGGTACATGGCTGGCCAAACTAATGTACATAAACACCAAATGAGAAGCTACATTCGGCTTACCTAAATACGGCTCTAACAAGGTAGAAGCATAGCGGTAATCTTTTGCTCTTGCAAATACAGACGATAGCTTTAACGCATTTTGCCAACTTGCCTCTTTAATATTGTAAAACCCTTTGATGCGGTTAACACAGGCTTCTATTTGCACATCGGCATTTTCAACTGTATCTAACGATTCTATGAGTTTGAATTGCCATTCTATGTTTAATCCATTTACCAAATTACTATCTAACTTTCCATACAAACCCTCTATGGTGCGTTGCACTTCGGCTTGGTGGTCAGCGTTTCCGGCATTACTATCTAACTGAATGGCACAAAACATGCGGTTGTATTGTAAAATCGGATTGGTAGGTTGCACCTTTAATAAACGATCAAAGGTGTTGGCATCTTCTAATTCAATGGTATTGGTGAGTAAATAATTAAAATAACGCTTGTTGTTTATAAAAGCCACGGTACTATTTGTTTCTTCTACTTTACAACTATCTAAAGCATCGGCGGTGTATTTTCCATCCATTACTTTTTTACTAACATACTCTAGTATTTTATGTGCCTGATTGAGATTGTTGGCTTTTAAAGCTCTTTTAAAACTAACTGTAGAAAACGTTTGTTCTTTGGTACCACTCACGTCGTAAGTAATATCCATAATAATTTGTGCAAAGCGTTCTTTAGCTAAAATAGGTTCTAATTCGGTTTGCAAAGTTTTATCGCTATTAATTTTACTAATGGCTTTTTGTTTCCCCGAGTTTACCAAATCGGCATATTTACCATCTTCATTTTCGAGTAAAAATAATCCCCAACTATCGCGGGTTTCGATGACTGGTTTTATTTTTAAACTTTGCCGATTTTGTAAAACATCAACTACGCTTTCGGCACGTTTACGTTGGAGGCGAGCATTGGCCACGCTATCGCCTTCTATCGAAGAGTATGCGTAAATATAAAGCCCTTCAATAATAAAATCGGGTTCGTTTAAGGCTCTAATAAATGGTTCAATATCATCTTGCTTCAACTCGGCTTTATTTTTCTCGAAGGGAAGTATAAAGTTAAGAATAGAACTTTCGGAGCGTGGCTCGAAGGGCGGTTTTATTCCTAGAGTTCCTTTTTCGGGCAATAAACCAATGGGGGTATTGCTTTCGATATTTCCTTGTTCAACATACCCGCGGGTTATGGTTTTACAAACATGTCCATCTTGCACCACTATTAAATTTAATTCGTAAGCCCCTGTTAAGCCTGCTGGCATTTTACCTAGCTCTACCTCAATGCCTTTTATTTTGCGGCGTTGCTTGGCATCAACTCCTTTTAATAAACTATTCTTCTTAAAAAACTTATCTTTATAAATGACTTTGTTCATCACGCCTTTGTTATAAAGGTTATTATTCACAATGTTGTAATTCTCTTTTTCGTATTGTTCGCGCTGCACCACATCAACGGCAAATCCATCCTTTTGTTTTTTAAGCACACGACGCAAATCTTTAGCATTGGCATACTTTAAATAAATGGTTCCGTTTTTTTCGTACAAACCATTATGCAATACATCGTAATTTTTCCAACGGTCGCAAGTTTTACAGTATTTAGATTCAGGACTCTTCAATTTTTTTGATGTGGTGTTGAAAGGAATTTTTAATTCTTTTTTATGCGCCAAACCTTCGTTTGTTATATCGTACCCTCCCATTACGGCACTTACATATATCTTTTTTAAATCGTCCGATAAACTGCACTCGATGCCTACCAAGGTATATTTAGGATTGCTAAGTACGGCTAAGTTTTTTGGATTATTTTCCCAACGGTTATAAATAACTTTTGCCACCACATCGGTTTTATAATTCTCGCGACCTTTGCTAATTGCGGCCTTCATGGTCAGTTCTTCGCCACGCTTGGTTGCTCCAGCTATTTTTAAATGCTTTTGCGTGGTTTTTAATTCTATTTTATCTTTCTCTAAGCCTGCCATTTTTTCGGCACTCATACCCGATGCGTAAGTTAAGCGTTCATTTAGTTCGAGGGTGTCTAAGCCTTTTTCTAAACGCCAACGGTTCAATTCTTTTAGAAGTAAAATAGGTAAAGAGTCCATCTTAAAATTTTCATCGGCGATGGCTGTTTTTTTGATGCTTGGCCTTTGTGAATAGGTTAATGTTGACCAAACAAAAAAAAGAAGTAAGGAGATAGACGTTTTCATAGCCAATCAAAATAGTAGTTTGATTTGAGATGCCCTTACTTTGTTTTTAACAGGTTTTAAACCCATATTTTTAGGAAAGTAGTGCAATTGCGCAAAGGAAGGAATATCGAAAAAATAGCACGCAAAGGGCGCAAAGGACGCAAAGAGTTCGTAAAGGAAAGAATATTGAAAAAATAGCACGCAAAGGGCGCAAAGAGTTCGCAAAGAGTTCGCAAAGGAAAGAATATTGAAAAAATAGCACGCAAAGGACGCAAAGAGTTCGTAAAGGAAGGAATATCGAAAAAATAGCACGCAAAGGTTCGCAAAGTTCGCAAAGGAAGGAACATCGAAAAAATAGCACGCAAAAGTTCGCAAAGTTCGCAAAGGAAGAAAGCGTTGAAGCATTGAGGATAAAATAGCTGTTCATTTTTTTGCAACTTAGTCTTATAAACGCCAAGGCTCAAAACGCTTTAGTTCAAAAACATTTGTTCGAGAAAAACGGAAGTATATCCAAAAAAATGGAATTAATGGTGGAAAAACATAAAGAAAACCAGTAATTTTTAATTTAAAAGCCAGTTTTTGACCTATTTTTTTTGACAGAATGGAATTAAAATTGTACTTTTGCACCTCATTTATAATAAATATTATGGCAGTAAAGATTAGACTACAAAGACATGGTAAGAAAGATAGAGCTTTCTTTCATGTGGTAGTGGCGGATGGTCGTGCACCTCGTGATGGTAAATTTATCGAGAAATTAGGGACTTACAACCCTAACACCAACCCAGCTACAATTGATATTAATTTCGATTCGACGTTGAATTGGTTAATGAAAGGTGCTCAACCGACAGAAACGTGTCGCGCTATCCTTTCTTACAAAGGCGTGTTGATGAAAAAACATTTAATTGAAGGCATTAGTAAAGGTGCTTTAACGATGGAGCAAGTAGAACAAAAATTTGCTCAATGGCTTCAAGACAAAGACAGTAAAATCAATAATAAAAAAGAAAACTTATCGGATGCCGATAAGAAAAAATTAGCTGCAAAATTAAAAGCTGAAACGGCTGCAAAAGAGGCCAAAGCTGCAAAAGTAGCTGCCAAAACTGCCGTTGTTGAAGAACCTGCTTCGGAAGAAGTAACTGAAACTCCTGAGAATACTGAAACACCAGCCTCAGAAGAAAATGCAGGATAAGCAAAAGTACTCTAATCAAAAAACCACTGCACCAAGTGGTTTTTTGATTTTAAATCCATACCGAACAAAAAACGATTAAAAACTTAACCATGAAATATTACCTCATTGCAGATAGTGGATCCACCAAAACGGACTGGGTTCTTTTATCTCCAAAAGGCATAGAAAAACAGGTTAAGACCATTGGCTTTAATCCTTATTTCCAAACCAAAGACGTTATTGTTGCCGAACTCAACAAAGCCTTGTTTCCGTTTATAAAAGACGATTTAGCGCACATCGAAAAAATCATTTATTATGGTGCAGGTTGCAGCAACCCCGACAATTGCTACCTCTTAGAGTCGAGCATGCGTAGCGTGTTTAAAGTTGAAAACATATTTGTTAACCACGATTTATTGGCCGCCGCCCGAGCCTTGTGTGGCAGCGAGCGAGGTATTGCTTGCATTTTAGGAACTGGCAGTAACAGTTGTTTATACAACGGTCAAGAAGTTGTTGAAAACATTCCTTCGGTTGGTTATCTTTTTGGCGACCACGGCAGCGGTGCTTGCATTGGTAAACAATTAATTCAAGATTACTTTAACGAAGCTTTGCCAGCCGATTTAACTAAATCCTTTGAGGAACAGGGTTACACGCGTGAAGTCATTTTAGATAATTTGTATAAACGCAGCATGCCATCGCGCTACCTGGCTTCTACCAGTTTATTTTTGGGTAAAAACCGTGGTCATCACTACGTTGAGCAATTGCTTACCGATTGCTTTACTTCTTTTTTTCAATACCAAATATCGAAATACACCAATGCCAAATCTCTAAAAGTACATTTTGTTGGCTCTATTGCGCATCACTATCAAGATATATTAAAAAGCGTCGCCACCTCCGAAGGGTATTTAGTGGGTAATATTATCCAATCTCCTGTTGAAGGCTTAATTGCTTACCATCACCAACAACTTAGCTAAGTCCCTCCTTTCTTTTTTAAGTATATTTGTTTTTAGTAAGCACCGTTGCTTATGTTTCATCGAAATGCTAAAACCGCGTTATTTAGTTTTGAGTGCCATAGAAGGCGCCTGTGTTATGGCAGCCGAAATTGTTTCGGCAAAATTAATGGCACCTTTATACGGTGGCAGTTTGTTTATATGGTCGGCTATATTGGCTTTAACTTTAGGAGGCTTGGCCTTGGGTTATTTTTTTGGAGGAATATTAAGCACCAAACTACATCCCAAAAATCAGCTTCGACGCATTTTATTAATAGCGGCTTGCTGTATGGTGTGCATGCCTTTTATAGGGCAGTATGTATTACCTCATATTTCGTATTTGAATTTATGGCTTGGGATTATACTAAGTGCTTTACTATTGGTTGTTCCACCCTTGTTTTTTTTAGGAGCGAGTTCCCCTTTATTCATCAGCCTTCAAACCAATGAATTGGCGCATTCGGGTAAAGTTGGAGGAACCGTTTATGCGGTATCTACCGTGGGGGGCATCGTTGCGTCTTTAGGATGCGGCTTTTATTTTATTCCAGAATGGGGGCTTCAAAATACTATTTTATTTTTTGCACTTTTATTAAGTTTAAGCACGGTATCGCTTTTGGGCATTGCCAAACACCATGCAGGTATGGCTTTAATACTGGGTTTAAGTATTTGGTTAGTGGGTATGAGTTACCATCCGTCTAAAAATACACGCTATTATAAAGCGGGCATTTTAGGAGAATGCGAAATTAAAGACCAACAAAATTTGCTAGGTAAAACCATTCGCCAATTGCTTATTAATCAAATCGTACAAACCGAAATGTGTGTAAACGATTCGTCTATTGTAACCGATTATTTAAAACAACTCGACACACTTATTTCGACTCAATCTCAAAAAAAGGCTTTGGTATTGGGCTTAGGAGGAGGTCTAAGTGCAAGTTTATTGCAAAAAAAAGGATATAAAGTAGATGGCGTTGAGTTAGATGAACGCATTATTGATTGCGCTTACCAATGGTTTTATTTATCGCCTTCGGTAAATGTTTGGCAAGATGATGCGCGCCATTACTTAAACACTTGTAAAAAAAAATACGACCTCATTTTAGTAGATGTGTTTAAAGCCGAAGAACAACCGGCGCATGTACTTACTCTTCAAAGTTTAGAACGGCTAAATCAAAAAAATTTAGAGCCTCAAGCGCAACTGTGGATTAATTGGCATGGTTATGTAAACGGAATTACTGGACGTGGTACACGCATTCTTTTACAAACATTACACAAAGCCGGGTTTAAAACGCAATTATATGCTTTACCATTGCCC
>JAAFIL010000005.1 GCA_013297775.1 Bacteroidota bacterium
ACGCCAAGAAGTAGTACTTTTTGTGCTTGAGTTTTTAAGTGTTGGATAAGTTCAACAAGCTCGGCTAAGTTATTTAAAAAGAAGCCGCTGTTGGGGTGTTGAGAGGCGTTGATAAGTGCTTGCGCCATATATACCAACGATGAGCCACTGCGTTCTAAATACCCCGGCAAGAGGGCTAAAATGCAGTATTGACTTGGCTTGCCATACGCCAACTCGAACCCTTTAGTAAAGGAGCGTTCATACAAAGAAAGGTTATTTACAATGTGTTGCGAAACAGTTTGAGAAGTTGTGGCACTGCTGGTGAAAATTTTATCGGGCTTTGAAGTGGGTACATGAACGGCGTGTGTTTTGAAGAATTGAATGGGGAGGCACGGAATCTGTTGCCAATGTTGCACCTCTGTTGGGTTACAGCCAAGGTGTTGCAGCCATTGTGCGTAAACCGAATTGTGTTGGGCTTGGTAATTAAAAAGCGTCAGGGCACAATTTTCGAACGATTGAGGCGTTGCTATTGCAAAGATTTGTTCGTGAATATCTGTTGGCAAGTTCATTTAATTTTGTAAATTTATCGTATAAAATGAAGACAGGCTATAAAAAATTAGGAATTATTTTTAGTACAGTATTGACCTTGGGCTGGGGCTGTGTTAAAAAGCAATCGGCCGATCCTATTCCTGTTATTAGTTTCAAAAGTTTTGTGCCTTACGAGCAAAGTATTAATGCGTATTTAACCATTGGTTTTGAAGATGGCGATGGCGATTTGTTGATGAGTAAAGATAATACGCAAAATTCGTTGTTTATTCAATACCTCTACAAAAGTACAAATGGTACATTTTTGCCTGTTCTAACGCCCAATGCAGGCAATCCTAATAAAAATGATACTTTGTTTTTTAATTATATTGTAAAGCGCGATGCAGAAGATAAGTATACAGGTAAAGCCATTAAGGGCGATATTTTAATTGATTTGAGAGGATATGTGCGTCAAGGCGATAAAACCTTCAAATATAAAATAAGTTTGCGCGACCAAAAGGGCAACAAAAGTAACGAGATTGAAACGCCCGAGTTTATTGAGCCTTAAAGCCATTACCCTTTTTATAAAAGGTTCTCGGAGGCTGACAGTTAATTCAGATTAGGATCTTTAAACTCCTCCATTTTTCTCCTCTTCTCAGCTGATGTAATTTCACAGTATTTCTTATAAAGCTCGGAAAAACTTCGAAACACTTCTACGCCTGCTTCTTTCATTTTTTCAGTTATCATAATCGCTATCTCAGTATTTACATCTAAAAGTACCATTGAATGGTGATACCAATTATAAATGGAGGGGGTTTCATTCTCTTCGAACTGTAACAAAACATACCGACGTTTATCTCGTTCCCAATAGTTTTTATACTCTTCTATTTCATCCATTGTTATTGTTATCAAAAAACGAAGAAATGTGTTAAGTTTTTCTAGGAGAAGACACACTAGCGTCCGCAACCTTTGCACTAGCGTCCGCTACTTATTTTCTTAATTGTTAAAAAACAGCAAATTTTATCAACAAACCCAATGCAAGCAACTAAATAACAGCTTTTTAATCACATTATTTCAAAGAACTTTCATAAAACCTATAACTTTTAAAGCAAAAAATTCAAAACCTCCAATTTTTATCTAAAAAACAACAAACTTTCTAAACTAAGGTTTTTTAAAAACTTAAACTATCTGAAAAATCATATTATACCATTGGGTTTATTTTATTCAAACTGTTTTAAGCTAAAAAATCTTTAAAAACTAAAATCTCAAAATTAAAACTTCCAAAGCCCATTTTTTTAAGCTGTCAAAATTTCAAATATTTTCAGCCATTTTTACTAAAAATGTGCAGGGCTTACTTTTAACCTATCTAACGAATAGCCGTACCCTTTTTATAAGAGGTGCTCGGAGGCTTACGTGCGGCCTACCAATTTATATCGTCGTTTTCCGTTACAATTTCATAAAAAATGGTCTTCTTAATTAAAGTATCATCTTTGTATTCTCTAATCATGTATGTTTCGCCGAAATCATTATAATATTTCCATTTACCCGAATATTTACCGTTTTTCCAAGAACTTTTTAGCCAAATATTTCCACTTCTATAATAATGCTTACTCGCACCTTCACGAATATTATTTTTGACTTTAATTATAGTACTGCAAATGCCATTTGGATAATAAAATTTCAAAAGACCATTTACATTTTTATCTTTTATTGAGTATTCAAGAGCCTTAACACCATTAATATAGTATTGCACCCAATGTCCATCTATCGGGTTACATTTGATATCAATAATATTTTGGCTCAATGTTGAGGTGTCTAACTTTGCATTAATAACGTGTTTTTTATTTAGTAAGACAAATGGTATAGCACTATCGCTAATTAATAGGTTTGTTTGTGATAAACATATGTCTGGTACTGTAAATAGCAGTATAATATTTAAAACTATCGAAGAAAAAAAACCTACTTTATTCATACTTACTGCGGTTTGACTGTTGATAATTCAAAAAATATTTGAAATGTACTAGAATTTGTTGAATTAGTTGGATCAAGGCTACCTTCTCCATTACCTGATAATGTTCCATTACCATTTTGTCCCCAGATTATTGGTATTCCAGAGCCTAACTGTTCTCTCATAGCTTTTTCTAAAGAATTCCTAAATCTTGATAATCCAAGATGAGAACCAGCGTTTTTTGCAACACTAATATCTATATAAACCGCAGTGATACCCTGATTTGTAACACATCGATTCTGAACAATATTTGTAAAATCCTTAATTTCATCAATATTTTTATTGACATCTTCCTTTTTTAAATCTGAACCACCAAAATAAGAAGTCTCTGTATTTTCTTTTTTTATTACCTCGCCTATAAGTTCTTGTTCCATCTTCAAGTCATAATAATTTCCGCCGCCTGTTGAGTTCTTGGTACATCCATATGAGATAATATTTCTCCAAATTGACTTTTGGTTAGTTCCTTCTACTCGAGTAATGCCATCTACGTTAGTGATATCGTATGATGGATCATAAAACTTCCCTTCTTTTACCCCTGACATACTTACTTTAAAAATAGCTTCCTTAACACCAACATGGGCTGTTTTAATATCTCGCGGACTTGGTTTGGTAGTTAAAATTTCTACCTCTGGCAAGTTATAACCATCTGTATTGTTTCCAGTTATTTTTGTTTCGTTAGATAACTCACCACCGCCTTTACTTCCTGCATCTTTCTTCCCATTATCTTTTCCTTTTAATCCTTTGGGATCTGCATATCGTATCGGATTATTATTAAAGCACGCATACGGTGATTGCCAAGGATATGTAATCGGGTCTCTCTCCCACCGTCTTCCCAACCTACTATCATACATCCAAAACTCCGCACTCTGCGCCCCCTCAAAAATCTCATTATCCTTCTCCTGCCCGTTCATGCCGTAACGGTATCCCCCCACCGAACTTATCCACGTCCTCCCCGGCATACTCTGCCCAAAGGCATAATAATCCGTGTGCATCAACAAATCCGGAAAATACCCCGCAAAATTAAGCGGCACAGGCGTTAACCCACAAAAAGGACTTAACTCCGGCACCCCATCTTCCATATTACTACACACCTTTAATTGTAACTTTCGGTCACTCACCGTCGCTATCACATTCCCTAAATGATTCGTCAATTCAAACTCCTTAAAACCCAACACACGCGAACTTAATGAACCCGACACCTGTAACCCAGGCGGTAAATTAACCCCACCACCAGCCGTCCGACAGCTAGATGGATCGCCCCCACATACCGTAAACGAATAACTCCAAGTCGCCAAACTATTACTAGGCCGAGAAACCGCCAAACGGCTACTGCCATAAATCGTTTGTTCAGATAAGGTTAAAGCATCTCGGTATTGACTACCTCCCGTTCCAATAGGGCTAATACTTCGCGTATAAATCGCCATCACATTCCCACTCGCATCGTGCGTGTAATAAGTATAAGTCCAAAACAAAAAACTCTTAACTTGCTTGGTTACAACATCTCGCGGCTTTACAATTTTTACAATACGCTGGCGTAGGGCATTGTACTCGTATTCAATATCTGGCTTGGTAACCGAACCAGGACCTGTTCCCGTAGCCAACATCGCCGCAGCATCACGTATTACCCGTTTCACTTTTCGGTCAACCGTCCATTCTATAGTAGAAATATACTCCCCCTTATCTTGTATTAAATTACCAATCACATCATACCCATAACGTGGACTCGTTTCAGTACAACTGGCGTAATTATCAATATCATCCCCATAATTCGACGAGGCTACCCCATCTTGCACACACGCCAATTTATTAGAGTTATAACTATTACTGCTCACCACACCACCAGCATTCGCACTCTCAAAATAAGTATAAGTCAAATTATCCATCCCTAAATTAGAACCCGCTACCACATTGCCAGAAGCCCCGTTTCTAGTCAACGTCTTAATGTTCCCATTCATATCATAACTAAGCGTCATTTTATAACTATCATCTGTATTGCTTACTGTGGGGGTTTGCCACGTATTGTTCACTAAATTTCGGTAAGCCTTCATCTTTACCAACCGATGCAACTGGTCATATTGATAGGCCGTCAATTGAGGATTAGGCGCATTAGTAGGGCTTACATTCAATGGGTCTTTATCTATAAACGTTGTAACCATACTGCTAATATTACCATTGTATAAGTTAGCCCCTTCCGTACTTAAATTAAACGGATTAACCGTTAAGGCTGCCGTACTGGCAATTGGATTTTCAAAATTAACATTATTATACGAACTTTCGTTAATGCCCTTATAATCCGTTAACGTACTGGTAGTATAATAGTTTAAACTAAAAGCGGCAGCATCGCGCGCAAAATGCAAATGTACATCACTATACGAACTATGAAACGCATTACCCGAGGCCCCATCTTTGCCCACATCGGCCGATACCGTTAAAGCATCACTATTCACCCCCTTTATCCAACCTTGCATCGTGTAAAAATAATCGCTGCCCTGCACTTGCTTATCGGCGCGTTCTATGCGTGCCAAACTCCCATGTTCGTAATAAATATATTTAGCATCTCGGTCCCAGTTCAAATCGTCTTTGCTGGTAAACACTTCCTTTAAACGGTTATCATCGTCGTAATAATAGCGGTGCATGAACTGTTCGCCAGCCTTATTTCGCTGAAAAATAGCTTTGTTCATATTCCCACTAATGAGGTCGTATTCATACTCCGTTATCTGTAACCCTATCCCCGTCGTTCCAAACTGAGCCTGTAACTTATAATGGACTTGTACAATCTTAGTAACATTGCCATGGTCGTCATAAGAATAAAAGGTTTTGGGTATTTCTTTTTTTGGGCGTGCCCCCAGTTCCACTTTCCACTTTAGTTTACCGTACTCCCCCTTATTCATTTTACATTAAAAACGTTTAAATTAGTATGGGGTCGGGCTTTACGCTTTAGCCGCTCGGTCTTTTGCTACACCTGCTGCGGCGTGCGGGGTCTTCGTGCCTCAGCCTCCGCCGCTCGCGCAGTTGTTTGCAAAAACCCTTTGCGGGCTGCCGCTTCAATCCCTCACGCAGAAGAACCCAGAATGTTAAACTTTATACCTTTGTTCTATTTATGACACCTCGTTTTAAACGTTCTTACCACCCCCTAGTTAGTTACTGTTATTTCCATAATTTACTTTCCGATGCACAGTTAAACCAAATTCCTAAAAGTACGTTACAGTATTGGGATGAACTACAAACCTCTCATTTATTCGGTTACGACTGGTTTAATAAACATGAAAAAGAACAATTACAATTTTTAGCCACTCAGCAACATCGCTTTACACGGGTATGTTTAAAAGCGGTACTCAAATTATTACATTGCTTTCAGTTAATCCTTAACCAATGTACCGATTTTAAAAAAGGATTACTAAAACACGCCGCTAGCATTGTTGAAGTCATCTCATTTATTAAACCTCACATTGCCTTACCTAAATTGTGTGCTATTTTTTCTATTTCAACCCAACAATTTTACAATTGGAAAAACAAGCAGCAATGCCTTGCTTCACCTTTTCGTTGGTGCTTTAAACGGTATCCTTCACAACTTACCCCTAAAGTTTCCCATAGCATTCAACAAGCTTTAGAAAATAAACTATATCCCTTTTTACCCAAAGTAAGCGTTTATTATCAATTAATGAATACAGGAGCCATTGCTTGTTCATTATCTACGTTTTATAAATACGCCGCTTACTTTTTAGCAGATAAACTAGAAACTTCAAAACTAAAACCTATTGCCAAAGCAGCACTCAAAGCTACTCGCTGTTTTGAGTATTTACATATAGATACAACACTCGTACAAACCTTAAATCATGGTATTCAACGATTAGTCGTTATCAAAGATAATTTTTCAAAAGCCATTTTACATTTTGATATAGTGGATGGCAGTCAATCTCAATTTGTAGCAAAGGTTATAAAAGATACTTTTATAAAATACAATCTAATGAATTATACAGAACCCATTCAGTTGGTATCGGATAAAGGCAACGAAAACAAAGGCGAAGTTCTTACTTGGATAGAATCACTAAAAGGTCTTGTTATTAAAAAAACTGTAGGCGAAAATGGATTTTTGTTTTCAAATAACGCCATTGAAAGTGTATTTAACACGTTTAAAAATCAATTTGTACCTACTTTATTTTACACCAAAGAAGAACTTCATAAATGCTTCATGGAATTTATTTACTACTATAATCACATTCGGTATCCAGGTGATTTGTATGGCTTACATCCCATTGATGTTTTAAACGGCGAACCTATTAACAAAACCAAATTTAAACAGGCAATTTTAATGGATAAACAACTACGCTACCAAACCAATAGTGCGTTGAGCGTTTGTAAAACGTGTACCCTTTAAAGGAAAATGGCAAGATTAATCCTAAAATTTTTAATAAAAATCAAAAATTAAGGCGCATTTTTAATTTTGACCTATCTAACGAATATCCGTACCCTTTTTATAAGAGGTGCTCGGAGGCTTACATTTAAACTTTGAAAAGGAGCTGGAGACACGCCGCCATGTTTGGTACTAAACCCATGCGTACACGAAATATTGGGTGCCTTTAGCCACATCACTTACTGGGCTGAGTCCAAGTGGATGCTTGTTTTCGAGAGAAACGTATTCCTAACATTAATTCATGTGTACCCGAAGTGTAACGGCGAATACTAGTTGTGGTGAAGTCATAACTATAACCTACAATCAAATAATTATTAAACATATAACCCAAAAGCCCAGTCAACGCATCGTTGTGTCTGTATGCACAACCCAACCATACCATATCTCTATAAATGGCTCTAACACCCACATCTATTTTAGGAGGTGCAGGCACAGCATACTTCGCCAAAAAAGAAGGCTCAATTTTAAAATCGTTGCCCACATCAAATGTATAAGCACCATTCAAATTAAAATGGGTTACTAAACGTCCCTTCTCGTCGGTATTGCGGTATAAGTTAATAGGCGATTGATAAAGTTGCGGTGCCGAAAAACCAACATAAAATTTATCCTTTTTATGAAAATAAATACCTGCTCCAAAATCGGGAACGTAAGCTGTTTGGTATTGCGTTAACAAGTTTTCATCACCCGCATCTCTTAAAATTAGTTTATCGCCATCAATACCCCATTGCTGTATGCCCGCACTTAAACCCAAGCTAACGTGTGTATCGTCTCCCGTTTTAATGTGATAGGCATAACTTGCACTAATGCCCGTGCGGCGTGTAGGACCTACAATATCCGTGTAAAGGTGCATGCCCAAGCCCATATTTTTAAGTTTAATAGGCCCATGAACCGTTAACATATAAGTACGCGGGGCATCAGTAATTCCAGTCCATTGGTAGCGGTTATTTGAACGTACATCCGCAAACTCGTCCTTTCCTGCAACGGCGGGGTTAATGGCCATTTCATTGAGCATATATTGCGTGTATTGCGGCAATTGCTGCGCCTTAACAAGCACCGTGCTCAAAAAATAAATCAGTATAATTACAATTCGTTTCATGCTTATCTAAATATAGTAATAGGTCCAGTATAAGGTTTCGTTCGCACCGGACTGTTTAAATTAATAACGTAATAATAGGTGCCAACAGGTAACTCTTTCCCTCTATAACGCCCATCCCACGGCGTAGAATACCCCGTAGAAGTAAATAATAATTCGCCCCAACGATTAAACACTTCCACCACACAACTAGGAAATTGTTGAATGTTATCAATAATCCACGTATCATTTTTACCATCGCTGTTTGGACTAATCCCATTCGGAATTTTAATCTCAGGGAAAATATCTACACTAACCGTATCGCTGGCGGTGCAACCATTGGCATCCATAACAGTTACCGTATAAACAGTATTAACAAGGTTTCCAGCTATTGGATTTGGAACAGAAGTACTGCTTAACGTTGCCCCAGGAGACCATGTATAACCTACTGCTGTTGGTGCCGTTGGATTTCCACCGATACTTACATTAGATAAGGAAGGGATAATTTGATAAGGGCCTGCATCAACTGGTGGAGGTGGCAAGGCTTGTACTAAAATAATATCGCTATCAAAACATAACGAATTGCTCGATATAGCCACTAGTACATACGAACTCGTTCCAACAGGAGGTAACACCGATACATTGACACCAGTGGCTATGGGCGTACCTAAATTCGGCAATAAAAACCATTGCAAAGTAACACTTGTACTCGCGTTGGCCGATCCACTTAAATCCACAACTCCCGATTGACAAAACGTAACGTCGCTTCCAGCATTCGCCTCAATAGTGATGGTGGGCACAATACTTAAATTTTGAGAACCCACGCAACCACGGCTATCAGTATAACTCAGCGTATAATTTCCCGCAGGCACATTGCTTATATTTTGAAGCGTGCTAGTGATGGGTCCTGTGTAAGTAAATGTATAAACGGGTGTACCGCCTGTTAATGCACTACTTATGCCACCATCGTTAACCGACGAACAAGAAGTATTAACAACAGTAGTGCTTAACACAATAGGCGCAGGATTTAATAAAGTAATAGTTGTTGTTTGTAAACACCCGTTAGCATCTGCAATCGTAATGCTGTAAGTGCCTGTACACAAGTTATTCGCAGGATTTGTAGTACTGCCGCTTGGCGAGTAACTAAAGGTATAAGCTGGCGTGCCACCAATCGGATTTAAAGCTATGCTGCCATTGCAATCGTTGTTACAACGCACCTGCGTAATAGTTGCCACACCTAAATTTAAAGGGCTTGCTGTGCCAATAGAAAAACTACTAACCGATGCACAACCATTGCCGCCCGTTACGGTAACCGTTACTAAACCATTACACAAACCCGTGGCGGTATTTGTAGTGGAACCGTTACTCCAATTGAATGTGTAAGGCAATACGCCTCCTGTTGGTGTAACAATGGCTGAACCAGTGCAGGCACCAAAACAACGCACAGGCGAGGCATTAAAAGTAATAATTGGGGCATTACTATTTGTAAGGTTAATGTTGGTTGTTCGGGTACACGTTCCATCGTTAACCAATACCGTGTAAGAACCTGCACCAATATTAGTTAATGTGGCACTTTGTACATTATTAGGTAACCACGTATAAGTATAAACTCCCGAACCACCGCTTGCTGTTGCCGTTAATGCCCCATTCGACGCTCCACAACTTGGGGTGGTAAACGTTGTACTTACAGTAATATTAATGGCCGAGTTAATTGCAACCGAAGCCGTTCGCAAACAGCCTTGCGCATCACTCATTTGCAACAAATACGTTCCTCCACATAAATTACTAATGGTACTTCCGGTTGCTACAGGATTAATCCATGTATAATTTATTGGTAGATTTCCGCCAACAGCAGCTACCGTGGCACTACCATTACACTGGTTAAAACATTGCTCATCAATTTTGGTAATAATTTCTCCTGTAATACCATTCGAATTATTAACGATAACGGTATTCGTTTGTAAACAATTATTGGCATCCGTTATATTAACATTGTAAACCCCTGCGCAAAGGCTACTAGTAATAGGCCCCAAGGTGCTATTACTCCAAGTATAAGTATAAGGTCCTATGCCTCCATTTGCTATTATGGTCGAAGCACCATTACATAAATTACACGAAGGTTGAATAACCGCCGTGGTAGCAGAAATAGCGGCAGGTGAATTGATAGAGTTGGTATAAGTATTAATACAGCCATTGCCGTCGGTTACAGTTAAAGTTACCACACCGTTACATAAATTGTTAGCCGTATTTCCAGCTTGTCCATTACTCCACGCCGTTAAGTACGGTGGATTTCCGCCACTAACAGAAGTTAAAGAAGCCGTTCCTAAGCACGCACCAAAACATAAGTTATTGGTAGCCGAAGTGCTTGCGGCTATGTTTAAAGTTCCTGTTAAATTATAACTGGCCGTAAATGTACAACTGGCTTGGTCAGTAATAGTAACCGTTGTTACCCCAACACATACATTATTTATAGAAGAGGTTGTTGCACCCGTACTCCAACTATAAGTATAGGCGGGTCCCGTTCCGCCATTAGGTGCTAATACAATGCTACCATCGCATACCCCAAAACATTTCGGATTAAACAACGTTTCGTTATCGTTGATCAGAGTCGGTTGCGAAATAACAATCCCTGTAAATAAAATACAATTATTGGCATCGGTTATTTGAGCCGTATAGCCACCCGCACACAAATTGGTAGCTGGGTTAGTGCTTGGGCTTACTGGTGCCAACCACGAAACCGTATAACCTGGCGCACCACCCGTTATGGTGGTAACCGAAGCTGCACCTGTGCATTGCCCAAAACAGGCCACATTAGTAGAACTAATAGCGGCACTGCTTGGGCCATTAGCATTACTTAAAGGAATAACCACCGTGTTGGTACAACTTTGCGAATCGTTAACCGTTAACGTATAAATGCCTGCCGGGAGTCCAGTAACCACCGAACCTGTGCCAATACCTATAGGAAGCCATGTATAGGTATAGTTTGGCGTACCACCAATAACCCCTACACTAATAGAACCATTAGAACTGCCACAAGTAGAAGCTACCGCAGAGGGATTAACCACTAAAGATGGAGGCTGTACAACGTTAATAGACTGCGTAATAGTACAATTATTAGCATCCGAAATGATAACCGTAACTGTTCCACTGCATAAACCAGTAACGCTAGGGCTATTCACAGGAACACCCGCCGACCAAGTATAACTAATAGGTGAAGTGGCATTAGAAGGAGTAGCAATAGCTAACCCATTACATAAACCGCTACACGATGGGTTTGTAAACGATACATTGGCAGCAATAACAGGTGGATTGGTGAGTGTAACCGCTGCTTGAGTGGTACATAAATTATCATCGGTTACAGTTACCGTATAATTGCCCGCACATAAATTGATTGGGTTTTGTCCCGAACCTGCCGGCACCCAGTTAAACGAGTAGTTGGGCACACCACCCGATACGCTGGTTGAAATGCTACCGTCGCAAGCGGCATTACACTTGGGCTGAGAAGGGGTTAAGGTTAAATTAATAGGTGCAGGTTGAATAATAGCAAAGGTTTGCGAACGAATACAGCCATTCGCATCTGTTACGGTACTTGTATAATTTCCGGCACAAAGTAAATTTACAGTAGATGCGTTAGGCGCACCATTAGACCAAGCAAATGTATAAGAACTAACACCGCCCGTAACAGTAACAGCTGCCGCGCCATCACAAACGCCATTGCAACTCACGCTACTCGTGCTTACACTTGCCGATAACAAAGGCGGCTCGGTAATTTGAACAGTAGCCGTTTGCGAACAGTTATTGGCATCGGTTACGGTTACCGTATAAATTCCAGCACATAAATTACTAACACCAGGGTTCGTTAAGCCGCTTGTAAAACTTGGTGCAATGGGTGTCCAACTAAACGTATAAGGCCCTAACCCACCCGAAGGATTGGCAGTAGCACTACCATTGCAAACACCATTGCAACTTAAATCTGTTTTTGTGAAGTTAACTGTAATAGAACTAGGCTGAGTAATTGCAAACGTTCGTGTAGAAACACACGCATTAGCATCGGTAATGTTAACGCTGTAAACACCCGCACATAAATTAGTAACGGTTGGGCTGCCTTGCCCAATAATAGGCGGTGCGGCAGGTAACCAAGTATAAGTAAGCGGTGGAACAGCTCCAGAAGTGGTAAGGGTAATAGAACCCGTGCAAGCAGTATTACACAGTACATTGGATACGCTTGAATTAACGGTTAAAGAACTGGGTTGCGCAATCACAAAGGTTTGATTGGTAATACAACCGTTGCCATCACTAACTTGGGCATTATACGTTCCGCTTGTTAAGGCGTTTAAAAAAACAGTGTTTGTCGTTACAATTGAAAACGATGGCGGACTTATTGTAAACGAGATAGCTGGAACACCACTACCAACAAGTGTTGCCGTACCTCCTGCTCCACCAAAACAAGCTAACGAACTATTGGTAACCGAAACCAAAGGTCCCGAAGGGTTACTTAAACTAGTAGATAGCGTTCGGGTACAACCCGCCACATCGGCAACAACTACCGAATAAACGCCAGCACCAACATTAGTGTTACAGGTATTATTAGCTCCGCCGCTGCCCGCAGGAGACCATGTAAAAGTATAAGCCCCGCCGTTTCCGCCGCTTGGTGTTACACAAATGGTTCCATTGTTAGAAACGCAAGCACTTGGGGCGGTTGAAGTAAATACAGCCGTTATAGAACTAGGTTGTGTTACTTGTACCGTTCGCGTTACACTACAATTGTTAACGTCTCTAACTTGAACGGTGTAAATACCCGGGCATAGCCCACCAATACTAGGTGTAGTAGCTCCTCCCGGACTCCACGAAAAGGTGAGCGCACCCGTTCCGCCTGTTGCCGAGGCACTTGCTGTTCCGTTGCATAACCCAAAACAACTAACGTTTGTGCTATTGGCCGTCAACGTAATAGCGGGTGGGTTGGCAAAAGCAATGGTTGCCGTGTTGGAACAACCTAAAGCATCGGCTGCCGTTACCGTATAAACGCCCGCACAAAGGTTAGTAGCCGTTTGTGTAGTTTGTGTTGGTGCCGTCGCCGTCCAAGTATAACTATAAGGCAAAGTTCCGCCTGTAGGTGTAGCAATAGCTTGACCTGTACAATCTCCAAAGCAGTTGATAATGGTACCGTTAGCACTCACTATTACACTTACCGTTTGCACAATGGTTAACGTAAGCGAAGTAGCACAGGCTTTAGAGTCAGTAAGATTAACGGTATAAGTGCCCGGACATAAATTGCTTAACGACGTTCCAGTTCCTATTGTACCCGAAGAAGAAGACCAAACTAAATTATACGTTGGTGTGCCACCCGCAGGGGTAACTGTGGCTGCACCTGTACACGCATTACAAGAAGAAATATTTCCTGTTACATTTCCTACTAATATAGCTGGTGTATTAATTGTAAAATTAGCCGTTTGCGAACAGCCATTATTATCTGTTACGTTAACAATATAATTTCCGGCACACAAGCCCGTTAAAACCCCCGTAGTGTTGGTTGTTGGAAAAGGCAATGTATTAAATTGATAGGTGTAACCTGGCACGCCGCCTACAACAAAGGTTGTAACGCTACCATTACAAATACCATTACACGTTACCGAAGTGGGAATAGTAGTAATGGTTAAAGGAGGCGGTGCCACAAGGCTTGTTGTAAAATTGCGTGTACAACCATTGTTATCCGTTAAAAATAAAGTATAAGTTCCCGCGCTTAAGCCTGTATTCGGATTTCCTGAGCCACTTGACCAGCTGAAGGTATAAGTAGGTGTGCCGCCGCCTGGAATAAAACCAATAGAACCATTGGCTAATCCGGGGCAAGTCGGATTTATAGGATTGAGGGTTGCGCTTAATTGCGAAGGTTGAATAATGGTTATAACCGAAGAGGCTGTACAAGCATTGGCATCTATTACATTAAAGGTATAAGACCCCACACAAAGCCCAGTTAACACGCCGCCAGCAACGGTTCCAGTTGGTGTTGTCCAACTTAGCGTATAGCCTGGTACGCCACCTAAAGCCGAACCTGATGCAGAACCATTGCAAGATCCGAAACAGGTAACTGAAGTTGTGCTTACCGAAGGCAATAAAGGATTTGGTTGAATAATTGTAACTGTTCGAGTTTGAGTACAGCCTTGTGCGTCGGTTACACGGATGGTGTAATTGCCAGCACATAAATTAGTAAAAGGTAATGGCGTTGTTAAGGTAGTGGCAAAAGGAGTTAATAATTGAACGGTATAATTTGGTGTGCCTCCACTTATAGTGGCATTAATAGACCCGTTACACGATGAACTACACGAAACATTGCCCACACTTGGGTTAATGGTAATGGTTGACGGTGTAGCAATAACAAATCCAGTAGTTTGAACACAATTATTATTATCGGTTACACTTACCGAATAATTTCCGGCACATAAATTTGTTACAATGCCTGTTGTGTTGGTGGTTACGGGCACAGTATTAAATTGAAACGTATAACCTGGCACGCCGCCTGTAGCCGAAGCTGTGGCCGCCCCATTGCATAAACCATTACAACTTACCGATGTCGTCAATACCGAAATAGTTACTGGTGGTGGAGTCGTTAAAGTAGTTGTAAAATTGCGGGTACAATTATTTTGATCGCTCACAAATAAAGTATAAGTGCCAGCTCCTAAATTAATATTTGGATTTCCTGTACCTGAAGACCACGTAAACGTGTAGGCGGGTGAGCCTCCTCCTAAAGTAAAGCTAATGGAACCGTTTGCTAATCCGGGGCAAGTAGGATTAATGGGATTTAACGTACCTGTTATTGGCGTGGGTTGATTAATCGTAATTACAGATGAAGTTAAACACCCGTTAGCATCTGAAGCCCCAAACGTATAAGTACCTGTACATAAATTGGTAAGCGAAGGACCGATAATAGTACCCGTTGGCGTTGTCCAAGTATAAGAATATGCTGGTGTACCGCCGCTTACCGTGCCGCTGGCCGTTCCATTACATTGGTTAAAACACGAAAGCGAAGTAGAAGTTACCGAAGGTATTAAAGGATTGGGTTGGGTTAAAGTTACGGTTTGGGTTTGAACACAGCCCGCTAAATCTGTTACCCGAATGGTATAAGTGCCCGCACACAAATTAATGTAAGGTGGTGCCGTTGAAATGGTAGAGGGCAAAGGCGTTAATAATTGAAAGGTGTAACCTGGCGTGCCTCCAATGGCCGAGGCGTTTATAGAGCCATTACACACCCCGCTGCAACTTAAATTACCAAGGGTTGGGGTAATGGTGATAGACGTAGGTTGCGTAATGCTAATTACCGTCGAAATGGGGCAAGCATTCAAATCATTTACGGTTAAAGTATAGCTGCCCAAACATAAATTGGTAATTGAAGTACCCGTTTGCAAAGGGGCTGTCCATGTGTAATTGCTTGCAGGTATTGGGCCTGTTCCGCCAATAACAGTAGCCGAAGCGGCTCCATTACAAATACCAAAACAAGTAACGTTAGTGCGAGTGGCGGTTACGGTTAATGCTGGGGGTTGGTTAAGGGTAACAACAGAGGCAACGCTACAAGCATTAACATCGCGCACTACAACCGAATAAGTACCTGGGCATAAACCAGAAACGGTGGCAAGTGCAGAAATAGTAGCGGTTGAAGGGGCGGGACCTATTAAAGCGAAGGTTAAAGCACCTGTTCCGCCCGAAGCGGTTGAACTAATGATGCCATTGCACAAGCCATTGCAAGTGATGTTGGTAAATGTTGGCGTTAGCGTTATTGGTGGCGGTTGCTGAATAGCAAAGGTTTGTGTTCGAATACAGTTAACATTATCGGCAACGGTAATGGTGTAATTGTTAGCGCACAAACTGCTTAATGAGGGGGTGTTACCTGCCACTGGACTCCAAGTGTAAGTATAGCCTGCTGGAAAATTTGTAAGCGTGGTGCCGCCCGCCGCCACAATACTTGCCGAACCTGTGCAAACGCCCGCACAAGCTAAACTAGCCGAACTGGGGGTTAATGTAATAGCTGGAGGTTGAACTAAATTAGCGTTGGCAGTAACCGTACAGCCTCTTACATCGGTAACCGTAGCCGAAATAGGACCTGCACATAAGCCTGTTAAAGAAGCCGTGCCGCCCACAGGTAAAGAAAAAGTGGGACCAGAACTAAAGTTAACGGTATAACTAATTGGTGCTAAGGTATTGCCCCCTGCGGGACTTATGCTAAATGAACCGTTACAAACGGTATTACAATTAGGATTAATGACCGTTGAATTGGTAACAAGTGCTGGAGGCTGTGTAAAGGTGCGTGTTACCGCTCCTGAACATCCGTTGGCATCAGTTATAGAAAACGAATAAGTATTAGCGCAAATGTTGTTAATGGTAAACGAAGCAGTTGCGCCAACTGTAAATGTGGGAATGGTAGGCGGATTGGCTGTAACGGTATAAGGAGGTGTTCCACCCGAAATAGTAGCTCTAAAACGCCCATTGCATTGCCCAGGGCAAGTAGAAACTGTGAAAGAGGTTAGAATGAAGAGAAAACTAGGCGGCGTAAAATTAACTTGATTGCCACCAACAGACCCTGCAAATGGGATAGGATTACCAATGCCATCTAGCACGTTAATATTGTAGGTAGATGAAGGGCAATTGCAATTACCCGTAGAAGTATATACGGCTGGAATATTAGTGGCACTAATGTTATCGGGAAATGGACAAGAACCATTGGTGGAGATAACCTCGTAAGGACCGTTAGTACAAGTAGGATCGAGCGAAAGGGTTAAAACTCCCGTGCAAGCCCCTGAACACGAAGGGATGGTACTTAATGAAAAAGCACACACCGAAAGCACCGATGCGTTTATCAATTTCATACCCGCTGTGGGGTTGAAAGAAGCGGGGACATTAAAAGCCCCTGCCACATCTTGCTTACCAATTAAAAACGAACGCTGCGATTTTAGCTGCACAGTTGGATCGATGCTGGTTGTAACTTTGCAATGAAGCGTTGTTAATTTACAAAGGATATTGGCTTGATTTTTTATTTTTAAATGCCCAACGGTTATGTTGGCATATTCTAAATCAAATGTTCCGTTTTCGAGGCTTAGGGTTTTAGTATCGCCCAACACCAAACTATTGAGTTTGTATGTACCCGAGCGTATGGTAACATTGGCATCTAATGCTTTAAGCCCACACGTAATTTCGGCACTTGGTTGCCCCTCGCCATCAAAAATAAAATTAGTATTGGCCACATAATAAGCTAAATCAGATAAATGAAAGCCCCCTTTTAAAAATAAATAGCTTTGCGCAGCCCCCGTAAAGTAAAGTTTAAGATCGGTGTTTTGAGTTGAGAACGATTTAACTTGGTTGGTTCCAACAAACTGAACAATGCACTCTGAAAGCCCACTGTTATTATCGAATACCACATCGTTTTGGAAATTAGGCTGTACATGGGCAGATGGCCCTCCCGAAGTATAACTCCAATGCAAGGGATCGTTAAAATTACCCGAACCATTTACCCAATACAACGTTTGTGCTTTACCAATAAAAACACCAAAAAACAACCCAAATAGTAAAAGCGTAAACCTTTTAACCCCTTGTAACATAATCTAATAACTATTACGAAATTAATTGCAATAAAGTTTCTAAAATACACAATAAAAAGCACATAATTAACAATTTAGCTGTGATAAAACCTAGTATTTTTAGCACCTAATCAATTGTTGAGCGTAATGACAGCGTATAAAAACCCTTGGGTAACTTTAAACAGCGAAGTGAAATTTGAAAGTCCGTGGATAAAGGTCGTTAAACACGATGTGCTTAATCCGGCTGGAAAGCCTGGCTTATATGGTGTGGTTAATTTTAAAAATTTAGCCATCGGTGTTTTACCTTTAGATGAGCAGTACAACACTTGGCTGGTGGGTCAATGGCGTTATCCGCTTAATGCCTACCATTGGGAAATACCAGAAGGTGGCGGCCCTTTAGGCATTGACCCTTTAGAAAGTGCTAAACGCGAACTAAAAGAAGAAACAGGCATTGAAGCCAGCCATTGGCAGGAACTGTGCCGCTTGAGTTTAAGCAATTCGGCTACCGACGAAGTAGCTTTTGTTTACGTGGCTCGTCAATTAAAATTTGGCGAGTCGGAACCCGAAGAAAGCGAAGATTTAACCGTGAAAAAACTCCCTTTTACTGAAGCCTATCAAATGGTAACAGATGGCGTTATAACAGATGCCATAAGCGTTGCAGCTATTTTAAAAACAAAAATTTTAATAGATAAAGGCGAGTTATAAAATGAGGAATAAATTTTTGTACTATTTGGTATTTATAAATGGTATTACTTTAAATTGCAAGAAAAATCTTTAAAGTTAAGGTTATATCTTATACCAACATCATTTCTAAAAGTTTGATCTTTAAAAATTCACAACTCATTAATTATAATAAACACTAAGAAATCTATTTCATATCACTTAACTCCTATTAGTTGATGACGCAAATGATTTATTCTAAATTCTTTGCGTCCTTTGCGAACTTTGCGTGCCATGTTTAGTGTCTAATCCAATTTACGTGTACGCTTATCCTGCCCAACTTTCTCTATCTAAACTTCGGTACTGTATGGCTTCTGCTAAATGATGTGTTTCAATTATCTCCGAAAACTCTAAATCAGCAATGGTACGTGCTACTTTTAAAATACGGTCATACGCCCTTGCGCTTAAACCCAAACGCTCCATGGCTTGTTTCAATAAATTCATTCCCGCTACATTCAACTCACAAAATGTACTTAAATCTTTGGTTCGCATTTGCGCATTGCAATGCACCCCTTCTACTAACTTAAAACGTTGGGTTTGCACGTTGCGCGCCTTTATCACCCGCGCACGAATAACGGTGCTGCTTTCACCACTCTTTTGGGCATGTAAATCATTAAAAGGAACAGGCGTAACCTCAACGTGCAAATCTATACGGTCTAACAATGGACCACTTATTTTATTGAGGTATTTTTGCACGACTCCTGGCGCACATACGCAATCTTTTTCAGGATGATTGTAATACCCACACGGACACGGATTCATGCTTGCAATCAACATAAAACTTGCCGGATAATCAACACTCACCTTGGCCCGCGATATGTTGACACTTCGGTCTTCTAAAGGTTGTCGCATCACTTCTAACACACTGCGCTTAAACTCGGGCAACTCATCTAAAAATAAAACACCATTGTGCGCCAAACTAATTTCGCCTGGTTGTGGATTAGTGCCTCCTCCTACCAAAGCCACATCGCTAATGGTGTGGTGTGGCGAGCGAAACGGACGCTGCACAATTAAGCCACTCACCTTACCCAGTTTACCTGCCACACTGTGAATTTTGGTGGTTTCCAAAGCCTCATCTAACGTTAAAGGTGGCAAAATGCCGGGGATGCGCTTGCTCAACATCGTTTTACCTGCGCCTGGCGGACCAATCAAAATAACATTATGCCCACCAGCCGCTGCAATCTCTAACGATCGCTTTATTGTTTCTTGCCCCTTCACCTCTAAAAAATCAAAATCGTAGCCAGCCATACCCTCCGAAAACAAAGCCTCCACATCGTTTTCAATAGGCGTAAGTTTTTTTTCGTGTTTTAAAAATGCAACTAACTCGGTGATGTGATTGATACCGTACACCTCTAAGTCAGTTACCACAGCCGCCTCTGCCACATTAGCGGTTGGCAATACAATGCCCTTAAACCCATCTTCGCGCGCTTTAAGTGCAATGGATAAAGCCCCACGTATAGCCCGCACACTGCCATCTAAAGCCAACTCGCCCATAAGAATGTAACTTGGCAACAACTCTACTGGCAACTCATTATTAGCCGCTAAAATGCCAATGGCAATAGGTAAATCATACGCACTCCCTTCTTTACGAATATCGGCGGGAGCCAAGTTAACCGTTATTTGTGTGCCCGGCCATTTAAACCCTGCGGCACGCAAAGCACTGTTAATGCGGTGTTGACTCTCTTTCACCGAATTATCGGGTAAACCCACCATAAAAAAATGGACTCCTCGCGACACGTTTACCTCTATTGTAACTGGCGTTGCGTGTATGCCCTGAACGGCATAACCAAATGTTTTAGCAATCATAATGGCTGTTAATGTTGTTAACGTGGCTTTAAAATTAAACAATATTAAGTTTCTTTTATCAACTCGTGTTTTATTTTTTATACCTACTTTAAATTAAAGAACGAAAGAACGAAACGTTACCTAAAAAGCCATTTGCTTAGTGCTGTTTTAGTAAACCTTGTGTTGGTGTAAGTTTCAAACACTAAAAAAAAATTATACCATGAAGCAACCCAATGCGTTTCTTTTAAAAAATTATCTCTTGAACAGGAATACTTATTTTTTCACCGATAGTATTATAAATCCTATTTTCGCTTTTAATACTTATGGATTTTTTGCACTCAATTTTAGGCGACGATCTCGGTAAAGCTTTTTTTACCATTCTCAATATCATTTTTATTGAGAGTTTATTATCGGTTGATAATGCCGCCGTTTTAGCCACATTGGTAAGACCTTTGCCAAAAGAACAACAAACTAAAGCCTTGCGCATTGGATTGGTTTTAGCGTATATTTTTAGAGGTGCGGCATTGGTACTTGCACAATTCTTAATTCAAATAAATTGGTTAAAATTAGTGGGTGGTGCTTACCTTTTATTTTTAGCATTAAAATTTTTTTACGATAGAATTGTAAAAAATAAAACTACAGAAGAAGATGCTAAAGATGCAATAGAAGAGCCAACTACTAAAAAACGCTTGTTTGGGTTAAGCCCGCTTTGGTCAACCGTTATTATGGTTGAGGTGATGGATCTTGTTTTTTCGTTAGACAATGTGTTGGCAGCCGTTGCTTATTCAAATAACACTTACATCATTTGTATTGGCGTATTCATTGGCATAATTACTATGCGTATAGTAGCAGGCTATTTTGTAAAACTCATGCACCGTTTTCCTTTTCTCGATACCGTGGCTTTTACTGTTATTGGCTTGCTTGGCTTACGTTTAGGCTTCGATTATTTTATTGCGGCTAATCCAGCCATGATTAGAGAAACACAACGTCATCTTATTGATATGATTTTCTCATTCGGTACCTTAGCACTATTTATTCTACCTATTGTTACGTCGCTTGCATTCGGCTTCCCAAAAGGAAGTGAAAAAAATTGATTCCACGACGAGGTAATTCCATTTGTGAGAACCGTACTAACTGTTTTTAATACGTTGAATAATTTCATCTAGTTGCCCCATGTCTTTCACCAACACCTCACGAGCTTTACTCCCTTCAAATGGACCAATAATACCCGCAGCTTCTAATTGATCCACAATACGTCCGGCGCGGTTATAACCTAGCTTTAACTTACGTTGCAAAAACGAGGCACTTCCTTGTTGAAACTGAACTACCAACTTGGCTGCATCATCAAACATTTTATCGCGTTCACTTAAATCTATTTCTTCTTTCCCGCTTTCGCCATCTTCGCCTACATATTCGGGCAACAAAAAGGCACTTGGGTAAGCCCGTTGGTTACCAATAAACTCTGTTATCTTTTCCACCTCGGGTGTATCTACAAAGGCACATTGAATACGAATAAGATCGTTGCCTGTACTCAATAACATATCGCCTCTTCCTATCAATTGTTCGGCACCACCAGCATCTAAAATAGTGCGGCTATCAATTTTACTGGTAACTCTAAACGCAATACGTGCCGGAAAGTTAGCTTTAATAGTACCTGTAATAATATTAACCGATGGGCGTTGCGTGGCAATAATTAAGTGAATGCCAATAGCGCGCGCTAATTGCGCCAAACGGGCAATGGGCGTTTCTACTTCTTTGCCAGCCGTCATAATTAAATCGGCAAACTCATCCACTACTAAAACAATGTATGGTAAAAACTTATGCCCTTCAATTGGATTTAATTTTCGAGCAATAAACTTCGTGTTGTATTCTTTAATGTTTCGACATTGCGCATCTTGCAATAATGCATACCGATTGTCCATTTCGATACACAAACTATTTAAGGTATGTATAACTTTGGTATTATCGGTAATAATAGCATCTTCCGAGTTGGGTAACTTGGCTAAAAAATGACGTTCGATTTTATTAAAAAGGGTGAGTTCAACTTTTTTAGGATCGACCAATACAAATTTAACTTGTGCTGGATGTTTCTTATACAACAGCGAAACCAATACCGCATTTAACCCAACCGATTTACCTTGCCCTGTTGCACCAGCCATTAATAAGTGCGGCATCTTAGCTAAGTCTGCAATAAAAATTTCGTTGCTAATAGTTTTCCCTAAAGCAATGGGTAATTCAAACGTTGAATTATTAAATTTTTCGGAAGCGAGAATGTTCTTCATCGGAACAATCTCAGCGTTTTGATTAGGCACTTCAATACCAATGGTTCCTTTGCCTGGAATTGGCGCAATAATACGGATGCCAAGTGCAGCTAAACTAAGGGCAATATCATCTTCTAAATTTTTGATTTTGCTAATGCGCACGCCTGCCGCAGGAACAATTTCGTAGAGCGTAACCGTAGGCCCTACTGTGGCCGAGATTTTATCTATTTCAATGCCATAATTTTTTAAAGTTCCAACAATGCGATCTTTGTTAGCAATGAGTTCTTCTTGGTTTACTTTATTATGCGTGTTGCCATAATCGTTTAGCAAATCAAAACTTGGAAACGCATACGAACCTAAATCGAGTGTGGGGTCATACTCGCCAAATTGTTCCACTAATTTAGCCGCTTTGTTTTCGTCTTCTTCTAGTATGGGTGCTTCGGGAACAGACTTTACTTCAAAGATAGCTTTATCAGATTCGTTTAGTATTGGTATATTATCTATTTCAGTAGATAACTCAACACTTGCCTCGTTAAGTGCTAGTGGCGTTTCTTTTAGTAAGAGTGGCTGCTCATCTTCTAACGTATTATGTATTTCAAATTCGAGCTTATTTTTTTCGGCTGTTGAAGGCGTTACCGTTTCTACACCGGGTTTGGTAATCACCTCAAACTCTAACAATGCCGCTTCTTCTTCGGGGGTTAATGCTAAATTTTTGGGTTCGTTAAACGAAGCGTTAAAAGTATTTTCGTTTGTGTTTACATCTAACGTCTCATCTGTAGTTAGTTCTGTTTCGGTAGTTTCATCTGCCACCGCTTTTTTTGGTAAGCTAAAATTAAGATTGATAGACAACACCAAAAAGGTTAACATGCTAAATGCAAGAAGTGCTATTAAACCCATGTTACCCGTCATGTTGCTAAGTTTAGCGTTAATGATGTGTCCAAAACCTCCCCCTAAAAAATAATACGAGTCTGAAAATAAATAGGCAGTTAACATAGAACCCCACACCATCATAAACAACCACTTGGCATGAAATGCTTGCGATTGAAATGCTGTTTTTTGAACTAACTTTTGAAACCCATACAATGCAATAACTGGCACTAACAAAAACGAAAGCACACCAAACCCGCGGTACATGCACACATGCGAAACCCAAGCTCCTATTTTACCTAGCCAATTTTGAATTTTTGTATCGGGGTTTAATAAATCCGTTTCGGTGCCTAAAATTTTATCTTGATCTACATCCCACGTAAAAAAATAAGAAACCAATGCAATACACAAACAAACGGCTGCTAATAAAAGGCTTAAGCCGATAATTTTTTGAGTGCGTTCGTTGCGGTAAATAGCAAGCCCATTTTGCCAACGTGTTAGCCAAGTTGTTTTTTGAGAAACTTCGGCTGCTTTTATTTTTTCGGTTTTAGCTTCTTTTACTTTAGCACTTACTTTTTTCTCTTTATTTTTTTTTGTGTTCATAACGCCTTCATCCGAAGGTGGTGTCATGGTTTGTTTGGCTTTTTCGTACTGAGCAAAAGGATGCTCTTCTATTGTGTTTTGCTCAATAGTTGAATCAACCGTATTGCGGAATTTATTCTTTTTTTCCATGCCTTAATATCTTACTAAAGATAGGATAAGAGCCAACAGGCATTTAAACGACAGCGAAATGTTTTTAACCCTAAGGTGTTAATGAGTTTTTTCGGTAAAACGAATACCCAAGCTATCTAACTCGGTTAACAGCGGTTCATAAATATCGGGCGTTACAGGTATTTGCACACCAACGCGTGTAAATTTTTTCTGCAACACTAATTTAATGGCAATGGCTAGAGGTAAACCAACGGTTTTAGCCATGGCCGTGTGTTCGGCGTCGTTGCCAATAACCACTAACGATGAACTTAAACGTTTGGTTTTCTCGTTTAACGCATATTCAAATTGATGTTGCATGACAATCATATCTTTATCGTCTGCTTTCAGCAACCACTTTTCTTCGAGTAAGGCTTGCAAGAGTTCTGCAGGTGTGCCCTCTGTTTTTAAAATAGGTTTAGAGGTTAATAGTTCTAAATAATCGAATTGATGTTCGATTTCAGCATCCCACAAAGTGCCTAACCACGTTTTCAAATTCTCTTTTACAGCACCGCTTTTAATGGGTAAAAAGGATTGTACCAATTGCGAATAGGTTAAGGTATTGGCGTGTTTAATAACAAACGTATCGTCGGTTAAACCTAATTTTACTAATACATGCCAAGCCTTGCAATACCCTTTTTGACGCAGGGTGCCTCTTAATAATGTTTTCACGTGTAGCAAGCCATAACTATTTTGGTAACTTAAACTATCGCGGTTGGCATACGCATCAAAAGCCCCGTGAGTATCGGTTTGTATGGTTTCGGTTTGTAAAAACAAACGGTTATACGGAATAAACGTAAGTTGTCCATTTAATAAATATTGTGCCGTGCTTTGCCCTGCTAACACAACGTTACGAGGATTCCAACTAAACTTATACCCCCACGGGTTATCGTTACTTTCGGGTGCTACTAAACCGCCGCAATACGATTTAAACATTGTTATTTTACCGCCTTGGGCTTTAATGGCGTCAATGACTTGCATGGCACTGGCATGGTCTATACCTGGGTCTAATCCACATTCGTTTAATAACAATACGCCTTTTTGTTCGGCTTCGGTGTGTAAGGCTTGCATTTCTTTACTCACATAACTTGCCGTAGCCAAATGTTTGCTGTAACGTACACAGGCTTGTGCAATGGGTAAGTGCATGTGTGCTGGCAACATCGAAATAATAAAATCGTGTTGTTGTATCAATTCCAAACGTTGTGTTTCGTTACTTATATCAAACGCAATGGCGTGGGCTCGGGGGTGTTGATGCACTTTTTCTTGTGCCAATTGTAAATTCATATCGGCCACCGTAATGTGCAAATCAAGTACCGAAGCGTGTTGCAACAAGTAGTGAATAAGGCTAGGTGTTGAGCGACCTGCGCCTATAATAAGTATTGATGTCATAATAAAATGTAAAGATAGAATATATTTGTATTACGTGTTCGGGTAAGGATTCGCTCAACGTATCTTTTAGAAATGATGTTGATATCAATACGATTTGTAACTATAAACTCATCTAAAAATTTATAAGAAATTTTTTAATTGTATGACGTACGGCAAAGTAACTGTGTCTCTTTGCGCGAGAGGGCGCAAGTAAAGTGGTTACTAAGTCGAACAGTTCTAACAAAGTAGAACTAAAAAAATTATCGGTGATTAACCCTTAAATAGACAGTTGAACTATTTAGCGTATATGAATGGTATAAGATTTAAAAATGAATTAGATAAACATAAAATTGATTGGCGATCTTATCGAATTGATAAAATGAACAATACTATTTTTTAAAAATAACTTTGATAAAAGGTGGTGTACTATTTCCTTTTGATTCATTCGTTGTATATACAGTAAGCCAACATCGTGGTACTTTGCTGTTACAACCAGAGGTAACTCATTCAAGCCAACTGTTTATTTTTTAAAGAAAGAAAATGATGTTATAGAATTTTTATCATTCGTTTTAATTCATGCTAACTCATATTGGTTGCACCATTCCTTTAAAGATTTACATTTAATGGATTTGATTTTTTACTTTGCTTAACTAAGGTTTAGAAATGAAACTTTAACGGGCGTTGGTGTTGCGTGTGTGTGAACGGCGTTGTTAATACTGTTGTGTGTGTGTTGTGTGTGGCTATGCTTCGAGTGGAAGGGAATCTATTAAAAACAAAAAACCCCGCTAGTGCGGGGCTCTTATTACTTCTTTTTAGCGGCTGCCTTTTTAGGAGCTGCTTTTTTAGCTGCTTTCTTAGCTGCTTTTTTAGGAGCTGCTTTTTTAACTGCTTTCTTAGCTGCTTTTTTAGGAGCGGCTTTTTTCGCTGGAGCTTTTTTAGCTGGTGCTTTTTTTGCCATGATTTTTTTGTTTTTGAGATTTCTTGATACGAAGTAATAAAATTATTTGATGCTATCTAAGAATAAGCACGTTATTTTTTCAACATCAATTTGTTGAAATTGTTAATAGCGATGTTTTATAAGCAAAGCATTTTTAGCAAAGTAGTAGTTGAAGTGTTTTATTTTTTTATGATGCCTCTGTGTTCTTTTATTCATGGGTGTTTCAGAGCATCGTTCTATTAGTTCAAAAAAATACACTACAAAAAATGTTTTTTTTGGATTAAAAAAAGCGATTCACTTTTTTTAATCTGTAACTAAAATTTCTTCTTCAACTTCCCAATCGGCTATTACTTTAATGACTTTATCGTAAGTCTTAATGCGTTCGGGTAATTGTTTTTTAATGTAGTTACCTGTATCCCATTTGCCATTTTCATTGCCATCAACTATCACTCTTACTTTATACTCACCCGGCGATAAGTCTTTAAAATCAAGGGTTCTGAGGTTTGTTTCTGCTAAAGCCAATTGTGTTTTTTGTTCACGAACTATATTTTTAGTTCCATTTATTAATTGTACAATATAGTTTTGTTTTTTATTAAACCTAAGCGTTAATAGTAAACGACCAAGTTCAGATGTTACTTGTGTTTTAAATGTCCACGCTAACGAATCGTTGTAATTGCCTTCATAATCTTTTATAAATGCTGTATCGAGTTTTAATTGATAGCTTTGTCCGGGCTTTAAAGTAGTTGTAATATAAAGTCCATTGGGCGGCTTCATGCGCCAATTGAGCAACTCGCGCGTGCTATCGTTTAAGTGAATAAGCAAGGCTTTATCTTTTTTAATAGAGGTGCTATCTAACCATTTGTTGCTTTCTATAACGAATAAATTATTTAAGGCCAATTGTCCATTTTGTAAGTTTGTGTTTAACGTTAATCGTTTTTTACCCATCCATTTTGCTTTAGGTAAACGAATACGAAGCGTGTCTTCTGCTTTCTCTGTTTTTTGTAAAAGCCAAAGGCTATCGTTGATGGTTTTGTAGTAAATGCCAATGCTGTCGTTTTCGGTATTAACAATGCTTACGTTCTTTTCATCCGCCTTATTAAAACAACGCAGTTGCGATGTTTTTAAAGTTGTATTGTAAATCAAAAGTGTATAGCCATAGTCGTTAGATACGTTTTTTTTAAGAAAGCTACGGGCGGGATCCTCTTTAAATACATTAACGGCAAGCGTGGTATCTGTTTTAAGACGGAGTGTATCTTCATAAAATCCAATTTGCTCAGTGATGCCATCGTAGGTTAAGTTTTTATTGGCATCGGTAAACGCAATTAAACGGTAGGCATTTTTAGCAACGTTACTTATGGTGTAACTTCCATCGTCGCGGGTGCGGGTATAATAAAATGGAGCTTGTTTATAAATCAAACTATCGGCATCTGTACTTTTAAACAAACCTACCAAGGTCCCTACCTCGTTGGTTTCGGTAAATGCGTTTTTGATTGTACCACTAATCTGAAGCGTGTCTATCGTAGCCCCTGTACTAAATATATATTCTAAGTTGTTTAATACATTGCCTTCGTGCATATCTGCAATGGCTTTACCAAAACCAATTCGATAAGTTGTATTGGGCAATAACTCGTCGCGCTTTAATTGAATGCGAATTTTTTTACCTAAGCTTTCTATTTCGGGTGCGGTTTTAATGGTAGGCGAAATTAAAATTTGATTGGCTACATCTTTTACTTGCACGTACTCATTAAATTGAAGAAAAATAACATCGGCTTGAAACGATGTACTCTTATTTTCGGGAATACTTTTTAATAATTTAGGTGCTGTTGCATCGCGCCCTCCGCCTGTTAAAGGGGTTATTTGGGCACATCTAAAAATAAGTAAACTACACCCTAGTATTAAAAGAAACGCTCGCGTTAACCGAATCATTGATTAAATTTGTGTAAATGTAAGGATTATTAAAAATCGTCGTTTATAAAAATTAGTGTTGTACTCTCTTTTTCAAATACTCAAAAAATTAAGTGCTTATAAACTTTATAATTATGGCCGCTTATATGTTAGTTTCCACGCATCACGTTTACTTAAACGGCCTGTGGTGAATGCGTTACCTTTTTCGATGAGTATTGAACCTACTACGAGTTGTAATTTGCGTTGCCCCGAGTGCCCAAGTGGTTTAAGGGCTTTTACGCGCCCAACTGGAATGTTACACCCTTCGTTTTTTGAATCATTTATTCAACAAATTAAACGCCACGTACATTCGCTCACGTTTTATTTTCAAGGCGAACCTTATTTGAATCCTTCATTTTTAGAAATGGTACGTGTGGCGCACCAAAACGGACTTTATACGATTACTAGTACGAATGCGCATTATTTGAATGAAACACTTGCGCAAGCCACCGTAAAAAGCGGATTAGATAAATTAATTATAAGTATAGATGGTGTAACTCAAGAAAGCTATAGTAAATATAGAGTTGGTGGGCAATTAGAAAAAGTGATAGAAGGCACCCGCGAAATTTTAAAGCAACGTCAACACTTGCGTTCGCGAAGCCCACGCGTGGTTTGGCAATTTATTGTCTTTAAACACAACGAACACGAAGTACATTTGGTAAAAAAAATGGGAAACGATTTAGGTGTAGATTCGATTCAAATTAAAACCGCACAAGTTTATCATTTTGAAGAAGCCGATGCACTTATTCCGGAAAACCCTAACTATGCACGCTATAAAAAAGAGGCAAGTGGTGAATGGACGATTAAGAATAAACTTTTAAACCAATGTTGGCGCATGTGGCAAGGTTGTGTGGTAACTTGGAATGGGACAATAGTGCCGTGTTGTTTTGATAAAGATGCCCAATACCAAATCGGAAATTTGAACACAGAATCGTTTTCAGAAATTTGGTTTAGCGATGCTTACAAAAATTTTCGACAATCCATTTTAAAAGGGCGTTCGCAAATAGACATTTGCACCAACTGCACAGAGGGTACTAGTGTTTGGGCTAATTAATTTCGAGAAAGGGGCGTTTGTAAGGCCTACAGTTTTATCTGCTTTACAAACGTAGTTCTAAAACGTCCTCGTTACGCTTCGCTACACAAGAACGATATAGGGGATGAAAATTAGTTGTCATTTGCGTCAAGACGAACTTTTAATTTAGTAGGATCTCTTTTTCGTGAGGGATGGAGGCGGCAGCCCGAGGCGAGCGTTGGCGTGCTTTTGTGCGAGCGAGGCGGCTGAGGCACGAAGACCCCGCAGCCGCAACAAAAGCCGCCAAAGCCGCATTGGCTAAAGCCGATAGCCCGACCCCGATTCAATATTTTAGAACTATTATTTGGATTACACACTAGTTATTGATTAAAGCAATCGCACAAAATAAACAAGGGGACACGTCCAAAAAATAACGTGTAAATAGAATTAGAATTGACGACTACGCCCCTGTAACTGGTAATTAATTTTTTGAACTAGATGTTTGAAAACGCATTATCTTTTTATTTTAAAGCACTATTTTTTTCAATTACTTCTCGAACGTAAAAAAGAAAAAACGTGCAGCAGCCCACTTTTGATTAATACCCTTTGCGTAGCCAATGGTGCTGTATGAACTGTTTTGAACAGTACCATCGGATTTAATGTAGCCTACCGTGCTATACGAACTATTTTGAACAGTGCCATCAGATTTAATATAACCAATGGTGCTGTATGAACTGTTTTGAACGGTGCCATCAGATTTAATATAACCAATGGTGCTATATGAACTATTTTGAACAGTGCCATCGGATTTAATGTAGCCAACTGTGCTATACGAACTATTTTGAACGGTGCCATCAGATTTAATGTAGCCTATGGTGCTATACGAGCCGTTTTGAAGGGTTTGCGCCGAACTTAGTAAACCTAAGAAGCAGAAAAGCAAAAGCAGAGAATTTTTCATTTGTATAAATATAAGTAATTTTGATTTTAAATTTTATACCATGGCAGAAGATTTAGTTGTTAGCACAGGCTCTAAGCAAGAGCGGTACGAAACCTTGTTGCCACAAATACAAGCGTTAGTAAGTGGCGAAACGGATGCTTTGGCAAACCGAGGCAATGTATGTGCGGCTCTAAAATATGGACTTGGTTTTTTTTGGGTGGGGTTTTATTTCATCAAAGCAAATGAGTTGGTGTTAGAGGCGTTTCAAGGGCCTATTGCTTGCACACGCATTAAAAAAGGGAAAGGTGTATGCGGCACGGCTTGGGAAAAAAATGAAATTATTATTGTACCCGATGTGGATGCGTTTCCTGGGCATATTGCTTGTAGTAGTTTAAGCAAAAGCGAAATTGTTTTACCTGTTTACGATAGGCAACAGCAGTTAATAGGTGTATTGGATGTTGACAGCGAAACTTATAATACGTTTGATGAAGTGGATGCGTTTTATTTATCGAAAATTTTAACGCTGTTAAATAATCAGTCTTCTTAAAATGGTTAGCGATACGTTATTTGACAAAGTAACTATTAAACTTCTTTTATAATTTAATTATTTTTTGATGTTAATCCCCAACTTTTGACCTTGACCCCCTTTAGCCCTAAACAGACAGTTCAAAGAAGGAAACTGTCTGCGATTAAGTATCTGTAAGGATTTCAAGGTAAATCATTTGTAAGAAATCCTAACAGTTACTCAATCGGAGCCTGTCAGCACTAAGACAGATAGTTCGTCAAAAAATTTGGCTTCTACTGTTTAATTGCGGTTTAACCCGCCTTATTTTATATGTGTTTATTCCTGCTAAAAGCAAATAAGCAGCTTGTTAAACTTCTACTTTTTCTGCATTTTTGCGGTTCAATTTAAACTATGAAATTTGTATTGCCCCTAAGTTTATCAGCATGTTTAGCATTAATGTTAGCTTGCCATACTTCTAAAAAAACAACACTCACTAAAAAAGAAGAACCCCTTGTTGTAAATGCCGATGACGCCATTACCATTAACATGGATACAATTACGGTAAGCCCTAAAAAGAAAGTAGAGCGTGAGGTTTACCGTGCCGCTAATCCTATTACCAACGATATTATACATACCAAACTAGAAGTAAATTTTGATTGGGATAAGTGTTACCTTAATGGATTAGCCACCCTACAAATTCAACCGTACTTTTATGCAACCGATAAGTTATACCTGAATGCCAGGGGTATGACCATTAATAAAGTGAGTGTATATCCAGCAGCAACTTCTGCTAAGAGTTTAGTTAAAGGACAAACACCAAAGGTTTCGGTAAGTGCATCCGATAAAAAAATAGAAGGCTCCTCTTACGTTTACGAAAATGATAGTATTAAGATTAACCTAGGCCGCACGTTTCGGGCAAAAGAAGATTATTTTGTAGTGATTGATTATGTGGCCAAGCCCAACGAATTAAAAGAAGGTGGCAGTGCCGCCATCATTAGCGATAAAGGCTTATATTTTATTAATCCACGCGGCGAAGACATTTATAAAATGCCGCAAATTTGGACACAAGGCGAAACGCAAGCCAGTTCGGTTTGGTTTCCTACCATTGATAGCCCTAACGAAAAAATGACACAAGAAATTTACATGACGGTGAACGAAAAATTTGTAACCTTATCGAATGGATCTTTAATCAGTTCAAAAAAAGATGCTTCGGGTTTAATGCGCACCGATCATTGGCGGCAAGACCAACCACATACGCCCTACTTAGCCATGATGGCTGTAGGACAATTTAAAAAAGTAACCGATAGCTCTTGGAATGGCAAAGAAATAAGTTATTATGTAGAAAAATTTTACGAACCACACGCCAAAGCTATATTTGGCGATACTCGCGAGATGGTTGACTTTTACTCGAAACGTTTAGGCGTGCCTTACCCTTGGGATAAATATGCTCAAATAGTAGCGCGCGATTACGTGAGCGGTGCCATGGAAAATACAAGTGCTACGCTTCATGGCGAATCGACCGTTTACCAAACCACCCGCGAAACCATGGATTACCACAAAGGCGAAACCACCATTGCACACGAATTATTTCACCAATGGTTTGGCGATTTAGTAACCTGCGAAAGTTGGAGTAATTTACCTTTAAACGAAAGCTTTGCCACCTATGGCGAGTACTTATGGCTCGAACATAAATATGGCCGCGAAGAAGCGGATTACCACCATGCGCAAGGTAAAGGCGGCTATTTGAGTTCGGGAGCCTCGCGTCCTAAAAATATGATTCGTTTTAATTACGAAGATAAAGAAGATATGTTTGACTCGCACTCGTATGCCAAAGGCGGACAGATACTACACATGTTGCGTAAAGTGGTAGGCGACGGTGCGTTCTTTGCATCTTTACAATTATATTTAGAACGCAACAAATACAAAGCCGCCGAAATTCACCACCTCCGTTTAGCCTTTGAGGAAACAACGGGGCAAGATTTGAATTGGTTTTTTAACCAATGGTTTTTAGCAAAAGGACATCCTAAATTAAACGTTAAGTCAACTTATAACGCCGATAAAAAAACAGTAGAGTTAGTGGTAGAGCAAACTCAAGATTTTGAAATAGCACCGGTGTACCGTTTACCTTTAAACGTTGCCATTTACGTGAATGGGAAAGCACAAATAGTTCCTATTGTAATTGACCAAACCAAGCAAACCTTTGTGTTTAAAGCCATAGAAGCCCAACCCAACTTAATTAATTTCGATGCTGAACGGCAGTTGTTATGCGAACTAGATTACACCAAAACTCCCGATGAATATATTTACCAGTACCAAAATGCACCCTTGTATGCCGACCGTGCAGAGGCTCTAAAGAAATTAAAAGAAACTATAAAAAACGAAAACGTTTATGCCTTATTTAAAGATGCTGCCGAAAAGGACGCTTCGTATCACTTACGCCTTAGTGCACTTCGCGCACTTGAAGATGTTGCCAGCGAAAAAGAAAATGAACTGAAACCCATTTTAATGCGACTAGCAACCAACGACAAAAAATCGTTAGTGCGTGCCGAAGCATTAAGTATAGTGGCTAAATATTATAAAACAGATGCTGCATTGCCAGGCCTTATCGAAAAAGGATTAAACGATCCATCGTATGCCGTAGAAGCCGAAGCCTTGCAAGCCTTAATAGATAAAGACCCCGCAGCAGCCATGCAAAAAGCTAAACAATTTGAAAACGAAAGCGGAAAAAGTTTACTCTCTACCATAGCCAGTTTATACGCCACCAACGGAAGCGATGAACAATTGAGTTTTTTTGTAAATAACTTGAAACAATTTGGCGGGTTTGAATTGATTGGCTATTTATCAAACTACAGTAAATTTGCCAAACGCTGTCAACAGTCGGCCACTGCCATTGCTGCAGCTAACGACATGGCATCTATTGCTAAATCGAAAAATAGTTTTACACGCATGGGTGCCTTAAAAGGAATCAAAGACTTAGGAAATATATGGGAAACCAAAGCCAATAGTTTAAAGCAAGACAGCAATTCTGAGGGTGCTAAAAAATTAAAAGAGGCCGAAGAAACCCGAGATATTTTAAAGAAATTATACGACGATGTAAAGTAACATTAAGAACCTGTTTAAAGTCAAACTAAGTAAAGCCTTTATGCGCCTTTTTGATTTTTACTTCGTTAAATTTTTCGAGATAAATAGCCCATTATCTCTGCAAAATTTGCCTCCTAAAAATCAAAAATTCACTATAAATCATTTATTTATTTTCAACTTTAAACAACTTCTAAGCGTGTTTTCAGTAGAGCCATATTTTATATAACTTATTGCAGATTTCTAAAAATTAAATGTTTGAAAACAAGTTATAATCTTGGTTCTAAGTTTTTTCTCCTTGAAATGTAAGTTTACTAATATTTTTTTGTTCGCCTCAATAGATGAATAAAAAATGATTCTTTTATTTCTTACTAGAAAAATTAGGTCGAAACCCAACAAATAAATTAATCCATACCAATCGTGCTTTTCTAAATAACAAAGGCGAGAGTAAAATAATACTAATGGTATAAACAATTAAATACGCTAACACATCCATACTAAGCAATACTACCATTAACAAAAATAAACCTACGCCTATGGCAACGGCTAATCCATAACTCACATACATGGCACCATAATAAAAACCCACTTCGCGCTCAAAACTCTCGCCGCAATGGCTGCATCGAGCATTCATTTTATCGAATACTTTTAGTTGATAGGGATTATTTGAAACAAAAAATTGCCCTTGATGACAACGTGGGCATTTATTAAACAAGATAGATTTTAACCGCGACTGCTTAAACATAGCACAAAATTAATTGACTTTTTGCGGAGTAAATAATTATTTAACGTTTTATTTCCACCTAAATTTTAAACATAAGATGTGCAAGAGAAGCCCATAAAAAAGCCCAACCATAGGCATGAAATTATTTCCCTAAGATTGGACTTTTAATATTCAATTATATCTACTCAAACTTACATTAGCTTGCACGCCCACCCGAAGTGGTATCTGTTTTTGGTTCCCAACTTCCTTTATATTTAAAGTCTAATTTACTCCAGTATTCACTACTATATGCGGCTACTCTATCAATGGCTCTATCCACCTCGCCTTGTTCAATACCGTCGGCTTCGCGTAAATGCAAAACATAAAACCAGTCGCCTTTTTTACAAATGGATGTATTGTATAAACTATAATTGATTTCTAACAAATCTAAAAAAAATTGTTCGCGGTTACGGTCGGGCATAACCAGTAACGGACTCATGGCTTGAAAATACCAACGATCGGGATTTGTTTCAAAATTGAACACATCTAGCCAAACCGTTGCGTCTTTAACTTTTATAGACCATTGTCCTTTTTTTTGCCCTCGGCAAGCAGCCGGATCTACTTTTAAACCTGCAAGGCTGGCTTCTACTAAAACTGCAATTTGATCAAATGTCATGGTAGTAATTTTTAATGAATACTTTTTTGAAATTAAAATTAATTTATTTTTATAAAAGAAACAACCCTTAAAAACGTATCGTTTAGTTGCAATCCATAAAAGCAGCACTACTCTTCTAATCTTAGCAACGCTAAACATCTTGGATAAGCTTCGTACAATTCCAAATCGGGTAAACATTCTATAAACGGTTGGGGTTGGTCTTCGTTAGCAATGATTTTATAACTCATTCTCTATTTAATCAGAGTTAAAGTTTTATCTTCGTTATTAGATGCGTATTATTTTATTTTTTAGTTTATTACTTTGCCTCAATACCCCTGCGCTGTATGCACAAAAAAGTGAGGTCGGCAATTGGTTTATTTATTTTGGCAATCAATCCTTTGCCAAACGTTGGAACTGGCATAACGAAGTGCAATACCGCAACTACAATGCTTTAAGCGATTTAGAACAACTATTATTACGCACAGGCATAGGCTACAATTTAACCGAAAATAATAATAATATTTTAGTAGGTTATGGCTTCATTAAATCGCAACGGTATTTAAAAGCCGACAGTAGTATTTATTTTGATGAACACCGTATTTACCAACAGTTTATAACTCGTCAAAATTTCGGACGCTTTTTTTTGCAACACCGCTACCGACTCGAAGAACGGTTTATAGAAAATGTGCCTTTGGTGCGTTGGCGAGCTCGGTATTTTTTAAGCATTAATGTGCCCATCAACAAATCCAAACTCGAAAAAGGCGCCGTTTATCTTTCAGCGTATAATGAACTTTTTATAAATAGTAAATCGCCTGTGTTTGACCGCAACCGCGTGTATGGGGCTTTAGGCTATGTATTTCATAAATCGTTTAGAATCGAATTTGGGTATATGACCCAATACCTCGAAACGAGAAGTCGCCCGCAATTTCAAATCGTCATTTTTAATAATTTTCCTTTTCCTCAAAAAGAAAATGCACAGTAATTAATTCTATCATTATGGAATCCAAACGAAAAGGTGCTCGAAAGCTATCTGAAATTCCTACTCCTATTTTAAATCAATTAAATAAAGGCGACATAGAAAGTGCCAATTTAATGGAATGGTTGGCCATTAACCCTTTGCTGTTGGTACAAGCGGTATTTAAAAATCGGAAAAAATATTTGACTGTACTTGAAAAAAAATTAGGTGAGTCAAAAAAATTAAGCACCCTTCAAACCCATCAACACATTGGGTACTGGCTTTACGAAATAAGTACAAAAGAAAACGACTCTCAACTACTAACGTTTTTACAAACGTATAAAGCCGATGCCGTGCGGTGTTGGGCTTGCTACGTTGTATGTGCTAATATCAATTTGAATTTGACTCAAAAAATAAAAGCATTAGAAGCATTAGCCACCGATGCCCATTTTGGCGTGCGTGAACTAGCGTGGATGGCTTTACGACCCAGCATTGCCAATGAATTGACCGTGGGTATTAACGAATTGGCAAAATGGAGTTTACATAAAAACGAAAACTTACGCCGCTTTGCAAGCGAGTGTACACGCCCACGAGGGGTTTGGTGCAGTCATATCAATGCCTTAAAAGAAAATCCTGAATTGGGATTAGATATACTCGAACCCTTGAAATCGGATTCGTCTAAATACGTGCGCGATAGTGTAGGCAATTGGTTAAACGATGCCGCTAAAACGCAAGCCCAATGGGTAAAATTATGTTGCGCGCGTTGGCAAAACGAAAGCAAAACCAAAGAAACCGATTACATTATTAAAAGAGCGTTGCGTAGTTTATAGTTTATATCTTTTGTATTTTTGTACGGTTTATGAATAACGAAATTAGAGAACTTTATTTGGTATTAATTACCGTACCTATTTACGCCATCGTAATTGGTGCTGAATTGATTTACAGTTATTTTGGCAATAAAAAATTATATACCACCAAAGGCGTTTTAGCTAATGTTTACCTCACGCTTTTAAACATGGGGCTAGATGTACTAATCCGTGGTTTATGTTTAGTGGTACTTCAGTATTTCTATCAATTTCGACTTATCGAAAATTGGCCGAATGTTTTTTTATATTGGACGGTACTGGTTTTAACTGAAGATTTTATGTATTATTGGCTTCACCGCGTTGACCACTATTGCCGTTTCTTTTGGGCAGTTCACGTAACCCACCACAGCAGCGAAGAGTTTAATTTAACCGTTGGTTTTCGTTCATCGGTGTTTCAACCGCTTTACCGTTTTATGTATTTTGTTCCGCTTTGCTTTTTAGGTTTCTCGGGCATAGACATTATGTTTGTTTACAGTGCTACACAAATAGTTGGTATTTTGGTTCACACACAAACCGTTCGTAAACTAGGTTTTTTAGAATATATTTTAGTAACGCCCTCGCACCACCGCGTGCACCATGGCAGCAATGTGCGTTACTTAGATAAAAACATGGGAATGCTTTTAATTTTTTGGGATAAATTATTTGGTACTTTTCAAAAAGAAGAAGACGAAGACCCCGTGCGCTACGGCTTAACCACAAATATTGAAACGTATCATCCTATTAAAATGGTATTTCACGAATGGAAACAAATAGCGAAAGATGTTTTTCGGAAAGGACGTGGTTTCCGTGATAAATGGATGTATGTATTTGGTCCGCCAGGCTGGAGCCACGATGGCTCAACTAAAACCAGTTCGCAACTGAGAAAAGAATTAGATACGCGGTTAAAAAATAAATAATGAACCCATCCCACACAAGCCGCTTAGAACACTTAAAAGAATTACTGAGCATTGAACGCGAAGAAGACTATAAACAATACCGCGAATTGTTCTTAAAAGCAGGCATAGAGCAACGTCGTAAAAATGGTTTAACGTGGTATCCTATTAAAATCAACAGCGAAGAATTGAGTTATGCCGATCTCTTGCAAATTGAAGTAGAACGCACTACCCACCAAGATACAGCACATCAATTTAGTTCCGGAAAAAACATTGCCCTTTTCTCTAATCAATCTACTGGCGAAACTTTAGAAATAAACGGCACCATTAAATCGGCTCAAAAAAATAAACTAAAAATTTTAATACATGCCGATACCTTGCCCGATTGGTGTTACGATGGTAAACTCGGCATCAATGTGCAATTTGATGATAATAGCTACACCGAAATGCAAAAAGCATTAAACGAAGTTATTAAAGCAAAAGGTAATAGAGTGGCCGAACTGCGAACTATTTTAGAAGGGATGGAACCCTTTACCTTTGATAAGCCTGATGAAACACGAGTGGTTTCTTATTTGAACCTTTCGCAAAACAGAGCCATCCGAAAAGCCCTATCGGCAAAGGATATAGCGGTTATACATGGGCCACCAGGAACTGGGAAAACCACAACGCTCGTCAACGCCATTCGTATTTCTTTGCAATCCGAACGGCAAGTATTAGTGTGCGCACCCACCAACACTGCCGTTGATTTGTTAACCGATCGCTTAAAAAATTTAGGGATAAGCGTACTACGTTTAGGACACCCCGCCCGTATTTCAGAATCATTAATGAGTAGTTCGTTAGACGGACAAATTCAACGCCATCAAAATTACCACGAGATAAAAAACTTACGGCAACACGCCGAAGAATATTTTAAACTGGCGGGCAAATATAAACGAGTATTTGGGAAAGAAGATGCCCAACAACGTGCTGCGTATTACACCGAAGCCCGCTCGTGCTTGAAAGAAGCCCGAATGGTAGAGGATTATATTGTTGAAGATTTATTTAACTCGGCGCAAGTTATTTGTTGTACACCTGTTAACGCCTCCAGTAAACACTTAGCGAAAAAAAGTTTTCATACCTTATTTTTTGATGAGGCGTCGCAAGCCTTAGAACCTATGGTGTGGATTCCTTTATTAAAATGTTACCGTTTAATTTTATGTGGCGACCATTGTCAACTACCGCCTGTTGTAAAAAGTTTAACAGCACAAAAAGAAGGTTTAAGTAAAACTCTCCTCGACCGTTGTATAGAAATGGAAGATGCCGTTAGTTTATTAACGCGGCAATACCGCATGAACACGCCAATTATGGCATTTAGTAACCGTTACTTTTATAACAACGCATTAGAAGCCGACGCATCTGTAAAAGACAATACACTTACCGAAGAAAAAGAAGCAGGGTTTTACAATGCGCCTGTAGAGTTTATTGATACGGCAGGCTGTGGCTACGACGAGGCACAAAATCCAGAAACGCTAAGTAGCTATAATACTGCGGAGGGGCATATTCTTTACACCCATTTACAAGCCTTACTAAATTGGTTCACCGCATTAAATTATACAACTGCACTAGACATTGGTATTATATCGCCTTACAAAGAACAAGTTTCGTGGCTTATCGAAAACCAAAACGCGTATGATTTACCCAACGAAAAAATAAATACCCTACGCACTAAAACCATTGATGGCTTTCAGGGCGAAGAGTGCGATGTAATTTACATTTCGTTGGTGAGAAATAATAGCAATATGGAAATTGGATTTTTAAGTGATATCCGCCGCATGAACGTTGCCATAACCCGTGCACGTCGTAAATTAGTGGTTATTGGCGATAGTGCTACCATTGGCAATCACCCTTTTTATAAAGCATTTATTGACTACTGCGAAGAAAATGGATTTTATAGAAGTGCTTGGGAGTTTCAGTATTAGGAGATGTAATTGAAAATAGATCTTATACCAACATCATTTCTAAAAGATACGAGCCATGAAACATAAATTAGTAATCCTCGCATTGTTTTGTTACTTATCTAATGGTGCTCAAACCCTATATGCCGATAGCCTCCGTAATTTATACACTACTGCTCCAAAAGACAGTTCAAAAAGTATATACTTAAATCTATTATCGGTTTATTTTCTAAATAATAATCTCGACTCGGCTAAACGCTATGCGGCATTATTGTACGAAGATGCCATAAAACGAAAAAATAAAAAAACAAGAGCCTTAGCCCGTGTTTACAGCTATTACGGCGATATTGCTGCTAAAGAAGAAAAATATGCTGAATTAATTGAGTACCAATCAAAGGCACTTAGTTTGATGCAAGAATTAGGAGATACAGACGGGATGATAAGAACCTATATAAGATTAGGGAATGCCTATTTATTGATAAACGATTTGGATAAAGCCAAAGTACAAGCCTTTAATGCGCTTAACTTATTAAAAAATACCCCCGAGAGTATACAGCACAATACCCTTAGTCGTGGATACAATTTAGCAGGAGAAATTCAGCTTAAACACAAGCAATTCGACTCGGCACTTTACTACTTTGAAAAGGCTAACAAACGAGCCGTGAATGAAAAACTAATTGAGTGGTTTGTAGCAAAAACGTTTGAAAATAAAGCCCGCGCGTACATTGGATTAAAACAATATGATTTAGCAAAGCAACAGTTTGAGAAGGCTTTAAACATCAATACGAAAATTAGTAATTACGCGGCTATATCTACTTGCAGAGAAGGACTCGCCAACTTACTACAAAACGCTAATAAAATAGATAGTGCTTTGCTAAACCTACAAACCGCTGAACGCATGGCTAAACAAATGAATACTATTCCTGCTCTTTTAACTACTTATGAAAGCTATATTGAACTGTTTCACCAACAAAAAAAATACCAAGAGGAAAGCATTTATTTGCGTAAAAAACTAAAACTTAACGATAGTATAGCTGCTCGACGATATGGTACTGAATTAGCAAGAGCAAAAATTAAATTTGAAACGCATGAAAAAGAAAGGGAAAATACCTTACTTGCTAACCAGTCTAAAATGCAACAACTCGAATTAAAAGAAACCCGAAACAAAATGGTAGTTGTATGTATGGCCAGTTTACTGGTTTTAATCGGTTTGATAGGGGTACTGCGTTATACCCGACTAAAAAATCGAGAGCGAACCCTTCAACTGGAACAAAACGTATTGAGAAGTCAAATGAATCCCCACTTTATTTTTAATGCGTTGATTGCCATTCAGAGTTTTATCTACAAAAACGAGAGCACTATGGCTGGTAAATACTTATCTAATTTTGCAAAACTCATGCGTTCGATTTTAGAAGACTCTAAAGAAGAATTTATCTCCCTTTCTACCGAAATTAATACATTAACCTATTATTTAGAGTTACAGCGTTTACGTTTCGACAATCAATTCGAGTTTCAAATAGAAGTAGATCCTACTTTAGAGACCGATTTAATTTTTCTGCCGCCTATGTTAACCCAACCTTTTATTGAAAATAGTATTGAACACGGTTTTCTTGGCTTAGAGCGTAAGGGATTTATTTCTTTGAAAATCTCTGCTAAAAATGATTGCTTAGAAATACATTTGAATGATAATGGAGTCGGGCTTTCTAACCAAGAAAAACAAGAAACCCATACATCTATGGCTACACGCATTACCAAAGAACGCCTGGCACTTTTGCAACGTAAATATAAAGGTAGCTATCGTTTAGAAATTACGGAAATAAAAACGAGTGCACGGCAAGTGCAAGGTGTAGCCGTTACGTTCAATATTCCCTTTGTAACGAAATAGTATATTTAGATACTTAATATTAATTTTGACTTTAAGACAAACTAACGATGAAAGCACTTATTATTGATGATGAAAAACGATCGTGTGAAACCATTGAAGCCATGCTTAAAGTGTATTGTCCGCAATTAACTCGTATTTTAAGTGCAAATGATATTGCCGATGGTTTAAAAGGAATTGAACAAGAAAAACCTACTGTTGTTTTTTTAGATATCAATTTAAAAAGTGGCAGCGGCTTCGATTTGTTGGAACAACTAAGTTACCGAACGTTTAAACTCATTTTTATTACGGCATATAATGAACATGCCATTCGTGCATTTAAGTACAGTGCTATTGATTATTTACTTAAACCTGTTGACCCACAAGAACTCACCGATGCCGTTAATAGAGCCCTTCAAAATTTAAAGAACGACCAACTTGAATTGAGACTCGAAAATTTAAAGGCATACCAAACCGATTTGAACAATGCTAAAAAAATCGTTCTTAAAACTGCCGATAACTTATTTATCGTTCAATTGAGTAGTATTATCTATCTTATGGCTGATGGAGCTTACACTACCTTCTACCTTAACAACGGAAATAAAATTTTAGTCTCTACACACCTTAAAGAATACGACGATTTATTTACAGGGCTTCATTTTTTTCGTCCACATCAATCGTACCTTATCAACACACAACACCTTATACGTTTCGATAAAAAAGAAGGGGGGCACTTAATTATGAGTAATAACAGTACCATCCCAGTATCTTCTCGCAAAAAGGAAGCCATCTACGCTTTATTTAATCAACTCAACGAATTTTAATTAGATACCCACAAATTTAAACTCAATTCCAACGCATACCAATCCTTGTTTTGATTCATTGCCTTCTTATTCTAATTTAGGATGGGATAAGTTCATTTCAATTTAGAATAATTTATCTAACGGAGTTGCTGAAAATCCTTTAAAGAGTAAGCTTTATAAGATTAGGTAATGGTAACGTATTTACAAACTACTATTTCTAATTTCAAAAAAAACCAATCATGAAAAAACAAATGTTATCTTTTTTAGGTCTGGTATCGAGCCTCAACCTATTACATGGCCAAGCCTTTTTTGGAGCTGGGTCCTCTACCGCTTGGCTAGTTGGGGGAAATACTGGCATAACAACACGCAACGTTATTGGCCCTACTTGGTCGAATACATTGGCAGTTAGACCTCAAATGTGGTTTACTACTGGGGCAACCACTACTGGTATTTACCGCATGATGATTAACGACGGCGCAACGGCCATTACGGATGGTTACATTGCTATGGGTAACGACTTACCGGCAACCTTTGTGCCTCAAGCACGGTTACACTTACATCAAAGCAGCGGTGTTGTTAATCAAAAATTTTCAACTCCTACAACGGGTTCTGGCGCAAGTTCGGGTTTTGATATAGGTATGACCAACGGTGGTCTTGCATTTTTTAGAAATTGGACATCTTCACAACCTATACAATTTGCCAATCACGATGTGGGAACTTCGGTGAGTGAAAAGATGCGTATTACTTCTAATTTAGCTCCCAATCAAAATGGTTATATGGGTTTAAATCAACCCAATCCGTTTGCGCATATTGAATTGAGTACCCCTGCTTTTGCAGGTAACGAATGTTTTTTTGCTGGTAGAGCCAGTGATGTAACAGTTGGACGCGTGGGCTTATATAACTCAAGCCCAATCAATGGTCGAATGGTACCAGGTTTATTTGGTATAACTGACCCTAGCGAAACTTCATCGGCATTAAGAACCGTAGCGAGTATTGATGTGGCTCAAGATTTACCGCTCAATGCTGCGCCTATTACTCAATTCTCTTCTGCAATGGGACTTCCTTTCCCCCTTCTGTTTGGAGGCGGGCCTGTTGTTAATAGAGATTTGTTTGGGTGGTCGAATGGTGGTAATATAAATATGCTCATGAGTAATTTAGGGCGTATGCGCATTATGGCATCATTAGCTCCTTTAACCAACCGTCCTAATAATCGTTTAGAGTTGACAACAAGCGCAGGCGATCCTTACGGGTTAACGGGTTCGGGGCTTAGGTTTACGAATATGACTTGCGCTAATACCATTATACCTCAATGCAACCCTGCTAATCCTGTATTTTTATCGGTAGATAGTAATGGAGACGTTATTTTAGTAGGTCCACCGCCGTCTAGCACTTCGTTCTTTGGGCTATGTCCTGCTTTACCCTCGTTACCTAGCGATGCTGGTACAAACCTCGCTGGAAATAATTTTTATTTTGATGGCAATTCGAATGGGCCAAATCGTAACAATGTATTTATTGGTTTACCCTGTAACGCAACACCACGCGGCAAACTGCAAGTATTACAAAATTCGGGTACCGACGGCACAACGGGTATTTTTGTAGAAAATAGAGATGGGGCTTCAACAGGTGTTGCATACGGGATAGATGTGTTAGTACCTGGTGTACTTAGTGGATTGAGTTTGGGTTACACAGGTGTACGTGCAATTGTTAGTGGCGAAAAAAATGTAATTGGCGTAGAAGGTATTGCAAATGGTAATTCGTCAACAGGTTCTGATAATAAAGGTGGACGATTTGTTAGTCAAAACTCAGGAGGCAGGGATATAGGTGTTGAAGGTATCTCTTTGGGGACTTCTTCAAATATAGCTGGTCTTTTTAATTCCACTAATTTTCAAACGGCATTTTACAATACGGGTGTAGAAGCTACAAGCGTTAATTTTAATTCTGGTGTAATTGATAATATTGGTGTTTTTGGCTATGCTAAAACCGATGGCGGGATAAGCACTAATAATGTTGGTGTGGTGGGCCTTGCTCAAGAAACAAACGGGGGATCGGCTACCGAAAGTTATGGGTTATACGGCGAAGGAAGCAGCGGTGCAGCTTACTTTGTAGGTGGAACCACCAATAGCGGGCCAGCTTTTATTACCTCCGATCAAAAAATAAAACGCAATGTAGAAACAGTTAAAAATAGTTTAGCTATTATTCAACTACTCAATCCCGTTACTTATGATTACAAGCGAGAAGAGTATCCTGAATTACATTTGAGTGAAACTAAGCAATATGGTTTTATAGCTCAAGAATTAGAAAAAGTAGTTCCTGAATTAGTGAAGCAATCGAATAAACCAGAAATTAAAAATAGTAAGGGCGAAGTGATTAGTAAATCTGTATCACTTAAAACAGTGAATTACGATGGGATGATTCCTATTCTTGCAAAAGCTATGCAAGAGCAACAAGTATTAATTGATGAGCAACAAAAAACAAATACGGCTTTACAAACTCAAATCAATGAGTTGAAAGCGTTACTAATGGCACAATCTAACAACGAAACATTAAGAAATAAACAAACGTTGGTGTTAAGCGATGGTAATGCAGTTGTATTAGACCAAAATGTACCCAATCCATTTGCCGAACAAACCCTCATTAGTTATGTGTTACCCGAAAACTTTGGAAAAGCCCAAATGCAATTTTTTGATAAAAACGGCAAACTTATCAAAGTAACAGAACTCACTACTAAAGGTCGCGGGCAACTAACTGTATTTGCTGATAATTTATCGGAGGGTCTATATACCTATTCATTAATTATTGATGGGGTTATTGTAGGCTCGAAACAAATGCTAAAAAATAATTAATCGCCTATTAACCCTAAATTAAAAAGTTGCAAAAGGCAGATAACATATTCTAAAAAATAAGCATCTGCCTTCTGTAATAACTTGTACCATTTATACTTGTAAAATAGTCCAATCTCCAGCGAAAGTGTTTAATTATACTTCTTTAGAAATACTCGACTTAGCCATTACGATGCTTATACCAACATCATTTCTAAAAGATACGTTGACCCAGTTTCTTTTTCTCTTATACTTCCTCAACAATTATACCCGTAGGCCTTGCTACGCCTATAATCCGAGATTATGCAATAGAAATCTATTACGAACCGAAATCCCTTCAAAACAGTCACTTTTTCTTCTTCACCATAGCAGCACTATGCCTCAGTCGAAAAAGTGCCTGTTTTATTGGGCTTTCGCCTCTCACTACGATTCCTATTGCATAATCTCGGATAATTTTTTCGTCGCCTAAAAGAAAAATAATTCTGGTTCAACTTGTATCTTTTAGAACCGATATTGGTATTACATTTTCTGCCTGGTCTAATTAAAAATTTTTATGTAAATTTTTAGGACTATTTTACATTTACAATTGGTATAACACCAATAGATCTAAACTACCCCCAAATTCCTAAAAACAAAAAATCCTTGGTAATTGCTCACCAAGGATTTTTTTAAGTAGTATCTATTAGTTTATTGAATACGAAAGTTGATAGGTAAGTTAAAATAAACGTTTACTGGACGACCGTTTTGTTTACCAGCTTTCCAAGAAGGCATTGCTTTAACTACGCGAATGGCTTCTTTATCGCAATCAGGACAACCTGGTACGCCTTTTAAAACTTCTACATTGCTAATAGAACCCGTTCCATTTACAACAAATTTTAAGAAACATTTACCACTTAATCCCGCTTCGCGGGCCATGGTTGGATATTGTAAGTTTTTTTGAATAAACTTACCCATTTCGGCCATACCACCTGGAAACTCAGGCATTTCTTCTACTACCGTAAAAATTTCGGGGGCAGCTGGTTCTGCTGGGCCATTACCTGCCTCATCCGAGGGTGGAGCTACAATGTCTTTATCACCTTCTTGGTCTTTTGTTCCTACATTGGTATCTTTTACTTCTTCTTGCAATTTTTGAGGTTCTTCTTCTACCGCATCATCTTTAATAACTGGCGGCACAAACTTCACCATCTCTACCATTGGTGGCGGTGGCGGTGGAGGCGGTGGGGGTGGGGTTTCCTCGGCAGGCGGCGGCGGTGTAATATCCACGTTAATATTGCTATAATCTACAGGTACTTCGGCTTCTTGAGGGCGGTTATCAATAAAAAATTTAACCCCCCATAACAAAAGGCTAAATCCAAATACGCCAGCTACTACTAAGCTTACTGTTTTATTGTAATTGCGTCGAATTTGAAAAGCACCATACTCTTGATTACGACCTTCAAAAACGATGTCGTTTCGGTTATCGTATGTTGCATTGTTCCAACTTATCATCATGGGGTACCTCCTGTTTTCTCGTTAACTAATTCTAACTCCGATTTAAGCATATCAATCACTACATATTTACCAACTAAGTTAATGTTTAACTCATCAATAAGATCAATTACATTTTTATAACTGGCCTTATCATCTGTTTTAATCAAAAAAGTAGGCGATTCCTTGTCTGCTTTTACTTCTCTCACTTTACGTTTATAAACCGAATCTACCAATTGCTTCGATTTAAACTGCGTTTCTAAAGTTTTGATTTGATCGGTAGCCCACTTATTTTTATCTGCTAAATACTTGTGCAAACTCGATTGATCGAAACTGAGTTCTTTCAATTGCGTGGGTTCGGGTTGGTCTTTGCCTTTGAATTCTTTTTCGTAGTAAAATATTTTATCGTCTTTCGTTAATAAAAAGGTAATCCCATTTTTTACTTCGTTTTTAATCTCTGGCTGGTCTTTATCATCTACTGGAAATGTTAGTTCCATAGATTTTGGTTTACTAAACGTTGAGGTTAACACAAAAAAGGTTAACAATAGAAACGCTAAGTCAACCATTGGTGTCATATCTATGCGGGTGGACTGCTTCTTGGCGCGTTTTTTACCGCCCTTATGTCCGCCGCCGCCGCCTTCTGCTATTTCTGCCATTGTTTAATTCGTTTATGTATGAAACTTAATTTAATTCGTTGGTTTGGCTTCTAAACCCGTAATCAGGTTAAACTGATATATTTTTAAATCGGTAAATGCTTTTACCACATCTTTTACAAAAATATATTTGGTTTTACCGTCGCACTTAATGGCATAACGCGGTTTTTCGGCTTTTAACTCTTGATTGGCTTCTTTTGCCTTGTCTTTAGCACGTTCGTAAATTCTTACAGCCTCTGCACCACCATTAGAAATCCAATCTTTTAATTGATTGTTAGTAGAATCTAACGGAATGCCTTTTTGGCCTTTGAAAGTGATGCGTTCGTTTTCGCTGGCATTAATATAATTGGGCAAATCTTTAATGTCCACTCCAAAGCTGGGTAAGCCACTAAATTTTTTAATTTGCTCAGGTGTAAAGCTAACCTTATACTTCTCGCTCATTTTAGCTAAAGCATTTACTTTAGCTTCGGCATTACTAATGCCAAAAAAGGCGCGTCCAGTGTTGTCAATGGTTACCATGATGTGATTATCGGGCAACGTAATTTCGCCAATGGATGAAGGAGGGTCAACTGTTACGGGTTCTGCCATACGAAAGCTTGCCGTCAACATAAAAAAGGTTACCAATAAGAAGGCTAGATCCACCATGGGTGTCATATCTAACGCTGGTGCTCCGCCTTTTGATGGTTTCTTTGACATAGCTTTTTTCTTTTTAGATGAATACTTTATTAATTTTCCACATTATTTTTTCAACTTATCGAAAAATTATTTTCCGCTAGCTTGAAAATCTTGAATAATTGAGAAACCAGCTTCATCCATCGCGTAAGTTATTTGATCCACACGATTTGAAAACAAGTTATAAAAAATGATGGCAAACGCCGAGGTTAAAATTCCCACTAAAGTATTTACAAGTGCCTCCGAAATACCTGTTGCAAGTGCCGATGTATCGGGCGCACCCGCATTAGCTAAGGCGGCAAACGCACGAATCATCCCTACTACTGTACCAATTAACCCGGCTAAGGTTCCAATCGAAGCCATGGTCGAAATAACCACCATGTTTTTAGATAACATCGGCAATTCTAAAGCCGTTGCTTCTTCAATTGACTTTTGAATAGCGGCTACTTTCGATTCTTTGTCCATAGACGAATCGTTTTGAACGAATTTATATTTTTCTAAACCTTCGCGCACCACGTTGGCTAACGAACCTTTTTGCTTATCGCATTCAGCAATAGCACCATCTAAATCGTGGCTACTAATTAATGATTTAATGCGCGCTACAAATTTATCGGTTGCACCACGGCCGTTCGCCTTTTGAATGGTAATGAAACGCTCAATAGCAAAAGTAATTACAGTTAATAAGAAACCAATTAAAATAGGCACAATAAAACCACCTTTGTACATAGTACCCAAAATATTATGTGGATGGCCTTTATCTGGATCGCCGCCTTCAAAGTTAGATGGAGCTCCTAATACGCCTTTGTAAATAAATACACCGATAACGATACAAATGGCAATGGCTAATGCCGATACGATTAACGGAAATCCTCCTGATGTTTTGTTCTTGCTCATAGCTTATTTTTATTTTTAGTTAATTTTTTTATTGAACGCCAAACTTAGTAAATAACTTTTAAAGATAAAAACCACTTTTTACTAAACAGGGCTTTTTTATAGTTAAATCAACGTTTTTGAGGCTTAAATATTTCGTATTAAACTCATTTTATCGAAATTATTTGCAACTGGTTGGTTTTTTCCGATAAGTGGTTAAATTACTCCTTTACCCAGCCAACAAAGGCTAACACGTCTTCGGTATCTACCTTCTCCCAAGTTTTTTTTTCGTAATTCCACACCGTAATACCTTGTTGGTAGCTTTCTGTCCCAATTAACAATTCTTTAACAATAGCAACCATATTTGCTAACGATTTAAAATTCTTTAATTGAAAATGAAACTTACCAATTTCTTTGTCGTTTAATTTTACGATACGCCCGTAGGCATTGGTCTTGCACTCGGCACTAAAGCCATTTTGTGGTTTTGTAAATTGAAGTTCGGTAATGCTAGAAGCCGTTGCATCTAACATAATTTGTTTGGTGCCTATTTGATAAATACCCAACGTTTTTGAAAGGCGATTAAACGTTGCCGCAGTTGTTGAAGGCACAATAATAACAGTCCCCAAATTCACAGTCTGCTTGGTGTCTATAAATAGTTTCATAAATTTAACTTCTGTGTTTTCTTTATTGAAATGCGCATAAATAAGCGTGTTTTCATCTATCCACCAAAGCAAAGGGTCGGGTATGCGGGTATCGTTTAATACTTTTTGTCCATAACCCGCATCCTTACTTAGTTCTACTTTTGGCTTGCTAGGTGGATATAAAATTAATTGAAAAGGCTGCTTGGTTTTATCAAACTCAACATCTTGCCCTACCTTCCCTTTAAATAAGAGTTGTTTCACCTCCGTATATGCCTTTGTTTTAAAGCTATACACCGCGTAATATTTACCTTTAAATGCATCGTTGATGTAATAAATCACACTATCGTTGCGCACATCCACTACATTGCCTCTGCCATCCCACAACACTTTTTTTTCTTTTAGGTCAATAATATTTCCTATTCCTGTTATCAAGTAACGCTCATTGTATAAAGTGTTTTCGCCTATATCGGTGCGCACGTAATCTTTTCCGTTCTGTTTACCCGAAACAGTCAGTAATTCTTCTCGACCTGTAAAATGCCCGTTTAAAAAATGGTAGTTGTAAATTTTTTGTTTGAAATCACTTTTTGTTGCCGCTTCTACATGCACTATAATTAAGCCCTGTTTATTGTCTTGAGCTAAAAGTGTAATATTTAAACTAACAAGTATTAAAAGAAGAAACTTCACTAACTAATATAAATTGGCAAAAAAATCGAATAGTAAACGCACCCCAACACCTGTACCGCCTTTGCCGCGGTAACTGTCTTTAGCAGCAACAAAAGCTGGACCCGCAATGTCTAAATGAAAATAAGGATAGTCGGTAAACTTAGCCAAAAATTTCCCAGCAGTAATAGCCCCACCATAAGGCCCACCAATATTTTTTTGATCAGCAATATCGCTTTTCATTAACTCATCGTACTCCTCCCAAAACGGAAACTCCGCAATACGTTCGTAAACATTGTGTCCACTAACTTTAAGTGCTTGTTTTTGCGTTTCGGTAGCCGTACCCATTCCCACTATACCATACTGCCCAATGGCGGCGGCGGCGGCACCAGTAAGTGTGGCCAAATCTATCGTTAATTCAGGTTTAAATTGTTTGGCATAATGTAGGGCATCGGCTAAAATCATGCGCCCTTCGGCATCGCTGTTTAGCATTTCAACGGTACTCCCATCCATCATGGTAATAATATCGCCAGGCGCAAAGGCATTAAATCCTGGCCTGTTATCGGTTGCAGGAACTAAAGCAATAACGTGTACGGGTAATTTAGCTTTAGCAATGGCAAACATGGCACCGCCTACTGCTGCGGCACCTGCCATATCGCACTTCATGCTATCCATGCTATTGGGTGTAGGTTTTAAACTTAATCCGCCCGTATCGTAAACCACACCTTTTCCAACTAATACATAAGGTTTTTTATTTTTGGCATTCTTGGGTTTGTAGTGCATAATGCTAAAAGTAGGTTCATCTACACTACCTGCATTTACAGCTAATAAACCGCCCATTTTCTTTTGTTTAATTTTTGTTTTGTTCCAAACCTCTACACTAAAGCCCGCTTGTTTTCCCATTTTTTGAAAAGCGGCCGCCAAATCAGAAGCATTTAAACAATTAACGGGTTCGTTCACCAAATGGCGCGCTAGGTAAGTGGCTTCAACAACGGTACTTAAACGTTCCACCTCTTTTGCGCTGGTGTTCGAGTGAACCACCGTAATGGTTGTTAAACTTGCCGCATTTTTAGCAGAAGGTTTGTGGTGTAAAAACTGGTACGAGACCAACGCTGCTCCTTCGGCTGCGGCTAAGGCCAAAGACGTGGCGTTCGAAACGTTAGTAATTTCTAACTCTGTCCCTTTAACTTGATTCACCAAATCGGCTACTGAAGCACCGTGTTGGCGGGCTTGTTCTTTTAAAACATATAACTCTTTGCTTTCATCAACAATTAATACACTTGCAATACGCCCTAAATAATTGGTAGTAACGGCATTCGTGTTAGGCTGTTCGAGTTCAGCTTTTAAATAATTTTTTAATTCGACAGGCAAGGTATTAGCTGCAAGAGCTGCCTCAATGTTAGCGGCAATAACCAAGAAGTGTGCATCGGCACTAAATTTTGTTTTATATTGAATGGTTAGCATAATTTTTTTATTAGAAGGACTAATATACGAGAATTTACGAAAAGGAAAGAGGAGAGATGGTTAAAACTTTTTTTATCTGTAATTTCTAAGACATCGAGTACTTTAGAATAAACCCTATAACTGATGTTTCTACCAATGAGGCTCTGTAACGATAAAGAGTGGGTAGTTTTAGTGTTGTATCATTTGGTAAATAACAACCTGTTAATAAGCATAGAGCGTGAAGTTTTTTTATCCATTGGTAGTCCTTTACATCTATTTTTGGGTTGTTGTCCAAATACCAATAAAACTTCAAAACCATTTTCTTGAAATTACGGTTGAGATGATACTCTGTTGATTTATAGGTTAATTATCGGCAAGAAAAATCACAGTATTAATACCAACATCATTTCTAAAAGATACGTTGACCCAGTTTCTTTTTCTCTTATACTTCCTCAAAAATTATACCCGTAGGCCTTGCTACGCCTATAATCCGAGATTATGCAATAGAAATCTATTACGAGCCGAAATCCCTTCAAAACAGTCACTTTTTCTTCTTCACCTTAGCGGCACTATGCCTCAGTCGAAAAAGTGCCTGTTTTATTGGGCTTTCGCCTCTCACTACGATTCTTATTGCATAATCTCGGATAATTTTTTTCGTCGCCTAAAAGAAAAATAATTCTGGTTCAACTTGTATCTCTTAAAGCCGATATTGGTATAGAAGCCTCTTTAATTCTATCTTAATATTTTTTTACCTCAAAAATGTGTCAAGTAATTTTAGGAAGGGGTATTTTTTAAGTTTAGAAAACTGAGCCAAAAAACAACAGTAAGTTTTTTATTTATAGTAGCCGAAAAGAATTGAGTAATTGTCGAAAAAATAAATCAATAACGTACTTGTAATAAAATCTAAATTTTAGTATGTTGATTTATTGCGTTCAATCTTGTAGATTTATGAAAATATTATTTAGACCATGAAAAAAATTCTCACGCTTTGCATTTGTTTGAGTTCTCATTTATTCTTCGCTCAACAGGGTCGCACGTGGTCCTCCATTGACGAAAAATCTATTGAACTAAAAGGTAAACGTCAAATTGTGCCCCAAAAGTTTTTAACTTTTCGGTTAGATGTTAATGCGATAAAAACTCAATTGGCTTCGGCACTAAATGAAACAGTAGTTGCCATTCATAGCAGTGCTTGCGTTATTAGTTTACCACTTCCAAACGGACAAATTCAACAATTTAAAGTAGTAGAGAGTCCTATCATGGAACCAGCTTTAGCCGCTCAGTTTCCAAACATGAAAACATACACACTTAAAGGCATTGATGACGTGTATGCCAATGGTAAATTAGACTGGAATGAATTTGGTTTACACGGTATGGTTAGAACCGTTAATGGTGATTTTTTTATTGATCCGTATGGCTTACAAAACATTACCGATTATATGACTTATTACACTTCCGATTTTGTGAAAGACCCTGCGGATGTTTTACCAGAAGTGGGTGTTATTGAAAACCCCGATAAAAAAAAACTAAGCGAAAGGGCAAGCAGCGCACCGCCAGCCGTATGCGTGGGAAATAACTTGCGCCGTTACCGATTGGCAGTAGCTTGCACAGGCGAGTATGCCGTAGCATCAACAGGTTCTGCTACGCCAACCGTTGCACAAACCCTAGCCCGAATAGTAACAAGTATTAACCGCGTAACAGGTGTTTACGAAACAGAAGTAGCCATCCGTTTGGTTTTGGTAGCTACACAAACCTTAGTAACATTTACCAATGCGGCCACCGATCCATTTACTGGTAATAACAATGCAGGTACATTAATTAGCGAGTCGCAAACAGTTATTACCAACACCATTGGTACAGCCAATTTTGATATTGGGCATACGTTTAGCACGGGCGGCGGCGGCTTAGCAGGGCTTGGCGTAGTGTGTTTCAATTCGCAAAAAGCAAGTGGCATTACCGGAAGCCCAAACCCAGTTGGCGACCCTTACGATATTGATTATGTGGCTCACGAAATTGGTCATCAATTTGGAGGTAACCATACGTTTAATGCCATTACGAGTAGTTGTAATGGTAATCGCAACGCATCCACTTCTATGGAACCAGGTAGTGGCATCACTATTATGGGTTATGCAGGCATTTGCGGAACCACAAATAATTTAGCAAATAATAGCATCGCTTATTTTCATGCCGTGAGCTACGATGAAATTGTAAACTTTAGTAACTCAGGTAATGGCAATAGCTGCGCCACTATTATTCCTACTGGCAATCAAGCCCCTGTTGTTACAGGTGCAGGCAATTATGTTATTCCTGCTTCTACACCATTTATTTTAACGGGGAGTGCTACAGATCCCGATGGCGACCCGCTTACTTACCAATGGGAACAATTTGATGCGGGTACTGCTGGCGGCAGTTGGAACTCTGGCAGTCGTCCATACTTTAGAAGCTACGCCCCAGTAAGTACACCCACTCGTTTATTCCCTAATCTTGCCGTTGTTAACTCAGGTAATTACACAGGCACTAGGGGCGAGTATTTACCTGCAACTACTCAAAACTTAAGATTCCGTTTAACTGCCCGCGACAACAAAGCCAATGGCGGCGGAGTATGTTACGTTATTAATACCGTTACCCTTAATGCAACGGGTGGTCCTTTCTCGGTTACCAGTCAAAACAGTACGGGGATTATTTATGGCAGCGGCACCAGTCAAATGGTTACTTGGGCAGTTGGTGGTTCTACGGCCGCACCCATTAGTTGTAGTTTAGTTAATATTTATATTTCATTAAATAATGGCACTACCTATTCTGTTTTAGTAAATAACACCGCCAACGACGGCAGTGAAATGATTACATTACCTGTTGTTGCCAGCAATGTTACCACTTGCCGAGTAAAAGTAGAAAGCGTTGGTAATGTGTTTTACGATGTCAATAACTTTGCCTTTACCATTGATGTTTTGGCGGGTTTAAATGAAACCAGCAGCAATAATCCTTTAGGCGTAATCATTGCTCCAAATCCTGCGCAAGCGGAGGTGTTTATTAAAGCGCATACACCCGATGCTAAACAAACATCCGTTTTAACGATGAAAGATGTATTGGGTAAAATAATTTACGAAGAAATTTTACCTGCTACAAATACCATTGATAAGCGTCTTTCGTTAAGTGGATATGCGCCTGGTGTTTATTTTATTAGCATTGGCAATAACGGTCGCAGTTCAACGGTGCGAGTTATTAAAAATTAAGCAGAGGCGTTATTGGCTTCGTTAAAACAAACGCGGCAAAGCGGCTCGTAACTTTCAGTTTCACCTAAAAGCACCAAATTGGTGCTTTTGGTTTTTCGGTGCGATACATACGCTAAACTGCCGCAGTGCATACACACCGCTTGCACTTTAGTAACATACTCAGCACAGGCCATTAAAGCGGGTATAGGCCCAAAAGGTTTCCCGGTATAGTCCATATCTAAACCTGCTACTATAACGCGTATACCTCTTGCGGCTAAGGCATTGCAAACCGAAGGTAGCTCCTCATCAAAAAATTGTGCCTCATCAATACCCACCACATCTACATCGTTTGCTAACAATAAAATATTAGAACTCGACGGAACGGGTGTACTTACAATTTCGTTACCTTGATGGCTAACCACTTTAATAGCATCGTAACGGGTATCAACCGTTGGTTTAAAAATCTCAACTTTCTGTTTAGCAAATTGCGCGCGCTTTAGCCGGCGAATCAACTCTTCCGTTTTTCCAGAAAACATACTGCCGCAGATAACTTCTATCCAGCCACGTTTACGTTCACTCGTATTATTTTCTAAAAACATTGTTTAAAAGCCGTTAACAATTAAAAACCTAAATGTAAACGAAGTCCCACAAAAGACAATTACATTTAGTTAGTAAATTATTCACAAAAGATATGGCAACAGAAAAAGAGCTGCAAAGGCTAAGAGAAAGCATTAGCAACATGGCTCATACTTTAGATGTATTTTTAGAGCCACACATACAACCCTCGGTTGCGGATTGCGAAACCTTGCAACAGGAATTATACCGTTTGCAAGAGTTATTAGCCATTTACAAATATGGTAAAACCAATAAAGAATTAGCTCCATTTTTTGATTTGCACAGTAAGGTAAGCGAACAAGAAGTAGCCATTCCAAAAGTAGAAAAGCCATTACTAACAACACCCGTAAACGAACTGCCTCAAAAGGAAGCAATCCCTTTAAAAGAAGTTTTAAATACGTTTGAACACGAAACCCTTGTAACATCTACAACTCAAACACCTGTAACAACAGAAGCAGAACCTACGAACCATTCAACCCCAGTAGAAACGGCATTGGGTAAAAAAATGGAAATTAATTTAAACGATAAATTCCGTTTTATAAATGAATTGTTTAAACAAAATCAATTAGAGTACAGTATTGCCATCGAACAATTAAACACCATTAGCACATTGGAAGATGCCGAACAGTATTTGACGAGTTTAAAAAATATTTATGGTTGGAATGAAAAAAACGAAGTCGTAAATCGCTTAACACTGTTAACAAAGCAACGCTTTAACGGATGAGTTTCCTAAAAAAAATAAGCCTCTTTTTTTTCATGGGTTGTGCGGTTACCTATAATGCACAAGATACCAATTATGTAAGGCGGTGTCTTAAATTTTTATGCTCACCCACTTGCTTTGGTCGGGGTTACACTAAAGGCGGGCTTCAACAAGCCGAACGCTTTATTATAACCGAACTTAAAAAAGCAGAGGCACTCCCTTTGTTTAATAACAAGTGGACTCAACTTTTTACGCATCCTGTTAACACCTTTCCCAAACATTGCGAAGTAAAATGCGAGGGGAAAACTTTAACCCCAGGGGTAGATTATATTTTAAATCCAGCTTCGTGCGGAGGGAAGGGCAAGTGTACACTCACGCCGCGCGATAGCCTCACACTAGTAGGAAACATGGCTACGGTTTCGGTTGTAGTTAAAGTACAAAAAAAGCTAACATTTGGTGTGGCTAGTGCTTGCAAAGACAATACCATTTTTATTGAGCTCGATAAAAAACGCGTTTCTACATTTCCAACCACTTTAGAATGGAACATTACACAAAAACACATTCCGAATTTTGAAAGCCGCAACATTGGTGCATTTATAAAGGGAACACAAACTCCCGACTCTATGGTGGTGTTTACCGCGCACTACGATCATTTGGGCGGCATGGGTCGCTCCACCTTTTTTGCTGGTGCTAACGACAATGGCGTGGGCATTTCGGGTCTGCTCGATTTGGTGCGTTACTATAAAACTCATCCGCCAAAATATACAACGGTGTTTATTTTTTTTGCAGGTGAAGAAGCGGGCTTAGTGGGTTCCGAATTTTTTGTAAACAATAGTCCTATTGATTTAAAAAAAATTAAGTTCTTAATTAATCTTGATTTAATTGGCACAGGCGATGATGGCATTACCGTAGTAAATGCAACCGAATTTAAAACCGCTTTTGAACAACTTAAAGCCATTAATGCCGAACAGCACTTACTGAAATTTATTAAACCTCGCGGAAAAGCTGCCAATAGCGACCATTATTGGTTTACCGAAAAAGGTGTGCCAGCATTTTTTATATACACCATGGGTGGCATTAGTGCCTATCACGATGTATATGATGTGGAAAAAACTTTGCCCTTAAGTGATTATGTAGATTTAATGGCATTACTCATTAAATTTATAAACAGTATCAAATAAAATATGCGTTTAAAAAATAAACTCCTTGTTAGCCTTGTTGTTATTTCTGTTTTTTTGATTCAACATGTGGGCATTCGTTATTTGCCACCCCCTCACTCTTATTTAGAGTTATACCTTTCACGTTACTTACTGCGTTTAGTAATAATTGTTTTGGCTTTATGGTGGTTACATAAATCGTTTAAAATAGGGTTAAAAGCTTGGGGTTTAAATAAACCATCGTGGCATCCTTTTTTGTTGGCACTTATTTTTGTTTCACCCATGTTGATAGGCAATGCGTGGTTAGCCGATTTTAAAATCAATATAAGTTACACGAAGTTTTTTCAAGGGTGTGTATTGGCTGCCCTCGTGGAAGAATTATTATACCGTGGGTTTTTATTTGGTCAACTCTTCCGTTTTGCAGGTTGGGGTTTTATTCCTGCTGCTTTAGCCAACGCTTTGGTGTTTGGGTTAGGGCATTTGTATCAAGCTAATAATTTTGGCGAGGCAATTGGTGTTTTTGCAGTAACAGCTTTGGGTGGGGTTTGGTTTGCTTGGCTATATGTAGAGTGGAATAATAGTTTGTGGTTGCCCATAGCCATGCACTTTTTAATGAACTTATCGTGGGATTTATTTAACACCAACTTAAATGCCGCAGGCGATTCGTTTACCAATTTGTTTAGAGGACTTACCATTGCGCTATCTATTTACTACACCATTCGGTATAAACGAAAAAATGGTGGACTTACGATTACGTTAAAAAAGTTATTGAGGAATGGGTAAATATGTTAACCTATCACTTTATGTTGTTATAACGTATTTAGCTTTGTATGCTTGTATATGGCTTCACGAGTTGGGCCATGCCGCTGTGTTTTTTTTCTATGATTGCAAAGCAACGCTGTTCAACCTCAATGTCCCTTATCATTTTGCAGGTGCAAGCCCCGACCCTTTATTACCAGAAAAAGTTAAGTTGTTACAACCCTATCAACTCAGCTTGGCTGCGCTAGGCGGCATTCTCTTCAATTTTTTATTTGCATTTCCTACTGTGTGGATGTGTGGCCGCTACAACTTAAATCCGATTTTAAAATGGTTTCTTTTAGTATTTGCCTTATCGCATTTAACCGAAGCTTTTGGGTATTTAACCTTATGTAATTTATACCCACTAGGCGATGTTTACGAGGTTAGCATTTCTACACCTTTGTTACGATTTCCTTTATTTTTTATTGGTATGCTTGTGGGTTATGCCACTTATAAAACCATTCGCCAAACCGAAATACAATTACAACGCCGCTTATGGATATATTGTTGCACGATGTTGGGCGTTACGGTGCTCATGCGTTTCTTATTTGCATGAATGATTCTACTAAGTATAAATTTAGCGGGTTAAGCTAAAATATAAGTTCACTTGGTATTAGTATTCTTCATAAACCAATGCGTTTATTTTTTAGTTTTTCAATTTCATTTCTATAAGTGCTTCCTATGTTAAATTTGGCCCAGAGGAATTCATTCAAGCAACAGTCTTTTGCCTTATTGCAACCATTATTTTGTTGAAGTTAAGTCATAAAAATGGGAACATTCTCAAACTCAAATTATAAATTAAGTTGGTGTAGAGTTTTTTGCGTTTTTTGTATTAAGGTTTACTTGTTGTTTGAGTTACTGTTACCCAAGATTTGTCGAATCCAAGTGCTTTTAAAACTTGTTCTTTGTCGAGCGATTTTGGTTGCTTGATTTTTATCACCAAGCATTTTTCTGGAACGTTTTCTACAACAGTAAATTGCGAGCCATGTGGTTGCCACGTAAAACAATGCTCACCTGTTTTTTTATGAGTACCAACTAAATTATTATTCCTGTTCCATTCCCACTTGTAAAGTTCATAGTCATAACGAACGGTTTCAAACTCGAAAACTACAACTTCAGAAAGGTCGTTTGATTTTACTAAAACAACCGTTCGTAAATGCTTGAATTTTTCTCTGATTGCAGAAACTCTCTCGTTCCAAATTTCAAGAACAAGTTGGTCAATTAAAGTTGGGTCTGCTTTTTGGTCGCGACGTTCGCCAAATGAATAGCTTGGAGAGTTTCGTCCTGAAATTAGTCTTACACGTTTTTGAGTTGATGGCTTTACAGCTTTTATGGTTTTTGCACCCCAAGCAGTGTTGCCCATTACAACATCGTCAAGCCCAAAATTGGAGGGTTTCCAGTCGGTACCAATACAAGTTGCAAAAATACTTTCCCATTCAGAACCTTCAAGTTCGGGTTTACCTTTTGAGGCCAACAAATAAATTAATTCTTTACCTAACAAAAAGGGAAAGTCTTTCGGGAATTCGTTTAACGGAAAAGCTGAAACAGACTTGTTTACTGTTCTTAGTTTCGGAGATTTAATTATTTTCTTTATCTGACTTCATATTCTCTTAAAACCGAAGTCATATCCATGGTAGTTGCTACAAACGGCAATAGTTTTAAAATAACTGCTTTTACTACATTTACTGGTACGGCATTTCCAGCTTGTTTTCGTGCTTGACCGTCTGCAACAACAATTTTATAACTGTCAGAAAACCCTTGTAAACGAAACATTTCTCTTGGGGTTAACCGCCTTTCTCCATTTACAAGCAGATAATTGTACGATGCTCCAGCACGTAATGCACAGGAGTAAGGATACGAACAAATATTACCCGCTTTATTTTCGTGCCAAATAGAAAGTTTATAAGCTGACTGGTGTGTTTCTTTACGTTTTTGAGCAATGTATTCAGAGGCATAATGTTTTTTATCAACTTTTTTTTCAAGAATTTCTGAAAGTGGCTTGAAAGGCCTAACTGGCGAAGGAAAACTAAATAGTATTGGTTCTCTGTGCCCAACGATAATTACACGTTCACGCTTTTGCGGAAGCCCATAGTCGAGTGCGTTTAAGACTGCAAATTTTACGGTGTATCCTAAATCTTTCTCTAATGTTTTGATAATTGTTTGAAGTGTTTTGCCGCCGTTATGTCCAACAAGTTGCTTAACATTTTCAAGTACAAACGCCTTTGGTTTTTTATGCTTTATAATTCGTGCAATGTCAAAAAATAAAGTTCCCCTAATGTCATTAAAGCCTTGCATTTGTCCGATGATGCTAAAGGGTTGACATGGAAACCCCGCAAATAATACGTCGTGGTCGGGAATATCTTTTTCATCAACTTTGGTAATGTCGCCCGTTGGTCTGTGTCCAAAGTTAGCCTCATAGCTGTCTTGACAATACTTATCAATGTCTGATGAAAAAACACATTCGGGTACAAGAATGTTCTCCATACAGGCTTAATCCATGGCTGTGCGAAAACCACCAATACCACAAAACAGGTCTATAAATTTTATACGTTCTTTTGTCAAAATATTAAATATTAAAGTTAATAGTTTGATTTTAAATCAAGTTCATATTCTCCCAAAAGTTACTCTATCTATTAATTAATGAACGCTCGCTCACCATTGCCGCTAACATTCGAGTTTGCAGGTAAAGCCCCTTCGCCCAAAGGTATATGTTTTTTAATTTATTTTTTTCTCGGGTGCGGTTATACACTTCCGTATAAACCCATTTCACGCCATACTCGTAATACCGGCGCGAGTGATGTCGTTTAAAATCTAAATCACGATCGGTATTTTTTTCAAACTCCCAAGGGGTGGTAATGTGTGCCTCTACTTCATTATACAATTCGGTTCCTTTAATAGGATAGGCAATGGTTACCGTGTATTCATCCGGATTAGAGGCCACTAAATGTTCTATCGTTTGGCGAATATCTTCTTTGGTTTCGCCTGGGTATCCTAACATAATAAACGTGCCTGCTCGCATGCCATATTGTTTAGTGAGTTGAATCATCCGACGGGTTTCTAACACATCCACTCTTCGGTCCATGGCATCAATAATCCGTTGCGATCCACTCTCGGCACCTATCCAAATGCGGTAACAACCACTTTCTTGCAATTCTTTAATAACAGCTTCGTTTAGTCGGTCGGCTCGGCTAATAATTTCGTAAGGTATAATGGCATTTTTAAGTTTTACTTGCTGCGCAAATTGTTTAAGCCAATTGTGGTGTATGGTAAATACATCATCTACAAACCAAATGCGATCGGGGTTATACTTTTGTTTTAATAGTAAAAGTTCGTCAGCAACTAACTCGGGGTGGCGGCGGCGATACGTGCCTCCATAAACCGCGCGGCTGCACCATTTACAGGTGTATGGACAACCGCGCATGGTGCTTACGCTCATCATGCTGTATCCGTGATTGTGTTTCCAAGTATTTAAGTAAGGTTTAAAATCTATTTTTTCACGGTCGGGCAATGGCAATGTATTTATATCGCGAATTAATTTCCGTTCTGGATTTTGAACAAAGGTTTGCGAAGTATCTAAATAACAAATGCCCGCAATAGAGGCCAAACTGCTATTGGTTGCCAACGCTTGCATCAACTCTAACATCGTTTCTTCGCCTTCACCAATTGCCACAACGTGAGCCCCTGTATTTAAAAACCCTTCGGCGTGGTGGCGCACTTCGGGACCACCCAATATAATTTTTGTGTGCGCTAAACTTGGCTCTTGCTTTACCCATTTAATTAATTGAATAACATTTAAGCGCGTCATCAAATTAGTATAAATAGCCAATACGTTGGGCTGCATACTTTGGATGTAGGCTTGCTGTTGCTTAAAAGTACTGAAGGTGCTATCGAACACTTCGTTACCAAATCCATGTTGTTCTAAATAGGCGGATATGTACAATATACCCAAAGGCACATACGGCTTCATGATTTGTTTTTCTTTAGCGTCTTCCTCTAAAAAATAAGTATGTGTTAAAAGTATTTTCATACGTGGCGCCGTTTTAATAAAATGGAATAATGATCGGCGTAATTAGCCCATTTACTGAAGTTTCCGAATAATTTTTCTAAAGCATATAAGCCTTTTAAAGCCCATCCTTTATTTTTGAAATACGCATTCAAATAGCTAGGTGGCACAAACAAACCTATAGGGCGCACTTGCATGGTTATAAAATGATTTTGCAAAAATGTACTGACTTGTTGAGGCGAGTAGTACCACGTTGTAAATGTTTCACCGTTGATGGTGGTGCTTACTCCCTCTGAATTTTGCCTACGTTGATAGCCTTTGTGCCCAATGCGTTTAAAGTAGAAATTTTCCCACCAACAGCGGGTACCCATTATGATGGCTAAAACCAAGCCATCGGTATTTAATTGGGTATGCCAGTGTTGAGATAAGGTTTTAAAATCGTTGGCTGAGATACAATTTAAACCACCGAAATTAGAAAAGATAAAATCTTGTTTCGGTAAGTTTAATGTATGTATTTGTCTTAAATCAATACATTTAAAATTTGGATTATTGCCATCTTGTTTGGCCTTTGCAAAGTCTATCATCCCTTGCGATATATCGGTTGCCGTAACACAATGCCCTTTGCGGGCTAAGGTATGCGCATCGAAACCAGTGCCACAATTTAACTCTAAAATAGATTTTGGTGTTTTCAATAAAGGGTTTAAATAATTATACACGCGTTGGCGTTGCATTTGCCCAATAGGAGTATGGGTAAAATGCGCATCGTAATCAGCAGCATAAGTATCAAAGGCTGTTTGCAGCATTAGGCTCTAATTTTTTTAATTGACTTTTAATTTGCGTGGCTTTCATTTTATTTTTAGGGATGGCTAAGAGCTGTTTCCATTGTTGAAACTTAGGGAAACCATTTGCAAATAAATACTTAGCTACGTGTAAGCCTTGCCAAGTGCGGTAGCGGTAGTGAATGTAACGTTGCAATTGTTTGTAAAATTCTGGTTTATAGGTACTGCTGAATAGGAGTGCTAAGTCATCACTATCGGTCCAATTACTTTTTTGTATAAGTTGCGATTTAACAGTATCGTAAAACTTAGTACCAGGTAATGGATAAGATACAGAAATGCCAAGGTCGTTGGGCAACAGCGTTTGCACCATGTTAAGCGTTTGCTTCAAGTCGGCAAAGGTTTCGGTAGGATAACCCAATTGTAAAAAGAACGCCACTTTAATACCATGTTTTTTTAAGAGTTGAGTGGCTTCGGCAATTTGCTCTACTTTAGTGCCTTTATCCATGGCATCTAAAATTTTTTGCGAACCGCTTTCGGCACCCATCCAAACCGTATCGCAACCCGAAGTGGCTAAGTGTTTAATATTATCTTCTTCCAAAAGTAAATCGGCACGCGACTGAATTTTATACCTCCAAGTGGTTTGTTGCTGTTGGCTATACTCGGCAAAACGTTTAAGCCAATTGGGTTTTAATCCGAAAATATCGTCGGCAAACCAAACATGAGTAAACCCAAATTTAGCTTGCCACTCGTTAATTGAATCAATAATGCGTTCGGGCGAATGAGAGTTGTAGCGATTGCCATAAACAGGCTTGGCGCACCAATTGCATTTGTAGGGGCAGCCCCGCGTGGTAACAAAATTGATGGAAAAATACCCGTGGTGTTTTAGCCACGTATTTCGGTAAGGCGTTATGTTTACCAAATCCCAAGCGGGCAATGGTAGTTGATCTAAGTCTTTTAAAACCAAGCGTGGTGGCGTTTTAGCAAGGGTGCCTTCCGCATTTTTATAAACCAAGCCGTTAATCGTAGCGGGTAAGTTATTGGGCGTTTGTTCTACGAACTGAATGTATTCTAATAACGATTGTTCAGCTTCGCCAATGATAATAACATCGGCTCCGTTTTGCAAATAAAGTTCGGTATGGTCGGTAGCATCCGAACTCGATACAACTACTTTACACTTTTGCGCTTTTGCTAGTGCCATCATTTGAAAAGCGGCGTGGCGCATATTGGTTAAACACATTTTACTGAGGTAGTTAAACGAATCGTCGTAAATGACTACTACTTGCGGTTTAAACTCGGCTAAAGGTTTGGCAATGGTTTGAGGTGTTGTATCAAATTGTATATCGTGTAATTTTACCTTGTACCCTTGTTGACGCAAAACTGCTGCAGCATAAATGGTGGCTAAAGGCGGGTAAGGCATTCCTGTTTGCAATTGTTTCGTATCGAAGTGCAAAAAATAAGAATGGGTAAAAAGAACATTAAGCATACCAAATAAAGAAGCCTTAAATTAAGAGTTTTATAGCACTTATACAATGTTTAAAAAAATGAGGCTTATGCCAAGTCAATATATTTTAGATCATCCAATTTCTTGAAATTACGGTTTATTAGAAATTATTAGGCGTGCCCCCTATGGCGTTTTATCAGGCTTAGTGTAATAATTACATACTGAGTTTTCGGGTAATGCCAGTTCTACACAGGGGTCGGGTTATCCGCTTTAGCCCCTTGGGCGTTTTGCTATTTTGCTACGGCCTACGCTGAGCCTGCCGAAGTTGCTGCGGGGTCTTCGTGCCTCAGCCGCCTCGCACGTGCAAAATTAGCAAACGCCCTTCGGGGGCTGCCGCTGAATTTATATTGAGCGAAGTCGAAAATACCCCTCACGCATTTAGGTTCTCAATAAATTTCTGTTGCATAATGTGAGTTCAAGTATTTTTATAGAGTTAGCTATTTTATTCTAAAGAACTTCTTTCTTAAAATTCGGTATTACAATAAAACCTATAATTGATATTATACGAAAAATACCACACAACGTTCGTAAAGGGTAAAGTTCTATTTCACTTGAAAAATGAAATGGAAGGATGCAATAAAATTTTTCGGTTAAAGCGTGGCTAAAAAATTACGAATGCCTACTGTGATGAGTTCTACACCTAAACATAAAACGAAAAACCCCATGATGCGCGAGAGTGCTACTACCCCCGCATTGCTTAATAGTTTTACAAAGTAACGCGATGAATACAATAGAATAAATGTTAGTAAGCACACGGCTAAAATAGCTACACTAACGGTTAGAATGGTGGCTGTTGTTACGTCTGTTGTGTTCATCGAAATTAAATACGACATACTGCCAGGGCCAGCTAACAAAGGCATTGCCAAAGGGGTAAACGAAATGTCTTCTTTTTCAGTAGCCTCTAATTTAATTTTTCGGCTAATGCCTTTGTGCGTTTCGTTTTTAGCACTAAGGTAGGCTGTGCCGCTTAGTACTAAAATCAAACCTCCGCCAATCTTCATGCTGTTTAACGAAATACCAAAAAAATCAAGAATGTATTTTCCAGCAAAAAAGGAAACTATCAAAATAAAAAACACAAAGATGGAACTCTTTAACGCAATTTTTTGTTTTTCTTTTTCGCTGCGGTTAACCGTAAACGAAACAAACATAGGTATAGCACCTATCGGATTAATAACTGAAGTAAGCGAAGAGACGAGTGTAAAAAAACCAAAAAACATGAACTCAAAATTAAAGCGGCAAAATTACCATATATTAAACTGTTACCCTACTTAATTAACGTTAAATGCCCCGTAAACGAATGTACCTTGCTGTATAAATCATACACTTCTATTTGCCATATATAAGTATCGTCTTTCACGCTTGTTCCACCTAGTGTGCCATTCCAACCTGCTGAGTAATCTTTTGTAGCATAAATTTCTTGTCCCCATCGGTTGAAAATTCGCATCTGAAAACGGCTAACATCCCAACCGGTGCCTTTGGCTATAAATACTTTACTAACCGCATCAGCATTCATGTTCAGCGCATTGGGCGCATAGAAACTAAACTCGGGCTTTACTGTAATGTATCTTACTATGGTATCGCTGCATCCAAAACCGTTAAATGCACTCATTGAAACGGGATAAACACCAGGCTCAGAAAAATTTAACGAAATACTATTGCCATACTGCGGTGTTTGCGGCGCATACCAAACTAAGCTATCAGTAAATAGAGATGTGTTGGTTAATATATAATTGGCTTCGTATTCGGTTGTGGTGTAGCTTTGGTTAGCAACAAAATTGGCAACGGGTGTTTGATAAGCGGTTATTGTTGCAACAGATAAATACGTGTAAGTGCAATTGGCGGTTGTTTCTAACACCAAATCGGTTTTATAGTTGCCTGCTTTTTCAAAACAAAGCGAAGGGTTAGAGCTATTAATGGTTACGCCTGTTGAAAATTTCCATATCCAATTTTTAATCCACGCTGGATTGGTTACTTCTTGTCCATTGTAAGAAACACATAAAGGGGTGCATCCCTGCTTGGGTTCGAGGGGTACAAGGTTCGGTTTACTTTCAACCAAAACATTGAGTGTTGTCGTTTTTAGAACACAACCATCGGAAACGGTTAAGGTGTAGATGACGCTGGCATTCGGTGTGATGGTAAGGGTAGCACTAGTCGTGTTTCCAGGTAACCATAAATAATTTAATGGCACAGCGGCTCCGCTAACCGTTGCCGAAAAGCTAATGGGCGTTCCACTACAAACGGTTGTGCTTGCCAAGGGTGTTATGGTAAATGGATTGGGTGTAGTAATTTGTACGCTTTGTGTTGTGCTGCATGCATTGGCATCGCGCACCGTTACTGTGTAGATGCCTACACTTAAATTGGTAATAAAGGCACTAGTAGCACCTATGGGTTGCCAACTGTAGGTGTAAACGCCAACTCCACCGCTTGCTGTTACACTTGCGGTCGCTGCGCTGTTGTTGCAACCTAAATTAGTACTACTTATTACTGCTAACAAGGCATTGGGTTGAATAATATTGAATGTAGATGAAACTAAACAGTTGGCATTATCGGTTACGGTTAGGGTGTAAGTTCCAGCAGTTAATCCATTAACGGCTGTGCTATTGGTTGCCGAACTACTCCAGTTATAAGTATAGGGTGCAGAGCCGCCATTAACGAATGCCGCAGCACTGCCGTTATTAAACCCGAAGCAACTAACGGATGAAGTATTAACAGTAACTATTGGCACATTAACGGCATTGATTAATAATGTTGTTGTTTGCTGGCAGTTATTGGCATCGCTAACCGTTATAGAATAAGCCCCTGCCGCTAACGCATTACTTACCGAAGCGGTTCCGCCACTTGGTAACCAATTATAGGTGTAAGCCCCGCTGCCGCCACTAACTTGCGCAGTAGCTGTACTTATGGCTGCTCCTGCGCAAGAGGCTTGCGTAAGTGATACAGAAAGCGTTAAAGGTATTGCTGGGGCAATTGCTAGGGTTACACTGCGTTGGCAGCCGCCTACATCCACTACTGTTACACTATAAATTCCAGGCGATAAGCCACTGGCTGTAGAGGTATTGCTAATGGCTGGACTCCAATTATAAACGAATGGAGCGGTTCCGCCAATGGGTACGAGTGTGGCTGAACCATTGTTTAAACCTAAACACGTTTCGGGGGTTGTTGATACATTTACAATTAAAGAGCCGCTAGATGGTGCTACGCTGTGGCTTGTTACTTGTTGACACCCATTGGCATCGGTAATGGTAGAGGAGTAAACACCTGCGATTAAGTTAGTAGCTGTTGCGTTGTTACTTACTGAAGGACTCCAACTGTAAGTGTAGTTGGCGGTGCCTCCTATAACGTTAAGTGCTATGGCACCTCCAGATATATTTGCACAGGCTATATTGGTAATGCTTGCTGCTACTAGCAATGGTGCGGTAGGTTGTGCAATGGTGGCAGAGGCTTGTGCGGTGCAGTTATTAGCACTGTTTACACTTACCGAGTAAATGCCTGCTGCTAAGTTACTGATGTTGGAAGAATGGGTGCTACTGGGAGTCCAGGTGTAAGTATAAGGCGGTGTGCCACCCATTGCGTTAACCGAAGCACTTCCGTTTACCCCACCAAAACAGGAAACGCTATTTGTGGTAAGGTTAAGGGTTAATGCGGGAGCTGCTGTAATAGCAACGGTATTGGTTAGTAAACAACTGTTAGAGGATAATGCCACCACTGTATAAATACCTGCGCATAAGTTAGAAATACTCGATCCGTTTTGACCGTTGGGTAACCACGTGTAGGTGTAAGGCGCAATGCCTCCACTAGCCGAAATGGTGGCTATGCCATTGCATACACAAGCTGCATTGGTAAATGAAGTGGCGATACTAAATGGGGTAATTAGTGTGCAATTATTATTCATGCTATTTATCCATGCAGCATTAGCACTTGTGTTGGCTAGGCCTGGCGTTTCGTTTCCAAGCACAGGAACATTTACCCAATTGGCTTGGTTAAATGGATTGGTGTTTGCTGAGTTATCGTTGTAGATGACATTACCTCCGGCAGAACCTGCAAAATAAATAATGGTACTTACATTATTATTTCCCCAACTCACGGCGTGTTGCAGGCCGCCGGTAGGGGTGATGGTTTGAAAAGAATCGCCACCATTAGCCATGCTTACCTCTGACCACGTGCCTCCACAATTTGTAAACCCAGATGTGGGATAGCTGGCGTTTCCGGCGGCAGGCTGTGTGGTGAAGCGTTCGAGTAAAGCACAGTTACTAATTGGGATAATCAATTTGCAGTTTCCATCGGTCATGCTTAAATCTGCAGGAGGAACACTTGCATTTAAGTCGTTATCGTTATAAATTAAAATTAAAGTTCCGAAAGGGATAGCCGACCAAAAGGCAATATTTTTTAAGCGCACACAGCCCATGGCAATGCCAACGCCACCGCCTGTTGCAAAATTACCGTTGTTATCGTCTATGATATAATTTCGCAAATCCATGCTATTGCTGCCATTGCAAGAGGGTGTGCCTACTACTACTAACTCTACATATTCTTTAGCTCCTGAAGGGCCTTGCGACACTTCGTTAACAATTAACTGTTGTGCGTGAAACGTAATTGGGTTTAGCAGCAACACTAAAAAATATTTTAATAGACTTTTTTTCATGCAATGACCTAAGGTAAGCGGTTACATTACTTTTATATTTCGAGTACAAAAGTACTGTTTTTCAGTGGGTTAATGACTGCTTTACTTTTACGAAAGTGTTAAGAAATTGGAAGTGCTGCTAAATTTTAAGAGGAGGATATGTTTATGAAAAGGTAATTTTCTTTGGAGGTGGTAGTGAAGGCTGGATGGGGTGTTGGGTTTTTAATGGCACGCGGAGGGCGCAGAGGACGCAAAGAGAGGCGAAAGAGGCACGAAGACACCCGCAGCCGCTACAAAAGCCGCCAAAGCTGCATTGGCCAGAGCCGATAGCCCGACCCCGACTTAAACTTTAAAACTATTATTTTATTTACCCAATAAGCCACACATTAAGCCAACCATTAGAAATGCACAAGGGACACGCCCAAAAAATTATAAGTAAATAGAATGCACCCCCTTATCTGAATTTTAAATCCGAACGCCTAAAATTAAAATATCATCTACTTGTTCGTGTGTGCCTTGCCACTTAACGAGCGTGTTTTCTAACTCTACTTTTAAATTTTGAAATTGATTTTGCACAGTAATTTCTTGCAAGAGTTTTCTAAAATTACCAGCCATAAATTTTTTTCCTTTTACGCCGCCAAACTGATCGGCATACCCATCGGTAAAGGTAAACAGGGTATCGCCCGGAAGCAATTGAATGGTGGTGTCTTTAAAACTTTTATACTCGCCCACAAACATACCAATCGGAAATTTATCGGCTTGAAATTGCATCAACTCGCCATTTCTAACAATGTATAAAGGATTAAACGCCGCCGCAAATTGTAATTCGAGGGTTTCAAAATCAATTCGGCAAAGGGTCATATCCATACCATCTTTAGCGGTGTGGTCTTGCCCACTGGCGTGCAAGGTGGCAATAACGCCCTCGCGCAAGCGGTTCATTATTTCGGAAGGAGCAAAGGCTGAGGAATTATTGATAATATCTTTTAAAATATTGTGCCCCACTAAACTCATAAATGCGCCAGGAACGCCATGACCCGTGCAATCTATAGCCGCAAAATACGTGTATTTCTCTTTTTGAGCAATCCAATAAAAATCGCCGCTTACTATATCTTTAGGTTTATAAAGTACAAAGGCGTTTTTGAGTACATCTTGAATAATTGGTTGCGGCGGTAAAATGGCCTCTTGTATGCGCTTGGCATAATGAATGCTATCGGTAACTTGCTTGTATAAAATTTCGAGTTCTTCGTTCTTGGCTTCAATCTCTGTTTTTTGAAGCACCACTTCTTCAGTACGTTCTTTTACTTTTTGCTCTAGTAAGCGTTCGTTTTCTGCCAAGTCGCTTCTCATTTTTAACAGGGCTAACCCTAGGGTGTCTTGCTGACTAAGGGGTTTAAACTCGGCACTAAAATTGCCCGAACCCGTGGCGTTTGCAAATTCGGTGGTGCGCTCCATCGAAGAAACCAGTTCTTCTAAGGCAAAGGCCATTTCGCCAATTTCATCGCTTCGTTTTTTAATCTTCGTTTTTGGTAACATCCCAAGGCTCATGTTTTGCAACATGCCTTTTAATTGACCCACCGGACCAACAATACTTTTTACAGTATAAAACGCAATAATAATTCCGCCTATCACCAAAGTTAAACCCACTAATTTTACAAACCAATCTAAAAAATCGAACGATTTAAACATGGTTACTTTTACTTCATTGGCTTCCTCTTGCTTCACTTTTATAAGCGCATTTAAACTGCTGTAAACTTCTTTAATAAACGTTTCCGAGTCTTCGTAAGGAATAAGGGCTACCATGTATAAACTCGCGTCCTTGTAAGCCGAATCGCTGTTGAGTTTGTTCATAATATCGCGTTGGTAAATATTAAATAACGAGTCCACATTGAGGCAAATGGTTTGTAAATCGTTTAACTCTGAGGGTTTCCAATTCTTAGCCAGTTCTAAAAGGCTTACTTTTTTTTGAGGATAATCTTTCGCTAATAAATTTTTAAGTTCTGTTCTAAACTCAAGGTCATTAAAACTTTTACTGAGGTACCATTTCGAGATAAGGGTTTGCGAACGTTGCAATAAAAAATTAAACTCTTTTAATTCGCCAATGCTCGGTGCCACTTGCTCAACCACTTTGTCGGTATTTTCTTTACTTTTTCGAAGGGTTTTAATCGTAAATAAAAAGGCTATAACCGTTAGTAAAATGAGTGTGCCAAAACCCAAACCCATGCGCCGTCCTATCGTTAATTTTAGTGCCATCTATTGCCCTTGTTTTTCTAGCGTTTCTAAAATTTTACGATAACTCTCCGATTTTTCGACCTCGTAAAGCCCACGGTGTACTTGATAAAGCCCACTTACCGCCGTTTTATTTTTCGGATTAAGCAAATAAGCTTTTTGTAAAAATGGTAAGGATTGTTTAAATAATTTAACGGCATTTTCTTGAACCAGTTCGAGTTCTTTTATTTCGGGAACCTCTGTATTTTCGATGAGCGAAATGGCTTGGTTGCAATACAACACGCCTAAGTTTATATTGGCCGATAGGTTATTGGGGTCTAACTCTAATGTTTTTAATAAGGCTGATTTGGCGGTTTCTTGAGCTTTAGTGTCTTTACTATTTTTATTAACCTGTTCGGTAAAGTAACTGCCCACGGCTTTGTAATACTCAATTTGTCGGGCTTTTTCATCGGCTTTGGGGTCGCTTAATTTCCAAAGTGCCAAGTGCTTGCTAAACGCAAGTTGACTTTTTTCGGCATTGGCACTATCCACCAAATATAAATTAGCCATGCGGTAATACGCGTTAACATAGTTCACTATTAATTTAGAACCATTTGCTTTTAAAGCATCGTCGGGGTTAAGGGCTAATCCCTTTAAAATGGATTGAATAGAAGTGTCTCTTAAAACGGATTCTAATTTATAATCCAGCAAGCCTGTTCCCGATTTAATACGGTCGGTTGTTTTATAAAGTTCATAGTAAATAAAGCCACGTTGTATCCAAGCCATAGGGTCTTTAGCGGTTTCTGGATGCAGCACCACGCTGTCTATAACCACACGCGCTAGGTCAAATTGTTTACTTTGGTATAACTCTACCGCCCGGTTATACGACTTAATTTGAGCCATAGCACCCCAGTTGATGAGCCAAATGCCAATCCATAAAAGAAAAAATTTATTTAATTTTTTATCCAATTCTATCAAATTTACAATTAATCAACGGGTATAGCTAATGCCTGAAAGTCTTCGCTAGTCTTTAACCCCAAGCGAATGGCATTACTTTTACTATACTCAAATTTTTGTTTATTATCTACAACCACAAAGTTTATACTAGCACCTTGCTTGGCGCCTCCAACGCTTTCAGATACTAATAAGCAGCCCTTGCCTTTAAGTTTCGAACTCAAGTCTTTTAATAGCTTGGCGTTTTCGGGCAACAAAAAAACCACATTCGACATTATTTGGGCGTTATACGTTTCGGTATTTTTAATTTCGAGCGATTTACTTCCTACTTTCTTCTTACCTGCTAAAATGGCCAGTTCAGCAATAAGCGCATCGTTTTTACCAACCACTTGAATAACAAACGTTGTAGATTTGGTATTGTCGGGCCATTCAAAGTAACGGGTAAAATTATACAAATAAACCGCTTTCACTTTGGCGTTAATGTCGTAATTGTTAGGCTGCTGAAAACCAACCGATAGGTAAGTGAACACCAAAACTCCAATCCAATATGCGGCTCGCTTTAACAAATACTATACTTTGAAAGACTTACAAAGTTATATTTTTAAGTGAACATGCCAATTTTTCTTTCGTTTTGATGTATATTAGAGTGGTATTAATTTACCGATTTTTTCTTCGATGCTAACGGTTCATGCTTTATAATAGTAAATACGCCAATTATTCGGATGCCGAGTTGATACGTGCTTTTTTAGAGAAAGAAGACACGAGTTACATTGGCGTGCTGTATGCGCGCTACGGGCATTTGGTTTTGGGTTTGTGTTACAAATACCTTAAAAATAAAGATGAAGCCGAAGATATGACCATGCACGTGTTTGAAAGCCTCATGCACGATTTAAAAAAACATAGCATTCAGTATTTTAAAAGTTGGCTTTACACTTACAGTAAAAACCATTGTTTAATGAAGTTAAGAAAAGATCAATCTTTACTCAAAAAGCAATCCGATTTAAAGTATAGCCAGCAAATGGATGTGGAAAACGAAGAAGATTTGCATCTACATGAAGAAAAGGAAACCATGCTGCATCTTTTAGATAAAGCATTAACCAATTTGAACGAAGAACAACGTTGGTGCGTTACGCTGTTTTATAAAGAAAATAAAAGTTATGTTGAAATACAGGAAATAACAGGGTATTCGGCTAATGAAGTAAAAAGTTTTCTGCAAAATGGAAAACGAAATTTGAAATTAAAAATGGAGGCCTTGCAAAATGAGCAAAGAGCAAACTAATAGTGAAAGTTTAGATGATTTATTGAGCCGTTTTAATAACGACTCTGCCAAAAAAGATCTCGATGCGTTTGAACAAGAGGCATTAGAGGGCTTTGAGTCGTTGGGCGACTCTACACTTGCTCGCGAGTTTGCAAACCAAGCGCAAGCCCGCCTATTTCGCAAACTCGATCAACGGCAAGCCAAAAAAAATCGCCGCCAACCACAAACGTATTGGTTGGCAGCGGCGGGGGTTATTCTTATTGCGGCTCTGGGTGTTGTATTCTACAGTCAATTACACGAATCTACTCAAACTAAACAGTTAGCGGTTACTAAACCAGAAGCAAAAGAGACATTACCCGATGCCGCACCTTTAGCCGTCGAAAAAGAAACATTACCCGATGAAGCGCAAGCCGTTAACCCCACTGCCGAAAAACAAGATGCAAAACAAACGGTTGCAAGTAGCCCCAAAACTGATTTACAAGCTAAACCTTTTCAAGCGGAAGTAGAACGCAATAAACTTAAACCGAACACCACTACGCTTGTGGTTGAACGTAACGAAAAAGCCACTGCATTGCCAAGTACCCCTACTCAACCCGACCTGCTCGGTACCGCAGACCAAGAAGTTAAACGCGAAGCAAGTGCTATTGATGAATCTTCAACCGTTGAAAAAAATAAAGACCAACGCGAAACGTATAAATTCGATTCGAGTTTATCTCAACATTCAACGGCAAGTGCTTTGGGGTACACTTCAAAAATAGATGCGAAATCTGAATTGGAAAAGGAAGAAAAAGCCCAAAAGGAATTTAAAAAATCGGCTTCGGCTACTCGTAAAAAACAAGAGCCTTCTACTAGCACGGTTTCGTCTGCTCCACTAGCGGGCATGGCCGCCAATTATTCCGCTCCATCAGAAGCCGCCTATTACGAAGGAGGCAATGCTGCGTTTTATAAAAGTTTACGCACGCGGTTAAATGCTAATGCTAAACTTAACAACTTTAATTCATCATTTAAAGCCAACGTTTTTATTAATGAGAAAAACGAACTAACAACGGTTGTTATCTTAAACGAAAACACATGGGATGAAACCCTAAGAACAGCGTTAATTAAAGAAATTTTACAACTGAACGGTTTTCACTCGGCTGTAGAAAACGGTAAACCTATCAAAAGTAATGTTGAGGTAGAATATAAGCCCAATTAAACCGAGTCTGCTGCAAGGAATTTTTACTGGGTTTTAACCGTTTTTTAAGATGCGAAAAACGTTTTACTGGCTTGCAGCGATTTTAATCAAAACAGAATTTTATGAAGCCTTGTATATAAAAGTTTTTTAGCTTGCAGTAATCTCAAACCGTAACTCCAAGAAATCAGAGGCATTAAACCTTAATAGATAGTTGAAATCTATTACAAAACAAAATTTGCTGCAGCTTTTGTCTTTCACTACAATCTCAATTGTCTATTTCCATCTAACTTATTTTTAAGTCTTTTACACAGTTAAACGTTTTACCCTAGATCACCCGATTTCTTGAAATGACGGTTTATTAGAAATTTTTGGGCGTGTCCCCTATCAAGTTTTACTTAGCTTAGTGTAATAATTACACTATCAGGTTTAAGGTAACACAGGTTCTACTTTGGGGTCGGGTCATCCGCTTTAGCCCCTTAGGCGCTTTGCTATTTTGCTGCCGCCGCGCTAAGCCTGCCCAAGTCGCTGCGGGGTCTTCGTGCCTCAGCCGCCTCGCTCTGGCAAAATTAGCAAACGCCTTTCGGGGGCTGTCACTACTGCCCCTCACGCAGTTGGGTTCTTCATAAATTTAGGTTACATAATATGGGTTTAAGTGTTTTTACAGAATTAGATATTTTATTCTAAAGGACTTCTTTCTTAAAATTACGGTTAAAATAAAAACACCTTTCTTTAAGTTTTATAAGGTTTTCAAAACTTAAAGAAAGGTGTTAGTTAATCTATTTAATTACCAATTAGTTTTTAATAAACTTAATTGATTTATTGGCTTTGCCTATGCTGAATGAAATGTCGTAAGCACCATTCGCTAAACCATCTAATCCAATGCGTGCAGGTTCGGTAGAGGCGTTTACCTTCAATTGACCTTTCTTTACCTCTTGCCCTAAGACGTTTACTATTTTGTAGTTAACAACATCTTCAGGCAACGCAGTAAATTGAACTAACATCGTTTCTTTAACAGGGTTAGGCGCAATTTGCAAAGAGGAGATGGTGGCAAACGCCTCGTTAATATCTGTTGTAATATCATAGAAGAAGGATTGTGAAGATGACAAACAACCGCTGCCATTATCTAACCAAACACTGTACCAACCTGTTGCTGTTGCTTGATAGGTTTGTAACGTAGCACCCGCAATAGCACTGCCATTCAAATACCATTGGTATAAAGGTGCTATAACCGAACTACTTAAAATGTTTCCACTCACTAAAACACTTGGTATAGCTGGTGCTTGCGATACAAATAAAGTAGAAGTACCAATGGTTCTACAAGCTCCTATTGAGGCTGAATAAGTAAATACAGCCGTGCTGGCACTATTTACCGATACAATGTTTCCACTTGCCCCGTTTGACCAAGCTACTGTTGTTGCATTAGTGGTTAAGGTTACAATTCCACTTTGATTGCCACACACCGTTGGGTTATTGGCCGCTGCCGTTGGAGGACCGCTAACTGTAATGGTAGTAATGTAAGGTGTACTAGGCCCATTCGCATTAGAGGCAATTAAAGACGCAGTATAAGTTCCTGCACTGGCATAAGTAACACTTGGGTTTTGCAAGGTAGAAGTTGAAATAGAAGCTCCTTGAAATGCCCATTGCCAAGACGTAGGATTGTTGGAAGAGCCATCTATTAAAGAAAATGGGGTATTAATACAAGCCGAAGAGAAAAGCCCATTAAAGAAGGCAAATGGTGTAGCACTTGGGTTACTATACAAATCGGTTTCCCAAACACCGCGCCCATAAGTGGCTGCACGTAATTTGTTGGTCGGGTAATAAATTTTTAAATCATCTACTACTACATTCGGAAGCCCCTGAAAGTATGGCATCCAGCTGCTCATGCTGGCTTCGCGGTAATAAACGCCTACATCGGTGCCTACATACATGGCTTTGGGGCTATTGTTTTTGTAAACAATACAGTTTGTTGGGATGTTAGGTAATCCGGCCGAATAGTTAGTCCAAGTAGCACCAGCATTGGTAGATTGAAATACTTTACTGCCTGAGGTGTAGCCCGAAAATGTAATCCAAATATTATTTTCGTTTTGATTATCTATGGCAATGTCTGTAATGGTTAAGTTAGGTAAGCCCGCCGAAATATTTCCCCAAGTTGTGCCGCCATTAATGGTTTTAAAAATATTAGCACCAGCCGAAGTATATATAATAGTGTTGTTAGATGGGGCAACTGCAATTTGATCAATGGTGCCTAAATTACTAGCGCCTAAACCCGTCCACGTTGTACCTTGGTTGGTAGATTTATATACTTTTTGATAGCCACAATAAAAGGTATTAGCATTTACAGGATCTTGAATAATAGGTGCTACCCAAGCCGCCGAACCAGTTAAGCCAGTAGTAATAGGGCTCCACGAAGCACCGCCATTGGTGGTTCGGTTAAACGAACCGTTGTATTGTGAGCCTACCATAACGTTGTTATTGTTCCACGATACAAAGCAATCCATACCGTCTCCGCCCATTGTTTCGGACCAAGTTGGCGTACCGTTATATAAATTGGTGCCATTATCTTGATGACCTGTAATGATGAGGTTAGGTGTAGAGGCCGATTGACCCATGCGGTAAATCTGCGCAATGTTCATGTTGCCGTTAATAGTTGTCCAAGTGGTATTTGTGTTTGTAGAAACCGAAATACCTCCATCGTGCCCTAAGTAAAGAGTAGAACCATTTACCCACTGTACATCGTGTAAATCAGCATGTACATAAGGTTTTCCGCCACCACCAAACCAATGCGTGTTTAATACCCACGTTGCACCACCGTTGGTAGAACGCCACGTGTTAACGCCACCTGCCACAATATAATCGGCGTTGATGGGTGATGCGCCAATGGCAATGTCGTACCAACCTTGGCCACTAGTTCCACTTCCATTCGTACTCCAATCGAAAATATTTGGAGAGGTACTCATTAAACTAAACGATGCGGCGGCATTGGTAGATCGGTATAAACCGCCAAAGCCGTTGTTATTATTGCTACATAAAATGTACACGTAATTAGGATTGGCCGGAGTAACCGCTAAACTCAAACGGTTAACGCTTAAAGAACTGGCAATAGTTACCCCCGAAAACGAGGCTCCCCCATTGATTGATTTGGCAAGTGAGCCGCCTGTAACCGCATACACAACAGTAGTATCGCCTGGGCGGTATTCCATGTCGCGGTAAAAACCACTTGCAACAGTAGTCCATGAGGTGCCACCATTTAACGAACGGAAAATACCCGCTGTTGAAGCCACTAACAAACTATTCGGATTTTGTGGATTGATTAACAATCGTCCTATACGGCGTTGCTGCGATGTAGTCCATGTTAAACCTGTTGTGTTCCAGGTTACACCACCATCCGTACTTTTTAAAACGCCTGTGGCATAGGTATCACTGGCATTATGATCACCAGTAGCAATGTAAATATTATTGGTATTAACTGGGTCAATGGCAATGTCGGCAATTCCTAAAGAAGCCAATTGATCGGTAGTGGTGGTCCACAATGCTCCGCCATTAGTGGTTTTCCATAAACCGCCAGCGGCAGTACCCACAAAAATAATGGAAGGATTACCTGGCATAAAGCGCACGCATTGTAAACGCCCCGCATCGCCTCCAACGGGCGAGCCAAAAGGACCTAAGGGAATCCAGTTAGCAGTTGTAGCAGAGGCTGCCGCTAATTGGTTCGACATACTTTTGTTAGCCGATTGCTCAACTAAAAACTCATTAAATTTTTCGAGGGCTAAACTACGCGAACCCAATTTCATATCTCCCGAAGGATAAACACGTTGTTCGGTAAACCATTCCCAACGTTTAAAAGCTCTGTAGCCTTTCCCTCGCTCGTAAGGTTTATCTTTCCAATAATTATTGAATTCACGTTGTATATCGTAGAAATTTGCATTGGGGTCTTGCATCATATCTACCCACTTTTGAGAATAGCCATTTAGTAAAGAAATGGTTAAAAATAATAGTACGGTAACCTTTTTCATTTTTTAAATTTTAGGAATGCTAAATATAAACCTAAACTTTTTTAAGTACAAACACAAACTGTTAAATTGTAAACTAAACGTTAGAAATTAGACCAATCCCAATAAACACCTGTTTGTTTATATGTATTTTTAACCTAATGAATTAATGGGAGTATAAATAAATAGATTTAATATATAATTTAAAAACTATATGGGGAAAAAGATAGCGAAAGCACGTATCGCAACGCCTAAAAAAATTTTTGTTTTAGATACCTCTGTTATCATTTACGATCACACGGCCATTAAAAATTTTCAAGAACACGATGTGGTCATTCCAATTACCGTTTTAGAGGAATTGGATAATTTCAAAAAAGGAAATGATACTAAAAACTTTGCTGCCCGTGAGTTTTCGCGCTACATAGATGGGTTGAGTGGAAAAAATACGCTTCAAGATTGGGCACCCATTAATGGCCCTACACGGGGCAAATTTAAAATTGAAATGCACACCTCAAGCAAAGTAAATGCTGAGAAAATTTTTGACGATAAAAAAGCCGATCATCGTATTTTAAACACGGCGTTGTTTGTGTCAGAAACATATCCCGACCGCAAGGTAGTGCTTGTTACAAAAGATATTAATTTACGAATCAAAGCCAAATCGTTAAACCTCATTGCCGAAGATTACGAAACGGGAAAAATTAAAACCGTAGATGAACTTTATACGGGCATGAGCGAAGTAGAAAAAGTACCTCACGAAAAGATAACTACCATTTATAACACGGGAGCTTGTGTTTCAAAAGAGATTCTAAAAAAGGGCGATTTGCTAAGTAACCATTATTATATTTTAAAAAATGGTTCGGCTAGTGTATTAGCGCGTTACAACAAAGAGAACGAAAGTCTTCAACGGGTTATTAAATCGGCTGCGTTTGGGGTTATTCCAAAAAATGCCGAGCAAGCGTTTGCCCTCGATGCCATTATGAACCCCGATATTAAATTGGTAACCATACAAGGTGTGGCAGGTACTGGTAAAACATTATTATCGTTAGCAGGGGCATTAGAGCAACGCCGCAATTACCATCAAATTTATTTAGCACGCCCAGTTGTGCCATTGAGTAATAAAGACATTGGTTATTTACCTGGCGATGTTAACAGTAAATTAAATCCTTACATGGAGCCTTTGTGGGATAACCTTAAATACATTCGTAGTTTGTTTAGCGAAAAAGATAAGGAACACAAACAACTTAACGAAATGGTAGAAGCACAAAAGTTGGTGGTTTGTCCCTTAGCCTATATTCGTGGGCGCAGTTTAAGTAATGTATTCTTTATTGTAGATGAGGCTCAAAACCTCACGCCACACGAGGTAAAAACAATTATTACCCGCGCTGGCGAAAACACAAAGATTATATTTACTGGCGATATTTATCAAATAGATACCCCGTACTTAGACTCGCAAAGTAATGGCTTAAGTTATTTAATTGATAAGGTAAAAGGTCAACCTTTGTATGCACACATTACCTTGCAAAAAGGCGAGCGCAGCGAGTTGGCTAATTTAGCCAATGAGTTATTGTAATTGCCGCAAATACAGTTGAACAGTATTTTCTAAACCTAAGTAAAGAGCATCGCTAATAAGGGCGTGACCAATGCTAATTTCGAGTAAATGCGGTATGTTTTTATAAAAGAAACTCAAATTTTCTAAACTTAAATCGTGTCCGGCATTGAGTCCAATACCCAGTTCGGCGGCACGTTGGGCGGCTTCTACAAACGGTGCAATGGCCAATTGTGGATGAGTTGCAAACTGGTGGGCATACGACTCGGTGTAGAGTTCAACCCGATCGGTTCCAGTTGCTTTTGCACCCTCTACCATTTTTAAATTAGCATCAATAAAAATAGAGGTGCGTATGCCTTTGCTTTTAAATAAGGCAATGGTATCTTTTAAATACTCGGCGTTGGCAACAGTATCCCATCCATGGTTGCTGGTCAGTTGTCCCTCTGCATCGGGCACTAAGGTTACCTGTGCGGGCAACACTTCTAACACCAACTCTACAAATTTTTTTTCTTTCGGATTTCCTTCGATGTTAAACTCGGTGCTTAACAAGGGTTTTAAATCGCGTACATCGGCGTAACGGATGTGTCGCTCATCGGGACGTGGGTGAACCGTTATCCCTTGTGCGCCAAAGCGTTCCAAGTCTAGTGCCGCTTTAACAACATTTGGATTATTTCCACCTCTAGCGTTTCGAAGCGTGGCAATTTTATTAATATTTACACTTAATTTCGTCATTTTTGAATAAGGAACAGTTATACTAAATTATATGAATACACGTTATAAAGGTAAAGCTAAATATTTTACTAAATTTGCGCAAATACGATGATAGTATCAGATTTAATAACAGAAGAAATACCACCCCTTAAAACAACGGATACGGTAGAAATGGCTTTAGACTGGATGGAACAGTTTAAAGTATCGCATTTGGCCGTGGTGAAAAACCGAGAGTTGCTGGGTGTAATAAGCGAGAACGACCTGCTCGATTACGATAAACCCGAAGACACCATCGAAAATTTGAAAATAGAGTTTTTGAAACCCATCATTCACCATTACCAACACACTTACGATTTGGTAAAATTGATGAGTGGTTTAAACTTAACGCTAATTCCGGTTTTAGATGAAAAAGAATTGTTTAAAGGGTGCATTACTTTAAAAGGAATTGTTCAAAACCTAAGCAATATGACTGCGGTTCAAAACCCAGGTGGTGTTATTGTGTTAGAGTTGAATCAAAATGATTATTCGGTAACTCAAATCGGCAGTATTGTTGAAGGCAACGATGCAAAAATTTTGAGTTTGCATGTGTCCTCCAATCCCGATAGCATGAAGCTAGAAGTAACGCTAAAAGTAAACACCGAAAATTTATCAAGTATTTTACAAACCTTTTCGCGTTATAACTACATGGTTAAAGCCTCGTTTCACCATGGCGATTATGAAAAAGATATGAAAAACCGTTTAGATGAATTTTTACATTTCTTAAACATCTAACTGTTTAGCCTTTGTTGGTAATACCCGAAAATAAAGGCACTTTAAAAAAGGCATGTATTCTTGGTTCAGCACTACTGCGAGTGTTTTGGATAGTAAGTCTTTATTTTTTTCCTCTAAGTCATTATTTAGCCCAAAACACAGTTGGCGTTGACAGTTTGGCTGTATATCGAATTGGAAAAACAGAATGTTATGGTAACCGAATTACTAATAGCCGAATTATTTTTCGGGAGTTGGTGAAAAAACAAAACGATACACTGCTTCTTCAAAAACTGCCGCAAATTATTACCCGCAGCGAGCAAAATATTTTTAATACACTTTTATTTATTTACGACAGCATTGTCCCTCAAATCAATCATACTTCCAAACAGATTGATTTAAAAATAATTGTCAAAGAACGCTGGTACATTTGGCCAGTTCCTTTATTTGAAATTCAAGATCGTAACCTTAATACTTGGTGGCAAACCAAAGATTTATTTCGTATTAATTATGGCTTTGCAATTGGCTTCGATAATTTTAGTGGGAATAAGGACAAGCTGGTTTTAATTGCCCGAAGGGGTTACTCTGAGTTATATGGGGTGTCGTATCAATTGCCCTATCTCAACAAAGCGCAAACCTTGGGGTTTAAAGTGCAATACACTTACGGTCGCAATAACGAAATAACGTATCGTACCGAAAATAACACGCCTTTGTTTTTAAGAAATTATACCCATTACGTTTTTAAAAATCACGAAGCCAAAGCTGCTCTTACTTATCGCAACGGACTTTACGAAACGCATCAAATGGAAACGGTTTATTTTAATGCCAGCATTAGTGATAGTATTTTAAAACTGCAACCCTTGTACTTTGGTAATGAACAACAAAGCATGGCCTTACTAAAACTCGAATACCGTTATACATTCGATAAACGCGATAATAGGCAGTACCCACTTCGGGGTTGGGCAAGTGATTTATGGATTACTAAAGAGGGATTTGAATTTTCGTCGCAAGCACCTATTGATAATTTGAGTGCAACCTTATCTTTAAAAAAGCACAGTCCATTAATAGGCCGGTGGTATTTAGCAAATCAGTTAAAAGGCCGTTACATGCAACCCGACCGCTGGGCCTTTGCGTTTAATAGAGGTTTGGGATATAACGATAACTTGCGTGGTTACGAGTATTATGTCATGGATGGACAAAGTTATTTTTACAGTAAAAATAGTTTACGTTTTCAGTTGTTAAAGCCAAGGTATTTTAAACCTAAACTTATTCGTAAACTGAAACAGTTTAATACCATTCCGTTTTATATGTTTATTAATTTACATGGCGATGTGGGCTATATAGAAGATAAATTTTTTGCTAGTACCAACACTTTAAACAACAGTTGGCAATATGGCTATGGTATTGGTATAGATATGATTAGTTATTACGATGCGGTATTGCGCTTAGAATATTCGTATAATCGGCAGCAACAAGGCGGATTTTACATTCACTTAACCTCAGGATTTTAATTAAAGTAATAGACGAAATAAATGTTAACGTTTCTAAAAGAATGTGTGCCGCCACAATATCTCGCCTAATTTTGCATTATACGAAGTATAAATAAATGTTTTATGTTAGAGTTAAGTAAAAAAGTTTTAGAACAAGTAAGTTTCGATAAAACACTTTTTAGGAAAGAACTGGTTAAAGCCATCCATTGGATTAAACCCGATGAAAAAGTACTTTTAAAAGTATGGTGCATCGCTACTTTTGGGGTTCAATACCAAACCGATATATTAGAGGTGTTTGCTAACCTTGCTTAATACCTAAACCTGTTCTTGAAGCCGTTGCTTGATAACATTCCCCCTTTTTATTCTAATTTATAATTGGACATAAAACCCATCAACTGTTTACTTATCCAAAAAAATCAACACCTTTTTTAAAATTGGAATGCCCTTAAATTTCAAAAAAAGGTGTTGATGTATAGACTAACATTTGCAGAAGTTCATTCTAAACCCAGGCCCCTCGCATTGCTTTTTTCTTAGAAATGAAACAACGTAAATTTACGCATTAGCTTTTTCTAAAACGTTCATGTTCGCAATTACAGTCATGTTGTAATTATCTTTAATTTGCATGTAAGCAACCGTTGGAATGCTGCTAGCACCTACCTTACGCTTTTCAAATGAAGCTGAAAACCCCAGATTTATTTGCGAACAGTCGCTGGCTTTACACCGCATGATGCTTTGGTAAAGAGCTTGCTTATAACAATTAAACTGTTCTTGATAGGTGTAATCAATTCCTATCATCATAAAATTATAGGCTTGAGGGGTTACATAATTAAATAAAATAGCAACGGGTTTTTCTGTGTAACCTAATTCGGGTTTAATAGACAAAGCCATTATTTCCCAATTGGGGTGTTTGGCCATGTTCTCAAATAATTTGTAAGGCAAAGCAAAGGTATTTAACTCTAAACTTTTATTTTTAACGTTAAGGTATAATTCATACCAATGCTTAATGTCGCTGGCACTGGGTTGTTTCATCACTTCTACTTGGTAAGCATCGGTATAACGTAAAATATCTTGCTTTAAGTGTTTTCGCGAGCGTGGGCTTAATTTTTGTGCGTAAGCCTCGGGGGTATCCCAATCGGTTTTAAGCGTATGGTTATCGGGCATGTGTACTCTAAAAAATCCATTGTCTATAAAAAAAGTATCCATCTCATCGTCGCCCGCATTAAAATCGCGCAACATGACTGAGCCTGCTTCGTATTGGTCTTGTAAGCGGGCTATTTGCTCAAACAACATACTCATTGCCGAACGCCAATAATTGGATTGACGATTTACATATAAATGCTCGCCTTCGGTTAACTGCGAACCTAGGGTCATTACTTTAGAGGTTAGATAATACGGATCGTTGAGGCGGTTCAATTCAATTTGTTTAGAAACAGAAGCAGGAGAGAGCATGTCATCTTTACAAATGGTGGTCGTTAAAAATGTTGCTAAAACAATTTGTTGTTTAGTATCGCGGATAATGAGGTAATCAAACTCCCAATTATCTTCATCGGCAAAATTTTTAGAGAAGCTGTCTTCTAAAAATTGCAGTCCATCCCAATCAAAACTGCCTCTATTTCCCAATAAATTATTCCACTCTGTTTTATCAATTGCTCGAATGCTTTTGTGATGCGTTATTTTTAGTTCCGATTGTTGTATAACGGTATCAACGGCTTCTTCGGCCTCTCGCTCATCGGGGGTTGGCATTTTAAAGGCGCGGCAAATTTGCTCCATGCTAATATTTTCTTCGGCCATGGCTAAACCAAGGTGCATGGCTAACGCAGCAATCATGGCTTCGATTTGCTCAAAGGTGTGTAAACGGGTTATGGTAAACCGAATACCCGTATTTTTAATGGGTACCGCCGGAAAGATCCCAAGGTTAAGGTAATAGCCCGCATCTAACATGCGCTTAACAACATTGTACCCTAATTTTGGTAAACTAACTCCAATAAAAAAAATAGGCGAAGGCGTATCAGATACCATGGGCAAGCCATACTTTTTTATCATTTGTTTGGCAAAGCGCATATTTTTTTGAAATACTTCTTGCATATCGTTCATTTCGGGCGACAAGTGTATTTTTGCTGAAGCAATGGCGGCACCTAAAGCCGAGGGCTGCATAGGACCTGAAGTAATCATGGGCCCTCCACACGAACGAACCTTGTTAGCTAATTCGGCAGTTGGGAAAAGCATTGCCGCACCGCCCGTTGCAAAGGCTTTAGCAAAAGAAACGGCAACAACCATGCGCTCTCTGATGTTAGCTTCATTTAACACGTAGCCTCTGCCATTTTTTCCAAAACAACTCATCCCATGCGCGTCATCCACGTAGTAATTCAATTCGGGGTAAGTATCTAATAACTCTAAGACCTTTTTTACTGGGCTTACATCGCCATACATTGAGTAAATACCATCAGCCATATACCAAATTGTTTTATGTTTCTTTCGTAGCTCAATTATCTTTTCTTCGAGCAAATCCATTCGGTTGTGCCTTACCATTTCTACATGCACCCCTTTCGATTTTACCAGATTAACCGCCATTTGAACGCTGTTATGAACTTGGTGGTCTAAAATAATAGCATCGCCCGCATTTACTAAAACGGGGATGGTTGAAAAATGACCCAGCGTTGTAGTAGGCGTAACCACACAATGCGCCTCAAAAATCTGATTTAATAACGCTTCTAATTCTTTATAATGACAAGTAGAAACATAAGCCCGCGACTCTGAAAACTGTGTGCCATAATTTTCGATGGCTTCTATTGCCGATTGTTTTAACCGTTCATCGAATTCTAACCCTAAATAACTACACGATCCGAAATTGACGACCTCCTGCTGTTTTATTGTAATTTTGTTTCCTATGAGTTTTTTATCTTCCGTATAAAGGTGGAGTATCCCTTTTTTTACACCATTGTTAACAATTTGGTGAACTGAATCCATAAACGAGTTTTTACTTTCCATTTTAAAATTTGCTATTAGCAAATTTATAACAGACTAGCAACAATTTTTAGGGATAAAAGCCTAAATTTATAACGTATAAAAACAGTAAGGAAAAAGAAACGTTTTGAAATTCATTTTTTAAAATATTTAAAATAACTTTGTTAAATTAGTTGCACATGGAAAATCGCATTTTACATACAGATCAAGTTAACTGGGAATTAAAAAACGGAATCCTAATAGCTGCCTATAAAAAAGGACCCACCATTAATTTATTGTCGGCTAAAATTCAAGTAGCTAATCGCAAAGAATTTACAAAAGGTAAAAAATATCCTATTCTTATTAAAGATTATGGTGTGGCTGTAATTGAAAAGGATGCAAGAAGTTATTTAACTTCAAAGGAAGGAACAGAAGGAATTTCTGCGGCGGCAATGGTTCTAACAAATGTTTTTAGTATCTTTCTAGGAAATTACTTAGTTAAATTGAACCCGACCGAAATGCCAGTAAAAATTTTTAAATATGAAAATGAAGCTTTAGCTTGGCTTCAACAATATAAAACCAAAGAATGAAAATGGATAAACGCTTGCAACAAATAAACGACCTCTTAATCAATTACTCAATGGGTAATTTTGATGTTAAGGTTCAATTGTCGCAACGCTTAGACGATATTGATGCGTTTATTTCGGGCGTTAATATGTTGGGCGAGGAATTAAAAACAACGACCATTTCTCGAAATTATTTTAATAATATTTTTCACGCTGTTTCTGATATTTTATTAGTGCTAAACTTAGATGGCACTATACAAATGGTTAACCAAGCAGCAGAATTGGTTTTAAGTGCTACCGAAAACGAACTAATAGATGTTCCTATTAACAGGGTCTTTTGCGGGTTATCGCCTCAAGCCGTTCGCGAAATGCTGTGGCACGCTGCACAAGAAAACGAAACCATTTCTTTACGTTCTGATTTACGGTATAAAAATCGAAAAAATATTGATGCCGATTGCACCATTAATTTAATTCATAACGATCAGGGGAATCGCATTGGTTACTTGGTTATAGCGCGCGACCTCAACAAAGCCAAAGAGTATGCTAAGAAATTAAAAAAGGCTGAAAATCGGTATAAGAAAATTTTTCAAGAAACAAGCGATGCTATTTTTATTTGCGACCCTTCCTTTTTAATGCAAGAGGTTAACCGTGCTGGAATGGAATTATTAGCTGGAAGTGCAGGTAAATCGGAAAGTTTATGGCACTATTTTGCCGATGAGAAAGAAAAGCAAGAGTTTGAAGCGATTTTAAAACGGGGGAAATCGGTTCGTAACTTTGCCATGCGACTGCGTAATAATCAAAAACGAATTATTGATTGCCTAATTTCGATTAATAAAGCCGATGATGGCTCTACCAATTATCAAGGAATTATTAAAGATGTTTCGCACCGCAAAGAACTTGAAAATGTTGTTATTAAAACCATACTACAAACTCAAGAAGTAGAGCGGACACGCCTAGCCAAAGATTTGCACGACTCTTTAGGGCAACAGTTATCGGCTCTTATTTTTTATATTAATACACTTCGCGATAACGAAGGCATAAGCCCTCAAAAAGTAACCGAAATATTAGGCAAATCGTACGACGCTATTTTTAATGCTGCCGCCGAATTACGAAATGTTTGCTTTAACTTAATGCCTCGCACCCTCGAAAGCTACGGACTCGAACAAGCTATTCGAGAACTTTGTTCTAAAATGGAGTTAAGCGGGCTTCTTAATTTTAGACTAACGTTTTCTAGTCAATTGCCTCGGTTTACCAAAGACATTGAAATTACCCTGTTCCGAATTATTCAAGAGTTTATTAATAATGGCATTAAACATGGCAAAGCCAATATCATTACAATGGACTTTAGGCAAGAAAGCGATCAAAGCATTATCTTTTTAAGCGATAATGGCATTGGCTTCGATATGAATACCGTTGAAATTTCGGGTGGAATGGGACTCGAAAATGTTCGGTCGCGATTGGCCCTCTATGGCGGCACAGTATCTATAAAAAGCCAATTTGAAAAAGGAACTAGTTTTGAAATAAGACTAAATCATAAAACTATTTAAAAGCGTTGAGCGATGAAAAAAACCAAACAATTAACTTTACTAATTATTGACGATCATCAAATTGTAAGAGATGGCATACGCTCGATGCTTGAAAATGCCAAAACAATTTACGATTTTAATATTGAAGAAGCGACCAATGCTAACGAAGGCATTACCAAGGTAAAAGAATTTAATTACGACGTTGTATTAATAGATTATCAATTACCCGATATGAATGGTGCTGAGTGCGCCATCGAATTGTTAAAGTATAAACCCGATTTAAAAATTCTAGCCATTTCTAACCACGATGAATTTGTTTACATGAAACAATTTATTGATGCCGGAACGCATGGATTTTCTTTAAAAAATATTACGCCTAAAGAATTGGTAAAAGCCATAGAAATGATTTTAGCCAATCAACAATATTATTCGAGCGAAGTGGCATTGGCTTTTATTCGCCGCGAGAAGCAACCTGCCGTGCCACCTATTACCAAACAGAAGATAGATTTAACCAAGCGAGAAGTAGAGATTTTAAAATTAATTACTGAAGAATATACCAATAAAGAAATTGGCGAGATATTGTCTTTGGCTTCTAAAACCATTGGCGAGTACCGCCAAAATCTATTAGCAAAACTACAGGTAAAAAATACAGCAGGCTTGGTTAGAAAAGCCATCCAGTATAATTTAGTGTAGTTTTATTTTTCTCGAACGGCTTTTGCTTTCCATAAAATGTATTTTAAAGTGTTGTTGTTACTGCGCCGTTTTACTTGTTGTTTATCAATGGCCATTAACTCGTATTTAATTCTTCTTTTACTGCTGCCCTTTTTAAGCCCAGCGCAAGTTATCAATATCGAAAATAAACGGTTTTTAAACGACACCAATGGCTGGATGGGGCGTGCCGATTTCAACTTTGGAATCACACAAAATACCCGACAAATTATTAACCTCACCAACACCATTCGGGTACAATATCAAAAAAATAAATCGCGTTTTTTAATTTTAAATGATGTTAGTTTTGTAAGAGCGGCGGGCAATGATTTTGTAAATAGTGGATTTCAACATTTGCGATATTCCTATAAACTTACCGATGTTGTAACTTGCGAATCGTTTGTGCAATATCAATACAATCCTATTTTGAGGCTTAAACAACGGTTTTTAGTAGGCGCAGGCCCACGCTTTAAGCTCATCAAAAAGCCTGCGTTTAAGTTATATGCGGCCACTTTATACATGTATGAATACGAAGAAATAGTGCAAGCAGCCATTAACCGCGACCACCGCCTTAGCAGTTATTTTACGTTTACTTGGAGTTTATCTAAACAACTCGAATGGGTGAGCACCACTTTTTATCAACCTAACTTAATGGACTGGAGCGATTACCGCATTGCGCACGATGCCACACTTGAGGTAACACTTAATAAACACATTGCCTTTCAATTGAGCGGAAACTTGTTATTTGATAAAAAGCAACCCGAAACCATTCCTGAATTAACGTATAACATTAGAAACGGCATTAGTTTTCGGTTTTAGTTTGGACTGCGTTCAATTTCAAAACCAAAATCCATAACCAAAGGCAAAGGATCTACGCGCATGCCTTGTTCAAAGCTAAATTCGTAATTGCCGCCTTGTGCAAAGCGTACATTTTTTTTTACGGGAACTTTATAATCAAAAATATCGCCTGCCCCGTCGCCCAACCATTCGCCTTTAGAATTGGCTAATATTAGTTCCATAGTATCGCTCAACACTTTACCATTGGGGTATTTGGTTTTTACAAACAAAAATAAATTGCTATAAGGATAAGCATCGGCATGGCGCAGCATTAAGTATATATCATGCAAATTGGTGCTATCGCTAACGTTTACTTTAAACACCACTTTATTTTTTGCCGACCATTCGTTTTCAGCAAAGGTTTCGTATTTACTAAATACGGTGTTGTTTTTGCAAGCATTTAAAAGCAATAGCATTAAGCCAACACTTAACCATTTAGCTTCCTTTTTTATCATTGTTAGGATTAGGTCGGTTAGAGTTATTTTTTTTACCATGCGATGGCCGTTTAAACGGTGGCTTTTTTTGTTGAGTAGCTCCTCCTTCGCCGCCTTGCTTTTGCGGAGGTTTGGAGTGTTGCGGCTTTTGCGAATTGAGTTTAGGCTCGCCTTGTTTTGTTGGCAAAGCTCCGGTTTGGGTTTTTGGCCGTTGCTTATCTCCTTGTTTTTGCGCGCCCACTTGCCCGCCACGTTTTTGTTGCGGTCGGTTGTTGCTGTTGCGCCCTCTGCCGCTTTTATCAAAACGTGTTAAACTATCTTGCCCTACTACGTTTTCAAAATTAGGTTCTTTTACAATTTCTTTTTTAGTGGTGTAAAGTAGTTTTCCTTCTACACTTTCGGGCAATTGATTGGCTTGGTTAAGTGCCATTACTTCTTTTACACGCTCTATGGATAAAGGTAAAAATACGTCGGGTTCTTTACGGTAAGCAAACCACATGATGCGTTTAAATATATCGGTTTTTACCAAAAAGGCATCTCCCTTCTCGCTATTTAACCGTTTATTATCCATTTCTGGAAATTCTTTTAGGGCATCTACATAGCTATCTAACTCGTAATTGAGGCAGCATTTTAATTTGCCACATTGCCCCGCCAGTTTCATGGGGTTAAGCGATAGTTGTTGGTATCTGGCCGCACTGGTGCTTACGGTACGGTAGTCGGTTAACCAAGTACTACAGCATAACTCGCGTCCGCAGGCACCAATGCCTCCTAAGCGCGAGGCTTCTTGGCGCGCCCCAATTTGTCGCATTTCAATACGCACTTTAAACTCATCGGCTAGTTTTTTAATTAATTCTCTAAAATCAACCCGCTCATCGGCGGTGTAATAAAAAATAGCTTTCGACTTGTCGCCTTGGTACTCTACATCGCTTAGTTTCATTTGCAAGCCTAACTCCAAAGCAATTGTACGCGCTCGGTACATGGTATCCACCTCTAAATTTTGAGCTTCTTTCCATTTATCCACATCGCTTTGTTTCGCTTTTCGGTAAACTTTGCGCACTTCTTCGCTATCAAAATTTACATTCTTCTTTTTCATTTGTAAGCGCACCAATTCGCCAGTAAGCGAAACTACACCCACATCGTGACCCGGACTTGCTTCCACGGCAACTACATCGCCCACATTTAAGGTTAATGCGTTTACATTCCTAAAAAAATCTTTTCTCGAATTTTTAAAACGAATTTCAATAATATCAAACGCTTGTTGACCACCAGGTAAACTCATGTTTCCTAACCAGTCGAATACATTTAATTTATTGCAGCCGCCTGTTCCGCAAGAGCCATTGTTATTGCATCCTGCCGGAATTGAGCCTTTTTCGTTACTACAGCCACGTCCGCTGCTACATCCACTACATCCCATATTAAGTTCAAAATAAACACCTAAGTTAACCATTAAAAGCAGTTTTTCAATGCTTTTGTTCGAATACAAAAATTTTTCCTTTTCTGAGTTTAACATTTTAATTCAAATCCAATCTTTCATTTATATACTTTATTTTATTATGTTTACAAAAGCATCCATAAATAAAATTTATGAATTACACCCTTCACCAACTGCAAGTATTTGTTAAAGTAGTACAAACCAAAAGTATTACTAAAGCTGCTGAGGAGTTACACATGACGCAACCAGCCGTTTCTATTCAGTTAAAAAATTTACAAGATCAATTTGAAGTGGCCTTAACTGAGGTTATTGGTCGTCAATTGTATGTTACTCAATTTGGAAAAGAGATACACCAAATGGCTATTCGTATATTAAACGAAGTGCAAGCCATTGATTATAAAACTCGCGCCTATAAAGGACAGATGGCGGGGCGTTTAACCATTTCGGTAGTTTCGACGGGGAAATATGTAATGCCTTATTTTTTAAGTGATTTTTTAAAAGAACACGAAGCCGTAGATTTAGGAATGGATGTAACCAATAAATCAATGGTGATTAATAATTTGCAACGCAACGAAGTAGATTTTGCTTTGGTTTCGGTGTTGCCAACAGGGCTAAATATTGAGTCGGAGCGGTTGCTCGAAAATGCCTTGTATGTAGTAGGCAATAATCAAAGTAAGTGGAAGGGGACACAAGTATCGAAAGAAGAGTTACAGGTTCTTCCATTTATTTACCGTGAGGAAGGCTCGGGAACACGACAAATAATGGAACAATACTTTTTAAAGCGAAACATTAAGTTGCGCAAAAAAATGGAGCTAACCTCCAATGAGGCCGTTAAACAAGCTATTATTGCGGGTTTAGGGTATTCGGCCATGCCGTTAATTGGTATTCGGAATGAATTATTAAAAGGAGATTTAAAAATTTTACCCGTACAAGGGTTTCCTATCCAATCGCAGTGGCAACTTATTTGGATGAAGGGTAAAAAATTATCGCCCATTGCACAAGCTTACCTTACGCATTTAAAAACAAATAAAGCAGCTATATTGGCGCATCATTTTAGTTGGATAGAAAAGGTAAAAGTGTAAGAGCGAACCAAAAAAAAGTTTATTTTTGCCAATTATGTTTACTACCGATCAATTAAAAGACGTTTTAGATCGCCATGAGGCGTTGAGGGGGTTTCTTTGACTACGACCGTAAGAAAGGCGAGTTAGAGCAACTCGAAGAAAAAACCATAGACCCTAATTTTTGGAATGACCCTAAGCGAGCCGAACAAGTTTTAAACGAGGTCAAATCAAAAAAAACGTGGATTTCGGCCTACGATGAATTAACCCGCCACATAGAAGACTTAACAACGTTATACGATTTTTTTAAGTCGGGAGATGCCACCGAAGCCGAAACGCAAGAGCAATTTGAAAGCACGTTCAAATTATTAGAAAACATTGAGTTTAAAAACATGTTACGCAGCGATGAGGATAAACTCAATTGTGTGTTACAGATTAATGCAGGGGCAGGCGGCACCGAAAGTTGCGACTGGGCCAGTATTTTAATGCGCATGTATTTAATGTGGGCCGAGAAACAAGGCTTTAAAGTGAGTGAGTTAGACTATAATCAGGGCGATGTGGCAGGTATAAAATCGGTATCACTTCAAATAGAAGGGGAGTTTGCGTATGGATATTTAAAAGGCGAAAATGGAGTTCACCGCTTGGTGCGCATTAGCCCGTTTGATGCTAATGCCAAACGTCACACCAGTTTTGCTTCGGTTTATGTATATCCGATTGTAGATGATACCATTGAAATTGATATTAAACCTGCTGACTTAGAAGTGAGTACTTCGCGTAGTGGCGGCGCGGGCGGGCAAAATGTAAACAAGGTAGAAACCAAAGTACAAATGCTACACAAGCCTTCGGGTATTGTGGTGGTTTGCCAAATCGAACGCTCGCAACATGGTAACCGCGAGCGCGCTTTACAAATGTTACGCTCGCAATTGTACGAATTAGAAATGCGTAAACGCAACGAAACACGCCAAGCTGTTGAAGAAGGTAAAATGAAAATTGAATGGGGTTCGCAAATACGCAGCTATGTTTTACATCCTTATAAAATGGTTAACGACCACCGCACCGAATTAAAAATCACCAACGCAGAAGCCGTGTTAGATGGGGATTTGGATGCCTTGATTAAAAATTATTTAATGAGTACATCAGGGCAATAAACCCATCCCTTAACTTATGGATAGTTTTTATTAACCCATTTGGGGTTACCGTTTGGCCGATAAGATGAGCCACTCATCTGTAACACCTCTTCCTTCTAAGAAAATTTGATACTTTGTTTCGAGCGATAATTTTTCAACTTCGGGGTATTTATAATTTTTAGCTTTATAAACATCGCTGACGCTACTTATTATTTGCAGTGTATGCGTGTTTGCAAATAACGTTTCCAAATCGGTTGAAATATTAATATTTACGAAATCGTGCGTTTCAATAATCAAATCGGTGTTTACTAAATTACCAATATTACTTGCATTAAATAAAAACCGTTCAAAGCCTTCGCAATCGCTAATAATTAAAGAGTTAGAGCTAAACTTAAAATGGGCTAAGGTATCGGCCGTACATTTTTTTTCAACAACTATCCTATCGCTAACGCCGTTTTCTTTTGCCATGTTTTGCGTGAGTTCTAACGCCTCGGCATCAATATCAAACGCATATATTTTAGCTTCCTTAATTTTTAAAGCCAATCCAACGGCATAATATCCTTCTGCACACCCAATGTCTAAAATTTGATCGTACTTCTTATCAATGGCGTTTTGAAAAACCGTGTGTAATTCTGCTTCATAACTTCCTATTAATTTTGAGTATAAGCTACTGCTTTTAGAGCGTAAAGTAGGGTACTTTAATCCTTTAAAAGGACCATTTAAAACAACTTGATTAGTAAATAAATTGACAAGAGTATTTCCAGTAGCGTCTTCTACTCTTTTTTGCTCTATCAACCGCCGTTGATGAACTATTTTCCATACGCCTATAGATACTTTTTTAACCAAATTTCCAATCCAATCTATTTTTAGTAAACCTATAATTAGACGTTTAAGTATTTTCTTCATCTTTGTTTAAAATAACTGCCCAACAAAGCTATAAAAATAGTATCACGTATGTTCAGAATTTTTATGTCTATTTTCCCTTTTGTAAGAGATAAGTTAAACATCTAGTATCATCCAAAATACATCGTAAAAACCTTGGTCGAGTATGGCCATGGCTAAAGGGAAACAATTTGCGCTATGCGCCCAGTTTACACGACCCGCTTTTGTTTTTCGGATAACCAGAGCATGAGCCCCTGCGCTGTAATGAAACAAGTCTTTATTAAATTTGGATTGGATAACTTCAGGGATATCGTAGTTTTTTTTAACATAAGTGCGCATGTCGGCATACTCTTTATAGGTGGTGTACTCAGGCATATTTGCCAGCGCAGCTACTTCGTTATTGCGGGTTGCAATGGCTCGGGCATTTAAGTTGGAGGCAGAGTAAGCGTCGGGTTCGGCACACCATTGCCACCAAATAAGTAAATTACGGTCTATCTCTTTTAAATGGTATTGTGTAATGGCCCGCGATGCCCGCAACCCATCTACGTGTTCGCTATTGCCACTGCAATTGGCATACTCAATGGCCATAAAACAAGCCATCGGAAAATTCTCTTCGAGGCGGGCACATAAGGTACTTGTGTTCGAGGGTGTTGGATCGCCTTTGCGTAAATGGCCTTTTAAATATTTTTCGTAATATTTAGGGATGTTAGCCTCTATGTTATCTAAGGCTTTTAAAATACGAACTTCTAGCTCGTTTATCATTTTAGTTATCTTGGGTTCATACAGCAATGTAAACTCTTCTTCGACCGAATTTAAGCATTGTTGTAAATCAAAATTTGCACCTTCTTTTTTTTCTTTACGCAAGCGGTGTTTTAATCCTATAATTTTAGCCGCCTCTTGAACTAAATAAATCATTTCGTAGCCTTTGTTAATAAGCGGCCCGGGCGCACCAGCGTAGTGATTGTAAATGGCATCTAAAATATTTCGTGCCGGATCGGTTTTTGTGAAGGCTTCGTAATACGCTACTATATCTTTATCCAAATTATCCGAAGATTTTAATAATGTATCGCGGGCATCCGTTTTGTAACGTTGATCCGATTTATTTAATTGTTCGAGGTAATAATTTCGATGATCTAGTTGCGTAAGGATATCGGTTTCGTTGGCTGCAAGGATGGCCGTTACTGTATTGTAATCAATTTGAGTGGTAAGGTTTTCAAATCCTCTCTTCATATCTCCACTAAGCTCATCTATTTTTTTATCTATAACTGCTAACTGTTTCATCACTTCTTTATGTTCGCTTTCGCCAAACAAGCCAAAGCTATCGGCTACTGAGCAACCCACACTTAAAACACTCATTACGTTGGAGGCTGTTTTAAAAAACGATTTATTATCGGCCATAAATGTTTTTACCGCCCCTTTTGTAGAGGCACTTTTAGCCCACTTCGAACTCAACTCTTCGGCTTTTTTGGCGGCATCTTTAAGGTCTTTAACCGCCGCAGTTGGATTAAAATCTGTCATGTTATCTGGTTTTAAGTTTGAAATATAAGCAATTATCTTCAACTGAGATTTTAAGAGAGACGTTCTTTAGAATAAAATGGCTCATTCCATTTATACATGTGCAATTGGTGTAATGTGCTGATACCAACATCATTTCTAAAAGATACGTTGACCCAGTTTCTTTTTCTCTTATACTTCCTCAAAAATTATACCCGTAGGCCATACTACGCCTATAATCCGAGATTATGCAATAGAAATCTATTACGAGCCGAAATCCCTTCAAAACAGGACACTTCGTCACTTTTTCTTCTTCACCATAGCAGCACTATGCCTCAGTCGAAAAAGTACCTGTTTTATTGAGCTTTCGCCTCTCACTACGATTCTTATTGCATAATCTCGGATAATTTTTTCGTCGCCTAAAAGAAAAATAATTCTGGTTCAACTTATATCTTTTAGAACCGATATTGGTATGAAAGGTATATTCCTGAAAAATGCTTGGTAAAAACACCAAATCTCTTAATTGTATTGGCTTTGAAGATAGGTTAATGAAAAGCGTTTTCTTACAGCGTTAAAAATCCGATTAAGGATAATAAATTGACGAGTGCCATTACTTTTAGGGAATAACTTTTTTGATTTTGATTGTATAAGGTTAATACAAACGTAAACACCAAAACAAAAAATGATAGAAACAAAATGGGTTCTGTTTCAATAATGGAGTAGCTTTTGTTAGAGTTGGGTAAGTGACAAATTAGATCGCGCTGCATAATAAAATCTTTTCCAATCTCGAATGGTGTGTTTACCTCGGGGGGGCTTATAAAATCGTTGACACGTACCGAATAAACGCCATTAATTTGTAGGGTAGAAATGGCGCGTAATCCATGTTGAGAAGCATCGCCATAATTGACCTTACACGAAAACACGGTGTGAGGCGTATTGGTTGTAATAAAAAAATAACAAAGTAATAATTCTAAATAAATAAACACGGCTATAACATTAAACGTATTGCAAACCGTGTAAACCGAACTTTTGCGAAAGGCCATTTGTGTTCGGACTTCGCGTTCTTGTTTTCTTAAAACCAAAGTTGCCACGTATTCGGGGCTAAGCGGAATGCGCGGGGGGCGTTTACGTTTTGGCTCCTGTGGCATTGGCTATTTTAATTACGATTTAATATTCAACGTTTCATCGAGTAAATATTGGTTGCGCACGGGGCTATTGCGTAAAATTAACTCGCCAATAAACCCTGCTAAAAATAACATTGTTCCCAAAACCATACAAGTTAACGAAATGTAAAACGAGGGTCGTTCGGTAATAAGCCTTGCCGAGTGATGCGAGAATACAGCCACTAATTTATAAATGCCTAAATAGGCTGCAAAGCCAAAGCCCAATAAAAACAAGAGGGTGCCTAATAACCCAAAAATGTGCATGGGGCGTTTTCCAAATTTGGAAATAAAGGTGATGGTTAATAAATCTAAGAAACCGTTTATAAAGCGAGTCCAACCAAACTTGCTAACGCCATATTTACGCGCTTGGTGTTGCACTACTTTTTCGCCAATGTTAGAGAACCCAGCGGCTTTAGCCATTACTGGAATAAACCGGTGCATTTCGCCATATACTTCTATGCTTTTTACAACGCGTAAGCGGTAAGCTTTTAAACCACAATTCATGTCGTGTAGTGGAATGCCACTCATTTTGCGGTTGGTCCAGTTATAAAGTTTAGAAGGTAAATTTTTGGTAAAGGCATTATCGTAACGTTTTTTCTTCCAGCCGCTCACCAAGTCGTAGCCGCCTTGTGTAACCATTTGGTAAAGTTCGGGTATTTCATCGGGCGAGTCTTGCAAATCGGCATCCATTGTAATTACAACTTGGCCTCTGGCGGCTTCGAACCCCACGTGTAAGGCTGGCGATTTGCCGTAGTTGCGCCGAAAGCGTAAAGCTTTTACGTTGGCATCTTTTTGAGCTAAATGGCCGATAACTTCCCAACTAGCGTCTTTACTGCCATCATCTACAAAAATAATTTCGTAACTATACCCGTGGGTTACCATAACACGGTTTATCCAGGCATGCAACTCTGGCAAAGACTCTGCTTCGTTAAAAAGCGGGATAACAATTGAAATATCCATATTGGCTGCGCTAAGAACGCATTTAATTCTCTACAAATTTTACGATTTTTCTTTAGTTTTTAAAATAATTGTTAATTTTGCGCGGGGTAAGTCTTTCACGACCAGCTCCTGCTGAATCCCCCAGGCTGGGAACGGAGCAAGGGTAGGCGGTTGTAGCGGTGCGATGAAAGTAGCTTACCCCTTTTTTATTAGAGTGAATACATAAAATAAATTACCATGAAATTTTTTATTGATACCGCCAACTTGGCGCAAATAAAGGAAGCACAAGACCTAGGGGTGTTAGATGGCGTTACCACTAACCCGAGTTTAATGGCTAAAGAAGGCATTAAAGGCGAAGGGGCTATTTTAAAGCACTACGTTGATATTTGTACTATTGTTACGGGCGATGTGAGTGCCGAAGTAATTGCTACGGATTACGAAGGTATGGTGCGCGAAGGCGAAGCGTTAGCCGATTTGCACGAACGTATTGTAGTAAAAATACCAATGATTAAAGATGGGATTAAAGCCATTAAATATTTTTCGGAGAAAGGGATTAAAACCAATTGTACTTTAGTGTTTAGTGCGGGTCAAGCGTTACTGGCAGCCAAAGCAGGAGCCACTTATGTAAGTCCGTTTATTGGTAGGCTCGATGATGTGAGTACCGATGGTTTAAAACTGATCGAAGACATTCGCATCATTTACGATAATTTTGGTTACGAAACTCAAATTTTGGCCGCCAGCGTGCGCCACCCCATGCACATTGTAGAGTGTGCTAAAATCGGTGCCGATGTGGCTACTTGTCCGTTAAGTGCTATTACGGCGTTGTTAAAGCACCCTTTAACCGACTCGGGCTTGGCGCAGTTTTTAGCCGATGCTAAAAAGTAAGTGAAGTGCTGCGGTAAGTTTATTTTGATTGCATTTGTTTGGGGGTCTCTCTTGCCAATTTTTCATTTCTTAACGAAAATGCTCTCATCATTAAATTAAACACTTACATTGTCAATATCATGTGATATAAACTGGTACATTCTCTTTAGTATCATAAATAGTGTGAAAAAGCAAGTTGTTGATAGATAATAAGTAATAAACGAAAATAGACAGCTTAAAGATAAATTATCAACAACCGAAAAAACGGCAAAGATTATTGCAAATATCAAAATAACAATTTCAAAAGAAATGTTGGCCAACATTTCTTTGGTTAGTTCTTTCTTAAATTTTGTTTGATTTCTGGGTGATTGATACAAAGAATATAAAAGTGCTAAAAGATTAAAAAGTAATCCAATGAAAATGGAATTTGTTGAAATGATTACATTTAATTTGTTAACACTTACAAAATAATTATTGTGAACCAAAAAATATACTGGTAAAATTGGAATAACAAAGAAAAAACTTTATCAAGTGCACTAATTCTTCCTGTTGATTCATCTTTCAGTGTTTTAAAATGATCAGTAAAGATTTGTTTTATATTTATTTTATCCGTCATCATCTACTGGAAAAATTTCATCCTTTATTCCATTAAGATACCCAACACAATATTCCTTGAGTTTCTTTAAATCGGGTAAATTATCTGTTGCATTCCTAGGCACAACTCCTTCAGGTATGTAAAAATTGGGCGAGGCTTTGAAATTATTTTTTGATGTTATGGTGGTTGTTTTTCCGTTGTTATCTTTGAATGTAATTGATGTAGTTGTATCACCATCAAAGCCTATATCCTGCAATTCAGATGGTATCTCAAAATATCCTTTTTTCTTGATTTTCCATTTTGAGATTATTCTTTTTAGTACATTTCCTGTTAAATTAACTTCAATTGAAAGACTATCTCCTGATTTATATATTAAATCAAGTTTATCAAATTTATCCGATGAAACTTTTAATTTCTTAAGCTTGACCTTTTTTACAGTACCATTCTTCAAGTAGTTTTCAATAACACTTACAGGAGCAAAATCATTTACAACTAAACTGAAATTTAACCCATTATCTTTTGTGAATTTTTGAAACTGAAACATAAAGTCATTACCCGCCGAAAAGCTTGAATAATCTTGAACAAATAAAATGCCTTTATTACTATTTGGGTGTAACCAGATTAGTAAAATAAATTTTTTGAGTTAATCGCTTTTGCATTGTATTCTGTGGTTTTATCATCCATGTGCAAATTACCTCCTAACTCAGTAGAGCCACCATAAAATGTTCCTGTAATTGTATGTTTTTTCTCATTTATAACAATATCATTATTGAGTTTTATGGATTTGGTATTTTTTGCATTATTAGTAAAACCACCTATAGAATTTACAAAACACTGAACAAATGCGTGAATATTATTATTAATACTTTCATTCTTAAAATGAGAAAATAATTCTTTATATTTTGGATAAGTGCCATTTTTATTCAAGTATTCCAATGTAACGCTATAAATATCGATTTTTATCTCTGGACCCATGTATTAAATTTTTAATTGCATTATAAATTTACTACTTATTTCCCGAATAAATCCTGCTAAAGAAGAATCATCAACAACGGTGTTTAGATTGGTAAGTGAACTTTTGAAATAGGTGTAAGATTAGAATTTATTTGTGATTTATCTTTTTAAATTTTTATAGTTGAATCTAACCGCAATTCATCATCCCTAGTTTATTTTTTTTCAACAGTCCTATTATAAATCCTAACTTGCTCAAGAACTTTTTTGCTTGAGGGATCTTTCGACTTCGCTCACTATAAATTCGGCAACAGCCCGCGATGATTTTTTGTTGGTAGGGCGCGAGCGAGGAGGCGACTACAGGAAGCCACTGGAGCCGCATCCCTAATATCAATTATAATATAGTCCAATCTACTTGTTCTTTTTCATTTATACTTCTTCAAAAAAATCTTTCAGGGCAAACATATAGTATATGTATGAGCCAGTTTGTGTGCTGGGACTGTTCAAGATTTTTCATCGTCTAAATAAAATTTATGTTGAGCGTAGCCAAAGTGAATAACTTCGTCTATTTGAACTGCCTAATAGGTACAATTGGTGTAAAATTTAAGCGTAGGTAAAATGCTTAGCCGCTAACTTAATCAAAAACAGAATTAAAAGCCATTGCCAAATTTAGTTCTCTTTATAAACCATAATGTTGAACACATAGGGATTGATGCGTTTAATTTGCTCAACACGTTTTAGGTTTTTTAAGCCCTTTTTAGAAACGTTTACATTTAAGCCTTCGGTATTGCTGCTATTAATAGAGTTTAAAATATCGCTAATTTTTACAGCATAACTGGTTCCTTCGGCACTACTTAATTTGCCGCGAATCATCCCAATAATATTCCCTTGCTCATTCATCACAGGGCCACCACTATTCCCAGGATTTACTGGAATAGAAACTTGATACATGGTTGTATCGTTGTAATGCCCGCTTAATGCGCTCAATGCTCCCTCGCCATACACCACTTCCTTACGTGGAAACCCTAATGTAAACACTTTCTCGCCCAAATCGGACGGTTTAGTAGCATAAGCAAAAGGCACGTTCCAATTTTTATAAACCGTATCGGTTTCAATTTTTAAAATGGCAATATCTAGTTTAGGATCGCTAATCATTACTTTAGCTAGTGTACGCTCTAAAAATTTATTTTCTATAAAGATGCTATCTGCGTCGCTAATGGTGTGCCAACTGGTAATAATAAACCCATTGTTGTTTAAGGCAAAACCACTGCCCTCTAAATTGGCTGGTGCGTAGCGGGGCGGAGCGGGTTGACTGGTAAATGCACTTACAATTCCATTTTGAGAGTATTTTAACTCTACAACCTCTCGTTTTAAATCGGTTATTTCGTTGCTTTGTCGCTTTAAGAGGTAACCTCCGGCACTAAGCAATGCAACAGTTGTAATAACGGCTATTAAACCCGTACTTGCCGCAATAAAGGCTGTTTTACCAAACCGTTGAAAAAAGCCTTCTTGCTTAATGGATATAACACGTGCGTCGTTTCCAAAGGCTTCGGTATGAATGGCTTTTAATTGGGCTTTAAAAACTTCTTGTTTGGCCCTATTTTGCAACGTCTCCACTAAGGTTTTATGTTGTTCAAATGCTTGCTCAAAAACCAAGTCGGTTTTTAAGCGCAATTCAAATTGCTTGTGCTCTTCGGTACTTAAAGTACCTTGTAAATACCCATCAAATAAATCTACACTTCTCATGCTTCTACACTATTTGTTTCAAAAAATTGTTTTTTTAACCGTTGTAAACATTTGTATTTTTGATTTTTAGCAGTATCGGCATTGGTGTAGCCAAACTTTTCAGAAATCGTTTCCATAGACAATTTCAATACATAAAAATCATTTAGTAAAGTGGCGCAGGGTTCTCCCAAAGTGGTTAAACTTTGGTTCATGCGCTCCAAATCAGCTTCTTTTTGCAAGTGTTCTTGCATTTCGGTTTGCACATCGGCCAATTGCTCTTCTTCCTCTTCGCGCATTAGGCTTACCTGCCCAAATTTGCGCAATTGCTTTAACCAAAGCCGTTTGGCAATGGAATAAATAAAGGTTTGCAATTGACAACTCAATACAAAATTGGGTTTTTGAACCGCTTCGTACAATACAATAATCGTCTCCTGATAAATATCTTCAGCCGACTCTTGCGTGCCACTATTACCAACAACAAGTTTAAGAACGATGTTATAATACTTTTTATACAAAGCCACCAAAATTAAACTATCGCCGCTTTTTAACCCAGCAATAAACGCTTCATCCGAAATAGGTGTCTTTGTACGAGACATAGTTTATGCCTTTGTTAGATTAATACAGATTGGCGGCAAAGGTAACCCAATTGATGGGAAGAAAAATAATAAATAAGTGGTACCCCTTTTTTGATTAAAATTAATTGCTTGATAATCATGTACTTAAATAAAAAATAAAAAAATTACAAAAAACTTGGGTTACCTTTTTTAAGATTAAGGAATAAATGAGAAATTAAATAAAACTCTAAAAAAAATGAAAAAAGTATTCTCTATTATCGCTGTAGCTGTTGTTGCTACATTTGTTGCTTGTGGTCCTTCAGCTGAAGAAAAAGCTAAAATGGAAGAAAACGCTAAGCGTATTCAAGATTCAATTACTGCTGCTATTAATGCTAGCATGAACGCAGCTACTGCCGCTACTGATAGCGTTGCTGCTGCGGCTGCCGCTGCTGCTGCTAATGCAGTTACTACTGCTACTGATGCCGCTGCTAAAGCAGTTGAAGAAGTTAAAAAATAATTTGTGTTTAGTTAGTTAGCTGATTAGCTCTGGTGCTTAGCATCAGGGCTTTTCTGTTTTTATAGCTTACTTTATTGATAAGCTGTATTATACCCATTTGATTCATAAGTTGGTACTCTACCTCAACAAAACATTTGTAACTTTGTCATCTCATTATGGAAATTACTACCCAACAGGTTTTGGATGCGCTCAAGTATGTTGACGATCCGGATTTAAAAAAAGATTTGGTTAGCCTTAATATGGTAAAAGATATTAAGGTAGATGGTTTAAACGTTTCTTTTACGGTGGTGCTTACTACACCCGCTTGTCCTATGAAGGACATGATTCATAACGCATGTATGAATGCGATATTACATTACGTTAGCAAAGCGGCCAAAGTAAGCATTCACATGACGGCAAATGTTACTTCTAAAAAAGAACGCGACGATACAACGCTGCGCGATGTAAAAAATATCATTGCCGTAGCTAGTGGTAAAGGCGGCGTAGGCAAAAGCACCATTGCCGCTAATTTGGCGTTGGGCTTGGCGCGCCAAGGTGCAAAAGTAGGATTGGTAGATGCCGATATTTATGGGCCTTCGCAAACCATTATGTTTGGGGTCGAAAAAGAAATGCCTGGCCCAGCCGATTTTAATGGGCAACGTAAAATGAAACCCGTAGAGGCTTATGGCGTAAAATTAAATAGTATTGGTTTTTTAGCAGCACCTAATCAAGTGGTGGCCTTACGGGGACCCATGGCAAGCAAAGCACTTAGTCAATTATTTTACGATACGGTTTGGGGCGAATTGGATTACTTAATTGTGGATTTACCTCCTGGCACAGGCGACATACAAATTACCTTGTGCAGTCAAGTGCCATTAACTGGAGCCGTTGTTGTTTGTACACCTCAAGAAGTCGCCATTGCTGATGCACGAAAAGGGATTGCCCTGTTTAATCTCCCTCAAATTAATGTGCCTATTTTAGGTTTGGTAGAAAACATGGCGTGGTTTACGCCTGCCGAGTTACCCAACAACAAATATTTTTTATTTGGTAAAGAAGGCATCAAACAGTTGAGCGAAGAATTAAACTTGCCTTTACTGGCTCAACTGCCATTGGTGCAAAGTGTGCGCGAAGCCGCCGATGCAGGCCGACCTGCTGTTTTGCAAGAAACTACTGAACAGGCACTCCTGTTTATAGAGTTAGCTCAAAATGTAGCACAGCAAGTAGCCATTACAAATGCAACAGCACCTTTGGTAAACGCTTGATAGTAAATAGGTAATAGTTGATAGCGATAAGCAGCAGAATCTATCCTCTACTACCATTAAACTCAATATCAATTTGTATCTTTGAAACGAATATGGAAACATTACTAGAAAAAGTAGAGGCCGCACTGAATACCATACGCCCTTACTTAGAAGCCGACGGTGGCAATGTAGAAGTAGTTGAGATTACTGAAACTAATATCGTAAAACTAGAACTGAAAGGGGCTTGTAAAACGTGTAACATGAGTCACATGACCATGCGCTCGGGCATAGAAGAAACTATCAAACGAGCCGTACCCGAAGTTACAGGCATCGAAGCCGTTAATCCGCATACACATTAATATTTTCACTTACGTTTATGAAACTCACCGAAAAGCTGAACCAATCTAAGAATACGCTTTTTTCCATCGAAATTTTGCCTCCACTTAAAGGCAAAAGTATTCAAAGTATTTACGATGGCATTGATCCTTTGATGGAATTTAAACCTGCGTTTGTAGATGTAACCTATCACCGCGAGGAGTATATTTATAAAAAACGCGAAGGCGGTTACCTCGAAAAAGTGAGCATGCGTAAACGTCCTGGCACCGTTGGTATTTGCGCTGCCATTATGAATAAATACAACGTAGAAGCCGTTCCGCATATTATTTGCGGTGGCTTTACACGCGAGGAAACCGAAAATGCGCTCATTGATTTACAATTTTTAGGCATTGATAATGTGTTAGCATTGCGTGGCGACTCTATTAAAACCGAACCCGCTTTTGTACCCGAACCCAATGGACATCCTTATGCCTTAGACTTGGTGAAACAAGTTACAGACATGAACCAAGCCCATTATATAGACAACGACATGAAAGACGCTGCCCCCACCAATTTTTGCATCGGCGTGGCAGGCTATCCCGAAAAACATTTTGAAGCCCCTAACATGGTTAGCGATTTAAAATTTTTAAAGCAGAAAGTAGATGCTGGTGCCGAATACATTGTTACCCAAATGTTTTTCGACAATACGAAATACTTTCAGTTTGTTGAAGACTGTCGTAAACATGGCATTACCGTTCCCATCATTCCAGGTTTAAAAATATTAAGTGGAAAAAAACAAATTGTTACCCTTCCTAAAATATTTCATATAGATATCCCTCAGCCCTTTTACGAAGCCTTAGAAACGTGTAAAGACGATAAAGAAATAAAAGCCGTTGGCATTGAGTGGTGCATTCAACAATGCAAAGAGTTACTAAAAGCCAATGTACCTTGTTTACATTTTTACACCATGGGCGCATCCGAAATGACCAAGTCTGTGGCGAAGGAAATTTTTTAAGACCTCGTTTTATTTTATTTTTAACGTGTGAAAGAAGTCAATCAAATACTACTCGACTTAAAACGAAAAATTTTTAAACCCATCTATTTTTTGTGTGGCGAAGAAGCGTATTACATTGATAAAATTAGTGATTACATAGAACACAATGTGCTTGAAGAAGCCGACCGTTCTTTTAATCAAACCATTGTATATGGCAAAGATAGCGACTTGGTAAGCATTCTTGGTTTAGCCAAACAATTTCCAATGATGAGCGAATACCAAGTGGTTATTGTAAAAGAAGCTCAAAATTTAAAAGAACTCAATAAAAGTGCTGCGGGCGACGACGATAGCGGTAAAAGTAGTGCTAACACCAATGGCGCAGCACAATTATTACACTACGTTAACGCACCGCAAACCAGTACCATTTTGGTATTTTGTTACAAATATAAAAGTATAGATAAACGTAGTGCCTTAGCCAAAGCCATTCAAAAACAAGCTGTATTTTTAGAAACGGCTAAACTTTACGACAATCAATTACCCGATTGGATTTCGACTTACGTTTCTGAAAAAGGATATAAAGTAGGTCCTAAAGCCACCTTTTTGATGGCCGAGTTTTTAGGTAACGATCTCAGTAAAATCGTTAACGAAATAGATAAACTGGTGATTAACATTCCCGCAGGTAACGAAATTAGTGCCGAGTTGGTACAAGATAATATTGGCATTAGTAAAGATTATAACGTGTTTGAACTGCAAGATGCTTTAGCTAAAAAAGACATTGTAAAAGCCAATCGCATCATTAATTATTTTGCAGCTAACGAAAAGGAACACCCTTTAGTGATGACCCTCAGTTCTTTATACGGTTATTTTAGTAAAATTTTAAAATTTCATTTCCTCCCCGACAAGTCGAAGTTTGCAGCGGCCCAAGGCCTAGGCGTTAATCCTTTTTTTGTAGAAGGCTATGCCAAAGCAGCGGCCAATTATAGTACTGGGAAACTAAAAAATATTTTTTCCTATCTAAAAGAATACGATTTAAAATCGAAAGGGGTTGAGAATAGCAATGTGAGCCACGGCGAGTTAATGAAAGAATTAATTTTTAAAATTTTGCATTAACGCTTAAAACAAATGTGTGTAACCAACGTGGAATTATCCATTATTACAAAGATGATAAAACGGTTACAAAAATCTTATTATTTATTGGTGGTGTTAAGTGCGGTGTTGGGTGGGCCAAATCTTTATGCGCAATCGGCGAGCGTGGTTATAGACACCACTAAGGCTGCCAGCGATTGCGAAACGGCTAAAAAAATAGTCATTAACGGCCCTAAAACCATTACCTACAAAAGTGCGTCAATGGGTGGCGGCATTAACGAAATTAAAGTCAACAACACCAACAAAGGCTATGCCTTCGAAAAAGAACACAACAGCAGTTGGCATCAATTGGTGTTTAATGTAGATGGAAACTTGTGCTTTACGATTAAACCTTTAAAAAAAGATGACGATTATGACTTTATGTTATTTCTTAAAACAGACTCTAATACGTGTCTAAGCATTCAGCGATTAAAACCTTTGCGTGCCAACATCTCGCGCGATAAAGAAGAAATAGATGGCTTAACTGGCCTAAAAGCCACAGCCCCTAACGAATTGGTGAAACAAGGCGTAAACGATGCGTATAGCAAAAGCATTGCGGTTTCTAAAGGCGAAGTGTATTTATTAGCTGTTGATAATGTGTATGAACAAGGCGAAGGTTTTGTGCTTGATCTTTTTTTTGAACGAGCTATGGTGCTAAAAGGACAACTAACCAACGAAAACAACCAACCCATTAAAGGCGAAATAAAAATTACCAATGCTGGCGGAAAAGAAATAGCCAACGCCCAAGCCGATAGTTTAACAGGTGTGTTTAAACTCAATGCCCTCTTGCGTGAGCGCACCAAATACAACATCAATTATTATAGCGATGGGCATTTCTTTTTTACGCAGCAATTTACCACAACCGATAGCATTGCCAATAAACCTATAACAAGGCAATTGGCAAGCATCAAAAAAGGAAGTAAACAAAGCGTTGGTGCTATTAATTTTTTGCCCGACCAAGACGTGTATTTAAAAGCGGCCGAACCCGCTTTAAAAAACTTATTACGCTTATTAAAAAATGAAGCACAACTTAGTATTAAAATTATTGGGCATACCAACGGCTGCGGGCCATCTAATTACAAAGGAGGAAGCAAAGGGCTTTCGTTGGGGCGAGCCGAGAGCATTCGTAAATACCTTGAAGAAAATGGTATTAAAACTAAAACCCGAGTTTATACGGAGGGAAAAGATTGCCAAGAACTGATTTATCCCGAAAATGGTGTATGGTGGCAACAAGAAGCCAACCGCCGTGTAGAAATTGAAATTTTAGAAAATTAACCATTTCAGCCATTGCTTTACCTTTTAAAAGTATTACCTTTAGACTACAAAAAATAAAACATGGAAACGAATTACAGAAGCACAAATGTTAACAACATCGAATCGGCAACCCTTGTTAACGACAACACCCTTTTAAAAAATTCTTTTGCTTGGATGACCCTCGCTATGGTATTAACCACTTTAACGGCATTAGCCTTTGCCAATATTCCTGCATTGCAAACTATACTTTTTTCTAATCGAATTGTATTTTACATTGTATTATTTGCCCCACTCATTTTTGTGTGGATTATGGGCGCACGTTTCGAGAAGCTCTCGTATGGCGCGCTAATAGGTATGTTTGTGGCTTACTCCATTATTAATGGGATGACGTTTAGTGTTATTTTTATGGCGTACCAAATTGGCTCTATTATAAATGTGTTTTTTAGTACGGCTGCATTATTTGCCGTAATGGCCATTGCTGGTTACACCACCAAAACCGATCTTACCAAATTAGGCAACATTTTAATGATTGGTTTAATAGGTATCGTTATTGCCTCTCTTATCAACTTCTTCACCAAAAGCGATACCATGGATTATATCATTTCGATTTTAGGTGTAGTTATTTTCACAGGCTTAACCGCTTACGATGTACAAAAAATTAAAAACCTTGGTAACGAAGTAGGTAACGACGGAACCCTAAGAAGTAAACTAGGGGTAATGGGAGCTTTAACCCTTTACTTAGATTTTATCAACTTATTTTTATTCTTGTTACGTTTGTTTGGCGACCGTAAATAGTTAAATTGTATTCAAAAAAAATCCTTGTTAGCTAACGTTAACAAGGATTTTTTTTGAGCCATAATAAGACCTAATACCAAACACGAAAACGATTTCCTGTTTTCTACACTTTTGAAAAGAACCTCTGTAAGGCTTTATTTTATTGAGATTGAGCTTTGAAAATGGGTGTTCTGATACTAGTTTTAAGTTTATTTATTGGTGAAAAAACTTAATAAATTAGGAAACAATTCGGGTCGAATTATATCAAATCCAATGGAGTTTCAACATCATTTCTAAAAGATACGTTGGTCTAGTTTTTCCTAGAAAAGGTATTTGTATAAACCAAGTTGGCATCCTGAGGACAAATTCGCAAAATAGCTAGCAAGTGTATCTTTACTTTCATTGCCATTTTTGTCCTTTAAGTAACTTTCAGAGGAATCGGTTAGGGCTTCCCTCACGTAAAGAGTTCCTTCCAAACTTAAACCATTTTGGATTTGTGAAACAGCTCCAAAATCTGTAAGACATTTTTTAACCCACCTTAGGCAATAGAAATCGCCGTGAGAGGCGGAAGTCCCTATCTCGTCCTTGTTTAGCGAAGCGTAACGAGGACGTTTGGGAACTGCGTTTGTAACGCAGATAAAGCTATGGTGTGGGCGTTACAAACTCCCGTTTAACCCGTCCTCGTTTCCACTAATGCTCAAACAAGGGCGAGGGGGTGTTGCTTTACAATTTACCGCTTTTGAGGTGGCTAAAAACATTCCATACATTTAATAGACCTCTTTCGTCCTGAGGACAAGTTCGCAAAACAGTTAGCAAGTGTATCTTTACTTTCATTGCCATTTTTGTCCTTTAAGTAACTTTCAGAGGGATCGGTTAGGGCTTCCCTACCGCGCATTAAACAACCAACCCGATGGATCCATTGTTTTTTTACCTTTCCATATTTGAAGGTTTAACGAGGCTTTACCCTCATCGTCGTTAAATAAAATAGTGCCTAAAATTTGTTTGGCTTTAACCTTATCGCCTGTTTTTACAGTAACCTCGCCTACGTTGTTGTAAATGCTTAAGTACTCGCCATGCCTTACAATAATTAAACTACCTCCCGTTGGCGAAACGGCAATACCAGTTACCTCGCCATCGAAAACAGCACGGGCTTGCGCACCCTTCGACGTGCAAATTTCAAGTCCGTTATTCATAATCATAAATCCTTTAATGGCAGGGTGCTCGTGTTCGCCATAGGCTTCACAAATAACACCTTTACCCACGGGCCAGGGTAATTTGCCGCGGTTATTCGCAAAATCGGCACTTAATGCTTCGGCGGCCTCACTTAACTCGGGCATATCAATTGTTTCTTTTTTAGGTGGCAATGGGGCTTCTTCTGTGGGTTCGGGTATCGTTTTAACGTTGCCACCCTCTTTAGGTTTTGCTTTGTTTTTTTCTTTTTGCTTCTTTTCGTTGTCGCGTTTTTGCTTTTCTTTTTCGGCTTTTGCTTTCGCATAGGCTTCGGCTTTTTCTTTAGCTATCCTTGCCGACTCTTCAGCCTTACGTTTTATTTCCGCTTCAATTAATTTGCGAATGGTAATTTGCAATTGTTCAATATCACGCTTCTTTTTTTCGAGTTCTTCTTTAATGTTTTGTTCCCTTTGTTGCAGCTCAGTTAATACCACTTCTTGCTCTTGCTTTTCGATGGTTAGGCTTTTTTTCTCGACCTCTTCGTTACCTAATAACTTATTTTTTTCTTGTCTGTTTTCTTTAAGCTCTGTTAGTTTATTTAGTAAGAACGTTTGGGTGCTCATAATTTCTTTGGCTTGTTTTTTTCGGAACTCGCTGTATTGTTGTATGTATTTTAAACGCAAGTAGGCTTGATTAAAGCCCTGTGCCGCAAAAATAAACATCAGGTTGGTATAGGCATCGTTATTGCGTTGCGCAAATTGAAGCATGCGTCCGTAATCTTGTTTTAACTTTTCGAGGTTACGTTGAAGCTGCGCCGCCTCTTGCTCATTATTATGTATTTGTTGGTTGAGTTGATTAATTTCAGCGTTAATGGTTCCAATTAATTCTTCGCGAATGCTTATTTTTTTGTTGAGGGTTATTAACTGCCCAAGCTTAGATTTTTTATTGGCTTTAGTTTGACTTAACTGTGTGTTGAGTTCGTTAATATCTTCGTTTAATTTTTTCTTTTTGTTTTCGAGTTCTTTTTGCGAACTTGTTTTATTGCCTGTATTTTTTTGTGCGAAGGCTGTATGAAATCCTAGTAAAAGAAAACTAAAGCACAGAACGAAAACCGATTTATTTACTTTGTATTTTAATAGGATCATATTTTGATGGAATAGTTAACGATACCTTTTGAGGCACGTTTTTCTCCATACGAACATACTCAATTTTTGCTTTTACTTTTTTCTCTGCCCGTATCTCAATATCAACAGCGTGCGGTGCATAAATGCTATCGGGCATATTAAATTTATCGTATTTCACTTCAAAAAAACGGTTAGTAGCCACATCAATAAACTCGTTATTAATAATTTTAAAGGAATTGGGGTCAAGGGTTAGTGTTTGTAAAGATTGTTTAGGCGTGATGTCTCCTTGTTCAATTTTTCGGAGGCGACGCTTGCGTTCGGTGCTAAGGCGGTACAAACAATTTTGGCGGTCGGTAACTGGTTTTAGTTTTTGCTCATCGTCGTAAAACTCGGCACTGTTCCCAAATAAAAGGGCTTGTATGACTTCGTAGTCTAAATCGGATCGCAATAATTCGTTAATGTAATGGTAATCGCCTTTAAAATATTGCCGATGCAGGTAATCCACTAATTTAACGCTATCTTTTGTAATTAATACTTTAGCAACATCTACCAACGAAAGGGCCTGAATACTGATTAAAATAGCACTATCTTTTTTAACGCGCACTTTAATATCGAACGATTCTTCTTTGGCTTGTTCACCTTCGCCTTCTCTATATTCTACATTGGCTTTGGCATACATCCAATCGTATTGAAATTCGTGTGAGTGTAACAACGCGCTAAGGGCTTTAGCATTTTTAAAATCCATTTTGCATCGCCCAACAGAGTCAATGGGTGTTTCGGGCTTAACTTCAGTAATCTGTATCTTTTTTTTACTTTTACAAGCTGTTAAACTTTGCAGAAGAAATAGGCTTAACATCACTAAACAAGTAGGTACTAGTTTATTCATACAATTTTTTATCTTTTATTTTTTTTGCTAACACATCGCCTGTGGCACCCGCTGCTTTAGCCTTTTGCCATTGTACAACGGCTTCTTCGATTTTGCCTAATTTGAATAAAACATCGCCATAGTGTTCAATAATAACAGCACTGGGTGGGTTGGTCATAGCGGCTCGTCCTAACCAATCGGCGGCTTCTGTGTAACGCGCCATTTGGTATAAAATCCAGCCGTAGGTGTCCATGTAATTGCGGTTATTGGGTTTTAGTTCGTTAGCGCGGCGTGATAGTTTTTCGGCACGCTCTAGTTTTTCTTTGCGAATAGATAAATAGTAGCTGTAATTATTTAAAACGTATAAATTATCTGAGTCAATTTTAAGTGCATCTTCGTAGGCTTTATCCGATTTATCGAATGCGTTTAATTGGTGTTGCACATCGCCTAATAGTTTGTAAAAATCGAGCATGAGTACTTTGTTGTTAACAATAAATTCTAAGCCGTCGGTTAACGATTGCGCCGATTTTTTGTACGCTTTTAATTGATACGCAGCAACACCGTTAAAGAAATAAGGAATAGGCTGCGATGGAAATAAATCCATGGCTTCGGCACTATGTTTTTCTAACGAGTCGAATTGGTTAACTTCACTTTCGAGGTATAATAATTGCTCCCATAAATTATAACTGTTCTTATCGAGGTGTGCGGCTTTGCTATAATAAAAGATGGCTTCTTTTACATTGCGTTCGTTCAATAAAAAATTAGCGTATAAGCTGTTGGCCTCGCCCGTAGAGGGATGTACTTGTACTAATAATTTACTGAGTTCTTTTCCTTGTTGTTGATACATGTCGTTATCGCGGGCGTATTCGTAAAACGATAAGCCAATTTTATATTTGGTATCAATATCTAAATCCGGATTTAAAAACGCCAGTTTCATTTCTTCAAATGCTTTTTGATCGTCTTTATTTTCGCGGTAATAATTAGAGAGTGCCAAGTGTATGGTTGTGTTATTAGGATCTATGCTTAATACTTTATCAAACATGGCTTTGGCTTCTTGTTGCCGCCCAACTTCTTGATAATACTCGGCTAAATACCCGTAGTATTGCGCTTCGTTAGGATTTGCTTCTATAAGGCGTTTGTATTCTTTTTCAATATCGCCTGCTCGCTTTTGCTCTTTTAATAATTTTATTTTATTAAGTGAAAGTTGTTCATTGATGCCAAATTGTTTTTCTAAGGCTTCGTATTGTTTGAGGGCTTTATCGTATTGCCCAAGCAAGGCGTATTCGATGGCTAGGTCTTCTTTAAAATCGGTTCGCGAAGGAAAATTTTTAACTAAGGTTTCATATACTTTTACGCTTTGGTTAAATTGCTTAAAGCCGTGGTAGCAATCTATTAAAAGCAATTGGTACCATTCGTTTTTAATGTCGCCAGAAGCGCACGTTTTTGCGTTTTCGAGGGCTTTGTCGTTGGCGCCTAATAATTTATAAATGGTGCCTAGTTCGTATTTAACGGGTAGGCTATTGGGGTCTATTTTATCGCATTCATTAAACAATTGCAGGGCTTCGTTTAGGTTGCCTTTCATGCGTTGCGCGCACCCATCTACATACATGCCCGCAAAGCGCACAAAACTTAAACTCCCATTGGTGTTTACCCCTTTAATGGCTTGGGGGTCGCTAACAGCGGTTGTTGCATTCTTTTTTGATTTACAAGCAACACCAAGTAGCAGACTTAGGGTCAGTAGCAAAAATAAGCTGTATGGTTTTGTTTTAAACACTAATTTGAGAGTAATCGCTAATACTTAAATCGTAACTTTTGCCAGTTACCTCGGCTGCCAAACCTATCATGCTATTGCTAATGTTGGCATTTTTTAATTTACTACCGGCCTGCACAATGCTATTACTAATAATTGTATTTTCGAGTTTACAGTTTTTTCCTAAACTCACATAAGGCCCAACAACGGCGTTATTCAATTCAACACCGTCGCCAATGTAACAGGGTTCAATAACAATGGAATTGGTATTACTAATATTATTTCCTTTTAAAGTACTTTTACCGCTGTCGAACGCTAACACCCGTTGGTTGGTGTAGACCGTGGCTTCTTTGTTCCCACAATCTAACCACTCGGTTACTTTGCCTGGCGTAAAACGTGTGCCTTTGGCTTTCATGTTTTCTAAGGCGTTGGTTAATTGGTACTCGCCTTTTTCGCGAATGTCATTATCTAACAAATATTGCAATTCACGTTTAAGGTAGTCGCCATCTTTAAAATAGTAAATACCAATAATTGCCAAGTCGCTAACAAAGGTTTGAGGTTTTTCTACAAAATCGGTAATAACGCCGTTCGCATCTAATTTAACAACCCCAAACTGGCGAGGGTCTTCAATTTTTTGCACCCAAATAACCCCTTCTTGATTGGTGTCCATTACAAAGTCGGCTTTAAACAAGGTATCGGCAAAAGCAACAACCGTTTTACCTGTAATGGAATCTTTAGCGCACATAATGGCATGTGCCGTGCCGAGGGCTTCGGATTGGTAATAAATGCGCCCCTTAGCCCCTTGACTTTCGGCTACACGAATTAAATTCTGTTCTACTTCAGCACCAAAATCGGGGGCAATAATAAATGCTATTTCGGCTACTTTTTCGCCACATACTTGGGTAATGTCTTCTACTAAACGCTGTACAATGGGCTTTCCGGCCACAGGTAATAAAGGTTTGGCGGTAGTAAGCGTGTGCGGACGCATCCGTTTCCCTTTTCCTGCCATTGGTATAATTATCTGCATATCTAAAATTAAAAATCAACTCTTTTTACCCGATTACTCGCCCAATAATTTAAACAAGAATAGGACTCAAATTAAGCATCTAAATATACATAAAATATAAGATTGCCCCAAAGCTATTGGGCAGATGAGTTATTCGAATTGTGAAAATTTATAGACGGGGTTTAAGCTCCATTTTAAGAACGCGTTACTTAAAAACAATGCGATAACTTTATTAGAGTTATTGTACTTAAACCGTAATTTCAAGAAAGAAGAACTTTAGAATAAAGTTTATAACTCGATTAAATGATAAACTACATTAAAAGTAGCACGCAGAGAGCGCAGAGGACGCAAAGAAGGGAATATCGAGAAAGTAGTACGCAAAGGAGACGCAGAGGAACCAGAGGCGGAAATTAAATTTTGAAAGAGGATTTTAGAATAAACCAATACCGTTGTTAAACACATTGATTTAAGTTATATGGAAATAGATTTTAACTATTCCATCTAACTCATTTTTAAGTTTTGATTTTAAATAGTTGATGGCGTTAGCTATTTTATTCTAAAGTACTGGATTTCTTAAAATCTCGGTTAAAATTGTAAACGAAACTTTGGAAAATAGGTTAAGCCACTTCCGTGAGGGATACTTTCGACTTCGCTCAATATAAATTCGGCGACAGCCCCCGATTATTTTTTGTTGGTAGGGCGCGAGCGAGGAGGCGACCACAGGAAGCCACCGGAGCCGCAGCCATGCCACAAAAAATGGAGGGGCTAAAGCCGATAGCCCGGCCCTCAAAAAAAACATCACGCATCAAAACCTATTTTTAAAAATTAAACCCGATTTTTTTTCATATACATCATAGGGGCACGGCACCAGCATCCAATCATAAAAGGAGTTGCTATTCATTATCTTCTTATTGCATCATTCCATCTAACTCATTTTTACATTTTGATTTTAAATAGTTTATGGAGTTAGCTATTTTATTCTAGATTACTTAATTTCTTAAAATTACGGTTAAACTGTGTTAGGCTCTTAACAAACACGCATACACGCAACCCTCGTAAAAGAAGAAACCAGTTAAACCGTTGTGCGCCTATTTAAAAAAAATGGGAAATAGTTTACCCATAATACTCTATACAAATACGAGGGGTTTCGTAGAGTTTGATGCAATGCAAGTGAACGCCTTCGGGTAAATGCGGTAAAAGTTGTTTCCAAATTTCGATGGTGAGGTTTTCGCTGCTGCAAAGTTTCCCCGCCATAAAATCTACATCTAAATTTAAGTTTTTATGATCTAATTTATCGCAAACGTACTCTTTAATAACATCGCCTAATTTTTTGGCATCCATTAAAAATCCGGTATCTGGATTAACTTCGCCTTTAATGGTTACAATTAAGTCGTAGTTATGCCCATGCCAATTTTCGTTAGCACATTTCCCAAAAACAGCATCGTTTTTTTCGCGGGTCCAATTCGGATTATACAACTTATGCGCTGCATTAAAATGCTCGTGGCGAGTAACGTAAATCATGGCATAAAATTAACGAGAATAATAGTAATTTTACACTATGTTGCCTAAAAATATTTTATTAGTGGTGGCTACTCAAGCCGAAATACAACCCCTTTTAAATGAATGGAATATAAACGAATTGATGAGCAACAAACTTGTAAATGGTGTGTATGCCGGTTGTCGTTTATCTATTATTGTAACAGGAGTAGGCATGGTAAACACCGCTTACGCATTGGGGCAAATAGCCGATGCGCCATTTGATTATTGTATAAATGTTGGCATTGGCGGGAGTTTCGATAAAAACGTTGCACTAGGTACGGTGGTATTAGTAACTGCCGATGAATTAAGCGAAATGGGTGCCGAAGATGGAGATACCTTTTTACCTTGGGAACAATTGGGTTTAGGCGGCACTACCCATTTTAAAATGCCACTTGCGGTATTACCTAAGGCGCTGCAAACCTTGCCACAAGTGAAAGGAATTACAGTAAACACGGTGCATGGAAACAACGAACACATTGCCGTTGTTAAGACCCGCTGCCAAGCCGTTATCGAAAGCATGGAAGGTGCCGCTTTTTTTAGAGGCTGTGCGCATTTGAGCGGAACTAAATTACAGCTACGTGCCATTTCTAATTACGTGGAACGGCGCAACCGTTTAGCTTGGAATATTCCTTTAGCCATAGAACAATTAAACCGTACATTAATTCAATTTTTAAATGAGTAAAGCCCATAAACTAACCTTAGGATTTTCGCCTTGCCCGAACGATTGTTTTATTTTTGATGCTTTGGTGCATGGAAAAATAGATACAGGCGACTTGCAATTAGAAGTTATATTAGAAGATGTTGAAACCTTAAATAAACTGGCTTTAAAAGGTCAATTAGACATTACCAAGTTAAGCTACCATGCGTATGCGTATTGCTTAAAAGATTATATTTTATTAAGAAGCGGCAGTGCATTAGGGTTTAATTGTGGGCCTTTGTTGGTAGCCAAGCAACCCCTCGAAAAAAATACGTTTCAATTAAAAACGGTGGCTATACCGGGTAAATACACAACGGCCAATTTTTTATTGAGTTTAGCGTTTCCGCAACTGAGCAATAAACTAGAGTATGTGTTTAGCGATATTGAAAGTGCTGTTTTAAATGGGGAGGTGGACGCGGGTTTAATTATTCACGAAAACCGTTTTACTTACGAAGAAAAGGGTTTGTATAAATTGATGGATTTAGGCGAGTATTGGGATCGCCTCATTAACGCGCCCATTCCTTTAGGCGGCATTTGTATGAAGCGCAAATACGATAACGCCATGCTTCAACGCATCAATCATTTAATTAAAGCAAGCGTTAATTTTGCCTTTGCAAACCCAGAGAGTAGCATGGCCTATGTGAAACAACATGCTCAAGAAATGAGCGAAAAAGTGATGAAGCAACACATACAATTATATGTCAATACATTTAGTGTTGATTTGGGAGAAGTGGGAACTAAAGCCGTAAACCTTTTGTTTAATAAGGCGGTTGAAGTAGGTTTAATTAAGCAACCCGAACTGGCTTTAATTATAGACTAGGGGCATAGGTGTAGGATTTTGTCTAAAAGTACTTCGCTACATGTTCCCTTTTTTTGAATAGGAGGAATGGTTAAAAACTTTTTATTCATGGTGAATGTTTTTCTAACACCCTCTACACCGCAGCAAATTAATGAGTCGTATATTAATCCCATTTGTTTTCCGTCAGCAGAATTTTTTGTTATAATAAATCCATCGGGATAATGTTGGAGGTGATGCACTTGAGAGGTGATGCCCAATAAAAGCCATTCGTTACCTAAATCTTCAAGAACTATTGCATATCGTGCTTCGCCCTCTTGCTTATTTTCGTTGTGAGGAAAAAAAGGAAGTACTAGCACATCACGGGGATTTGCGAGCATAAAATTAGTATTACTTCTTCTTTTGGGTAAACACCATTTCTTGCTCTTTTTCGGTTGAAGGGTATTCCCAAATAGATTGGAGTGCAGCTAAAGATTGTTGATAGACTAAAAAATCTTGCTCGTTTAAGCCTGTGTCTTGAGGTGTGTAAGTGTATCGGTTAACACATACTTGCTTTAACTCTTTAAAACCAGTTACTATATAAATATAATTTTTAGCGAAAGAGCGAAAGATAAAGAAGCGACTTAACTGTTTCATATCACTCTCGATGGGTGCTGATTTACTTAAAAAACTATCTATTTTTTTCTCAACACCTTTTAATTTAGAAAATGACATCTTTTGAAGGCGTTTAACCATGTCTTGTTTATTAGCTCTAATTTTATTTGCTAAGTTACTATACAACAAAAATAAAAAAGGAACGCCGATTATTCCAAACACTAAACACATGACTATAAATAGCGGCAGCAAAATAATTCCTTTACAAAAATCAAGAATACTTTTTGATATTGATTTTAAATTTAGTACCGTATGTTTCTTGAACCCTCTGCAAAAAGAATAAAACTTGGCAAATAATACATCTAATTCAAAAAGAAGTGAATTAGTGGTTTTGTAAATACCGTTATGAACTTTTCCATTCATAAACGAATTTAGGCAAAATACTTTAAACTATTAAAAACTAACAAAAAAACGCATCTTTGTTTCTTTAAATACGTGTAAAACCGATATGAGTAAATTTTTAATTACAGGCTTAGGAAACATTGGCGAAGAATATGCGAATACCCGCCATAACATTGGGTTTGATGTGTTAGACGCTTTAGCTGCCGAGGCTGGTACGAGTTTTAAAAGTGGCCGTTATGCCGATGTTGCCGAATTGAAACACAAGGGTAAAACACTTGTTTTAATAAAGCCTACTACTTATATGAATTTGAGTGGCAAGGCGGTTAATTATTGGTTACAAACTGAAAAAATAGCATTAGAGAATAGTTTAGTTATTGTAGATGAGTTGGCCTTACCTTTAGGTAAACTGCGCATTGGCCCTAAGGGTAGCGATGGTGGTCATAATGGTTTAAAACACATTCAAGAAACATTAAACACCAATCAATATGCCCGCTTGCGTTTTGGTATTGGAAGCGAGTTTAGCAAAGGTCATCAAGTTAATTATGTGTTGGGTAAATGGAACGCCGAAGAACAAACGCTTTTAAAAGAACGCATCCTATTAGCCGCCGATGCCATAAAAGCCTTTGCCTTTATGGGTTTGCAACAATGTATGAATACTTACAACACAAAATAATTTTTAGTTTAAAAAAATCGTTCCCTTAAAGTTGAAAATTAATAAGGACTTTGCTTACGAATAACGGTCGCAAACCATTTCGGAAAAAACCGTTTTAATTTAACAGCTAATAATTCTTTCCCACCAATTAATACCTCTTCTTTTTTTTGCAAGATGCTTTGTAAAATGATGGTGGCACAGGTTTCGGCTAACATGGCCTTTTCGTGGCTGGCATCCATTTTGTTATGCGTTTCGCCTTGGGCCGTTAAAGCATTAATCGAAATGTTTGTTTTTATTTTTCCAGGGCAAACGATTAGTGTAGAAATACCTAACGTTTCGGTTTCTAATCGCAAAGACTCGAAATAGCCATGTAGCGCATGTTTGGCGGCACTGTAACTCGAGCGTAAATAGAACCCAAACTTTCCAGCAATGGAACTAAGCACAACGATGTGTCCGCTCTTTTGCCGTTTCATATAAGGCAACACGGCTTTGCTGATGTTTACCGCCGAAAAATAATTCACCTCCATCAACTGACGCTCAAGGGCTTCGCTGCTTTGCATGGCCTCGCTGCGTTGACTGTTGCCCCCATTGTTAATTAAAATATCTATGCGACCAAACTTATTTATTACTTGCGCCGCTAATGCCGTGGCTTTAGAGGTATCGTTTAAATCGAACGGTAACACCAGTATATCTAAAGGCGGTAAACCCGTTTGTTGAGCCACGCGGTTTAACTCGTTGGCGCGCCGTGCCGATAAAATTAAACGCGCCTCCTCCTTTGCGAATGCCAATGCCAATGCCTCGCCAATGCCTGCGCTAGCACCCGTTATCCACACTACTTTATCTTTAAATGGTTTATTCATTTATAAAACAGATTCGTACAATTGTCTATATTCCTTGGCGGCCTTTTCCCACGAAAATTGCGAAGCGTGTAATTTGAAGGCTTGACTTAAATGAGGTTTGCTTAAAAAATCGGCAAAGCCTTTTTCAAAAACAGTAACTATATGTTCGGGGTCAAACGTATCAAAAAAATAAGCCAATGGCCCGCCTACTTCGGGTAAAGAGGTTTTGCGCGATAAGAAAACTGGCACGCCTTGGCTCATGGCTTCTATAACGGGCATTCCGAAACCTTCGGCTAAAGATGGAAATAAAAAAGCCTGACAATTTTGGTAATACCATAATTTTTCTTCTTCGGTAATTAATCCCGGAAAATGAATAAGTTCGCTAATCCCTAATTCGTTAGCTTGAGTTTTAATTCGCTCAACATATACGTTGCTAGTATTACCTGCAATAACTAAAGGCAAACCTGTAGCTTTTACAATGGGCAATAACGCATGAAAATTTTTTTTAGGATTGATGATGCCAATACTAAATAAAAATTTACTGGGTGCAATGTTTGGTTTTACGGCCTGCTTGGCAGATAAACAAAAGCCGTTGTGAATAATAGCTGTTGTTTTTACTGAACTAAAATCGAGGTAACGTTGCGCTATTTGATAGGTGTAATTGGAAATAAAATTGACTGCCGAAGCCCGTTTAACAAGCCGTTGAATCATGTATAAAAATTGATAGTAACGAATCGAACGAGCTGGATACTTTTCAATGAAATTCAAATCGTGAATAGTAAGAATATATGGTTTATTTTGTGCGTATAGTTTAGAGTCTTGATGTGTGGCATGAAACACATCGAGTTGTGGGGCTTTAATCCCAAATAACTTAGCCGTTTTAGAAATGTTATAGGCCGTTTGATGAATGGGTAATGGATATTGTTGTGGGTAATAAAAACTAAAATCAATAGCTTGCTCTTGCAATAACGCGTTGCCCAATTGCAAGCAATATTGCCCCAAGCCACTGTTAACGTTTCGCATGCGCTCCATATCTACTCCTACACTAAGCATGGTAAAAGGCTCTAAGTTTTTTATATTTTAAATACGTGGCATAAGCCGAAATGCGAGAGATTCGAAACCCATATTTGCCATCTAAAAAACCAAGGTGTAAAATAAAATGATCTATAAATTTTGCAAGAGGGTTTACCCATAATTTATAAATGGGTGCTGTCTTGTGTTGCTCGTAATAAGCTTTTGCAGCAATGGTAGTAAAGTATTCTACTTGTTTGTAATGGTCGGCTAGGGTGTAATAACTGTAATGTAAAATATTGCCTTGAATGTGTTGTTTTACAGATATAGTTTCTTTAAATTTATATTCATCGTGTGGGTTAATGCCTGTCCAATGGCCTTTTTGGCTATTCCACAATCTTAATTTTTTATCGGGATACCACCCGCAATATTTTACCCAATGACCGCAATAATTGGTTAATCTATTCATTTCGTACCCATCTCCTATCCAGTTTTTTTTTACGTTTAAAATGGAATGTTGTAATGTTTCGTCTAAGGCTTCATCGGCATCTAAGGATAAAATGTGCGCATGGGTAGCATAAGTAATGGCTCTGTTTTTTTGTTGGATATGTCCATCGAACGGATGAATAAAAAATTTAACCAACGGAAACTTGGCGCAAATACTGGCGGTTGCGTCTTTACTGCCCGAGTCGAGTATAATAATTTCATCGGCAACGGGCACTACCGAAAGCAGGCAGCGTTCAATGTTTTTTGCTTCATTAAACGTAATAATAACTACCGATAGTTTAACTTCCAATGTTGTATAGCAATTAGTTAGGTATGTGCGATGGCATGAATGGCCAACAGGGGTTTCAAAAATGCTTCTAGGTCATTCACGTTTAATTGCGATGCCGCATCGCACAGGGCTTTATCGGGGTCGGGATGAGTTTCGATAAAAACCCCATCAACCCCAGCGGCTACTCCTGCACGGCTTAACACGGGTAAAAACTCGCGCGCACCACCTTTGGCATCGGCACTTGGAATACCATATTTGCGAATGCTATGTGTGATATCGAATACAACGGGGTAGCCTAATTGGTTCATGTGGTAAAAACTTCGTGGATCTACAATTAGATCGTTATATCCAAACGTATAACCTCGTTCGGTTAAAATAACTTTGTCGTTCCCTGCATCTATACATTTTTGCAAAGGGTGTTTCATGTTTTCGGGAGCTAAAAATTGCCCGTGTTTAATGTTAACCACTTTGCCTGTTTTTGCAGCGGCCACCAACAAAGAACTTTGCATACAGAGGTAAGCCGGAATTTGCAACACATCGCACACCTCGCCCGCGGGTGCTGCTTGGTAGCTTTCGTGAATGTCGGTTAAAATCGGGAAACCAAATTGTTCTTTTATTTTAGCTAAAATAGCTAAGCCTTTATCGAGGCCTGGACCGTCGTAGTACTTTAATGAACTTCGGTTATCTTTTAAAAAACTAGATTTATAAATAATTTTTATATTAAGTCGTTCGCCCACTTCTTTCAATTTTTCGGCGGTTTTAAGCATGATGCTTTCGCTTTCAATAACACACGGTCCGCTAATTAAAAACAACTCTTTACTACCACAGGCAATGTTGCCAACGTTAATTATTTTTTTTGTTAAACTCATGATTCAAAAATACTGTAAAAAAATGAAATTTTAGTGCTTTTGCGATTATCTTATGCCAAATGATTTGCGGTTTAAAAGACCTTTGGTTTTGGTTTGGATGCGTTGTATGGCAAATAAAAACGAAGGTGTTACTCTTAATTACATGTTCAAATACGGGTTGTTTATTTTCTCGAAACCAATGGTGGTGGCTGGGCCGTGTCCGCTATAAACTTTGGTTACATCGGGCAAGGTTAATAGTTGGCTACGAATACTTTTAATTAGCGTATCGTGGTTTCCCATTGGCAAATCGGTGCGGCCAATGCTTTGCATAAATAACGCATCGCCGCTAATAACGACATTACTTTGTTCGCAATAAAAACTAATGCTACCCGGTGAGTGACCCGGCGTAAACAAACATTTCAATTGGATATTGCCACTGTTTATAAGTTGCCCTTCAGTTATAAAATATTGCGGTTGCGGTGCTTGCTCGAAGGGAATACCGTACATATTTGCACTAAGCCCCATTCGGTCTATAAAAAATAATTCGTTGGCATGGAGTTGTGGCAATAGCCCATACGTGCGGTAAATAAAATCGCATCCCAATAGGTGATCAATGTGGGCGTGCGTTAGCAAACACATTTCTAATTTAAGTTGTTGCGAGTCTATAAATTGTTGGAGGATTAAATGCTCAGATGCAGAATGGTTTCCTGGGTCAATAATGGTGGCATGCCCAGTCTCATCCCAAATGAGATATGTATTTTGTTGAAATGGATTGAAAGTAAATGATTTTAAACGCATCATTATTTTAAAAAATATTAAATCTTTACCAAAAAATTTCTACTAAAAAATAGTTACAAATATACTAATTGTTAGAAGTGTTCTCAAAAACAATACGGTGGTCGCTACCCGAGTCGCTATTGTAGTAGGCTGTTCCATTAATTTGTTCGACTAAACCATTAAAAATATCTAAGCCCAACGATTCTTTTTGTTTCACTAAGTCGGGGTCATATCCTTTGCCATTGTCTTTAATAATAAGCGTTATAAACCCAAAGTTATTTTTCAACTGAATCCATATTTTACCTTGTTTACAATCGTTAAAAGCGTGTTTGTAACAATTGGTGATGAGTTCATTTACAATTAAAGCTAAAGGTATGGCGGTTGAAATGTTTAAATCAATGTCTTCTATGTCTGTTAAAAGTTCAATAGTTTTATCTGGATTGTGAAATGAGCCTTGCAATTGAACCAATACACTGGATAAAAATGATTTGAAATTTATATTCGAAAGATTTTTCGATTTATAGAGCACTTCGTGCACGCTGGCCATGGAGGCAATACGGTTCTTGGTGTCGGTAAATAAACTTCGGTGATAGGGGTCTTTTACCCTATCCGACTGAAGGTTAACCAAGCTGGTCATAATGGCTAAATTATTTTTAACCCGATGGTGAATTTCGCGCAGTAGTGTTTTTTGTTCGCGTAAAGATTGCTCAAGCTCTTTGCGTACTTTTAATTTCTCGTAGGTTTCGAGTGCTAACGAAATCATTTGTGCAATGATTAATGCAAATTGTTGATCTTGAATACGCCAAATACGTGGGCCTTCTGTTTCTTCAAAACAAACCACACCAATCATTTCGCCTTCAATACGAATTGGTATATCCATCATGGCTTTGATGCCATTGGGTATTAAATAATCTTTTAATAACTCTATTGTTTTTTTATCGTTTTCTGAATCGTGGCTTAAAATAATTTTTTCGGTTTCAAACAATTTGAAGTAATTGGGCATACCAATTCGTGGCAAATCATCTTGTGGAATAAGTTGTTTGGTTCGGTAATCGTAATTTCCAATACAGCGTATTTTAGCTCGGTTTTCGTCGAATAACCAAGCATTTATACGTTCGGCTCCTGTTGATAAAGAAGCCATTTCTAAAATTTCGAAGATGGCTTCATTAAATTTTCCATCACGTATTTTTCTCGATTTTGAAAGCGTTTCAACGGTGAGGGTTTTACGCAATACTTCGTAATCAATGACTTTATTTTTAGTGTTGTCTTTTATATGCAATAAATAAAATAGTTTTTCACTATGTGTAATTTTGGTAACTCTAATTCTTACATTCAACGAATAGCGACTAGGACTTTTAAAATAAGAGTAAACACGAGCGTCGGTTTGAGCCGCAATGTGTAGTTTTTCAAGAAATAAATCATCGCCAACTACAAAATTAGTAATAGGTTGATTTAATAATTGTTCTTTAGAACTACCTATTAATTTTTCGAATACTTTATTGGTAAAAAGTAGGTTCAACTGTTCATCTAAAATAGCTACACTTTCTTTAAAGTGCTCAAGAATCAGTTGATGAAATAAATCAGAGCTAATAGGCATAATAAAGCAATTTGTTGTATAGTAAATATATCGTTTTTTTTCTAAAAAACAAATTTAATTGTTCAATTTTAGCGTTTAGTTAAAACTGGCTTTATATATATTACAAATCAATAGACATTTTGCTGGTATTTGTATAACTATCGTTTAACCATTTTTTGACTGTAAACTAATTTACCATCTAAAGTGCTAACGTTTACGAGGTAAGCCCCCGTTGCTAAGTTTTTAAAATCAAGTTCCATTTGATTGGCTTCAATTGTTTTTTTGATACAGCGTTTGCCATTGCTATCAAAAACTTCGACTTGCCCTAAAAATAAATCGGTGAAATAAATAGTGGCCAAATCTACTAATGGATTTGGTAAGATGGTTATTGCTTTTACACCTTGTTCATTTTCGGTAATAGATAAGTTTACATCTTTAGTTGGCCCAATTGCTTTGTTAATCACCCAATTATTAGGATCTACTTGCACGCCAATTACTGTTCCACTTACATTCATTGTATAATTTTCGATAGCAACGTTATGGGGCACACGAATTAAGGTATCGGGTGCGCCCGTGCGCAATAGCTTATACTGCATGGGATGTGTGTAGAGCGGCGTAACACCCGGCATACTCGTTGTTTGGCTACTTTTTAAGTAAAACGTATTTCCCGAAAAATTCCACGTAACGTTATATGTTGGGTAGCCCTCGCCATAATACCATTGGTTAAAGAAAGGCGTAAAGTTTATACCGCTTTGTGTTTGTAAGTGATTTTTAAAATCAATAACCGAGGCTACACCACCTTTATAAAGCTGCTGAAAACTTCTTAATGTGTTGAACCAAATACTATCGTTATTAACAACCCAACGCATGCTGTGTAAAATCGCTCCGCCTTTATCGTACGTTAAACGGCTGCTAAAAATGCGGGCATCGTTGGTAGTATCGTTTCCAGTAAAATAACAACTGCCGCCAAATTGAGACATAACGCTGTTGTGGGCACCATTCAAGTTGGGTAAAAAATTGGGGGGATCTAAATATTGAGCCACCAAATGCTCGGTATAAGAGGCAAACCCTTCATTGATAAAAATATCGCCCCAGCTTTTACAAGTTACATTATCGCCCCACCATTGGTGTCCCAACTCGTGCGCGTTAATATAGTAATCAAAAAAACCTTGACTGGTCATGGTTTGATGCTCCATACCGCCACTAAAGGGGGCCATGCAATTGCCGTATTTTTCTTTGTAAAAGGGATATAAGCCATATAAACCCGACAAAAATTCGAGTTGGGGTTTTATTGCCAATAGAGAGGGTCTTTGGTTATTAATCCAGTTAGTATTATTGATGGCACCATCGTAAATAAAATTTTGGATTAAAATAGAATCGCTCAAAGGTAAAAAATTAGGTTTGGCATAAAAGTTAAGTTGTTTGTATTTGGCTATTGCCACCGATATTAAGTAATAAGCAATAGGAATACGGCTCTTCCACTCGAACCGTTTTTTATTTCCGACAATAACTACATTGCTAAGTTTACCATTAGAACCTGCTAAATTTAAGCTATCGGTAGTAATAAACACCCACGAACTATCTATCTTATCGAGTAGATTTTGCTTACACGGCCACCAATGGTAAGCCACTTGACTTTCGCTTAAACTCCACGTTACTTGATTGCCCCAAGATCCAGATGTTCCCGTGCTATAACCGCTTCCAATAGCTGCCCCTCCTGTTGGAGCAGTTCCTTTATAATAAACAATAGCTGTAAAACTTGCATTTTGTAATAATGGACTTGGTAGTTTAACGCGAATTAAAGAATCTTTTCGGCTTACTGATAAAATTTTTACACCATTAATGTAAACAGAGTCCACGGTGTGATTTTGATGCAATAAACAAAAAAAAGTATCCATGCTGGCTATGGTAACTTTATTAATACTTTTTACGTTCCCCGAAATATAACGCGTATTACGTTCGCAGTTCAAGTTAAGGTGTACAAACTTCATGTCGTAGTGATCGGTTTTCCAAAGGGCCGCCGCGTTGCTTTGTTGTTGTTTAGAAGCCGCTTGCGTGTGTATTTTATGCTGTGAACAATACTGGCGTTGCGACCATGTGTGTAAAGAAGCCAATAAAAGAAGACTTGTTATTAAATGTTTCATCCTTAAAAATAATAAAAGAGTTAGGTTACAAAATACAGTTATTTTTATAAATAACAGCACCGTTGATACATTTAGGTCAATTTTAAAAATTTGAAAATCAAACGATTACAAATAATCTAAATTTCTTTTTGCGAAATACGAAAATTGATTGTAAATTTGCGTCCCCGAATATGGGAGCTTAGCTCAGCTGGTTCAGAGCACCTGCCTTACAAGCAGGGGGTCACTGGTTCGAACCCAGTAGTTCCCACCAAAGCCTTACAGAAATGTGAGGCTTTTTTTATGGAATGTATCCTGTTTATATTTTCATTTTAAATAGTTTCCAGTTTAATCCAAATATCTGTTGCTAACTTTCCATGAGCCTTTTTAATTGTCAAATTATGTAAATCTGGGTAAAATAATTTCAACCTTTTTTCAACCACAACAACACCCGTGGATAAATATGGAAAACGCATCAACGGCTGAAATTATAGCTACTGTTGCAAAATGCCCTTCTGGTGCCTTGAGTATAAAGGTAAGTGAATGATAAAACTATAAATTAAGTAGATAAAAATAAATTAACTTTTTTACAAGCTACGATTATTTAAGGTTCACTCAAAATGTATAAAAATTAACTGAATTGAGGTAGCAAAGTGAAGCTGTATTAAAATACCTCGAACTGAGCTAACGATGCGTCAGTTAATTTTATCAAGCGAAATGAAAAAATAAAATTCACTTTTTTCGTGCACGAGTTTTATCAAAAAACACTAAAAACCTTGCACTTAAAAAAGAATTTAATCCTTAAAGCACTTGCTAAACGAACTATTTGCGCTTTTGAGTGAACCCTACTTAAAATTCAAATATAAATCCAATGGTAGGAACTACAACGGGGTCATTACTATCAATAATCACTGGTATTCCGTTGCTACCATCCTGTTTTAAAGTCATTCCATCTGTAGTTTCAAAGCCCGAATTATCGGTTTTTCTTTTAAACGTATATCGTGGTAAGCCTGGTGTTGGCAATACAAAAGCGTTTTGAACATCAATGTATAAATCTAAAGTTGTTTTTTTGAAATTAATTTTTTTATCCATTCTAAAATCAAATTGATTAAATGGCAACAATCTTTTAGAATTTATATTACTAAAGTTTAAAGTACCAACACCTGTAATTTGATAATTAAGTTGTGACAATACAGGATCAAACGGCGTATAGGGTTGGCCACCAGCTATTCGGTATTTTAATCCCATTTCCCAGCCTTTCTTAAACTTTCGGCCAATAGTAGTTGCCAATAAATAGCCATAATCCCAAGATGATGGTAAAAGTTTTCCATCAAGTCCAGAAAATTCACTCTTATAAACGGTTACACTTACAGCATAGAATAGTTTTTTAATCAATTTTTGTTGGATAAAAAACTCAACACCATACGTTCTGCCTTTACCATTAGAAATAATTGGCTCATTACCAACCGCAGTAAATTCAGCACCTTGATTGGCAGTAGAAATTCCTGTAACTAAAGATACTGGGTAATTGTTGTAATCTTTAAAAAAACCTTCAACCGTAATTCTTAAATCTTCTTTCGGCAAATATTGAAATCCTAAAACGTAATGGTCAGAATTAATGTATTTCATATTTTTATTCACGAGAGTGCCCGCTTCATTTCTATACCCTAAATTGGTATAAATTGGTATTTTGTAATAAGAACCAATAGAACCTGTTAAATCAATTTTTGGAAATAAATTATACGAGAACGAAAGCCTTGGAGAGATTGTATTTAATGGATTTAAACCGTCATTTAGAAATGTGTTTGCATCCGATCTAACACCAGCAGAGATTAATAATTTCTCCCTAAAAAAACGTTTTGAAACTTGTGCAAACGCACCGAATTTAAAAAATTCAATGGCACTATTAAATCGAACATCTATACTTGGCAAAAGTACATTTCCGACTGAGTCTTTTAAACCAGGGCTAACGTTATTAAATATATTGGCATTATACTTCACATATTGCCCCATAACCCCATACCCAAATTTCCAACCATTAATAAATTGATTGACATCCACTCTTAACTTATTTTCTATTTCTTGAGATCTTAATTTTAAAGTTCTAAACTGTTCTTGTTGTATGTTATCTTGAAATCTATCCGCTCCATTATCAAACATATTTCTGCTTAAGGCAACATTTATATACCCTTTATTTATTAAGCGTTTTAAACTTACTCCAAATGTATAGGTCCATTGATCAAGCAAAGGATTAGCCCTAGATATATATTCATTTTCTGGAGTAGCGTTTTTGGGTGTTACTAATCTAAATTTATCAATGGCTCCAATTCCAATAAAGTTAAGTGTTGTTTTATCATCTATTTTATGCGACACTTTATATTGAAAATCCCAATAGTCTGGTCTTATGGGTAAATCTAAAGCTTGAAATAAAAACTGTAAATAGGAGCGACGAGCGGATACGATGTAATTTGTTTTTTTTCCTAAAGGACCTTCTAATGTCGTAGAAAACTCTGTACCACTTAAACGAATATTTCCACTAAATTTTTCTGGATTACCTGTTCTTTGTTTGATATTAAAGGTAGATGCCAAAGCGTTATCATACCTTGCATCAAAAGCAGAGGAACTTAATTGAACATCGTCAATAAACGAAACATTTAATATCCCCGTTGCACCGCCAGAGGCACCTTGTGTTTGGAAGTGATTCAATACAGGAATTTCAATGCCATCCAAATAATATACATTCTCATTTGGTGCACCACCTCTCACAATAATATCATTGCGGTTCGCGGAGGTGCCGCCACCTACACCAGGTAGTACTTGTATTACTTTTGACACATCAAAATTTCCTCCTGGGTTTGCTTTAATTTCTTCGTAGGTTAATTTTTGAGTGGACATTGGTGTAATCATATCGGCGGCGGCGGCCGACTTACCCTTATCAAAAGTAACAGTTACCTCGGTGAGTTCAGACGATGTTGCTTCCAATTCAAAGTTTACAGTTTGGGCATTTCCTGTTGTAACAGATATATTGTATTTTATCAGTGTAGTATAACCTAAATAGGATGCTTTTAAGTTATGGGTTCCAACGGCCAAATTGATTTTATAATTCCCTTCTACATCGGTAGTTGTGGCGTTCGTTGTTCCATCCAAAGAAATAACGGCCCCCACAATTGCTTCCTGCGTGTTTTTGTCTTTTACGCTACCGCGAATAATGCCATTGCTTTGAGAAAATGCTCTTATGCCAAGCGAGGTTAACATAACTAAAAAGTAAATTTTTGTTTTCATATTATATGTTATTGCTATAATTTTTACAAATATAATACGTTAACATATAAAATGCAAAAAATGTTTTGTGTTTTCGTACATTATTTCTAATTTTGAAATGTTATCATATTAAACCGTTCTAAATGAAAAAAGAAATTATTTTTGAAATACTAGAACATCTATTCGCTTTCGACGCGTCTTATAAAGACAGTAAAGACTATACCTTAAATGATTTTGTAGGTTACCTCACAGCGGTAACAGGCACGAATACAGTTGAAATGAGAGATATTGCAGGGGATAAGGAATTACATTTAAAAGAGGTAAGACGTGAAAATAATAGTGATGTCTCTATTTTAATTACGATTATGTTTCGTTATGCTAAGGGATATATTAAGAAAGCTTTGCAGAACAGCCCGATTCAAACGATGGATGAATTTGCATTTTTGATTACCTTAATGACTTTTGATAGCCTTACCAAGACTGAACTTATTAATAAACAAGTAATGGAAAAAACTTCAGGGATAGAAGTTATCAAACGACTCTTAAGTCAAAAACTGATTAAAGAATTTGCCGATGAAAACGATAAAAGAAGCGTTAGAGTAGCAATTACAAGTAAAGGCAAAAAGGAGATAACGAGTGTATTACCTGAAATGGCGAATGTTTCAAAAATTGTTGTTGGCAATCTATCCAAAGCAGAGATTAACACTTTATCGTACTTACTAAAAAAGCTAGATTTTTTTCATAATGATATATTCATAAATAAGAAAGCGTTGACGCTTAATGAAATTTTAAGTGAGTCCACAAAAAACTAAAGATAACTTTATATAGGGGCTCCTCAGCAACTATAAAAATCAGTATTATTAAACATTTTAGAGGCAAAAATGAAAAAGAATCTGCAAGGTAAAAATGCTCAAAATTCAACAAATACAGAAAAAACTCTTGAAGAACATTTCATAATAACGCATTATCAAATTAAAAAGAATTATGTTAGATCTCGAATAAGCATAAATTGAACCAATTAAAATAGTAAAAGTCATAGTCAAATTGGCTGTTTTGAAAGTAATTGAAAAAGAGCTGAGTTTACGAGGAGTCCCTAAATAAACAAGGATTTAGTTGAAGACATTTTCATTTACAAGCATACTCAAATGATAAAAGAACACAATTTCTTTAATTCTTATAGGATTTCGTTCGGATTTAGCCTATTAAAGCCCACCAAAGCCTTACAGAAATGTAGGGCTTTTTATTTGAAGAATGTACACAGTTTATATATTATTTTCTGCAATTAAAGCCAAGTACTGCATTGGTTGTACGGGGGATTTTTTAGAAGAAAGAATTCGCAAACACAATACAAATCATAAAGGGTTCACCGGTGGTGTGGGTGATTGGGAATTAAAATACCAAGAAGTTTTTGAGACTAAAGTATTGGCACTAAATCGAGAGAAAGAAATAAAGAATTGGAAAAGTAGAAAAATGATTGAAAAATTAACTACCAACTTTTAGCTCTGTTGGCTCAAAGCACCCCGACCAAAAGTCGGGAGGGTTACTGGTTCGAATACAGTTTTTAATCCCTAGCTTAATTCGGGAAGTTCCCACCAAAGCCTTACAGAACTTGTCCCGATACTCCGAGAAATGTGAGGCTTTCTCTTTTTATCAATTTGTTACTCACGAATAGTTTCAAGTATAACCCTCTGAATACTTAGAAAGTGTATGTTTCATTCTGGATTGAATTTTTCTTGATAATCGTTTTGGACTTAGAACTTTCACTTGCTCTCCAAAGCCTAATATTTCACGCTCTAATTCAAAATTCCAAATAACCTCAATTGAAAAGATCGTCCCATCAGGATCTTCTCTTAATATTTTTTGCGAAGCATGTAACGGTTTTGTAATAATGTAAGGAGCGTGTTCTTTAATGATTTTCATCACAATTAATTGTGGTGTTTGATTGGGCATTTTCGAAACACCAATAACATCATTAAAATAAGTGCTTACATCAAATTCTGCTTTGCGATATTTCTCAGAACTTAATTCTTTGAATTGTTCAATTCTGTCTAGAGCTAAAATCATGGTGGCGTTTCCCTTTCTTTTGGCACCTAACACAAACCATCTATTGCGATACTCTTTCAATAGATACGCATAAAACACGATTACCTGCGGCAACCGCGCTTTGAAAGATTGATAAGTAACTTCAATTGTTTTTTTGTTGATAATCGCCTTATGCAAAGGATCAATATGTTTTAATCCTTTTAATAGTTCATTCTTTTCAAAATCAATGTATGATTTGCCTTTATGTTGTTGCTTGTAAAGCTTATCCTCTAGCCGAGTTACCATACCATTTAACTCCTGAAAATAGCCAAAACCATTAAATTGTTTCAACACATGCAACACCTCGTTTAACGTTCCCAAATCTTGTTGAGTAATGGGCGAATTAGTTATGCTATAATTTTTTTCTTCATAGCTGTAATACTTCTTATCTGTAACAACAATAGGCGCATTGTAACCCAGTTTTTCGCTGCGCATATTTTGTAAATCAAGTTGTATGGCTCGCTTACTAATCCCTTTTGTAATCCCTTCATATTCATATAACGCATCAGAACAGGCTTCCATTAAGTCTTCCAACGTCCATTTACGAAAACGATTTTGCAAACAATTGTCTATCGTTTTATATCTTACTAAGGCTAATTTATTAATTGGCATCTATTTTATTCCTTATAATTTGAGAAGTAAATATAATACTTTTCAAAAACTACGCAATCTATTTGCGTAGTATCAATTTAAAGATAGCATCAGTTTAAATTATTCTTACTGAATATCAATAAGTTAATACTATTTTAGGTTATAAATTGAGAAAATAATTTACTACGCAATTCGGATGCGTACTAGCACCTCACCTTTGTACTGTTAATATGAAACGCCAATAGAAAACGATTTTAAATTGGCGTTAAATAAAAATAGAAAACATGAACTTTTTTTGTTTCAATTAAAAAAGTAACGAAAATCAAAAAAGTAACATGTTACATTAAAAATAATAAAATAGAGCAACATGAAATTCAATGTCTTTAAAAGAAAAGCAAATGTAGTAAACAACTACGAAGGCGCAAAAGCTTACCAGTTAACTCCTGAAATTGAATTATACGCTGCTGTAGTAACAGCTGGATTAAGCGATACTTTTTATGAGAAAAGTGATATACGTTTGGCTAGAATACAAACGTTGATGTTGAAGAATAATCCTGAGTATGTTGCAAAATTAGCAGTGTATGCGCGTAATGAAATGTACATGAGAAGTATCCCTTTGGTATTAGCTGTCGAGTTGGCCAAATTAAACTCAGGTAATGTAATTGTAAGTAAAACAGTAAATGGCGTTGTGAAACGTGCAGATGAAATCACGGAACTATTAGCTTACTACCAATTAGCCAATAATAGAAATGGCGTTAAAAAATTGAACAAGCTTTCTAAACAAATACAAAAAGGTTTGTCTGAAGCTTTCAATAAATTTGATGAGTATCAATTTGCTAAGTATAACCGTGCAACTGAAGTAAAATTGCGTGATGCTTTATTTATAGTTCACCCAAAAGCTAAACAAGAATCTCAACAAGAGATATTCAATAAAATAGCTACTAATGGATTAGCAGTGCCATATACTTGGGAAACTGAATTATCGGCTTTAGGGCAAGTGAAATACGAAAATGAAAAAGTAAAAGCCCATGCGGTTAAAGTAAAATGGAAAGAGTTGATAGATAGCGGTAAAATAGGCTATATGGCATTGATGAGAAACTTGCGTAACATTTTAGATGCAAATGTATCAGCAGCACATGTTAAAAAAGTGTGCAACTATTTATCCAATGAAATTGCTGTTGCTAATTCAAAACAATTACCTTTTCGATTCTTGGCCGCTTACCGAGAGATAAAAATTTTAAAATCTGAATATGTTACCATGATTTTAAATGCTTTAGAAGATGCAGTAGTTGCAAGTGCAAAAAACCTGAAAGGGTTTGATGAGTCAACAAGAGTATTGATTGCTTGTGATGTATCTGGGTCAATGCAAAAAGCAGTATCTGCAAAAAGTAAAGTGATGTTGTTTGACATAGGTTTGATGTTGGGTATGTTGATGCAATCGAAATGTAAAAGAGTAGTAACCGGAATGTTTGGTGATAACTGGAAAGTGATAAACATGCCAAACCGTGGAGTATTATCAAATGTTGATGAATACTACAAACGAGAAGGTGAAGTTGGTTACGCAACAAATGGTTATAAAGTGATTGATGATTTAATCAATCGTGGAGTAATGATGGATAAAATAATGTTGTTCACTGACTGCCAATTGTGGGATGGCAAATTTGGAGGTTCAAGCCTTGAGAAATCATGGATATCCTACAAGCAAATAGTTCCAAATGCAAAATTGTATTTGTTCGATTTGGCAGGTTATGGCAACACTCCATTAAGTATTCAAAAAGATGATGTCTGCTTAATCGCAGGATGGTCAGATAAAGTGTTTGACGTGTTACATGCTATCGAAAACGGTGAGAGTGCTATTGAAAAAATCAAACAAGTAATGTTGTAATAGAAGCCCCCTCTCTGTTAATTTGAACAGAGAGGGTTATAAAAATTAGTTCTTTAAAATATGGATATTGTCAAAATGCCGTAGAATCGGAATACATCGCTCGCAACAGGGGAAGGGTCTCAATGCAAATTGGGAAGAGGTGCAAATCCTCATGCGTATCCCCGTTCTGAATTTGCTTTTGCTTTTGGCAAAAAACTGAAATGCCATGCATTCCAGATAACCAATAGTTAATATTATAAAAACATGAAAGATGCCGTAAATTAGGGATACATCGTGGCCAACGCAGGTTCGAATCCTGCTCCTAGAGAAATTTAGGATTTTCCCTTATTGCTTTTAGCTCTTTCATAAAATATAAACAGTGTCGTAAGTAAGAGATACTTCGTTTTAATTTATGTGTCGTTGGTTCGAGTCCAACTTTCATGCAAATGAAATAGCTCAGTGGGTAGAGCAATAAAAAAGACTCTTACGGATTTTTACCTGTTTTGAAACAGTGAATGGTGTCGTAGAATAGAGATACTTCGACTTCGGATCGGGCGGACGTGGGTTCGAATCCCATCAAGGTAACAACCACTTTAATTACCTTGTAGCTCAGTGGAAGAGCACCTTGTGCTTTATTCGTTTGTTGCCCATTCATATTTCGGTTTATAGCTCAGTTTGGTAGAGCACCGTCCTTTTAAGACGGGAGTCCTTGGTTCAAATCCAAGTAGGCCGACAAAGGAAATGTAGTAAAGATGGTCAATGCAGCGGACTGAAAATCCGATGATGTAGGTTCGAATCCTACCATTTCCACAAATACTTCGGGAAGTATTTCAATTGTTAGAATGCAGGCTTTGGGAGCTTGTGGTTGCAGGTTCGAGTCCTGCCTTCCCGACAAAAAGTGCCGTACAACATAGTTACTTCGTACTTTTAATATGTTAAATACTATGTTGGTTATTTGCCTTTTTAACCGAAATTTTAAGAAATCGGACACTTTATAATAAAACATCTAATCCATTTTTAAGTTTTGATTCTAAGTGTTTTACAGAGTTAGATGTTTTATTCTAAAGAATTTCTTTTTTGAAACTACGATTTAACTATCTATTTACGACTTATACCAATATCGGTTCTAAAAGATACAAGTTGAACCAGAATTATTTTTCTTTTAGGCGACGAAAAAATTACAGACGTAGCAAGGCCTACGGGTATAATTTTTGAGGAAGTATAAGAGAAAAAGAAACTGGGTCAACGTATCTTTTAGAAATGATGTTGGTATAAACTTATTTTACACTTTTACCTTTGGCTAAAGCCTTTGCCTGCCAAGGGTCTTCGGGCCAAGCATGTTTTGGATAACGCCTTTGCAATTCCTTTTTCACTTCGTGGTATAAATTATTCCAAAAACTTTTTAAGTCGGTAGTTACTTGTACGGGTTTATATCCAGGCGATAATAAATGCAGCACCACAGGCATTTGATTGTTATTAACACGAGGTGTATCGGCCAAACCAAACACCTCTTGTAAACGAACCGCCATAAGGGGTGTAGCTCCATTCATAAAATAGGTGATGGGTAATTTAGAACCACTTGGCACATTTAATTTTGAAGGTGCCAAGGCATTCAACTGTTGTTGTTGCTCCCAACTTAAACTATTTAAAAAACATACCTCTAAATTTAATTTCTTCAAATCATCGGGTTTTCTGCACGTTTCTAAATAAGGCCCTAGCCATTGTTGCGCTTGCACCAACAGGTAATCAGTGCTACTTTCTGGCCAATCTGCGTTGGTATTCCACACACGTAAACTCGCCACCCGTGCCTGCAGTTGCGCCATCGGTTCATCCCAATTTAATAAACTTAAACCTTCGTTAGCAATGGCTTTACAAATAGCTTCACCGATCAAGTGCTTTGGAAATGTAGTTAATGGATTACGTTTCAATACCAAAGCACCTAACTTCCATTCAGTAAAGGCTTGCAAACCCCCTTTACGGGTGTCCCAATACAACGACTCTTCTTCACGCACCAAACTTTTCAAATCGCTGGGATCTAGTGCGGCTGCTAAGAAAATTTTTCCATCTCCCTCGCGCATATCCACATGCGCTACTGCTAACCAAGGCTCATGCGCTAAATTATCTTGATGTGCGAACAAGGCGTACTTACCATTAGCCAATTGAAACCGAGCGTTGTTACCAGGGCGTGCCGAGGCAATGCGCTCGGGGTAAGCAAACGCTAATGCCAAGCCCGCACTATGAGCGTCTATGGCGGTATTACTTTCTTTCAATCCCAATAAATTCAAATAGTAATTTGCGTTAGCAGCAATGCGTTTCCACGCTCCTGTTAAACGATTTTGTTCACGAAGACGGCGCAATAACTCGATGCGTAAATTAATATCTATACCACTATCGCGCGGCATAGGATCCCGCTCATCTAATATGGCCGCTACATCGCAAGCCAATTGTTTAAGCGTTATATCGTGGGCTTGTAACAGCATGTGTGCTATGCGCGGGTGGCAGCCCAAACGGTGGATGTGTTTGCCATGTTCAGTTAATTTATTTGCTTTAATAGCTTCTAACTGTTCGAGTAGCTCGTTAGCCTGCGCAAGAGCGGCTTTGGGGGGTGGCGTTACCCAATTCAAATCGTAAACGTTGCTAACACCCCATTTGGTGGCTTCTAAAACAAGGCCACTTAAATCGGCTTCTATTATTTCGGGTACACGGTGTTCGGCCAGACGATTGTGTGTTGCAGTACTCCACAAACGGTAACACACGCCACTGCTTAAACGACCAGCACGTCCCATGCGTTGGTCGGCAGCATCTTTACTAATGCGCAAGGTTTCTAACTTCGATAAACCCGAACGTGTATCGAACCGTTGGCGTTTGGCAAAACCGCTATCAATCACAATACGCACTCCTTCGATGGTTAAACTTGTTTCGGCAATAGAGGTTGCTAACACTACTTTGCGCAAGCCTTGTTTATTAGGCATTAGTGCCGCTTGTTGTTCACTTGAACTTAATAAGCCATACAGCGGATGTATGCGAATAGTTGATAATTCATTTTTTAATAATGCCTCGCAACGGCGAATGTCAGCTTCACCGGGTAAAAATGCCAATAAATCCCCTTCATGTTTAGCAAGTGCTTCTACAATGCACTGCGCCATTAATTCGGGCAATAACCGCTCGTCGGCATCGTTTCCATAAAATAACTCAACAGGGTATTGCCGTCCTGTGCTTTCGATGAAGGGGGCGTTTAACAACGCTTGTAGCTCGGGCATATTGAGGGTGGCCGACATAATGAGTAGGCGTAAATCGGGACGTAAAACCTGTTGCGCCTCTCTGCACAAAGCCAAAGCCATATCGGCTTGTAAATTGCGTTCGTGAAACTCATCAAAAATAACCAAAGCCGTATCTTCTAAAGCATTATCGTGTTGCAATAAACGCGTTAAGATGCCTTCGGTTACTACCTCTAAGCGTGTGGCTTTACTAATGCGGGTTTCGAGGCGTATGCGGTACCCCACCGTTTCGCCAACGGGTTCGTTAAGTAATTGCGCCATGCGTTGCGCAATACTTTTAGCGGCTAATCGGCGAGGCTCTAATACGATTATTTTTTTTCCTTGTAACCACGTCTCATCTAATAATGCCAATGGTAAAATAGTGCTTTTGCCCGCACCCGGCGGTGCTCCTAACAGAAGCGTATTTTGCGCATGTAACTGTTGCTTTAAATCAGCAATGCAATCGTTAACAGGAAAATTATATAAAAACGGATCGAATGTCATGAAAACCTCAGCAACAAAAGTAGTAAAGAAAGGTGAATTTTAAATACCTTAGCTAGAGATGATACATAGTAAGACCTTTTTTAACCTCGGCTTGGCACTCGATGGTGTGAGTATAAAATCGCATAAAACCATTGTTCGCTTTTATGCTAATCATAAAATAATGGCGAGTTTAAATGCCCCCGAAAAGCGCGCCACCGTTAAATTATCGGTAGAGCAACAAGATTTATTTTGTTTATACGACAAAGCTATTATGTACCCTGTACCCAATAAATGGGGTAAACTAGGTTGGACGCACATTAACCTAAGTTTAGCTACTAAAGAAATGGTAAAAGAAGCCCTGCAAGAAGCTTGGCGAACCACCATGACACTCAAGCCCATAAAAGAGAAAAATAATTAAAAAAATACTTGTACATATAACTAATTTATTTACTTTTGAAATTCAATTACAATGGCATCTTTAGAACACGAGATTAAGCAGCAACGTTTTGCGAGCGAGCAAGTAAAAGCTAGTATTAATATTTTATTTACAGCAAATTGGTTACACAATAAAGTATCAACACATTTAAAGCCTTTTAATTTAACACACGAGCAATTTAATGTATTGCGTATTTTAAGAGGCTCACATCCTAAAAGTATGTGTCAAAAAGATATTTTATCGCGTATGATTGCACCCAGCTCTAACCTAACGCTGATTGTAAAAAAATTGAAAGAGAAAAAACTAATTAGTGTAAAACATTCGGCGGTAGATAGGCGAGAATACGTGATTGGAATTACTTTGATAGGTCAAACACTTTTAAAACAAATAGATAAAAGTTTTAATCCGAAACTAATGCCAACAAGCCAGTTAAGCGAATCGGAAGCGTTTCACTTAAATGCTTTACTTGATAAATTACGCAGCGACTAATTTTTTTCAATAAATTAGTTGTATATACAATTAATATAAAACCTAAAAAATAAAAATAGATGAAAACAAATGTAACCTTTCCACAAATTATGAAAGCCACCTTATTGGCCATTTCAACTTCTATTGGCATAAACGCTTTGCTATTTTTAGTTTTTCACAGTACAGGCGTTATTGACGACTCTATTTTTGTACAGCCCGAACAGCCTCTAACCCTATTACCCGTTGTTTTAGCGAGTACTTTTCCTACATTCATAGGTGCACTTATATTTTTCTTATTTGCTAAATTCAGTAAAAAGGGATTGCTTTGGTTTAGCATTTTATCACTTGTTTTGGTGGTGTTATCGTTAGCCAGTCCATTTACAAATATTCCGAATGTAACATTTGGCTATGCCTGTGTGTTAGATATTATGCACATTGTAGTAGCGGGCAGTTTACTGTTCTTTTTAAACCGATTGGTGAAAGCAAATAAAGCTTAGTTCTTGAGAGCCATTCTAGTAAAAAATAGACTTTTCGTTTAGTGTATAAATGGGAGAATGCTTCATTTTAATAGCGTCTTGTTTTATATGAAATAGGGTGGCTTGCAATATTTGTTTCCATTAAATAGTTCAAAAGTCTGGAAGGAATTTTTAATTATATAGGGTATGGCAAAGTACTTGTGACCTTTTGAGAGAGATGGTTTGGAAGCATGGGCATAGAAAAAAGTTATTCGTGATGCTATGACGATTGTTTAATAAACGAATACTAAGGATTGACATCTAACTTTTGTGTAAAACTCGACGGAAAAACAAGATAGATTTAGACCCTAAAAACATTAACTTAGCAATATATATTTCTAGACAAGAGTGAAGAAAAAGTTAGCAATAGAAACCTTAATAAAAGAAGCTCAAATGTTTTGTACCGAACAATCCAAGTTTCAGCATAAAGAACTGTTTGGAGTAACTGACGGTAAAGCGGTTGGGACGCTTATTGAACAGAAATTTCAAAAATACTTAAATGACAAATACGAAGTTACAATTGGTTCTTCTGCCAGCGGTGTTGACCTCCCTTCTGACGATATTTTAACCGACATCAAAGTAACTTCGATAAAACAGCCCCAATCATCTTGCCCTTTCAAAGACGCTAAACAAAAGGTTTTCGGGCTTGGTTACAATTTACTTGTATTCGTTTACGACAAAGCTGACGACCCGAAAAGTAAAACTGCAACTTTGAATTTTGTAAGTTGTTCCTTTGTTGCAAAAGAGAGAACGGCTGACTACACAACAACTTACCGTTTAAGAGAAATGGTTAAGGACAAAGCCAATGAAGCCGACATCATTGCTTAATTGCAAGACAAAAATATTCCAGCAGACGAAATAACATTATCGAAATTAGCGGATCAATTCTTAAAAACTCCACCTGAACAGGGTTACTTGACTATTTCAAATGCTTTACAATGGAGATTACAATATCAACGAATTGTAACTCTTACAGAAGAAGTAAAAGGAATTACCAAGATTGTAAGCTATAATAAACCTTACTGATGAATTAAGCGCAGCAGATCATGAACACCTTTGAAAATAAACACTAAGTGAATAAAGTATTTAAAGCAAATATTACTTATCAAGTTTCGGATTTCTTAAACGATAATCTGAAAAAGATTACATCTTTTGAAAAGGCAAATCAAAAAATGCATGATGCTTTTGGTATCATATATTTTTTTGATAATGATGAAGAATTAGTAATGCTTAAAGAGGTTCTTTCCATTGCCAATAATGTTGTTGAAGAACCTGATAGATCGGAATATGGCGACTTCCAAACTAATTCTGACTTAGCGAACAAAGTAACTTTATACTTAGCGGAGAAAAAAATTTCACCCGAAGTTATAATTGAGCCAACTTGCGGGAAGGGAAATTTTATCATTGCTTCCTTACACAATTTTAAAAACATTAAAAAGGTCTTTGGTGTTGAAATTTACAAACCTTACGTTTGGGAAACCAAATTCAGCATTGTTGATTTTTTCCTTTCTAATCCAAATTCAAATAAGCCAAAAATTTCAATAGTTCATTGCAATGTTTTCGACTTCGATTTTAAAGCAATAGCCAAGAAACATTCAACAAACAGTATTTTAGTCATCGGTAATCCACCTTGGGTAACTAATTCAAAATTGGGTAGTTTAAATTCAACGAATCTTCCGAAAAAAACGAATTTCAAAAACCATAGCGGTTTAGATGCAATGACCGGCAAGGGTAATTTTGATATTGCTGAATTTATAACACTTACTATGATTGAAACCTTTCAAAATATGAAAGGGAATTTGTTGTTATTGGTGAAAAATTCTGTTATCAAAAACATTGTCTTTGACCAAAATAAAAACCGATATAAGATTTCAGCTATTGAAAAACATTGCATTGACAGCAAAAAAGAGTTTAATGTTTCAGTTGAAGCAGCTTTGTTTTATTGTAAACTAAATTCACAACCTACATCGGATTGCTTAGAATTTGATTTTTACAATCGTCAAAAATCTCAACTTAAATTCGGCTGGTTGAACGACAAATTTGTTTCAAACATTGACACTTATATCCACTCAAAAGAAATTGACGGTGAATGTCCTTTTGTTTGGCGACAAGGTTTAAAGCACGATTGTTCTACCGTAATGGAATTAGACAAAGTGAACGGACATTATGTAAACGGACTGAATGAAGAAGTGAAATTGGAAGACGATTTAGTTTACGGTATTCTCAAAAGTTCCGACCTTAAAAACACTGTAATTAATCAAACACGAAAGTTTACAATTGTTACGCAAAAGAAAGTTGGGCAAGAAACAAAATATATTAAAACTGAATATCCTAAAACGTACCACTACCTCACACGACATCAAGTAAATTTCGATGCAAGAAAATCAAGTATCTACAACAACAAACCTTTGTTTTCAATATTTGGTATTGGCGACTATTCTTTCAAACCTTTTAAAGTTGCCATATCAGGACTATACAAGACCTTTCATTTTACACTTATTTTGCCACAGAACAACAAGCCTGTAATGCTTGATGACACATGCTATTTGATAGGTTTTGATAAAATAGAATTTGCCGTTTACGCATTAATTCTTTTAAACTCTAACACGACAGTTCAGTTCTTACAATCAGTTACTTTTACAGACGCTAAAAGGACTTTTACAAAAGACGTTTTAATGAGAATTGATCTCCTAGAATTAGCAAAACAAATTGACAAAACTGACCTGCAAACAGAACTTGAAACGCTTAACGAAAAGTATAAATTCAGTTTGACACTTGGCTTATGGGACAGTTTTATTAATGAGATGACACCTGTAAGCAATAGACAAATAGCAATGTTTACATAGACTGAAAAAGTCTTAGGCATAACAGCAGTTTGGCTTAATAGTGGGTGCAGTAATTCGTACGACAGTTTTGTGCTAAAATCCTTCACTACACCAAACTGCGAAATACTAAGTCGCGTATTTCTAATAAAGTGGAATTAAAAATTTTATCGGCAATTGTGCGCTTTCATGCATGGTATTATTTTCCAAACGTGTTAAGGCAGCAAATAAACAACGATTATATAGGAATGGATTATACGCCTTTAAATAATTTCTTGAAACAAAAAAGCCCGCAGACAGCGGGCTTGAAAAGACATCAAACGTATTTGACCTGCTCCCCCTCCTGGGCTCGAACCAGGGACCCCATGATTAACAGTCATGTGCTCTAACCAGCTGAGCTAAGGAGGAATTTCCCAATTGGGACGGCAAAAATACATCACATTTTGGAAATAAACAATATCTTTGCGGAAATTTTTTAAAAATCTTTATTATGAGCCTTTTAGTGGTTGGAACCGTGGCCTTTGATGCTATTGAAACACCTTTTGGAAAAACAGATAAAATTGTTGGAGGAGCAGCCTCTTACATTGCATTAGCTGCTTCTTACTTTTATAAATCTATTCAATTGATAAGTGTGGTGGGCGACGATTTTCCGAATGCTTTTTTAGATACCTTAAAGGCACAAGGGGTAAAATTAGATGGTTTGCAAATTAAACAAGGCGAAAAATCGTTTTTTTGGGCAGGGAAATACCATAACGACCTCAATACCCGCGATACCTTAGATACACAATTAAATGTATTGGCTAATTTTGACCCCGTTGTTCCGGCTGATTTTAAAGAACCTGATTTTTTAATGCTCGGAAATTTAATGCCGCTTATTCAACAACAAGTGTTGGCACAACTAACTAAACGTCCGAAATTAATTGTGTTAGACACCATGAATTTTTGGATGGATACAAGCATGGACGAACTGATGAAAACCCTTTCGATGATTGATGTTTTAACCATTAACGACTCGGAGGCGCGCCAATTATCGGGCGAGTATTCGTTGGTTAAAGCGGCTCAAAAAATATTAGATATGGGGCCAAAAGTTTTAGTCATAAAAAAAGGAGAGCATGGTGCTTTGTTGTTTAATAAAGAAGAAGTATTTTTTGCACCAGCCTTACCACTCGAAGAAGTGTATGACCCAACTGGCGCAGGCGATAGCTTTGCGGGTGGCTTTATTGGGTACTTAGCAAAAACAAAAGATATTAGCTTCGAAAATATGAAACGTGCTATCATTTTTGGAAGTGCCATGGCTAGCTTTACCGTTGAAAAATTTGGAACCGAGCGTTTAATTGGCCTTTCGCAAGAGGATGTAGAAGACCGCGTTCAAGAGTTTGTAGATTTAGTGCAATTCGATATTTCGTTGGTATAACGTTAACTCAATAATTAAAATGTAAAAACTAAAGCAGAATGAAACGCCATTTCATTCTGCTTTGTTTTTTGTATATTTAAACAAATGGCTAAAAAAATAAATAAACCCGATGTTTATACCTTAACCGTTACGGCCGAAATTGAGGTATATGCTTCGGTTGAAAAACTGCCCAAGGCTGACCAAATTTTAATGGCAAAGGCTAAAGAAGCCGTAGAAAATGCGTATGCACCGTATTCGCATTTTAAAGTGGGAGCAGCTGTACGTTTAAGCAACGGTAAAATAATATTGGGTAATAACCAAGAAAACGCTGCTTATCCTTCGGGCTTGTGTGCCGAGCGGGTTGCTATTTTTCAAGCGGGGGCTTTATACCCGCAGGCGGCGGTGAAGGCCATTGCAATATGTTGCCAATCGGTACTTAAACCGGTGTTGGAGCCGGTAACTCCTTGCGGTGCTTGTCGCCAATCCATTGCCGAATATGAGTCGCGATCGGGAGTACCCATTCGTTTGATTATGACGGGACAAAAGGGAAGTGTGTATGTGGCCAATAGTATTCATACGTTATTACCTTTGCTGTTTAATGGTGCTTTATTAGGTAAAAAATAGGCGATGTGATTGGTGGAAAGTAGATTCTTGTTTGTTGGTTAGTCGTTTATCACATCTGATTTGCTTGCTGAGGTATTCAACTCAAAAACAGAAGCAATATCGGCGCGCAACACTTTTAATTTTAAAACTATCCATGTAATTTCTAATTGCACTAACAAACCCCATAGAAATGTAATTCTAAACCAAAATATAGCGTACGTGCCTAAAAATATTTGTGCTACTGTAACCGTTAATAACACAGCCCAAACTTTAGCAGCGTGGGTGTGTAAAGCTAAGCTGGTATTAAACTTAAAATATCCCAATAGTTGAATAAAAACTTCGGATGCTACTAAAATAAATAGAGCTATCGCGTGTTCGCGTACAAACTCTGATTTCATAACGATTAAAAGATAGAGAAGCGATAACCAAAATACAGTATCTACTTTGCTATCGAGTTGACGCAAATGGGTAGTAGCCATTTTTAAACGCCGAGCAATAACCCCATCAAAAATATCGGTAACAATAGCCGCTACTAAAATACCTACAACCAAATGGGCTTGTTGCAACGGTTGATAAAGCGAAATGAAAATATAAACAGCAGCCATTACCAATCGGCTATACGTTAAGAGGTAGGGTAAAGTTTTCATACAATTTAATTTTTAAATACGTTTTTATTTTTTTTTTTGACCCCAAAAACGGTGCTTGTTGAGGTGTGTAGCCAATCGTTTATTGGTTTAACAAACACCGTTCTCTACATCAGTTTTGGGCTGAGTTTAGGGGCATATTTTTTATACGATGTATAGTGCCAATCAAATTATTTATGCAATTTTTAAAGCGCATAATTTACCATAGTAACTATCTAACTTCAACTGTTTTTGTTTTAACCGAGATTTCTCGAAATCTAGGTTTAACCTCCAACTAAAAGTGCATAACAACAGCGCATCTATTTTTTTCATAAGCGTTTAATTTCTTGGTTCAAAATTACAATTGCAACAAGGCTTGGGCTAACGGCTTACTACTTAGACTTTTTTAAAACTTGTAGTTTTTACTACAAGAAAAGGGTTAGTAAGGCTTAGTCCCTTTTATTTGCAGAAAATGCAACATTGAACACTTAAATTGGCGATTTTTGTAAAAATACTTAGCTTTATAGGAAAGCGAATACTAAAAATTATGCCAAATAGACAAAAAAAAGAGAGTAAGCCTGTTGGAATACAAGATCACTTTATAGAAAAATTGAAAGAAGTATTGCCGCCTGGTATTGGTTTGGCCGAGGAACTATCGGATGTGTTAGGCATTAGTTTAGACAGTGCGTATCGCCGCATTAGAGGCGAAACCGAAATTAGCATTGATGAGGTTTATAAATTGACTAAACAATATACCTTAAGTGTTGATGATGTATTCAGTAATCAGAAAGATACGGTAACATTTGCTTACACCAAATTAACCGATAGCGAGGCCAATTTTGAAGCGTATTTAAACCGCCTCTTTAATCACTTAAAGCGTATTCATACTTTCGATAAAAAACGTATTCATTACGTTGCCGAAGAAATTCCTATTTTTTATTCGTTCTCAAGTGAAAAGTTAGCTGAGTTTAAATTATTTTATTGGCAACGTAGTGTTTTAAATATTGAAAAATACCAACATCAAAAATTTGAATGGGGCATTATCTCGCCCGATTTGGTAAAGTTAGCTCATCAATTGTATAAAGAATACCTTCAAATACCTAGTGTAGAAGTTTGGACCGATGAAACGATTTTAACTGGTATCAAACAAATTAGTTTTTATTTTGAAAGCGGTGTTTTAAAGAAAAATCAAACGTTAGAGTTGTTAGAGGAGTACAGGCAAATGGTTGGCAAAGTGCAACAATTTGCCGAGCATGCGTCAAAACAAAAGAGTGATAAAGAAGAAACGTATCAAATGTATTGCAGTGAGGTTGTTTTAGGCACCAACTGTATTTATGTGTTAATGGGCGAGGCGCGCTATTCGTACATTTCGTTTAATACGCTTAACTCGTTAACCACCACCAACCCCGAGTTTTGCGAAGAAACCGAACATTGGATGAAAAACTTAGAGAAAAAAAGTACACTCATTAGCGGGGTATCTGAAAAGCAGCGTTATCAATTTTTTAGTAAAATGAATGCTGTAATTGATGATGCTATAGAAAAAATAAACCGAACTTAAATGCAGCTCTTAAAACAGATTTTACTTGTTTTATGGATTGGATTGGCTCAAACACTGGCAGCACAAACCCATTTACACTTTTCGGTGGTGCAGTATAATTCTAAAAAAGGATTAAAACAAAACTCTGTACACGCATTAATGCCTACACACAACAACCGTATTTTACTAAGTACATACAATGGCCTTGTACAATTTGATGGCGATCGCTTTACTGAAATACCTTTCTCTAAAATAGATAATTATAAGTTTTATAATCATTTGGTAAAAACAACGGCACCCGAAAAATATTTTGTGGTTAATCCAAACGGTGCTTGCTATCAAATTCATCCGAGCATTAACCAATTGTTGTTGCCATCCGAAATTAAGCGCGTTAAACAAGTTATAGCTTTTCAAAATAAAATTTACTTTGTTAACTCATCTAACCGTATATTTAGTTATAACGTATCCACCAAAAAATTTACCAAGCATACCATACCAACTGTATCTAGCTATCTAAAATTATTTGCCACGCAAACCAATTTATACCTAAGTATAGATAATCAATTGTACCAAAGTGATGCCAAGTTATCGAGTATCCAATCCATTTATGCAGGAAGTGGCGGTGTTGCTAACTTAACCGAAGTGATTCAAAAATCAACTCGTTTTTTTTACATCTTAGTTAACAATCAATTATTACAAGCCGAAACAAAAACTGGACTTATCTTTAAACCTATTTTTTCAAAACCCGATTCAATTGCCCTCGATTTTTTTCAGTTTACAAACGATAGCCTTGGTAATTTTTATTTGGCAACCTCCGAAAAAATATATCACTTTAATATAAAAACTAAGCAGTTTCAAGCCATTAAACTTTCTGCGTATTCTATCAACATCCGAACGCTATACTATCAAAAAAACCTACGGCAATTATTGGTAGGCACTATGGCCGATGGGCTTTTTGTGTTGCGCCCCGATGTGATAACTTCGTTTACAGATATTAACGGGTTCACGAGTAAAGGATGCACGGGCATTACACTTGGCCCTGATAGCAGCGTTTACATTAGTACACTTTCAGATAAAATATATACTTTCAAAAAAGGAGTTCTGAAACCTTATACAACTTACAATGGTTTTTTTACAGCGTCTCAATTTATAAATGGTAAACTTTGGATGGGGTCTTATGGCGGACAAATTCTAACAAATCCCTACTCGAAAACCATTGAAAATCTTAAAGTAACAGGTCCAAGCCCCATTACACAAATTCTTTACGACACCCCGAATCATATTTGGGTAGCACATCAAGATGGGCTTTGCTTAGTAAGTAGTAAATTAAAGATCATTAGTGATTTTTCTAAAGAAATAAAAAATGGAATTACGTGCGTTAAAAAAATAAATGCCACTACATTAGTTGCTGCTGGGCGTTCGCATATTTACATGATTGAGAACGAACGCGTTAAACGCCACTTTAGTGTAAAAGAAGGATTAAACGTAACCGATGTGCGTTGCATATACACTACAACAAGCGGATTGCTTTTGTTTGGTACTTATGGCAAAGGTCTTTTTTTGTTAAGAGAAAATAAACTCATTAATATTAACGAATACAGAGGTTGTCTTTTACCCGACGATATTTTTTGCCTAGCAAAAGACAAAAGTAATACCTTATGGATGACCACTAACAATGGGCTTTATGCCATTAAAGAAGTATTGTTAGAACGTTTCATTCGCCGCCAAACAGAATTGTTAATACCACGGCGTTACGATGCGCAACAAGGTTTAGAAATAGAAGAATTTAACGGTGCGTTTATGCCCAATTATTGTTATATAGATAGCAACACCTTGTTATTTCCAAATGTGAAAGGATTTTCTCAACTCCACTTAAATTTAGTTCGGCAAACATCGAATGTAACTCCTATTACTGAAATTGAAAGTATTCAAGTGAACGATACTTTACAGTTTTTAAAAACCGATTCGATTGCGTTTCCAAGTACCAATAATACCTTACGCATTACGTTTCGCGCCAATAATTTTGATGCCTCTGCCAATCTTCACTACCAATATAAACTAGAAGGGCTTGATGGGCGTTGGAGCTTGCCAACACTGGTTAACGAAGCCCGTTTTGCACTTTTGCCCTCGGGCGATTATACGTTCAAAGTAAAAGCGGTAGATGCCAATGCACTTAATCACCCCTGTGCCGAAATCAAATTTACGGTGGTTCCTACTTTAACTGAAACCCTTGTTTTTAAAGTGCTAATGTTAGGTGCTTTATTGTTTATTGCAGCGTTAATTACGGTTTGGCGTTTACGTTCGTTTAAACGAAAAGTGGAAGAGAAAAATTTATACGAAGCTAAAATTGCTCAGGTAGAGTTAAGGGCTTTACACGCTCAAATTAATCCACACTTTATTTTTAATTGTTTAAATAGCATTAAGTATTGTGTTAGTGCGCATAATTTTGAAGCCGCCGATAAATACATTGATCACTTTTCAATGTTATTGCGGCGATTTTTAGAGTACAGTTCTAACGAAACGATTAGCATCAACGAAGAAGCTGGTATTTTAATTCACTACCTCGAATTAGAAAAATATAGATTTAATAATAAGTTTAATTATTTTTTAGAAGTAGAGCCTAGCCTACGCGAACAATTTATTCCTACCAATATTATTCAACCATTTGTTGAAAATGCAATTAAACATGGCATTGCACACGCTGAAAATCTTTGTAACTTACACATTACTTTTGCAGCCCACGAGTCAAATATTCGTTGCACAATAGATGATGATGGAATTGGACGCGAAGCCTCAAAAAAAATTAATGAATCGTTTAAAAAACATGTATCAAAAGGATTGGGATTGATAAAAGATAAAAAGGACATCTTGAAAAAAATTAGTAAAATTGATTTGAATTTTGAAATTATAGATAAAAAAGGACATTTTAATGAAGAGAGTTTAGGAACTAAAGTAATTATTGATATACCATTATATGATGATAAAAGCACTAATAATAGAGGACGAACTAACTGGTCAGAATTTGATTAAAAATCTTTTGGAAACACACTTTCGCGAGGTTCAACTGTGCGGTATTGCCGACTCGGTTAACAAATCGCTGAAACTCATTGCCGAGCAACGTCCACATCTGGTATTTATGGATGTCCAAATTAAGGGTGGCTCGGGTTTTGATGTATTATCTGAATTAAAAGAATGGGACTTTGAAGTTATTTTTATTACTGCTTATAATAACTACGCCATTAAAGCCATTAAAGCCGAGGCACTCGATTACCTCCTCAAACCAATTAACACCAACGAGTTTATAGCAGCCGTAAAAAAAGCAATAGACAAAACAACTAAGTTACTTTCGAACGAGGTAAACACCGACGTTCCAATAAAAGATAAATTCCTTTTAACCAATTACAACGAAACCGAATTTGTAGATTATAACGACATCTTATTTTTTGAAGCCGATGGCAATTATACCTTTTGCCACACCAAAGAAGAAAAGAAAACAATTAGCAAATCTATTGGTGAAATTGAAAAACAGTTAAACGAGGCCGTTTTTGTGCGCACGCATCATAGTTTTATTGTTAATGTTCATAAAATTGAAAAATTTAATAAAGGGCGTTCTGGTATTCTTTTTTTAGAGGGCGGGGCTGCCATCCCTGTATCGCAGCGCAAAATGAAAGATTTTTCGGGGCTGTTACACAATCGTTTTTAATGCTATCTTTGCACATTCTAAAATGAAGTGTAAAATTCATATTCTTATTAGCTTTTATTTACTATTAACGGGGCTATTAAGTTCTTTCCATTTACATGCGCAAAAAGAAGATTTAGATTCATTACAATCTATTTTTGTTGATGTTAGCGAGCCAGTTCAAAAACGTATTGATATAGGCATAAAGTTAATAAATCTTGTTTCGGTTGTAAACGATAACTTGACCATTAGCGAACAAACCGAACGCCTTATTTTAGCCAACACCACTCCCGATACTTATACCAAAAATTTGAATTTTCTTTTCGATGTATTAACCATGCGAGCGGTGTTGTATAAGCTGGGGCAAAACAACGATAAGGCTTTAGAAGTTATCACCGCCTCTCAAAGTGTTGCAAAAACTATTAACGATAAAGATTATATCACTTTTTCAAAAGCCTCCGAACTATTTCAGGCAATGCCCTTCTACCAAACCGATTCTTTAGTAACGCTTAACTTACAACTTTACAAACTTTTTCAAACTCGAAAAAAATTAGTGTTAGCAGGGCTTTCGTTGCAAAATTCTGGAGATGTGTGCTATATTCATAAAGACTACGCTAATGCCATTAACTATTATAAAAAAAGCCTTTCGCTTCAACAAATCAATCATAATAAATTAATAAGTGCGCTTCTCAATACACAAATAGGGCAATGTTATTTAGCAACGGGTGCCAACGAATTAGCCCGCTCACATTTCGATTTGGCTTATCAATTGCATTTACTAGAAGGCAACGCGCAAGAACAAGCCATCAACTTATACTACACCGCCAAAGCACTTTTCAATAAAAAAGATTTTAAAACAGCCGAAGAAATTATTAATAAAGTTCGTTTAGTAACCTCTCAGTTAGAAGACAGTTATTTTAAAAAACTGATAGCCGTGCAATTATCGGCCGTTGCTAATTTAAAACAAGAAGAACAATTGCGGAAGTTATTTTCGGATAGTTTAAATTTATTGAACGTGGCTTCGGTGTTGCCCTTAACGCACCTTAGTTCGGCTGCCGATGAGGTTTACTTGCAAAATATTGCGCTGCTTAAAACAGGAAATAAATCAACAGACAATGCCCACCAAAAAGATAGAAACGGAAAAGGGTTAGCTTGGTTACTTTTAATAAGTACTTTGGTTGCCATTGGCACATTTGGTGTTTGGCGATTTCGTAAAAACAAAAAAAACGTGTAGTGCATGGTCGTCAACGCAGCTATTTTCGCCAGCGGAGAAGGAAGTAATGCCGAAAACCTATTTACTTATTTCGCCAACAACAGCCGAATTAAATTTAAAATCGTAGTTTGTAATAACGAAACAGCCGGTGTTATTCAACGTGCCGAAAAACACCGTAAAACAGTTCAAATTATTAGTAAAACGGCTCTCGAAAATTACACCGAGCAAATTATTGAGTTTTTAAAAGTGGAAGGAATTGATCTTATTATTTTAGCTGGCTTTTTACTTAAAATTCCTCCAGCATTTATTCGAGCGTTTCCAAACCAAATCATTAATATTCATCCCTCGCTATTGCCTAAATATGGCGGCAAAGGCATGTATGGCATTCATGTACACCGCGCCGTTATTGCCAATGCCGAAACCGAAAGTGGCATCACCATTCATTTCGTAAACGAAGAGTACGATAAAGGAGAAATTATTTTGCAAGAAAAATGTTCGGTAGTGCCTAACGAAACGCCCGAAACCTTAGCCAAAAAAATTAATGAACTCGAATGGAACTATTTACCTAAAGCCGTTGAGCAGTTGCTTACTGAAAAATTTTAAAGGACATGTCAAGTTTGAAAAAAACTTGCTTGGGATGATAACGAATTAGCCTCTAAATGTTTGATTAGACCTCTTTCATAATTCACATTCTACTTTTAAAAACAAAATAAAGTGTTGTTAAAAGAGCTGTTATTGTTTCAGAAATTAGAGTATGAAATGGAAAGATATAAAAGAGTACAAACCAGCTTTATTCAAAAGGCTTACTGGGGTTTCAAAAGAGACGTTTATGGTAATGCGTTCTGAAGCTAATCGTTTAGCACCAGTATCTATTCATAAAATACAAGGTGCCAAACGAGGTCCTAAACCAAAATTAAGTATTGAAGATAAGCTGTTAATGATGCTCATGTACTATAGAGAATATAGGACTTTTTTACACATCAGTTCTGATTATGGCATCAGCGAAGCTCAATGTTGGCGAATAATAACAAGCCTTGAACAACTTCTGATAAAAAGTAAATTATTTCATTTGCCAGGTAAAAAAGTATTGCAACAAGCCAACTCATTTGAGATAGTACTTGTAGATGTTGTAGAAAGTCCT
>JAAFIL010000050.1 GCA_013297775.1 Bacteroidota bacterium
ACAACAAAAAATAGCGTGCAAACACAAACTGTTTAAACACGCTACAGAGGCTGGCTCAAAACCGCCTTGAGGTAAAGATAAAAAATTAATATTTTATTTGGAAATCAACACAGAATCTTTGCGTGCCACTTAAAGCAAAGCACCCAACCCTTCGCTCTTTGCGCCCTTTGCGCCTTTGCGTGCCACTTAAAGTCAAGCACCCAACCCTTCGCTCTTTGCGTCCTTTGCGTCCCTTGCGTGCTACTTAAATAAAGCACCCAACCCTTCGCTCTTTGCGTCCTTTGCGTCCTTTGCGTGCCACTTAAAGTAAAGCACCCAACCCTTCGCCCTTTGCGTCCTTTACGTGCCACTTAAAGTAAAGCACCACTATTCAATTGCCCTAAACCCAAAAATTTTCAACCACAACATTTATATTTTTTTTGGGAAATAATGAATAACATGGTATAAACTCAGTATTTGCGTGTATCTTTGTGGCGCAAATTTAATACCGCTTTTATCAAGTCGCAAAAAACATATTACACCTTTGTTGTAAGTTTTGTTCTACTCTTTTCAGTTCTCTGTGGCACACGTTTAACAGGCTTGCAATTTAATTATGATTTCGAAGCCTTTTTTCCGAACGAAGACAACGAGCTAGAATTGTATAACCAATACCGTAAAACGTTTGAGTACGATAACGAATTTTGCTTAATCGGAATTGAACGCAAGGCAGGCATTTTTGATAAAACGTTTCTTAAAAACATTGATAGCATTACCCAGCTTTTTAGCCGTGTGCCCGATATTGTGAGGGTAACCTCGCCAACCAATCTTAAACTTATTTCGTTTAATGGCCTATCGCCCGTATTTGAAAGGGTATTACATTTTGAAAATCCTGATTTATACAAAGACGATAGTCTTAAAATTTATAATTCGGATAATTTAGTAGGTTCATTTTTTCCGACCGATGCTAAATCGGTTTCCATTTTTTTACGAACTAAAGATCAATTAACAAAAACCGAATGCGATAGTTTGGCTGACCGCTTAGAGCGCATTATAAAAATTATTCCTTACGACGATGTGCATTATGTAGGACGTATTTTTGCACAAAATGTATATCTCAGTACACTTAAAACAGAATTTGCTATTTTTTTAGTGCTATCGTTTGTGGTAGTGGTGGCTTTTTTATGGTTATCGTTTCGTAGCCTTTATGGCATTGTTGTGCCACTTTCGATTGTGGTTATTTCTATTTTATGGACTTTAGGCATTATGTCTTTAGTTGGTAAAGAAATAGATTTAATGTGTGCCATGTTACCCACCATGATTTTTATTGCGGGCATGAGCGATGTGGTACACTTTTTTAGTAAGTACTTTGAAGAGTTGGCCAAAGGCACCGAGCGTCAAAAAATTTACCCACTCATTTTAAAAGAAGTAGGGTTCCCTACGTTTTTAACCTTAGTAACCACCGTTGTTGGGTTTTTATCTTTATTGTTTTCGAGTATTAAACCCATCCGCGATTTTGGCATTTACACATCGGTTGGGGTTGTGGTTGCTTTTATTTTAAGCTATACCCTTTTGCCCGCTTTACTTTATTTTTTCACACCTAAAAAATTGGTAAGTGTACATGGGCAAAACAACAACACGTATAACCTCATGCGTAAAGGTTTATTTTGGATTTTCAGAAGTCAGAAATTTATTTTGATTTTAACAACAATCGTTTTAATCCTATCTACAATTGGTATTTCTAAAATACGTGTCAATAATATTTTGTTAGAAGATTTGAATGACAAAGTTAAGATTAAGCAAGATTTTAATTTCTTTGATAAACACTACAGCGGTGTAAGGCCGCTCGAACTAGCTATATTTAGTAAAGATGGTAAAACGCCATTGTGGAACTACCAGTTAATGAAACAAATTTATAGCGTTGATACATTCATTAAAAAAGAATACAGTGCTAATTTTTCGGTTTCGCCTGCTTTATTTATAAAAACGATTTATCAAAACACTTACGAAACCACCAATAAGAAAGCATTCCCAGAAGAGGAAGAGTATAACGAGATTGTAAAGTTAATAACCGCTAATCGCAATAATAAAGAAGTACAATTGTTGATGACCAAAGATGCGCTCAGAAGTCGCAGCAGCACCAAGATACGCGATATGGGAAGGTTAGAAGCCTCTCAACACAATGCGGCACTTTATCAATTTATTAAAACCAATACCGATAGCACGCAACTTAATTTCCGAATAACAGGAGCGGCGCATTTAATAGATCGCAATAACGAGTACATGGTTAACAACATGATACAAGGCTTCGGATTTTCGATTTTCATTATCGCCATTCTCACTTACTTTTTACACCGCAGTTGGCGCATGGTATTGGTGTTTATTATTCCAAATGTTATACCACTTTTTATTATTGCAGGCATAATGGGTTTTGCGGGTATAGAGCTTAAAGCCGCTACCTCCTTGGTGTTTAGCATTGCCTTTGGGATTGCCACCGACGATACCATTCATTTTATATCGCGTTTAAAAATAGAGTTGGGTTATGGCAAAAGTTTAATGTATGCGTTTAAACGTACCTATTTTGAAACCGGTAAACCTATCATTTTAACCACATTTATTTTAATGGGTGGGTTTATGAGTTTAATGACAAGTAGTTTTCAAAGTACGTTTTATTTTGGATTTTTAATTTGCATTACCATCATCATTGCCGTGTTAGCCGATATTTTTTTATTGCCAGTTTTATTATTTTTGATTTACGGAAAATCTAAAAAGTAAACGCATGGCAACAGCAACACCCGAGTTAAAAGATGGCATAGCAACGTTTTATGCTAAAGATGAAAAAACGTGGCGTAATTGGTTAACCAAGCATCACCAAACTGCCACTTCGATATGGCTCATTATTTATAAAAAAGAAAGTGGCGTACCGAGTGTGTACTATCCCGAGGCAGTAAATCAAGCCCTTTGTTTTGGGTGGATTGATAGTAAGCCTAACAAGCGCGATGCCAATAGTTATTATCAGTTTTTTGCAAAACGTAATCCTAAAAGTAATTGGAGCAAGGTTAATAAAACGAAAGTAGCGCACTTAATGACTGCGGGTTTAATGCACCACTCGGGATTGGCCATGGTTGAGTTAGCCAAAACAACAGGCACTTGGGAGGCTTTAGATAATGTAGAACAATTACAGATTCCAACGGATTTAGAAGCGGCACTCCAAAAAAATAAAAAAGCTTACCAGTATTTTTTATCATTTTCACCTTCTTCGCGGCGTGGTATTTTAGAGTGGCTGTTAAATGCTAAAAAAGCAGAAACCCGTTTAAAGCGAATTACCGAAATTGTGGATTTAGCTGCACAAAATAAAAAGGCTAATCATCCTACGGCTAAACAATAAGTGTTTTATCATTTTGGTTTAACCATTTATCCGTTCCGTTTTTATAGAAAGGATTTGTAAAACGTAAATCGAATTAAAATCTATCACGATCAAATTCGGCTATTTATAAATGGGGTGTTGGGCATCAACTTTCTCCACCATCTAATAGCTTTATTGTGCCAACGGCAGTGCCCGCAATACCTTTAACGGAGCCGTATAAATGGGTTGTGTTGAGTAACACCTTATCCAATTGCTTTTCGCGTTCTTTCCAAATTTTTTCCATTTGAATGCGTTCGCGGTTAATACCATCTTTCATGGCCACAAATCCTTCCACAATGGCTTCCATCTGTTGTTTAAATTCGTTGCCCGTTAAGTAGTTGTAAAGCATTTGCATTTTTTCGCCTTTGTTTTCTTGGCTGGCGGTTGCCGCATGAATTTTAATTAAAGAGTCGCGTAACAAAAACACCAAAGGTTTTACTTCCGAGAAACGACAAATCCAAATGCCATCTTTCATGCCAAATTGCTGCATATCGCGGGGTAGTACCTCGCTTACTAAAATTGCTACATCGGCTTGTGCCATGCGCATATCACTTTTCAATTTTTCGATCCACTCGTTCGCAAAGGCTTTGGTGCGTTTGCTTTCAAAAATAAGTTTACCACAATCGCTTGCAAAGGCATTGCGCACCAACTGAATGCAGTCGGCACCTAATTTACCTTTGGGTACTTCTTCTATGGCATCGAACGGAAACGCCAAACGCAACAATTCCTCTAACGCCAACTCTTGTGCTTCGCCTTGCAATTGCATGCTTCCTTGATCGGCTTTGCGTTTCATTTCTTCGGCTAATTTTTTTTGTGCGTCTAATTGAGTTTCTAGTTCTTTAATACGGTTTTGATTTTCTGTATCTTTCAAAGCCACTCGCTCTGCTTCCATTTTACGCACTTGCTCTATAATTTTGGTGCGCTCTTCCGCTAATGTTTTTTGTACTGTAATATCCAATTCTTCTTCTTTGGTTTTAAAGTCTTGCTCCTTGCGTAAAAAATCTGCTTCTTTTTTACGAGCTTCTTTTAGTTTCTCTTCCATCTCTGCATTTTTTTCCGACTCTAATTTGAGTTTCATTTCAAAATCGTTACCAATGCGTTTGCGCAATTGCTCTTCTTGTTCTTTCTGATTTTTTAATAAGGCTTCTTGAAACTGTGCCGTGAGTTCGTTCTCTTTCTTTTTAAATTTTTCTTCTTCTTCTATTTTCCATTTCTGCATTTTATGGCGTAGTTCGTTAGCCATTTGCTCTTTGTAGGCATCGCTTGGTGCAAATTCGTGTTGGCAATTGGGGCATTTGATATGAGATACATCAGACATATTATACATGTTAATGAAACGAAGTTACCAAAATAGTATGAACTATTTTATACAGACAATCGGTATAATCCGCATGGAATGAAAAGGACGTATATAATTTGAAATCAAGAAAATATTCTTTAACCGAGATTTTAAGAAAGAAGTTATTTAGAATAAAATATCTAACTCTATAAAAATACTTGAACCCCTTATCTCGTCCTTGTTTAGCGAAGCGTAACGAGGACGTTTGAGAACTGCGTTTGTAACGCAGATAAAGTGATGGTGTGGGCGTTACAAACGCCCGTTTAGCACGTCCTCGTTTCCGCTAACGCTCAAACAAGGACGAGAGGAAAAGAGAAATTAAGAACCGCTTAAAAAATGAGTTAGATGGAATTATGCAATAGGAATCGTAGTGAGAGTCGAAAGCCCAATAAAACAGACACTTTTTCGACTGAGGCATAGTGCTACTATGGTGAAGGAGAAAAAGTATCTGTTTTTGAAGGGATTTCGGCTCGTAATAGATTCCTATTGCATAATCTCGGTTTAAGCTAATTTAACTTGCTCCAATTGATAACTAGGGGTATTTTAGTTGCATGAAATTAGTTTTATTTACATTGGCTTTGGCCTTTAGTAACTGGATGAGTGCGCAGGCGTTACCATCGAAAACAAGTGCGCCCAAAGGAAAGTCGGAGACTGCCATTCATCAACTCGAAAATGCCATTCAAGCACTCGACTCGGCTTTGTGTATTACTTTTAATAAAATGGAAGTGGCAGCAACCGACAGTGTACACTTGGTAAAGCTCAAAAAAAATGTGGTTCAATTAAATAAAACCGTTTCAGAAAGCGCAACGCGTATTGGGCGTGAGTTAGAAAAAATAGCGGCAGACATAGACCGTCAACTAAATAAATCGGGTAACTAATTTTTTAAGATTTGTTTTTAGGCATGGATAAATTTTAGTACTTAGGTTCAATTAATGATGCGGGGTCGAATACTATTGCTTTTGATAATTTGTTTTTTGACATTGACATCATTTATAGCGATAACTATTCGTGTTTACTTTTCGGGTAGTATTTCATCCACAAATAAAAAAATCGAGGAACAAATTATTGGGCTTCATTTTTTTGTTAAGGCTAACAAGAAAGTTATTGCTCAAACAATTATTGATAGTACTAGAAATTATGCAATTAGTTTTCTTCCTGATAAAGAAATTATTTTTGATTTTTTTATTACTGGTTTTGGCATAGACACCATTTTACTGAAGTCTTATAAGACGTTTCCTGGTGAAATTATTACTTGGAATATTGAGCTTCCAATTAAGTATAAAAAAATAGCAGGTAAAGCGGTTTGTCCTAAATGCAGTAAAACAGACCTGACATGCCCAATTATTTATAACAACCCGCCATTAGTTAAGCCAGTAGTAAAAAATAAAGACACACTAGTAAGGTGCATCGTAAATAATAAATATTACGCTGATTCAGATGTTCATAGTTTAATTTCAGCTAATTGGTATTGTAGTCGAGATAACATTAAATACTAAATTGGTAGCATAAAAAAATAAGTAAATCTAAGTAGTAGAATAAGTCATCGCAGCGGTTTTAATAGTTGATTACCTTGCACTTTTTTGTTTGGCTGTAAATCAAAAATTTACCTTTAAGTAATCTTTGGCGGGTAAAAACAGAGGGCACTCCAAAAGCCCGCCTAGTCTATTTACCAACCCTTTACACTTCTATAAACCTAGTGGTTTCCCCTGATAAAAATCAAGAACTTTCATGCGAAAAACATAATCGTATTTAGATTGGGCTAAATTACCTTGAGCCGATGCCAGACGTGTTTTGGCTTGATTAAATTCAAACGTATTAATAGCCCCCACGTTAAAACGTTGTTGCGCAAAATTAAAACTTTGTTCGCTGGCTTCTAAATTTGATTTATTGGCATTGTAACGGTTTAAGGCTGCTTTGGCATTGGCATAAGCTTGTGCAATGGTTCGGTAAAGCGTTTGTTCGGCAATATCTTTTGTAAACTTGGCATTTAAAACCTGAATTTTAGCATTTTTAATAGCGGTGTAATTTTGTAAACCATTAAACACAGGTATGGTAATCGAGAACCCAATGCTACGGTTAGCATTATTTTTAAATTGATCGGCAAACGAAGTACTTCGCGTAATGAGTTCGGTTCGTGGGCTTAACACCGAGTCGCCTTTATTAGTAAGACCAATCACATTAAAGCCATTTACTTTAGCACCAATAATATCTTTTGCTAAACCCGAGGTTCCAGTTCCTAAACTCCCATTTACAGCTATGTTTGGCGTGGCTAATCCGCGCGAGGCATCTAAGCGTTTTTCGGCACTCAAAATGGTGTACTCGTTGGCTTGTATTAAATGCTGGTTTTTTAAAGCACTTTCATAAATTCCTTGAATGCTAATGGCTTTTAAATTGACTTCGGTTACTTCTATAACAGGTTTATTAATAGCAAAAGTATTCATGCTATCGGCTGTCATTAATTGTTTTAAATTTAGTAAAGCCAATTGGTAATTATTGTCGGCAGTGGTAACGTTTACGTCTTCGTTGGCCAATTGCGCTTTTAAATCGAACTCTAAACTTTTGGCTAAAGAACCCGCTTCAACTAATTTTTGTGTGCGGCTAAATTGCTCTTTGGTAATGCCATATTGATTTTGCGCAATTTTTAAAAGTTCATCACAAAAAATAACATTTATAAATGCGGTTGCTACATTTAAACTTAAATCGTTTTGTTGTTGAAGTAAATTTTCGACGCTGGCTTTGTAGCTATACTCGTTGGCTTTAATGGTGTTGTATTGCGATAAGCCATTAAACAAAGTAACGTTGGTTGAAACAAAAAAGTTTTGCGAGAGCACACGCGTGTTCGCAAATTCGTTCGTAAAACGGTCAATGGTTTGCCCAAAGTTATAAACGTGCGAGGCTCCGCCATTTAATGTTGGTAAAATGGCAGCTTTGCTTTGCGTTAAATTGTTTTGATTGATTTGTGTTTGCAGCGCATTTTGTTTTAATTGCAGGCTATGCTTTTGTGCAAAGTCAATACATTGTTGCAAATCCCAGGTGTTTTGTGCATTAACTTGCCCAATTGCAAATACGGCAAGTAAGAGTATCCTCTTTTTCATACGTTAATATTCTTAAATCTTAAAACTGGGTGGCGTAAAATAACGCAATAAATATACAGATTTAATCTATACTGATATAATCTTTACTATAATAAACGCCTATTTCTTCTTTGGCTAATTGTAAAATAATATCGTTAGCTAAACTACTAGCCCCAAAGCGAAACCAATGGTTGTTCATCCAAGCACCGCCTAAGGTTTCGTAAAGCATCACTAAATATTGAAGAGCACTTTTGGCTGTGCTAATGCCTCCTGCAGGCTTCATTCCTACCATGGTACCTGTTTTTAGGTGATAGTCTTTAATGGCTTCTAACATAACCAATGTAACGGGCATGGTGGCAGCAGGTTGAATTTTTCCGGTAGAGGTTTTTATAAAGTCGGCACCTGCATACATGGCTATATCGCTGGCTCGGCGCACATTGTCGAGGGTCGAAAGTTCGCCCGTTTCTAAAATAACTTTTAAGCGCGCTTGGCCACAGGCTTCTTTAATGGCTGCAATTTCATCAAATACAAAAGCATAATTTCCTTTTAAAAACTCGCCCCGCGAAATAACCATGTCAATTTCATCGGCCCCTTCGTTCACTGCAAAACGGGTATCTTGTAGTTTTATATCTAAGGTCGAATTGCCACTCGGAAATGCCGTTGCCACCGACGCTACTTTAACTAAACTGCCTTTTAATGCAGCTTTAGCCGTTTTAACATGTGTGGGATACACGCATACCGCTGCAACACTTGGTAAATCTGCAATACCGTTGCTGAGGTGCATGGCCTTATAACACATTTGCTTTACTTTTCCTTCGGTGTCTTTGCCCTCAAGCGTGGTTAAATCAATCATGTTAAGGGCTAGTTTTAAGCCGCTTACTTTGGTTTGTTTTTTTATACTTCGGGTATTAAACCGTGCCACACGTTCTTCAATACCAACTTGATCTACCACCGGTGTATTTTTAAAATCCATCATACTGTATAAAAGTAATAATTTTTAAGATTTGTTAAGTGTTTTATACGCACCTTATTATTACTTTTGAGGCTCTGTGTTTAGTTTTTGTAAACCTATAAAAGATAAAAAACGGTTTTTGCCCCAACGACCTATCCAAGAGGCTTACACCTTTACTTTATTTGAACGCGCCCAACTGGTAAACCAACCCGATTGGAAGGCTGTTATTTCCCCTTCTGATTTTTTCTTTGATTTGAAGTATTTACAATTGATAGAGCAATGCTATCCCTCGCGTTTAGAAGTGCGCTATGTGATTGTTTATCATAAAAATCAACCGTGTGGAATTGTTTATTTTCAAATTATAGACTTTAAGGCTTCGGTGTTTGGCGAGTTGTTAAACGAAGAAGTAGATGCCATGGCTTCTCAACGGATGCGCTTGTTTGAGCGTTACATTGATAAGAAACAAAACGATATTTTAATGCGCTTGTTTACCTGCGGAAATAATTTAGTAAGTGGTAAATATGGTTTTTTATTTCGCCCATCTGTTTCCGAAACTAAAGTAACCGAACTTATTTTGGCCTTAACCGATGTTATTGCCAAAGAAGAAAAATTAAGGGGAACTATTTCGGCTACATTAATTAAAGATTTTGAAGTACCTCTGAAACCCCTGTCGTTAGTGGAGGAGCAAAAATTTACTCAATTTACTGTTGAACCTAATATGGAAGTGCATTTGCCCGAAGGCGTTTCCAATTTGGAAGGGTATTTGCAGTTGTTCTCAAAAAAATACCGCAACCGCGCTAAAACAATTTTTAAAGCGGCTTCGGCTATAACGGTTAAATCTTTAGATTTAAAAGCACTTCAAGACCAACAAGCCGAGTTATATAAATTATACGAATCCATTTATAAACGGGCAAAATTCAAATTATTAAAACTGCCACCCAATTATTTTGAAGGGTGTAAGTCTTTATTTGAATCTCATTTTTTTGTGTTTGGTTATTATAAAGAGCAAGAGTTGCTGGCGTTTTGTTCGGGCTTTGTAATGGGCGACATTTTAGAAGCGCATTATATAGGTTTAAATTACGAACACAACAAAACGTACGAACTGTATCAAAACATTTTGTATTTATTTATAGACAAAGCCCTTCAACATGGCTTAAAAAAAGTAAATTTTGGACGAACCGCCGCCGAAATCAAAAGTACCGTCGGTGCCGAGCCACAACATTTAGAGTGTTACATTCGCGCTCAAAACACGGTGTCGCGCATGATACAAAAACCGTTTATTCAATTTTTACAACCTCAGGCTTGGGTGCAACGAAATCCATTTAAGGAAGAGTAGGAAGTAAGTTTTAATTTATTTTAAAAGAAAACCAATGTTGTTTAACAACTTGAACGGCATTTGTTACCAGTCGTCGCTGCCACCCAAATCAGAGCTTTTTTGCATGGCTTCTTTTAAATCGGCAATTACAATATTGGCACCTCTCAACATTTCGCCTTTTAATTTTTTCCAAGTAACGTCGTTCATGCCCATGCTGCCACAGTCGGGTACAACGTTATCTATGCTGCCACCCGAGGCTCTTCCATTTAAAGAAACGTGTTTAAATTGTGTAACGGTGTATCGGTATTTACTGTTTTTACATTCGATGGCTACTTTCATTATGAGTTTGCCTGTAAAATCGGTTTGGGGGTTTAAATCTTTGGGTTTAATGGGGAAGTTTGCCGTAAACTCCGCTTTAGTGCCCGTTGTTACACCATTGGTTTTGCTGTATTTGATACTTTCTATTTTTACAAAGTTAACGGCTCGTTTTAGCAGTTCGGCGGCAGCAACAGAGTCTGTAGTAATAACTTCTGTTAACTTAGTGTCTTCTTTTTTCTTTAGTTTAGGCATGTCTTCCTGTGGCTTGGCCGCAGCAGGGGCATCTTCTTGTGCAAAGGCAGAAACAGAGGTTAAGCTTAAAAGTACAAGTGTTAAATAGGTATATATTTTCATTTTATTCATTTTGCGGAAAGTTAGCCAATAGTATGCCAGTTTTTTAATCGTGAGCGAATTTAATAAATTTTAGGAAACTGCTCAGGATTTACTTCATACATGAGTGAATAAATGCAATCAAACACATCGTCGGCACTTGGTTTCGAGAAATAATCGCCATCGCTTCCATAAGCGGGACGGTGTTCTTTAGCCGCTAAGGTGGTTGGGGCTGAGTCTAAAAACGGATAAGCTCCTTGGGTTTCTAATATTTGTTGTAAAATATAAGCACTGGCTCCCCCCGGAACGTCTTCATCTAACACCACCAAACGATTTGTTTTTTTAACCGATTCTAGTATTTGATGGTTAATGTCGAAGGGAATAAGCGTTTGTAAATCTATTAGCTCAACCGAAACCCCGTGTTCTTCTAATATTTTAATGGCTTCTTGAGCAATGCGCACCGAACTACCATAGGTTACTAAGGTTACATCGGTACCAGTTGTTAAAATTTCAGGAATGCCTAATGCTACTTTATAGGCTCCAAAGTTGGAGGGTTGTCTTTCTTTTAAACGGTAGGCGTTTAGCGGTTCTACAATTAAAGCAGGTTCGTCGGCTTCGAGTAGGGTATTATAAAAGCCCGAAGCAACCGTCATGTTACGAGGCACGCACACGTTAATGCCTCGGCAGGCATGCACAATCATACCCATTGGCGAGCCGCTGTGCCACACGCCTTCGAGGCGGTGCCCACGTGTGCGAATAATAACAGGGGCTTTTTGCCCGCCTTTTGTGCGCCATTGAACCGTTGCTAAATCGTCGCTCATGAGTTGCAGGGCATACAATAGGTAATCGAGGTATTGAATTTCGGCAATGGGTCTTAGGCCACGCATGGCTAAACCTATGGCTTGTCCCATAATGGTGGCTTCGCGAATACCTGTATCGAAAACGCGGTGCTCGCCATACTTTATTTGTAAGCCTTCTAAACCTTGATTAACGCCGCCAATTTTGCCAGAGTCTTCTCCAAAAATAAGTGTATGTGGGTATTTATTTAAAATGGCATCGAAGTTATCTCGTAAAATTTCGCGACCATCTACTTGTTTATCGTCGTTGTATTGAATGGCTTCGGGCGAAATATTGGTAACCCGTTGATCGCTTTGCGAGTAGAGGTAAGCCCCATAGCGTTCTGCATTTTCGGTTTTACTATTTTCTAACCAACGCATTAAGTCGTTTTTGGCTTCGGATTGGTGATGCTTTAAGGCACGCATTATTTTTTTAGCCGCCACGTTAACATCTTTACGGATGGGTTCTTTGATACTATTTAATTCGTTTTGCGTGGCTTGAATCAGTTCGAGAGCGATGCCTGTTGCTTTTAGAGCCTCAAAAATAGTATTTAGCTGTTGAACCTCTGTTTTAATGGGTTGGAGGTAATTACTCCATGCCGCTGTTTTCGCTTGTTTCACGGCTTCTTTGGCGTTTTCTTCGATGGTGTTTAATTCATCGGCGGTGGCAATGGCACTTTGTTCAATCCATTCGCGCATTTTTTTGATACAATCGAAATCGGATTCCCATTGCAAACGCTCTTTGCTTTTATAACGTTCGTGCGAACCGCTGGTGCTGTGCCCTTGAGGTTGGGTAACTTCTTCTACATGCACTAAAACGGGGGTATGTTGCACGCGGGCAATGGTTGCCGCTTTTTGATAGGTTTCTACTAAATGAACATAATCCCAGCCCCTAGTTTTTAAAATTTCGTAACCGTTAGTGCCTTCTGTTTTTTGGAAGCCTTTTAAAACTTCGCTGATGCTTTCTTTTGTCGTTTGGTATTTTTTTGGAACGGAAATTCCGTGTCCATCGTCCCAAACACTAACAACCATAGGTACTTGAAGTACACCGCCTGCATTGATGGTTTCCCAAAACAAACCTTCGCTGGTGCTGGCATCGCCTATGGTGCCAAACGCAACTTCGTTACCTTGGTTAGAAAAATGGGTATAGGGCGAAGTGTGTAAACTGGTGTTGATGCGGTAGAAGTGAGAGGCATACGCTAAACCCAATAAGCGTGGCATTTGCGCAGCCGTTGGCGAAATATCGCTCGATGAATTTTTTTGTGCTACTAGGTTTTTAAAACTTCCATCGGGGTTTAAACTTTTAGTGCCAAAGTGCCCGCCCATTTGGCGACCTGCGCTCATGGGTTCGTTGGTTGGATTGGTGTCGGCATACAACCCCGCAAACCATTCTTGTAAGCTAATGGCTTTAATGGCTAACATAAACGTTTGGTCGCGATAATAGCCGCTTCTAAAATCGCCATTTTGAAATACTTTGCTGAGTGCAATTTGAGCGAGTTCTTTTCCATCGCCAAAAATGCCAAATTTAGCCTTACCCGTTAATACCTCTTTTCGACCTAGCAAGGAAGCCTGACGACTTTCGTTGATTAACGTAAAATCGGCCAGAACAATTTTTTTAAATTCTTCAAAATTAAGATGACTGGTGGCTGCCGCCGTGCCTTGTTTTTCCATATCCAGAGCTTATTCAACAAATATAACGAAGCCAAGGCATTTAAAAAAATAAAATTGAAATTTTGAGTTAATTTATTAGCACCTCAAGCTAATCCTTTAGCAATATTAACTCACCCTTTTTTATGGTTTTATACCCACTAACAACACATCGTCGGTTTGGCTATATTTACCTTTGAATTTTAAAAATTCAGATTTTAAAGACTCGCGTTGTTCGGCCATTGGCAAAAGGTGATTTTTTAAAATGAGTTTTTTGAGATTGGCATTCAAAAGTTTTTTACCAGAGTCGCCACCCATTTGGTCGGCATACCCATCGGAGTAAAAGTAGAACACATCCTCTTCGAGTATAGGAACGGTAGAGGTTACAAACGGTTTATTGTATTTGATTTGCGTGCCACCTAAGGGCCTACGTGTTCCTTTAAACTCTAACATTTCGTTTTGGCGCACGAGGTAAAGCGGGCGGTGCGCCCCCGAAAACGACAACACACGAGCCGTTAAATCTATTTTAATTAAGGCAATGTCCATCCCATCTCGGTTATGCTCGCTGTTTTCTTGGTTTAAGGCTTTAACAACGGCGCGGTGCAGTTTTTCGAGAATTTCGGAGGGCGTTTGGTTGTGCCCTTCGAGCATAATGGTATCGAGTAAAAGGTGGCCTACAATGGATAACAAAGCCCCCGGCACCCCATGCCCAGTACAATCTACCACCGCCACGTATTTAATAGAGCCTTCTTGATAATTCCATAAAAAATCGCCGCTTACTTTATCTTTGGCTAAAAATAAAACAAAGGAATTTTTTAAACACAGTTGTAGTTTTTGTTCGTTTGATAGAATGGCTAGTTGTAAATTTTGCGCATAGTTGATACTGCTGTCTATTTGATTTTTGCTGTATTCGATTTGTGTTTTTTGATTTTTAAGCAGCGTGTTATTTTTTCTTATCTGAAAAATAAAGTAAACCATGAAGAGCAGTAAAAAAAGTAATACACCTATTATGATATAAGTTAAGAGATTAATTTTTTTAGTTTGTTCTAAAGCCCGTTTATTATTTTCTTCAATAATATTTTGAAGCATGCTGTTGTTGTATAAAATATTTTGTGCAATGGAGAATGTGAGTTGGTAGTTGTTGGTGGCTTCAAATAAATTGAGGCAATCATTATAATAAACAAACGAAGAGTCGAAATTTTTAGTTAAGTCGTAGATGTAACCTAAATCAACTGTTAACGATTTCAAGGTATCGTATTTACCAAGTTCGCCTGCCAATCGAATGGCTTGTTTGGTGTAATTAATATCAAACGTTGCGGCATTTTTTTCGTTTAACTCGCCTGTAATAGCTTGTTGTAAGTAGTGTAATTGAAACAAGGTATTTAAACGACAGGTGTCATTTTTGCAAAGTGTCAGTTGTTTTTTTAAAGCGTTGATGAGGTTTAAGGTATCGGTATTTTGTGCCTTGCTAAAGAAACTTATCCAACAAAACAAACTTATCAATAAGGTTATCTTTAAAGATTTCATGGCAGTAATGACTAAAAATTATTAGTGGAAATTAAAATTTAGCTCTAAATATACTTAATTACTTTCAGAAGCTGTTTAAATTTTATCTATTAGTTTGTTAAGTTACTTTTGTCGGCAGCGTTGTTTCTGCTCACAAAGTTGACTCAATGTTTTGCAGCTACCCGATGGGTGGGACTTTTACCACAAAACCTGATTTGAAAAACTAACGTTTAATTAACCACAAAACTGTCTTTGGAACACGAAACTCCGCCTTTTGGGTAGGTGCTGTTACCACCAGCGCTTTTCTGCTTGTCTTTATGTGTCGGGCAGGCATACTATTTGTAAGCTTTGGTTGTACTGTCGCCTGTGGGGCTTGCAAATGTGTATGATTGCGAAAGGTCGGACTAAGTGTAATGTTCAATAAAGATGCCATTAATTTTATTAACAAAACTTTCGTTTGGTTTTTTATCCAGTACAGATTGTCGGTATAATTTATAATACTCTAATATTTTTATTTCTGTGTTTGTGTCCAGATGTTCCAAGTCTAACATTTTTGATTTATTAATGTCGTTGGGTTCAAATTTTTGCAAACCGTTTCCATACTCACGTCTATTGTCGTCAAAAATTTGTCGTGATACGTCTGTAAGCAAATAAGCAAAAAGCAAATCTGTCTTAGGTGCAGAAAACATATTAAGGTAAATGCAATGAAAAGTTGTCAAGTTGGAAATATTGGCTTCATTTCTAATAAAACGAAGTCCATTACGATTGAAAACAGAAACCCAAATCGGTGATGGCGGTCTGTTTTCTATAGAATACCAAGGGTTTCTACTTGCAGTAAGAAATTTTTTATTTACTTCTTGTTCTTCTCCAATTGCTAAATATGTTTTGACATTCTCGTCAGGATTTAGCGCGTTAAGTAGAAAAACTGATTTGTTATTTGTTTGAAGCTCTTGAAAGTCTTTTTTTGTGAAGAAGGATTTTTTTGAGTCAATTGCTTTGCAAATACACGGTAACAAATATTTTTTCGCTATACCAAATTCTTTTGCTTTTGATGGACTAAAGGTAAAATAATCATTTGCTCCAGTAGCTATTCCACGAACAACTTTACCGTAATTTGCAAATGGAACTAAGTGTTTATATTTAAGTGCATTTTGTTCTTGATAATATGTACGCCATTTTATTTCAGGATTAAGATTTTCAAATTCAACAGTTTGTTCTTCTGTCAAATAATTCGGATAATTTTCTATTATGCTTTCAATATTTGCAAAATCATTAAGGTTGCCGACATTACTAAATTGTACTTTGCTTGATTTATTGTCATTTGCACAAAGCAATATAGAAGCGGTTGTCAAGGCATCATCAAAAACATTTTCTTTAAAGTTGAATACAATTATGTGTCGTAATGTTTTACTTTTTATTAAGTAGGACTTAACAAGTTTTCCGTAGTCGGAATTAAGAAATTCGGAAGGTATTATATAGGCAGCTCTACCATTTTTATTTAATTGATAAATAGATTTCAAAAGAAATAATGTGTAAAGGTTGGTGAAGCCATTAAGTTTACAGCCTATTCGGACTTCAATTTCTTTTAATATGTTCTTGTTATCATAGTCGTGAAACTTGAAGTAAGGTGGGTTGCAAATGATACCATCATATTTATTATCCCAATCGTTATACATATAATCTTGGAGATTAATAGATATATTTTCATTTTCTTCAAAAAGATTTTTTGCTTTACCGAAAATATTTTGGTCAATTTCAAATCCTTTTATTTTCAGGTTTTCATTATAATTCAATAATGCTCTTGAAAATACTCCAAGTCCAAATGCTGGTTCCAAAATTGTTTTTAATGCTTTGTTTCCAATTAGCCATTTTGCCATTAAGTCCGCAATAGGAAAAGGCGTAAAGAATTGAGCGAATTTCTTTCTGTGTTCAATTGATGTGAACTTTGAATATTCACTTTCAATATCATTTGTAGCAATATTTGTTTTTATAACTTGCATTAAAATTCTTTTTCACTAATTCCTAATATTTTGCATAAATTGGTTACATCTAAATATGCAGTACCACCTTTAAAGGTTACATAAAACAAAAGCTGACCACGTTGCATTTCTTTCCGAACACTTTCGTGTTTTGGTTCGTCTATTTTTTGAGCTATTGGAGTGCCACTTTTCGAGTTAATTTTTATAGTGGTCTTATTCTGATTTGCTGAATCTTTTTCTATTGAAAATATTACATCCTCATTGTCAGGGTTTGAAATTACGGTAAGAATTTGTTCGAATGAAATACCGTAAACCTTGTCAAAAAATACTTGAAAATAATAATGCGGGACATTGAAGGACTCAATCCATTTATAAACAACCTTTACATCTTCAACTTTAGGAGTAATTGAGAGGTAATTCCTTTTTTGTATTTCCATTATCGCATCTTTAAGCTTTCTGAACAAGGCTTTTACTTGCTCTAATTTTTCAGATGAACTCCAACTTGGAACTCTAAAGTCTGTTACGCTTAAAGTGGCTTCTGTAATTCCTTTTAATAATTCAATGTATTTTTCCTTTGCTGGATGTTCCAAAACATCCAAATATTCTGTTAATATTTTGTCTTTTGTTTGAAGTGCTATTTGAGTAAATTTTTCAGTTTTGATTTGCATAGCTTCTTCATAGCGGTCAATCAAGAATGCACTTGACCGTACTTCAATTCCAGCAACAGCCTTTTTTACATAAGCAGTAATTTCGCTATGAGGAATGCGACTAATATCAAAACCTAATTTTGTATCAAAGTCAGATTTCTTGAAAATTAAAAGGTCGGGTCTTTTGCCAATCGTGTCAAGTTCACTTTGAAATTCTTGATAAAATGTATCAAAGCCATCTTGTCCAGCAACTAAGTCGTCAGATTTACCATACTTTACTGCAACGTAATTTTTTGAAGTCTCATTGATAGCTCTTGTTACAAGATTTTCAGCCCAGTCTCCCTGTTCCTTATTTGTAATAAAGTTAGATGATGCTTGTGTTGGTGTCCTTGCTATGTCGCGAGGAAGGCTAAAGTCCACGAGTGTGGTCGGAACATTTTTAGTTAATCCTCTTATTGTTTCGTAATAGCTCATTTATTTTTCTTTATAATACAAAGTTAAACTTTATTGTCGAGGGGTGGCAAAAATTTAGGCTCTTTTGGTTGCGAAGCGGTCGGTCTTGTGTTTGGGCAACCAAATATGCCTAAATGTGCGTTGGCATTTTTGTCTGTCGTTTTATATTCGGTCTGTCTTTAAGCATTGGCTTATAACTGTTAGATATTTACCCCACGCCAAACAGGGCCAATTTCAACTGCAAAAACGGCTTCGTTTTGGCTAGAAATAGGTCAAAAAAAATTCTAAAAATAAATTTTAAACAGCTTTTCAGAATGAAGATAAAAAACAAAAAAGGAGAGTTGTTCGTGTTTTGAACAGATACTTGCTTATTTTTACACAACTGATTTTTTAAACATGAAGCAAATAAGTAAAATTGGGCTACTCGTCTTTTTAATGGTTATGGGTTTGTCGTTTTATGCGCAAACTACTAATTCGGCTTGGGCAGTAAGTAGTTATTCGGTAAATTTTAAAATAAAAAATGCGAAGTTAAATGTGAACGGTCGTTTTGAGAATTTAACTTGCAACTTAAATTTTGATGCCGACAAATTAAGTGCTTGTAACATTGAGGCGAGCGTAGATGTGAAGACGATTAAGACGGGCATAGATATGCGCGATAATCATTTAAAGAAGAAGGAGTATTTTAACACGGCTGAATTTCCGCTAATGACCATTAAAACGCTAAGTTTTAGTAAAGTAAGCGCACAACAGTTTATGGCAAAATGTTTGTTAACGATAAAAGGGAAATCAAAAGAAATAACCATTCCCATCAATTATACAAACAAAGGAAAAGATGCCGAATTTGCGAGTACGTTTAGTTTAAACCGCTTAGATTTTGGAGTGGGTTCATCGAGCATCATTATGTCGAATACACTTGAGGTGGCGATTAATATTCAAGCTACTAAAAAATAAAAGCCGCCACTCTTAGCTGAGTGGCGACTTTTAAAGTCTAATCGTTTACGTTAACCTCCAAATACTTTTTTTAATAAATCGCTCACGCGAGCCATAGGGTCTTTGCGTATTTTGGTTTCTTCATCGGCAATTAACGTCATTAACCCGCCAATGGCTTTTCCTGTAACGTATTTATCTAAATCGGGATTTTGTTTTTTAACTCCCGGAAGTTTATTGTAAGTGGTAACAAGGGGAGTCCAATAGCTTGTAACTTTTACTTTTGCAATGGCTTCTTTCACGATGGGCGAAAATTTAGTTTCGAGTGGGGCATTGGTTGTTTTGCGGAGGTAGGCGGTTGCTGCTGTATCTGCGCCTTTTAAAATAGCAAATCCATCTTGTACACTCATGTTGGTAATGGCATCTATAAAAACGGGTGCAGCTTTAAGGGCGGCTTCTTCGGCGGCTCGGTTTAAACTCATTTCAAACTCTTCTACTTTTTTACTGAAGCCCATCTTCAATAGTCTATCTTTCATAGCTTGTGCTTCGGCTGGCCATGGAATAAAAAGGCGTGCATTTTTGTAGAAGCCATCTACTTTACTAGCGGTACTACTCGAATTAGTAGTGCCTACCGATAAGGCTTCTTTTAAGCCTTTAATAACCTCATCGTTGGTTAGTTTAGGCGTCGAAGTGCCAGTAACAACACTGTTTACAATGGTCTTTCCTTTTTTTTCGAGACTATCTTTATTTTTATTCCAAACATCTTTTAGCTTTTGTGCGTTTAAACTGAATGTTAGTAAACCCAAGCTGGTTAATAGAAAAATTTTTTTCATCGTATTTAATTAGGCTACAAATATAGGCTTCTTATCAGTCTGTTTGTAAACCAGTTTTAAAAAGAATGTGAAAATGAATAGATGAACTTTTAGTAGAACAGGCTAACTCTGTTTATCTCATCTCAATTTATTGAAATCAACTATTAAGAAAAAATATAATCTTTATTTAAAAGCCTCTTTTTCTATAAATTACAATTTAAGTGGAAACTCAATGGAACACATTATTCGGAGTCGTCGTTCTTTACCAAATACACGCCATCGGGCTTTATTAAAACTTTTCGGTGGCGATACAAGATGCCAATACTTTTTTTGAAAGTGGCTTTGCTCATACTTAAGCGAATAGAAATTTCTTCGGGTGTGCTTTTATCGTGTAAATCTAAAAACCCATTGTGTGTTTTGATGTAATCTAAAATGACTTCTGTGCTATCTAACACGTTTTTAAAGCCGCTTTTTTGAAAACTTAAATCAATTAATTGATCTTCTCGAATTGTTTTTACATATCCTTTGAGGGTATCGCCAATGTAAACTTCTTTATGAATATCGTTATGATAAATTAAACCTTTGTAGGCGTTATTAATAATGGCACTGTAACCCAAAAACGATTCTTCGTAAACCAATACATCTACCTCTTGGCCAGTAGTTAGTTCCGATGAATTGGTATTAATAAACTTATCGAGTTTTGTGGAAGCCACTAGGCGTTTGCTAACCTCATCTATGTAAACATACATCACACAAAACTCGTCCACTTCCACTTCTATTTTTTGCTCGTTTAATGGTAAAAATAAATCTTTCTCCAAGCCCCAATCTACAAAAGCACCAATGGGTGTAACGCTTGTTATGCGCAAATACGTGAACGTGTTTAGAGCGGCATAAGGTTTATTGAGCGAGGCTATTAATTGGGCGTTGTCGTCCACATAAACAAACACCTCCAATTCTTCTTTTAATTTGGGAACTTCTTTCATAAACGAATTGGGCAAAAGCACTTCGTTTTTTTCAGCATCTATTAAAAATAAACCAACGTCTGTTTGTCTTGCAACGGTTAAGGTATTTTGTTGTCCAATGTGTATCATAATATAACGGCGTTAAAGTTACCAATTATTAATTACTTGGGCTTTATTTAAACTTAGATTTGAAGAAAGCGAGGCTTTAGAATTAGTTAATAGATTTTACGCTCATCTATTTATTATTTTTTTGGGCGTGCCCCCAGTTCCACTTTCCGCTTTAGGTTAACGTACTCCCCTTATTCATTTTAAATTAAAAACTTTTAAATTAGTTTGGGGTCGGGCTGTCCACTTTAGCCAATTGGTCTTTGGCGGCTTTTGCAACGGCGTGCGGGGTCTTCGTGCCTCAGCCTCCGCCGCTCGTGCAAAACCACGTCAAAGCCTGCATTGGGCTACCGTTGAATTTATATTGAGCGAAGCCGAAATATCTCTTACGCATAAAGAGTTCAAACTAAATTAAAAGATCGTTTTGCCTCAAATGAAAAATTAGAATTAATGTTCAAAAGATAGATTTCTAAAAATTAAATGCCTCGGAATAATTTATAAATTTGGTTCTAGCGAACTTCCTTCTTGAAACCTAGATTAAAGCAAACACTTTTTTGTAACGTGGATTAACCAATCCAAATGGAGTTGAGCCTTACGAATTTACATTTCGTTTCTATCATGCGACGTTTCAAAAAATAAAATTTGGATGGGGATTATTTCTTTTTCCAAATCATCACAAAATCTTCCATTACAAAGCCATTGCCAATATCAAAATCGGCTACCTTTTCAATTTTGAATCCATTTTTAAAATAAAAATTAATGGATTTATAATTTTGACGGTTAACCGTTAATTGAAGGGTTTGTGGCAAAAGGGTATTCAGCAAGGTGTTAAACACTTGTGTGCCAATGCCCGTGGCGGCGAGTTGCTGATGAATGTAAAATTTATGTATAAACCAATGTTGCTTTTCAACTTCGCTAACCGATAAAAAACCAATGGCTTCGTCTTGGTTTTCGATGAGATAAAAGCTATGCTGCAGCGTTTGCATTTGCTCAATTAAACTATTGGGTTGATAAAGTTTTTGAAGCATGTATGTAATTTGCGCTTCGCTAATAATGGCCGGATAATATTGCCACCAAATACTATTAGCTAACTCGCCAATTAAGTTGACCTCGTTAACCGAAGCCTTCTTTAATTTTATTGTTAATACATCCATGAATATTTGTAATTTTAAATTTTGTTATGCCAAAGTTAAGTAATACTGTAAATATAGAGAATAGAAGGGCTAGGTTTGACTATCATTTTTTAGAGACCTTTACCGCGGGTCTTGTTTTAAAAGGAACCGAAATTAAAAGCATTCGTGAGGGCAAAGCGGGTTTAGCCGATAGTTATTGTTATTTTAAAAATGACGAATTGTTTGTGCGTAATTTTCACATTACGGAATACAGCGAGGCCTCGTTCTACAATCACGAGCCCATGCGCGAACGTAAGTTGTTGCTATCGCGACAAGAGTTAAATAAACTCATTAAAAAAATTAAAGACCAAGGCTTAACCATTGTGCCTACTAAACTTTTCATAAGCGAAAAAGGCTATGCTAAACTAAACATTGCTTTGGCCAAGGGCAAAAAAGATTTTGACAAACGCGATGCTATTAAAACGCGAGATTTGCAAAAGGAACTTAACCGAAATTTTAAATAGTTGGAGAAGTCGTTTAAATTTTATAATTTAACGTCTTAATAGATTAGGAATCTAATATATTTATAACTTCTCCCAATGGTTATAATAGTTAATAAAAGTATAAGTTAAAAACATATCTTATGAAGAAGTGGATTTACCTGATGGGTTTGGTTGTAGTTATAGGTTTTACCTCGTGTTTTAAACCTGTTAGAGCCGAGTTTAGAGTAAAAAATTATTACATTGAACCATTAACTGATGTTACCGTAGGTGCCAAAGAGTTATACTTCGAAAATGTTGAAAAACAAACCACTTCCGACTATCAATCCTTAACACCGGGTAATTATTCGGTGATTGCTTTCTCCAGTAGTGGGGTTAAATTTAGTACCGTGTTAAAAATAGAACCTCGCAAAGGTGGTCGTTTTACACTACTTATAGATGGCACCGGGCGAGCCAGCATTCAAAACGATAATCGGTAATTAATTTTTTATTAAGAGCCGTTTTAAATTGTTATGCTTCGTTACGAGTTTTGGCTTGCAAAACCAAAATAAACCTTACCTTTAAATAGATTCTCGAAAATCTAACGCTTAAAAGCAAGTTATAAACTTGGTTCTAATGGTTATCTTTCTTAAAATACTGGTTTAACTATGTTTCGTATTCTTTTAAAAGAAAGTGTGTTGTTTGCGTGGCAGTCGTTGGCCGCCAGTAAACTACGTTCGTTTTTAAGTTTATTGGGTATCACCATTGGTATTTTTGCCATCATTTTGGTGTTTACTGTGGTGGATAGTTTAGAGTCGAATATTAAAGGCTCTTTGCAATCGTTAGGAACAAATGTGGTGTTTATTCAAAAGTGGCCTTGGGCATTTGGCTCAGATTATCCGTGGTGGAAATACATTAACCGCCCCACGCCGCAATACGATGAGTTAGAACTTTTAAAAAAGCAAATCACAACAACCGAAGCACTTGCTTATCGCATGGGCGCGCGCCGTGTGGTGAAGTATAAAACCAATAGCATCGAAAATGCCATTATTGCAGGGGTTTCGCACGAGTATTATAAAATTAATAAGTTTGAATTGGTGAGTGGGCGTTATTTTACGCAAATAGAAGCCGACAATGGCTACCACGTGGTGATATTAGGGAATGCTTTAGTTGAAAATTTATTTCCAAACGAAAACCCAATTGGAAAATCTATAAAAATTGCAGGGTTTAAAGCGCAGGTTATAGGTATTTTAAAAAAAGAAGGCGAAAGTATGTTGGGGGCAAGTATAGATAAACAAGCCCTTATTCCGTTTAATTTTGCTAGGTATTTAATGGATGCCAAAAGCGAAAATGCCGATCCGCTTATTGCTGCCAAAGCCAAGCCCAACATTAGCAACCAAGAGATGATGGATGAACTTAGTGGCGTGATGCGAAACATACGCCGTTTGAAACCCAAAACTGAAGCTAATTTTTCGTTGAATGAAACCAGTTTATTAAGTAAAAATTTTGATGATTTGTTCAGTATTGTTGGATTAGCAGGTTGGATAATTGGTGGCTTTTCAATTTTAGTTGGAGGCTTTGGTATTGCTAACATTATGTTTGTGTCGGTAAAAGAACGCACCAGTTTAATAGGCATTCAAAAGAGTTTGGGAGCTAAAAATTATTTTATTCTTTTTCAGTTTTTAAGTGAAAGTATTTTGTTGAGTTTAATGGGTGGAAGTATTGGGTTGGTACTCACGTATTTCATAACCTTGCTGGGTAAATCGGCATTAGATTTGGATATTGCTTTGAGTTCGTCGAATGTGATATTAGGAATTAGTATTTCGGTTTTAATTGGCATTATTAGCGGCTTTGTGCCAGCGTATTCGGCAAGTCAGTTAGACCCTGTGGAGGCCATACGAAGTAATTAATTCCACTCCATTTCTATTTTAAAAATTCCTCAAAAAGTAACAAGTAATCTTGTTGTTGTAGATAAGTGAAGATATCGTGGTCGTACTCGCGGCTAACTGTTTTGTAAATAAATTGGGTAGTTTTATTAGGTACATTTTTCATTTTTTCATTAACTAATCGTTCGGTATTGCCCGCTTCGCATTTGTAGTTGCAACCCAACGAAGTAGCATTCATGTTAGAGGCGTTAACTAATTTTACACCTATTTTTTCTTGAATAATGCGCTTGGTTAGCATCTCGTCGTTTTGATTAACGCTTACAAAAAAAGAGGTGTGCTTTAAAGCCATACTATCTATATCTGTAAAAGTATTTACGCCAGGCATAGCGGCAGCACTTAAAAAGCAATGTATGTTTCGTTGATAAGGTAAAGGTATTTTTTTAAAGGCCATTAATATATCGTAAGAGATGGGGTCTTTACGTTTTAGGTTAGGGTAACGTTCAAGTTTGGCTATGGACTCATTTCTTAGTTTACGCAACTTCCTTTTTCTGTAATCTATTTTACTAAAGGTGTTAATTAATGCGCTGGTAGCAACCATGGTACCTAAGCTGTGGCCAATAATGTCTATTCGTTTTATGGAATCGGCATCTAAGGCATTAATAAATTTTCGGAGGGTCATAGCGGCGTAATAGCAACGTGTACCATAAATTAAAAAGAGTTTACCGTTTCGATTAAAATCAATGAAGTTAAGTGTCGAAAAATTTAGCGAATCTAATTGACACGTTTTGGCGTTGTTACTAGGCCAGTAAATGGGAATGAATAGTGTGGTGCTAGAATCTTTGCCCAACTTGGCTTTGGCCAATTTACACATAGTAACAGCTTGTAACGCTGCCAAACTATAAGGTACATTGTACCCATGAATAAAAAACTGCACACGGTTAATATGTTTAGCTTTGATTTTTTCTTTCAATTCTTCATTTACTTTATTGAAATGATACGTTTCCCATTGCATGTAAAAGGCTTGTTCGAGTGAGTCTATCATGTCTAACTTCACACGTCCTCTAAGTTTTCCTTTTGATACCTCCAACTCTTTTTTTCTGGTTTGGATGAGATTCTCATATATAGCCTTATTAGATGCTGGTAACGTTTCTAAACACGAGTCTAATTTCAAACTCACCAAAGGGTTAAACATATAATGAAACGAATGTGTATCGGAGGCGGCATAATCGGCGTGGTAGCCATTAAACTCTTTTTTTGTAAACCAAGCCTGCACCTCTGAGTCGGGGTATAGGTTACCGTAACTATCTAATTTCAATTCGAACCAATTGTCTTTTATGCTTGGGTCTAAAACAGTAGCCACATTTTGGTTAAAATACATATCCCAATTTGTTTGCATCCGTTTTACTTTGGCGGGGTCGCGTAGTGGGAAATATTTCATTTTACTATTTTCGTTGCTTAAAAGTAGTTGGGCTTTTAGGGGTAATAAAAGGACATTACAAAAGCAAGCTATTACAATTAATGTTCGGTTCATACTTTAATTTTTAGTTCGTGAATTATAGCGGTTGGTATTGGTAATATTAAGCAAGGGAATATCGTAAACCAATCCGAACGAAATACGATACGCATCTAAAGGTTTGGTTTCGGGCACGCCAAATTTACGCAACTGCGGGGTGTATTGAATGCCCGCTTGTAAGGCTAAAGGCAAACCTTTAATACCATACGCTAAAAATGCTCCTGGTGCTACCACTTGTGCAAAGGTTACTTCTTGTGGCAAACCCTCATCGGCATCTTTCGAGAAGCGATAAGCTACTACTGCGCCAATGTCTATTGCCATGAGGTTTAAACTCCAACTGCTGCCCCGCAAGGTTTTTAGTTTTCCTTTTCGATTAATGTAAACTGGGCGTTTGCCACCATCTTTACAGGTAAACGCACTGCGTCCTGCAAAAGAAATACTAATGCCAATGGGTGCTGTAATGCCCGAAACCAATTGTGTGCCGCGTGTTGCAAACAACGCTTGTCCTGCTTGGGTTTCGTAACCCGCATACACGCCCGGCCAAGCATTAATATCGAAGCTAAAATGGTTGTACCGTTTTACCCGATAGGATTGTGGAGGCTCGGCATATTTTTCGATAATTTGGCTCAGTTGCTTGCTTTCGGAGGCTTTGGTTACATCGGTAAAAAAGTTAAGAAGTTGCGATACTTGGCGACGTGAACTTCCGAAGGCAAAACGGTTACCCAATTGTTTTTCGCCATTCACATAACACGCATACGAGGGTTGACTTTGTAAGTTAGATTGCCACTTATAAATTTTATTTAGTTTAGTTAAGCGGTACATTAATTTCCAATCGTGCCAACGGAAAATAAACAGTTGTAAGCTGCCCATGACATTTAATCTCCTGTTCATGGCACTCGCATAATCGCCACAAATTTCCGATTCTTTAACGCGTTCGTGATATTTTCTGAGAGGTCTTCTAAACCAACCTCTTTCTGACTTACGTGTGAAGTGATTGCACCACCATTCGTTGCGCAAGGTACTCATCGTTTTGGCATTGGATAAGATTCGACTCATGGTGTTTAATTCATTGAGTTTAATGGCACTGTCGCCTTTTAGTTTAGCGTAAACCTTATCGCTAATGCTGTTTTCTTTACAAAAATCTCTGCCGCTTGGCCATTTAATAGAAGGGAGTTGAAACCCTCTCCATCTGAACTCGTAACACGATAAGGCATCGAGTAATTTTTGCGATTGAAAAATAATATCGCGTAATTCATTTTTAGCAATGGCTGCTTTGGCATTGATGTAGAGTTGATAAATGGGATTATTGGGGGGGAAGTTTTTGGATGGATAGTTCATCACCTCATAAACATCTTTTAAAACCTCGCTTACTTTTTGTTTATACACCGTCATATCTACTAACGATTGCTGCGAATTGCCGAGCGTGCGTTTACTTTGCCAATAGCTTTCGAGGCGGTGTAAGCTAAAGAAGGTTTTTTTGAAGTTAGCTTTAAATTCTTTGAATTTATCGTCTCTTAAAAATACATCTAAACTATTGCAGCCATATCTTTTTTGGATGAATGAATCAAACGCCTGTTTTTCTTTTTCATAAACTAATGCTAAAGATAAACGTAAGAGGGTATCGTTTCCGTTTTCAAAATCCATCCAGTCGGGGCCTATCCATACGCTTTGATTTTTTGTGGTATCGTTCTCATAAATGTTAGAGTAATATTTATTTATGAAATGTAAAAGGCGCATGGCCGAGTTAAATTGAGTGGCTGCTGAGTCTTTGGGCAAGTGGTTGGCATCGGCGTAATAGCTAATATTTGTAATTAAGTCAACGCCGTTTTCGAGTTCATTAAAAAAAGTGGTGTAAGGTTGAAACCCTTTAATTTGCTCGGTACTATCGCAAAAGTTACACTGGATAATGTTATCGGGCATGTTTACCAAATCAACGGCAATGGCTTTTTGAGTAATGGCGCCAAAGCGTTCGGCTTCTCCAATTTGAAAAGCCGCCATTTCTTTAGCTGTATTCGGAAACAAGCAGGGCAAGGGTTGCAACCGATCTATATTGGCATTGAGGTGTTCTAAAAAAGCAATAACGGATTCTTCTTTGACCCGTTTTACTAGAAAAATAGCTAAGGCATCTATAACTGCGCTTTGAGAAGGTAAGCCAGCGGCTTTAGCCATATTGCTGATGTTGTTAATCTCGAAAGTGGTATTGGCGTTGGGGTTGGACATTGCACTGGCGTATAAAGTTTTTAGTTTTGCTTCAAACTTTTGATTTTTTTCTAAAAAAGTAGTAAACGTTTTAATGGCTAAATTTTTCTTTAGTGTATCTAAAAGAGAAGTCCGTTGATTAGAATCTAATTGGATAAAATTGGAACGATCTTTATAAACTAAATTTTCTAATTGTTCTATTTTAAATGATTTTTCTGACTTCTTATTGAAATTGGTGCTTAAAAATTTTGTAACAAGAGTGTTTGTTGAAATTTGTTTCAACTCGTTTAATGTAGTTTCATTATCTTTTTTTGCATTTCCATTGATTGTTATCTCAACTGATTTAAAAATATCTGTCAAATACTTTTTTAAAAAATTGGATTTATAGTTGAATTTCTCGAAGTATTGTACCATACTCTCATTCTTTTCGGGTCGAACATACTTTGCCAATTCTTTATACAATTCTTTTTGTATGGCGGTGTCCATAATGTTAGCTTCTTTAAGCTGCATGATGTTATACGCCGATTTCAAAGTATTTTGTGCATTAGCCGAATACGTGAATGCGTAAATGAGGGTACAACTTATGAGTAAACGGTTTAGTATATGCTTCATTTTGATAGGTGGGAGGTAAAAATAAATATTCATAGTGGGTTTAGTTATTTTTCAAAGATAATTTTTAATTACTAAAAATCAAGAAAAGTAGAAGGGGATTAATTCCAGTGTATGGAGGGGGATTAATCCCGATACGTGAAATGTAAATGGGGATCAATTCAAACCTAAACAAACAGTTCAAAGGAGGAAACTATTACGACTTTGTATCTGTAGGTATTTCAAAGTAAATCATTTGTAAGAAATCCTAACAGTTACTCAATCGGAGCCTATCCCGAAGTGAATTCGGAACAGGCTCCGAACTAAGACAGATAGTTCGCCAAAGAATTTGGCTTCTACTGTCTAATTCCATCTAACTCATTTTTTAAGGGGGTTCTTAATTTCTCTTTCCCCCTCGTCCTTGTTTGAGCGTTAGCGGAAACGAGGATGTGCTAAACGGGCGTTTGTAACGCCCACACCATCACTTTATCTGCGTTACAAACGCAGCTCTCAAACGTCCTCGTTACGCTTCGCTAAACAAGGACGAGATAAGGGGTTAAGTATTTTTATAGAGTTATACCAAGTGAACTTATATTTTAGTCCAATCTACTCGTTCTTTTTCATCATTACTTCTTTAAAAATTTGTTCCGTAGGCTATGCTATGCAACAAATTTTTTCATCGTACTGATAAAAAATAACTT
>JAAFIL010000051.1 GCA_013297775.1 Bacteroidota bacterium
ATTTTATTTCTGTATTTTTACTCATAATGTTTTTTTATGTCTTAGTAAACACAAATTTACATTATTAAAAAAGGGTAACATCAGTTACCCTTTTAATTAAAAAATTAGTCGGTTAGTAGTGTAAAATTATAATTCTATTAAATACTTGTGCCAATGAAAAATAGCACGCAAAGACGCAAAGATTCGCAAAGGAAGAAATTAAATTTTAAAAAAGGATTTGGGATAAATCATTTTCGTTAAGAATTGCATTGAGTTAAATTATATGAAATAAATAGTTGAACTAAAGTATTTTATAGTTTTTATTTTCGCCCACTCGCCACCCAATGAGGGCTTCTATCCAATTCAAAAAGCGATCTTTTAAACGGCGTTTTACTTTCTTAGAATCGTACTTAAACGTCCAACGGGCTTGGTTAACGCGTGTTTGCATAACCTGCGGATGAGTACCCGTAAACGGTTTTAAAATATTAATGTTGTTGTAATCAAACTCTTCTATCTCGGGTATATTTTTTTTCATCCATTCATCATCGTGCCACATCTTATGAAAATGCTGTTCTTTAGCTTGTAAAAATTGAGGCGATTTTACCCAGCCATAGTGGTAAACGGCAGCATCAACAGGTTTCACATGTAGCTTTTGATTATCGAGCATTCTAAAACCTTGGGCATCTTTGTAAGAGCGAATGCGTTTATCGTTACGGATAATTCGTATTTCGTTGCGGTACCAATTGCGACCTGCACCCACGTATTGATAATGACCATAAAAATGCGTGTAATTAAACAATAAGCCTTGTACCGCTTGATTACTTAGGTGCGCTTGCATTGCCTTTACGAGCGTTGCGTGATACCGCTCATGAATAACCTCATCACTTTGGATGTAAAAACACCAATCGTACTCTTGCGGAATGGCATCAAATACTTTATTGGTTTCAATGGCTAATACTTTTCCGCCTTCGCGTAAACTATCATCCCAAATGGTATCTATTATCACTAACTTGGGCGATTGCAAACTTTCAATTAAGGCTTTCGTTTGATCGTCGCTTTGCCCCACACTAATATAAAACGCATCGCAGATTGGTAAAATACTTGTTATCGCTTCAATAACGGGGTAATCAAATTTTATAGCGTTTCGAATAATACTAAATCCAGCAACTTTCATTTGTGTTAATTTATCGTTCGTTTAAAATGGATACCCAATTCCGAAATTGGCAACCGTTCTGCGCCAAGGTCTTTTGTCTATTTGCCAGCGGTTGCCCTCTTCAAATGTAGGGTCTTTCAAGGGCATGGCCAAGTCTATCCGAATTACAAAAAAGTTCAAATCCCAACGTACCCCAAAGCCCCCACCAAACGCAAACTGATTTAAAAAATAATCTAACCTAAACTCGCCCTGAGGTTTGGTACTATTGGGTTCGAGTAACCATATATTACCCGCATCGGCAAAAAACGCACCATAAAAACTTTTAATGATGTGAAAACGGTATTCGGTATTGCCTTCAATTAAAATATTTCCAATTTTATCGAAACGGGTTAAAACCGTATCGGCTGGCGAGTACCCACCAGGGCCAAGTGTACGCGCACGCCAAGCCCTAACCGAGTTGGGACCACCGCCAAAAAAACTTTGCTCGTAAGGCAGCACTCTTAAATTGGTAAGGGGTTTTCCTATACCTAAGGCAGCACGGTAAACAGTTCTACTTTTTTTACGAATAGGAATGTATAAACGGTAATCAATATCGGCGCGTAAAAACTGTGCAAAAGGTATCTTAAATAAATTATAACTACCCACGCTATCTTTTGGTTGACTACTTAAATTATAAATTCCTCTCAATAAATTGCCACTCGACATTAAATTAATTTTAAAATAACTTACGGCTCTTTTGGAAGTATTATTAATCACTTGAGAATTGTAAGTAAGACTGTATTTAGTTAATGTAGTTAAGTGATCTATAAAAGAATTTAATAAGAAAAAATCATTTAATGCTAACAATTGCGAACGAAACGACTCGGTCAAATTAGCACGAACCACATACCCTTCAAATGGAATAATTTCGTGTTTCAAAATGCCACCATGACTTTTAAAGGTTAACCCATAACTGATGGAAGAAATAACACGATTAAAATCGGGACGACGCTGATAATTAAGTGACGTATTTACAAACGTTCGCGGTGCTGACTCGTGTTTAAATTTAAAAAACGAAAACGGAAAAAAAGCGCGTGGCACCGAAAAATTAGCTTGCGGTCCAAATTGAATCGTATTAAACGTACTTTGCACATCGTTTAAACCCAAGTTGGTATTATTTACATTTTGAGCCGATAGCAAACGCTGCGCCAACAAAGCCCCTTGCAATTTAATTTCGACTAACTCTCCACCTTTAAAAAAATTTCGATTTTGATAAATTAAACTACCGTCCACTCCTAAATTTCCGGCGGTATTGGTGCCTTCGGTTTCGGCACCTAAAGATTGTTTTACTTGCGGGACACAGATAATATACACATCGAATGCACGGGCAGCCGAATTGTTTTTAATAAAACGAATAGATACACTTTTGAAAATACCAAGATTTAACAAGCGTTTATAAGTTCCTTCGGCCTTGGCTCGCTCAAACAATTCGCCTTTATTAAAATCAATATAACTGGCTAATACCCTGGCACGGTAATTCAAATAACTATTGGTTAAAAACAAACAATTTTTTTCGCCTACCCGAATTGTATCTTTAAAATACGCATCTTCTAATTTACCTTGAACGGCTTCGGTAATCATATACACATCGTTAATGTAATATTGCGAATGGTTAACGTATATGATCGAATCCGAATTACCCGCATAAGGTTTTGGAAATTGCTTCTCACAAATTTCGATAACTACCGAATGATTATTAAAATTAGTATCAACGTTAAAATAGGTAAACGCATTTTCATAATAGAAATATCCCTTGTTCATTAATAAGGTCGTTATGCGCTCGCGTTCTTTTTGAATGAGTTCGGCATCGTATTGGCGACCCATTTTTAATACCGATTGTGAAGAGTCTTTATAAATATAAGCGGCTACTTTTTCGTCGGTAATATTGTATTTAATGTTACTTACAAAATAAGGGCGGTGAGGTGTAATAAAATACTTCACTAACGCTCTCCGCGTGTGATGTATGCGAACCACACTATCACTAACCCGACTATTAAAATACCCTTTTTGAAACATGTATTTTTGCAACTGTAAACGCGTTTGATTAGCCAAAGACGAATCGTAAATAACAGCGGGTTCGCCTATGCTACGCAAGTTTTCGCGAAACAAGGGCTTCTCTTTATTTTTTAAAGAAGGCTCTTTTACTTTTTTCCCCTTCCGCTCGCGCTGTTCGTTTTTAAGGCGGTACTTCTCTAGTTTTTTGGCATTTTGTAAATCATAATACGCATTGCGTTTATCCTTTTTAACTTGGATACACGAGTCGTTAAATAAATTATACCACCATACATAAAAATTAATTTTTCGGAATAATTTTCGGTTTGGCTTTTGTCGAATAAACGGCTCCAGTTGTTCAGAGTTAACACTTGTGTTGCCTTGCTTTACAAAAACATTCTCTTCAACAATGTACTCATTAGGTTTTAGTTTTTTAGTAACATTACAAGCATAAAAGACTACACAGCAAAGGGCAACAGCCAAAAAACGAGGCAAAAGATGTATAATTTTTCGTTCCTGCACGCAGTAATCGCAAATAAATGCCCTAAATTAGCGTAAATTATGATTACTAAAAATCAAATCAAAGCAATTACAGCCCTTCATTTAAAAAAGAACCGTGATGCGGCTAGCTTATTTATTGCAGAAGGAATTAAAACGGTAGAAGAAATTTTAAAAACCAAGCCTGAAATTATAGAAGCGGTTTATGCTTCGGATGTGTTTGTTCATCACCAAACAGCATTACTACTCGAAAGCGGTGTCAATTACACCATGATTAATGAGGCGGATTTAAAACGCATCAGTATGCAGGTAAATCCCAATCACGTGTTAGCCATTTGTAAGCATTTTGAATTAGAGCCTGAGTTAAACCTTAAAGCGAATTTGGCTTTGTATTTAGATGATTTACGCGATCCGGGTAACATGGGTACCATTTTGCGCCTCGCCGATTGGTTTGGTGTAAAAACGGTATTTTGCTCACCCGAAAGTGTAGATTTATACAATAACAAAGTTATTCAGGCTTGCATGGGTGCATTTTTGAGAGTAAAACCTATTTATTTACCTCTGGAAACGGTTTTAGAGCAATATGGTTTTACTACTATTTATGGTGCCGTTTTAAATGAAACCGAAATTTATACCGCTAGTTTAAAACCTGGTTTATTGGTTATTGGCAACGAAGCCAACGGCATATCTGATGCTTACTTAAAGTTAATTAATCATCCCATTTCTATTCCTTCGCACCCACAAAGTGGCACCGAATCGTTAAACGCCGCCATGGCTACGGGTATTTTGTGTAGCGAATTTTTTAGACAATTGCGGGCAATAAAATAAACCGAGATTATGCAATAGGAATCTTAGTGAGAGGCGAAAGCCCAATAAAACAGGCACTTTTTCGACTGAGGCATAGTGCTGCTATGGTGAAGAAGAAAAAGTGACTGTTTTGAAAGGATCTCGGCTCGTAATAGATTTCTATTGCATAATTCCATCTAACTCATTTTTTAAATGTTGATTTTAAGCATTTTACAGAGTTAGATATTTTATTCTAAAGTGTCCGATTTCTTAAAATCTCGGATAAACTACTCGTAAACCTAACGTCGGTTTATTTCTAAACAATTGCCTTTTAATGAATTATTTTTTAACAAAACAAAAAAAATGCTTAGTTTTGCAGCCCCTAAATATAGGTAAATGCAGCATTCATACGGTTTAAGCGTTTGATAAAGGCTTTTGATAGTATTTTTCAAAAAAATTTGGTCAAGCTAAAAAAACTTCATACATTTGCAGCCCTTATTTCGGGAAAACCTTATAATTTTTAAGAAAAGTGGACGCATTAAGTTATAAAACAAAATTTGTCAACAAGGCAACAGCAGATAAAGAATGGTTGTTAGTTGATGCAGAAAATGAAGTTGTTGGTCGCTTGGCCAGTAAAATTGCCATGTTAATTCGTGGTAAACACACAACTGATTTCACTCCTCATACTGACAGTGGTGCCAGTGTAGTTATTATTAATGCTGAAAAGGTACGTTTTACCGGTAAGAAATTAACCGATAAAGAGTACATCCGTTACACGGGGCATCCGGGTGGTCAGCGTTTTGCTACCCCTAAAGAATTGTTAGCCAAAAAACCAGGCGAAATTTTAGCACATGCCATTCACGGTATGTTACCTAAAGGTCGTTTAGGTCGTCAATTAAACAAACACATTCATATTTTTGCAGGAGCCGAGCACGCACACGTAGCGCAGCAACCTAAAAAAATAGATTTAAGTAAAATCAAATAATTCTAAGAAAGAATGGAAGTTACAAATACATCTGGTCGCAGAAAAACTTCAGTAGCCCGTGCCTATGTTACAAAAGGTAGTGGAAAAATTGAAGTAAATGGAAGAGAATATAAATCGTATTTTACGACACCAACTTTACAATACTATGTAACGCAATCGTTAAATGTATCCAAAGTTCGCGAAGAGTACGATGTTAAAATTAATGTAGCAGGTGGTGGCATTACCGGACAAGCGCAAGCCATCCGTTTAGCCATTGCAAAAGCATTAGTTGAAATCAATCCTGAATACAAAAAAGATTTAAGAGCAGAAGGCTTAATGACTCGCGATCCACGCATGGTTGAACGTAAGAAATTCGGTCAAAAGAAAGCGCGCCGTCGCTTCCAATTCAGCAAACGTTAATATTTACATCACTTATAAAGATAAACAGACAATGTCATCAAGAACAACATTTAACGAATTACTAGAAGCAGGTGCACACTTTGGACACCTTAAACGTAAGTGGAATCCAGCAATGGCACCTTACATTTATGCTGAAAAAAGCGGAATACACCTCATTGATTTGAACAAAACCGTTGCCAAAATTGATGAAGCTGCCAATGCTTTAAAACAAATTGTGCGTAGCGGTAAAAAAATTCTATTTGTTGCTACCAAAAAACAAGCTAAAGATATTGTTTCGGAAAAAATTAAGCCATTAAACATGCCTTATGTTACCGAGCGTTGGCCAGGTGGTATGTTAACTAACTTTGCAACCATTCGTAAATCGGTGCGTCGCATGAGTCAAATCGACAAAATGGCAACCGATGGCACTTACAACAACATTTCTAAACGCGAGCGTTTAATGTTAAGCCGCGAACGTGCCAAATTAGAATTACAATTTGGTTCTATCGCCGACCTTTCGCGTTTACCAGCCGCCCTATTTATTGTTGACATTACAAAAGAACACATTGCCGTTGCCGAAGCCAAACGTTTAAACATTCCAACGTTTGCTATCGTAGATACAAATTCTAATCCTAATCAAGTAGATTATGCTGTACCCGCTAACGACGATGCTTCTACCTCTATTGCTTTAATTATCGAATTAATGGCTGGTGCCATCCGCGAAGGATTAGCTGATCGTAAAATGGATAAAGAAAATGCTGCTGAAGAAAAAGAAACAAAAGAAGAAAGCGCAGCAGAAGCCGAAGAATTAGCAGAAGGTATCAAAATTAAAGGATTAGCCAAGGTAGAAGAAACCGAAGAAAAAGGCGGTCCTAAGAAACCTGGAACCCGTAAACGTGTGAACGCTAAAAAATAATATTTAAAATTATCATTGAAAGCGGTCATTCTGTTTAACAGCTTGACCGTTTTTTTTAACTATTAATCCTAAAAAATATAAGACAATGGCTATTACAGCAGCAGAAGTAAACAAGTTACGCCAGCAAACCGGTGCCGGTATGATGGATTGCAAAAAAGCATTAGAAGAAAGCAACGGCGATTTTGAACAAGCCGTAGATTATTTAAGAAAAAAAGGCGCTAAAGTGGCAGCTAACCGTCAAGACCGCGATGCCAAAGAAGGTGTTGTTTTAGCAAAAACAAGTGCAGATAATAAAAAAGGTATCGTGGTAAGTATTAACTGCGAAACCGATTTCGTAGCTAAAAATGCCGATTTCATTGCATTTGCCGAAACAGTGGCTAACATTGCTTTAGAAAAATTACCAGCAACCAGCGAAGAGTTAAAAAGCCTACCATACAATAGTGAAATAACTATTGGCGATAAGTTTATGGAACAAATTGGTAAAATAGGCGAAAAAATTGATATTGGTTACTACCAATTAATTAGTGCCGAACACGTTGTAGGCTACATTCATCCCGGTAACCGCTTATCGGTAGTGGTAGGTTTTAATAAAGTAGTAGCTACCGAAGTTAGCAAAAACATTGCGATGCAAGCCGCTGCTATGGCTGCAGTTGCCTTAGATAAAGACGATGTAGATGCTAAAACATTAGAGCGTGAATTAGAAATTGCTCGCGATACCACTCGTGCAGAAGGTAAACCAGAAGACATGGTTGAAAAAATTGCACAAGGTAAAATCAATAAATTTTACAAAGAAAATACATTATTAAATCAAGATTATTTTATAGACAATAAAGTATCCGTGCGTCAGTTTTTGCAAAGTGTTGAAAAAGACCTGACATTAACAGCATTTAAACGTTATGCGCTGTCTTAATAAAAAGTAATTTTAATCCCGGTTAGTTTAATCGGGATTTTTTTTGGGAAATAAATTTAAAATCAACTATGAAATATAAACGAATACTTTTAAAACTAAGTGGAGAAGCGTTAATGGGTAATAAAGGATTTGGTATTGACCAAGAACGCTTAATGGAATATGCTCAAGAGATTAAAACCGTTTACAGTGCTGGTTGCCAAGTGGCCATTGTAATTGGAGGTGGTAATATTTTCAGGGGCATACAAGCCGAAAAAGGAGGAATGGATCGCGTGCATGGCGATTACATGGGCATGTTGGCCACCATGATTAATAGCATGGCCATACAAAGCGCCTTAGAAGGTTTAGGAGTTAACACGCGTTTACAAAGTGCCATTAAAATGGAGCAAATTTGCGAACCCTTTATACGCCGCAAAGCCGTTCGCCATTTAGAAAAAGGACGAGTAGTTATTTTTGGTGCAGGTACCGGAAACCCTTATTTTACAACCGATACAGCGGCCACCCTACGCGCCATCGAAATAGAAGCTAATGTTATTTTAAAAGGAACCCGTGTGGACGGTATTTATACAGCCGACCCCGAAAAAGATAAAAATGCAGTTAAGTACGAAACCATTCGCTTTGAAGAGGTTTACGAAAAAGGATTAGAGGTAATGGATATGACCGCCTTTACCTTGTGCAAAGAAAATAACTTACCAATTATTGTATTTGACATGAACAAAAAAAATAACTTAATGAATTTAGTAAACGGTGCTAAAGTAGGCACCCTGGTAGAAGTATAGTTTAATGATTAATGGGTTATGGAGAGTGTAAAAAAATGGTATGATAGCCTTTTAGTTAACGCTTAAAAAAATATGCCAAGGTGGACTCCTGCAACATTAAAATGGTAAACCCATCAAAAAATATTGGACATATCCCCTACAAATTTGTTTAAGATAAAAACCTAAATAGTGTACGCCCTGTAATCGATTACATAAAATAAATAAGGGCAGGCAAAGGGATGAGGAAGGACATTGGTTTAATTATTGCCTATTCAACCGTAATTTCAAGAAAGAAGTTCTTTAGAATAAAACATCTAACTCTGTAAAATGCTTAAAATCAACATTTAAAAAATGAGTTAGATGGAATAAACCGTTGAAGTCTATTGAGACCGCTGCAAGGTATATTTACTGGGTTTTAAAAGTTTTTTTTTAAGAGATGAAAAACGATTTTACTGGCTTGCGGCGATTTATTAAAAAACAGAACTTTATGAAACCCTTGTTTATAGAGGGTTATAGCTTGCAGCAATCTCCTATTACAAAACAAAATCTGCGGCAGCTATTAGAAATGCTCGCCTCAGCAGTCTTCAAAATGACGTTAGCTATTCTTACAGTCTTCGAACCTGTGCTTCCTAATATCCTTGCAGTGTTTGTTTTTCATTACGATTTCAACTGTCTATTTCCGGTTCAAGCAAAGGCAGTGCAACCCGCAGATATGTATTATTTTACCTTAACTAAAAAATATGTATCTTAGTATTTAAGTTTGGTATTCATAAACCGTTGAATTTTTAAAATATCGTTAGTTAGCTTACCAAACATTAGCCGCAACAAGTAAAGACATAAATAAATATTTAATTTTAATTACTTTGAGGAAAAAAATAATAATCTTGAATGCTATTCTAGTGCTAACTCTCACATCGTTATACGGACAAAAGGATACACTCAACAAAAAAGGTATGTTAGTCATTAAGACTGATCTTCTTTCTCTTGCGTTTAATACGTTTGGCGTAGTTAATCTTGGTTCATTAACAATTGAAAAAGGCTTTTTAAATAGACATAGTTTTCAACTGACCGCAGAATATTCAAAATTTATAAATTTGAAATCAAAGTCATAGACTATTTTACCTGAGTATAAATTCTTCCTTAACCAAAAGAAGAATTTTAAGGGATTTTATACGGGAGCCTATTTAAAATACGTTGATGAGGTTAGTTTAAGCCTTTACTCATCGGGATTTCGTGGCGATAAATACATTACAAAAAAATACAAAAATTATGGCGCGGGTCTTACTATCGGTTTTCAAACCTATATTAAAAGGCATTTAACGCTCGACTTTTTACTTGGTGTTGGTGGGAGATATGTAACAAGACAACTTAATATTCCTGCCGATTATTACACAGGCTCACCAGTTTCCGAAATTGACAACGAATACCGTACAACTTTTCCTGATGCAAGAGCTTCTCTGTTTTTAGGGTATAAATTCTAACGATAAATTTTATTGACAAACTTACAGTTCTTAATAGCAAGCCATTGTATAATGAAGGCTGAATAGACCGATTCTCAAGTAAATCTAAGGGTATCAGATATTTTTACCCTTATTAAACCCTAAACAGCCAATCTCTAATCAAATACCAACCTCTCTTCTATCCACCAAAACTTTTTTTAATAGCTGAAGGTATAAAATATTGTTTAGGACTCGAGTTCATAATAAGTAAATCTTCCCAATAAGTGCTTTCTTCATTTAAAAACGCTAATAAAGTTTCTATTTTATTGTCTTTAAACAAACCCGAAAACAAATCGCTTGCTGGTAATTTTTTACTGGCCATCACATCCATAAATATTCTATCGTACTGGCTAAAGCGCAGCTCGCGTGGAGGTAACTGCAAGTTGCCACCCGTTTTTAGCTGTTGCACAATGGCACTCACATGCTTTTGAATAAAGTAAAACGTGTAACCCGTACTGGGTTTACTAAAGCCTCCCGCTGTCCCCATGTTAACAACATGTTTTCCATAAGGATTTATAAACAAACTTTCGGCCATGGGTATTTCGCCATATTCGGTTTCTAATATGCGGTAGTCGTTTAAATGAAAGCGCGTACTTAAATAATTTTTAATTTCGGATTCGTAGATGTCTTTGCTAAGTGCAGCACTCGAAAATCCGGTGTATTCAACTAAGGCTTTTGTTGAACTGTGTGGTATAATGTACATAAACCTACAATCGTTATGTTGCTCTACACTAAAATCCATAAACACAGGGCAATCGGCTTCAAACACAGGCGTGTCGCTTTCGACTACCCACCCTAAAAAATGTTGTACATAATTTACATGATTGGGTTTCGCCTCCAAATTTCTGAATGCGCTATTGAATACATATTGCCCTTCGTAAAAAGAACTCGGTGTTTCTACCAAACCTGCATTGCTAGTAGAACTCAACTGGCGAATGCTTTCAGTAATAAATTCGAAACGTCCATCTTGCTTTAATTGTTTTAAACAATAGTCGTAAAAATCAATTCCTCTTATTAAGTAATAAGTGTAAGGGTTTAATTCATAAACCTGATTAATGGACGAGGAAGTAAACCGAAATTTAGACCAACGTTTGTAAACTATCTCATCGAACCAATTAGTTTGTTGCCGCGACCAAAAACACCACGTTCTATCGTTTTGGCGTTTTTGAGTTTGATCTAGGATGGCTACTTTTTTAAAACTTAAATCCGATTGTTGAAGCTGCATGGCCAATGATAAACCTGCACAACCACCGCCCGCTATAATGTAATCGTATATGTGGGTGGGCTTAATAGTTTATTTTTTTAAAGTCAATTGTACCTGTTTTAATTTACGCGCTTCGGCAAAGTATTTCCGTTTAATGAATAACATACCAAAACTTTCGCCGTGTTCTTTTCCTAAATGCTTGTGGTGCATTTTATGGGCGCGGCGTAAAGCCAATACATACAAATTGGTAGAGTGTGTCAAAATTTTGAACCGTTGATGAATAATAACATCGTGTACAAAAAAATAAGCCGCACCATATAGCGCAATGCCAAAGCCAACCCAAGTGTACCAGGCGTATCCATTCATCATGCCTAACATAATACACAACCAACTAGGAATGGCATACATTAAAAAGAAAATATCGTTTCGCTCGAACCAGCTACCATGATCTTTTTTATGATGATCGGCATGAAAAAACCACATGCCCCCGTGCATAATGTATTTATGATTAGCCCAAGCCGAAAACTCAGTTAACACAAAGGTTAAAAGTACAATACTTGTATTGATCGCAATTTGCATAAATCTATAACAAAGATACGTTTTAATAGTTCAAATTAATGGATGTTATTGGTGTAAACATGCCCCTGCCTCCATTGGTCAACCGCCGAATACCAAGCCTCTTTAAAAAACTCGCTGCGCTCTAAAATATAATCGTTAGTGGTGTAGGGATTGTTGGTGTGGTTAAACGAAAACTTTAACGCACCTGGCGAGGAATCTTGCCCATAAATCCATAACTCCCCATTTTTACTGCGATAAACCCGACTAGGTTCACCAAACACAATGTAAATCATGCCTCTATCGGTTTTCCAGCCTTGGTGGTAAGCGGTGTAATCGCGATTGGCAATTTGAACCCGTCCATAATAACTTTTCAAAAGCCGTTTGGCGCGTTCTTGACTTCCTCCTAATCCAATCCAAAAATTATCAATGGCTTCTTTTCCATTTTTAGAAGTTTTACAAGTTTCAAACTCTTGTTTATTCATAATGTAGCGCGAGCAACCTATCATTTCGGAAGTGTTACTTACACCTGGAAACGTTTCATCATAAGTATAAAGCGTTAAGCCCTCGAACGCTTTCGTATATGAATTTTTAATGTGCACAAAACCTGCACCAGGCATACACAATGTAAATTGATGTTGACTAAGCGAAATGGAAAAGGTACTGTCGGGGATATATTTTAAGGGATTGGCCTGCTGTAAAACAAATGGCGGCAATGCAATAGGGAAATCATTTTTTAAATGTGCCGCCATTAAACGTTCATCTGCCACACGTCGCGTTTCAATTTGTAAGGTATCGCCTTTTAGAAAATGATTTTGAACTTGTACTTCGCGGTTTTTACGAATAAGATAGTTTTCGGCGCAAGCTCTATCGCTCTTGTTTATCTTTAAATAATGTAAGTATTTCACTTTTTTATTCCAATCTACCAAATCCAATTCTAAATAATTCAAATAACCAGGTTTTTGACGGACAATAAAAAACCCTTTTAAGAATTTTTCGGGCACTTCGCCCAATACCACATCATATACGTTAAGCGAAGCACTGTCTATTAAATTACGGTTACTTGGGTCTCCAAATAATTGATATTTAATATTTATGCGAGCATATACGCTAGAACCTGTGTCGGCACGGCGATAAATAAGATTCTTATTACTAATAGCGTAATAAATTTGGGTAATGCTGTCGTTTACGTGATACGCCTTGGTATATATTTCGAGAACATCGTTGTCGTTGAAAGAACCCGATTTAGCACTTTTGGTCGGGATGCGTTTGTTTTGGCAGGCGAACACACCTACCATTAGAAGTATTAAATGAAATCTTAAAAACTGACGCAACATAAACTCACCTTAAAGATAAAGGATAATTTATACATTTGTAAACGTTGATGAAACTTAAATTAAATATTTGGCCATTCATTGGTTTACTGTTAATTGTGGGCATGGCCTTTTTGTTTTTCAAAATTTTTATTTACATCGCCATCTCCGTTTTTTTGTTTTTGATTGGTTATCCCATCACGTATCGCATCGAGTCTATTCGTATTAAACGAAAAAAAATACCCGATAGCATTGCCGCCTTAGTTACACTTACAATTTTACTAGGTGTGTTTAGTTTATTTTTCGTTTTAATTGTGCCACCTCTACTCGACCAAACCAATAGCCTTTCTACCCTCAACTACTACGATGTTATTCAAAATGTGTTGCAGCAATTTCCAACATTAAAAGGATTAATGGCACAACTAGGTACCGAGGCCGCTCTAAAACACAGCATCGAAACACGAGCGCAGGGCTTAATGGATTCGCAAAACATATCCTTGCTTATCAATAATGTATTTAGTTATTTCGGTGCTATTGTATCGGGCATTTTTTGCGTATTGTTTATCACCTTTTTCTTTTTAAAAGATGAATTAATTGTTAAACAAAGTCTGTTATTGGTGATGCCGAGCCGTTACGAGGTTCAGGTACGCGATGTGTTGCGCACTAGCAAACAGATGTTAAGCGGCTACTTTGTTGGTTTAATCATTGATATGTTAATTGTTGGCACTTTGGTTGGCGTAAGTTTGTGGTTATGCGGCATAAAAAATGCCTTGATTATTGCTGTGGTAGCGGGTGTTTTTAATGTAATTCCTTACTTAGGCCCTGTTATTACTGCTTTGGTGGCATTTTTTTTAGGTGCCAGTTCGTGTATTGCAACCGAACATTACGAATTAATACGCACCGTTATGACTAAAATAAGTATAGTTTTAATTAGTGTCTATGCCTTAGATGCTTTGCTTATTCAACCGTTTATTTTTTCGAATACCGTAAAAGCGCACCCATTAGAAGTATTTTTAGTTACCCTAATGGCGGGCAGTTTGGCAGGTATTAGTGGAATGATTTTAGCAATGCCTACTTATACTTTATTGCGCATTATTGCCAAAGAGTTTTTAACTCAATTCAAATTCTTCAAAAAAATAACGGAGCAAATTCCAGAGTGATTTTAAAAAATGACTCTCAATTAAACACTTCGATTCATGTCCCAAGCCTCAAGGTAATCGGCTACTTTGCGTAAAAAGCTACCTCCTAAAGAACCATCTACCACACGGTGATCGTAACTTAAACTTAAAAACATAAAATGGCGAATGCCAATCATATCGCCTTGCGGAGTTTCGATAACGGCTGGTTTCTTTTTGATAGCCCCAACAGCTAAAATGGCCACTTGAGGTTGATTAATAATGGGAGTTCCCATTACATTTCCAAAATTTCCGACATTGGTTAAGGTAAACGTTCCACCTTGAATTTCATCAGGGATTAGCTTGTTGGCTCTGGCTCGTGTTGCCAAATCGTTAACGGCTTTGGTTATGCCCAATAAGTTTTTCTCATCGGCATTTTTAATAACTGGAACAATTAAATTACCACTTGGTAAAGCAGCTGCCATGCCGATGTTAATATTTTTACGCTTAATGATTTTTGTGCCTGTTTGATCAACCGATACATTAATCATCGGGAAATCTTTAATAGCCTTGGCCACTGCTTCGATGAATAATGGTGTAAAAGTTAATTTTTCGCCTTCGCGTTTTTCAAATTCTTTTTTGGCTTTATCGCGCCACATTACCAAGCTGGTTACATCGGCCTCCACAAAAGAGGTAACGTGTGGCGATACATGTTTACTCATTACCATGTGGTCGGCAATAATTTTACGCATCCGATCCATTTCAATGATCTCATCCCCTGCCCCAACGGCTACTGCCGGACGCTGCACTAAAACGGTATGGTCGGCAACGCTTGTTGTTTTGGTGGGTTCGGGAGTAGAAGTTACGCTTTGTTTATTTTCGGTAGCTGTTGAAACTGTAGTACCATTTTTTTGACGATTAGGTAAATACGCTAACACATCGGCCTTGGTAACACGCCCGCTTTGCCCCGAGCCTTTTATGCTTTCGAGTTCTATTAAACTAATGCCTTCTTCTTTAGCAATGGTTTTCACTAAGGGCGAATAAAATTTAGTAGCTCCACTAAAATTACCAACTGGTTCTGTGGCTTTATTGGCCGAAGAACTAGCGGTTATCACTTCGGCTTTGGCAGGCGTTTCGGTAACGGGTGCGGGTGCAGCAACACTAGCGGCGGCATCGCTCGATATAACGGCAATAACTGCGCCCACTTGCACAACATCCCCTTCTTTAAATAATTTTTTTACTAAAGTCCCCTCAAATGGCGATGGAATCTCGCTGTCCACCTTATCGGTAGCAATTTCTAAAACGGTTTCATCGGTCTTTACAAAATCACCTTCGTTTTTAGTCCATTTAATGATAGTAGCTTCTGCCACACTCTCGCCCATTTTAGGCATTATCAAATCAAAATTAGCCATGCGTCTTTTTTAGCATTACAAAAATAAGGGTATATATGGCTTTGCCAAAACTTATTTCGTATTATTTATGGTTAAACCGTAATTTCAAGAAAGAGTTTCTTTAGAATAAAATATATAACTCGATTAAATAATAGATTGAACTAAAGATAGCACGCAAAGAGACGCAGAGTTCGCAAAGGAAGGAATATCGAGAAAATAGCACGCAAAGGCGCAGAGGGCGCAAAGGTGGAAATTAAATATTGAACTAAAGATAGCCGCAAAGGCGCAGAGGGCGCAAAGGTGGAAATTAAATATTGAACTAAAGATAGCACGCAAAGGCGCAGAGGGCGCAAAGGTGGAAATTAAATATTGAACTAAAGATAGCACGCAAAGGCGCAGAGGGCGCAAAGGAAGGAAATTAAATTTTGAAAAAGGATTTCAGAACAAATCATTGCCTTTATTAACTGCTATGAGTTAAGTTATATGGAATAAACAGTTGAAATCTATTACAAAACAAAATCTTCCATAACTACTAGAAATGCTCGGCTCTGCGGTCTTCAAAATAGCATCAACTCGCATATAGCCTTCGAACCTGCGTTTCCTTATACTCTTGCAGTTATTGTCTTTCACTACGATTTCAACGAACTACTCACCGTTAAAATATTTTCCTTCCGATGGAATAATTTCTCCACCACCTAGCCCTTTTTATTTTTGATAATTTATAATCCCATAGGTACTTCCATGATTAGCAGTTCCGCATCAGCCGATTTTGCTTCTAATTCAATAGAATCTGTATTCCATAATCCCAAACCATCTCTGCTCAACAACTGGTATTGCTCAACATTAAATGCACCGTTTAGTACAAATATATATACGCCATTCCCTTTCTTTTTGATTGAATAGGTGAATGGAGTAGCATTATCAAATTTTCCTAAATGAAACCAAGCCTCTTGGTGTATCCAAACCCCTTCGTCGTTTTCGTTGGGCGAAAGTATTTGTTGTAGTTTATTGTGTCGGTCTTGTAATTTCAACGAAACTTGACCGTAGCGAGGACTTACATTTTGTTTATTAGGCAGAACCCAAATTTGTAAAAACTTTACTTCTTTGTCTTTATTGTGGTTAAATTCACTGTGTTGTATGCCTGTACCAGCACTCATTACCTGTATATCGCCGTTATGTATTATAGTTTGGTTGCCCATACTATCTTTATGCTCTAAATCGCCTTCTAAAGGAATACTTATTATTTCCATGTTTTGGTGTGGATGTGTGCCAAAACCCATGCCAGGCGCAACGGTATCATCGTTTAGTACCCTTATAACGCCAAAACGCATGCGTTCGGGGTTATGATAATTAGAAAAGCTAAAGGTATGATAACTATTTAGCCAACCGTGGTTAGCGTGTCCTCGTGTGTTAGCTTTGTGTAAGATCGCATTATCCATTTTATATTTTTAGTTTAAAGTTACACCATTGCATTGATATTTGAAATTTTTAGGGTTGTCTATTCCATTAGATACTGGCTATGAAGTAAATTTTTAGAAAAGTAGTGGTGCTGTAAATTAATATTTGATTACTAATGAATGAATCTACAGAGAACGAAAACTTACAAATCTACTTCGTTAAACACATTCGCCATTCCCTCTGCTATGCCTGCACTCTGGCAGCTTGTCGCTTGAATCGTAACAGGCACTGTGCTTTGCTGCATGGCTTTTTTCCTACTAATTATCGAACTAAATTTTAACCACATAAGGGGTCATTACTTTTGACAACCACTTCCAATAAATGGAAGGACTGATCCAAAAAAATAAGTCCATTGAATAGTTTAACTTGTTATGAATATCTCGCAATTAGAAGTTCAATAACAGTTTATAATTTTACGCATCAATTTTTGCATACTTTGCATTTTTCTCGATGAACTCGCGGCGTGGTGGCACTTCATCGCCCATCAACATCGAGAAAATTCGATCGGCTTCAGCAGCACTATCAATGGTTACTTGGCGTAGGGTTCTGCGCTCGGGGTCTAAAGTTGTTTCCCATAGTTGCTCGGCGTTCATTTCTCCTAAACCTTTATAACGTTGCACGTTTACGCTGTCGGTTTTTTCGCCACCGAGTTCGCGGATGTATAAATCGCGTTGTTCTTCGTTCCAACAATAACGTTGTTCTTTTCCTTTTTTTACTAAATACAATGGAGGCGAAGCAATGTAAACATGTCCTTTTTCAACGAGTTCTTTCATGTGTCGGAAAAAGAAAGTTAAAATAAGTGTAGTAATGTGCGAGCCATCTACATCGGCATCACACATAATAACTACTTTATGGTAACGGAGTTTTTCGATGTTTAATGCTCGTTCATCTTCTGAAGTACCTCTAAATACACCCAGTGCCGTAAAAATATTTTTGATCTCTTCGTTTTCGTAAATTTTATATTCGAGTGCTTTTTCAACGTTGAGTATTTTTCCACGTAAGGGTAAAATGGCTTGGTTATCGCGGTTGCGGCCTTGTTTGGCAGTTCCTCCGGCCGAGTCGCCCTCCACTAAAAAGAGTTCGCAAGCCAAGGGATCGTTGTTGGCGCAATCGGCTAATTTACCAGGTAAGCCAGTGCCAACCATTACATTTTTGCGTTGCACCATTTCGCGAGCTTTGCGGGCGGCGTGGCGCGCAGTAGCCGCTAAAATAACTTTATCAACAATAGTTCGTGCTTGCTTAGGATGCTCTTCTAAATAATTTTGCAAAGCCTCGCTAATAGCAGTATCAACGGCGCCCATTACTTCGCTATTTCCTAATTTGGTTTTGGTTTGCCCTTCAAATTGTGGTTCAGCAACTTTAACCGAAATAACAGCGGTTAAACCTTCGCGAAAATCATCGCCATTAATTTCGAATTTTACTTTTTGTAAGAGGCCATTTTTATCGGCGTAACTTTTTAAGGTACGTGTTAAGCCTCTTCTAAATCCTGCTAAGTGCGTACCGCCTTCGTGTGTATTAATGTTGTTAACGTAACTTTGTATGTTTTCGCTAAACGAATTGTTATACAACATGGCTACTTCAACGGGTACAACTCCTTTATCGCTTTCAAAGTAAATCGGAGCTTCAATTAACTTTTCTTTTGCGCCATCTAAATAGGTTACAAACTCGCGTAGCCCGCCCTCGCTGTGAAACGTTTCGGTATAAGATTGATTGTTTTCATCTTTTTGACGGTCGTCTATTAAAATAAGGGTAATGCCTTTATTAAGGAAAGCCAATTCGCGCATACGGTTGGCTAAAGTGGTATAATTAAATTCACCAATCGTAAAAATACTTAAATCGGGTTGAAAGGTAACAACAGTACCACGGTAATCGGTAGTGCCCGTTTCTTTAGCTGGATACAAGGGTTTACCAATGCTAAACTCTTGGGTTACAATTTTACCATCGCGGTGAACCTCGGCTTTTAAATGGCTCGATAAAGCATTAACACAACTAACCCCTACACCATGTAAACCACCCGATACTTTGTAAGTGTCTTTATCGAATTTGCCACCTGCGTGTAAAACCGTCATTACTACTTCTAAGGCACTAACGCCTAATTTAGGATGTATGCCCGTAGGAATACCTCGCCCATCATCTTTTACAGAAATACCATTACTTTCTAAAATAGTAACCGTAATGTTTTTACAATGCCCTGCAAGAGCTTCATCAATGGAGTTATCTACAACTTCGTAAACTAAATGATGTAAACCTTTTACGCCAATATCGCCAATGTACATGGCTGGTCGTTTTCGTACCGCTTCTAATCCTTCTAAAACCTGAATATTATCTGCACCGTAGTTCTTTTTTTCTGCAATTTCTGACATAATTTATAGTAAAATCAATTTTAAGGAATATCCTTTAAATATACTGAAAATTCGCGGGTTTTCGGGTTTAAAAAAGTGTATTTTTACTAACAATTAATTAATAAAAACTAGTTTCATTTTTTTATGCTTTGGCACTTCATTCGGTATCTAGTAAGTATAACAGAACCCATTTTTTACAAACGGATTCAAGGCAAGCAAGTCGAAAAGTTACAAGCCATAAAAGGGCCTGTTATTATAGCCATGAATCATCCGAATGCGTTTACCGATCCCATTTGTTTTACGTTTGTAACCTATCCAGTTCGCACGTATTACTTGGCACGCGGCGATGCGTTTAAACCAGGGTTAATTTCGGCTTTGCTCGAAAATATTGGGATTGTTCCTATTTACCGCATTCAAGATGCTGGTAAAGAAGGCTTGAAAAAAAATGATGAAACGTATCAACGGGTGAATGCACTGTTGAAACGAAAAAATGCCAAGATAATAGTATTTGCAGAGGGCTTGTGTATTCAAGAACGGCGTTTGCGTCCGCTTAAAAAAGGAGTAGCACGAATGATTTTTGGAGCGCAAGCGTATTTGGGTAATAAAGATTTAACGGTGGTGCCCGTGGGATTAAATTATAGTAACCCTAATAAATTTAGGAGTACCTTATTTTATAATATAGGCGAACCTATTTTATTAAGTGAGTTTAAAACCTTGTACGACGAAAATCAGGCACGCGCTAACAATGCGTTTTTGCAAGTGTTAGAGCCACGCATGAAAGCGTTAATTACGCATATTGATGATCAACAATTTGACGCCAGTGTTGGGTACATGGAAATGTTAGTGAAGCGAGATTGGTTGCACGAAAAAGGATGGAGCGAAAAGAATTTGGCGCAAGATTATGAAGTTACCAAAGAACTGGTTGAATTGGTTAATGGATTAAGTAAAACACAACCCGAGGCTTTGCAACACTGGCAAGAGAAGGCAAGTAACTATAAAAAGGCTTTAAAAGCTAATCAATTGCGCGATTGGTTATTAAACCCTAAATCGAAACAAATAAATGGAACCGCATTAATGCTGAGGATGCTAGGTTTAATAGCAGGATTTCCTTTATACGTGTTGGCATTATTGAGTAATTACGGTCCATATAAACTCACCGAATACTTAACAAAAAAATTAGTGAAACGGAATATTGAGTTTTATTCATCTATTGCTATTGGTTTGGGTACATTTATTTTTCTGTTTTATTATTTGTTAGTATTAGGGCTTTGTTGGCGTTTGTTACCAAACATTGGTTGGGCTTTATTGGCTGGTTTAATTGGTATGAGCTTGGGATGGTTTGGTTTGCATTTTTATTTTTTCAAATTAAAAACATTGGGCTTGCGTCGGTTTTTAACCAAGCGTTCAACGTTTGCAGAATTGGAAGCCGAACGTAAAGCATTGGTTGAGCAATTGAATGATTTTCGAAGACGTATGAATGATAAATTATAGTAACGAGGTGCTTAATCCGTTTTGTTTTAAATGTTCTAATAACAAAGGTAAAGCATATCTTACATTGGCATCGGCCTTTATGTTATCGTGAAACAAAATAATACTTCCCGCTTTGTAATTTTTTAAAACATTAGCCGCACACACCTCTGGGCTTATGGTTTCGTAGTCGTAACTAATCACATCCCACAAAGCAATGGTATAATTTTCGTTGAGCAAAGCCCTGTATTGTCCAATTTTGAGTTGCCCATAAGGTGGTCTAAATAATTTGGTTTGTGTTAACTGCTCGCAACTGCGCACCTGCTTCATATAATCTGCGGTGGTGAGTTTAAAACCTTTCACATGATTTTGTGTATGATTGGCAACTTGGTGGCCTTCGTTGAGGATGCGTTCAAAAATGGCGGGGTGTTTTTCGATGTTGGCACCCACACAAAAAAATGTGGCTATGGCTTGGTGGCGTTTTAATTCATCTAAAATCCATTCGGTTAAGATAGGAATAGGACCATCGTCGAATGTAAGATACACCTGTTGTTGCGCTGGCTCTATGCGGTACAAGGCTTTTGGATAAACCAAACGTATTATTTTTTTAGGTTGAATGAGTGGCGGGCGCATAACACTAATTTATCAAACTAAGTAAAAAGCCATTCGGTGTTGGAATGGCTTTTAACGTTTGGATTTTTAATTTTGAATGGGTAATGGTTGCGGAGATGGACCTTGCTCGCCTTCGGGCATTAAATCTTCGGGCGATAAATTTTCTTGTAAGCCCTTTAAAAATAAGGCTTCTAAATCTTTTTGTTTAAACTGCACGGCAATGGTGTATAAACGGCGCATAATATCTTTACATTGATTCATTTCGCGACCAAATGCCACACGGTGTTTAGCTTTTTGACGGTTGTAAACATTTAAGTCGTTTAACTGAATCTCGAATAATTTTTTTGCCAACTCTGCACCTTTTTTGGTTTCGTTAATTTGGAAATATTCGGCACAAATGGTAAAGAGGGTGCCATCGTAAGGAATAGTTTCGTCGGGCATTTCGGCTAAACATTTATCTAATACAGCTTTGGCTTTACTGTTTTTACCTTCGTTAATTAAGGCACCTGCTAAAATGCTCATTTGCATACGCATATTGCCAGCCATGCGCACGCAATTTTCATCGAGGTTAACACCAGGTTTATTTAAACCACCAAAACGGAATTTTTCCATGATGTTTTTATACATCACTTCGGTGTTAACACGGCCGCCTTGTGCGCGCTCGTTTTCGGTTTGTTTAATTGGTACCAAACGGTAAGCTAAACCTTCTAATTGAAAATAATTTTCTAAGCCTACATAAGCCTCGTTGCCAGTAGTAACTGCAAAATAAATAGGGCGCGACCAATCGTTATGCGCCACTAAATCTAACACCATTAAATCATTTTTATACAGGGCATTTTTCCCGAGTTTCCACGTGATGGATTTGGCTAAACGTGCCGTATCTTTTAAACTCACAATTTTTTTGTTAACCACTTTGGCCGAGTCCACGGGAACATAAAATTCTTTTGACGGGAAATAATCTAATAGACCATTTTCTCCTGTATCAATTTTATTATTCGGGTCATCGCTTACTAAAAATTCAAAGGCTTTACGCAAATTCATATTGCCGTAGCTAATGTTTCTTACTTCATCTTTATTGCTGAGGTAAACCACGTTTAATTTATCTTGTGCATATTTTTCGGCAGGAATGGTAAATGGAACGGGTTTGCTGTCGTAAGCGGCACGGCACATTTGATCGATGTACCAATCGGTTTGTAATAAACTTAAATTAACTACCCGCACATCTGTGCGAATGCCTTCTACTTCTTGGGCATACCAAAGCGGGAAGGTATCGTTATCACCGTTGGTAAATAGAATGGCATTGGGTTCGCAACTTTGTAAGTAGTTAATAGCCGAGTCGCGACTGAGTGTTCTAAGACTACGATCGTGGTCGTTCCAACCTTCAATAGCCATAATTGCTGGGGCCGCCAATCCTAACAGAGGTGCGGCATACATGGCTAAACTATTCCGCAAGTTTGAACTCATGGATGCTAAAAATTTCCAACTGCTGCTTAGGCCATCAGCTAAGAATAAGACACCAAAACCTATCCAAATGGCAAATGCGTAAAAACTACCTGTATAGGCGTAATCGCGCTCGCGAGGTTGGTAAGGCGTTTGGTTGAGGTAAATCACAATGGCTAATCCGGTTAGGGCAAAAAAAGTAAACACAATCCACGAATCGGTTTTGCGGCGGCGTATATGAAAGATGATGCCTAAAATGCCTAGTATTAAAGGAATGGCATAAAATTTATTATTGGCAAAATTATGTTTCGATACATGCGTTCGTAAACTGGTATCGGAGTCGGTTACGAAGTCATCTATCATTTTTACACCAGAAATCCAATTACCCTCTAACGTATTGTTGGTCATCCCTTGTATATCGTTTTGACGGCCTACGAAATTCCACATGAAATAACGCATGTACATATACCGTAGTTGGTACGAAATGAAGTAATTTAAGTTGGCACCAAAGGTTGGTATTTGGGCGATGACATCTTCTCCATTTTCGTTGGTTTCGGTAACGCCTGTGCTGGATGGTTTAGAGTGATTAGCCACATCGCCCCAATATTTATACGCAGCAATGTGATGACTTTGTGAACTCCACATCCGTGGGAAAATGGTACAAAACTCGGGATTGTAGGCAGGGATAGAGTTTTTACGGCTATCGGCCACTCTGTAATTTTTATTTTTTTCGTCTTTCACATAAATGGGATCGCCACTTTTCCACTCGCTACGTTGTTTAGTAGGAGCGTTGTAATATTGTCCGTAGCCAATTGGCCAATCGCCATATTGTTCGCGTAATAAGTACGATAACATATTGGGTGCATTTTCAGGATTGTTTTCATCCATAGGCGTATTGGCTTGCGAGCGAATAACTAATACAAAAAAGGAAGAGAACCCAATAAATATGGCGGCCAAACTCATTAGGCTTGTATTTAGAATGGCTGTTTTTTCTTTGTAGCGGTGCAATGCGTATAAAATACCTCCAAGCATTAATAAACGCGTAAACATGCCGCCTGCGCTTGCTGCGGTAACAATGGCAAACAAACTAAATACAATACCTGCGTATAAACCAATATTGAAGAATTTTTTATCCTTTTTAATGGTGTACATAATAAATGTGGATAGGCTGGTAATTAACAAAATGAAAAAGATAATGGTTCCTTGTCCGTAGCCTAGACCCGCTTTATTGGTAAAGAAAACTTCAAAATCGCTTAACATTTTAACCGTTTTGGGGATGATGAGGTTTTGTATAAACACCAAAACAAATAAAGAAACAACACCTGCAATGATAAATCCTTTCCATGAGAACTTGTATTTTTTGAAATAAATAACAAAACCAATGGCCGGAATAACTAGTAAATTTAATAAATGCACCCCAACCGATAAGCCTATGAGGTAGTTGATTAACACAATCCAACGCAAGGCACTCCCTGGGCTAACGGTATCTTCTTCGTCCCATTTTAAGATGGCCCAAAATACTATGGCTGTAAAGAACGACGACATGGCGTAAACTTCGCCTTCTACGGCACTAAACCAAAACGAGTCGGAAAAGGTATAAGCTAAACCACCGACAACACCTGCTGCTAAAACAGACCATTGTTGTAAGGAACTCAATTCGCTCACCTTGGTACCAAAGGCTTTAATACCAAGGCGGGTAATGGTCCAAAATAGAAATAAGATGGTAAACGAACTGCACAAGGCACTCATAATATTAATCATTGTACCTGCCAGGGCAGGGTCGCCACCGCCCATTAATGCAAAAAAGCGACCAATTAATAAGAAGAATGGTGCACCCGGCGGATGCCCTACTTCTAGTTTGTATGCACAAGCAATGTATTCGCCACAATCCCAAAAGCTTGCAGTGGGTTCGATGGTGCTGCAATATACAAAGGTGGCAACCAAAAAAACCAACCAACCAATCACTGTATTAAGCTTTTTAAACTGAGGTGTCATCATAAAAATAAGATTTGTGCGAAGGTAAGATATTATTCAATTTTTATAGAACGTTTTTTTTAATTTTTTATTTGTTTTAAATTAAAAAGTATTAAATTTGCATCCGTTATTGTAAAAGTAACAGATTGCCCGATCGTCTAAAGGCAGGACTTCAGTTTTTGGTTCTGACTATGTTGGTTCGAATCCAGCTCGGGCAACAACGTTTGCGATGCCGCTTAGAAACCCCAGTAAACGCTGGGGTTTTGTTTTTTTAAAAATTAAGTTTTGCCCTAAAAATTAATACTTAAAAAAATGAGTTAGATGGAATTATGCAATAAGAAACTATTACGAGCCAAAATCCTTTCAAAACAATAAACTTTGCCACTTTTTCTTCTTCAGCACAGTAATACTATACCTCAGTCGAAAAAGTACCTGTTTATTGGGCTTTCACCTTTCACTACGATTCCTATTGCATAATCTTGGATAATAAATTGCGCACGTACCTACTTAGAACGAATACCTTTGGTACGTTTGGTTTTATTCAACACAAGCCCCCTTTTCACAAAATTAAACGAGTTAAAGTTTTCATAACGTACTAAGCGGAGGAAAATTATTTCGACAACAAAGAGTATAACTGACTTGGCGGGAACAATAAATTCAGAGCATTAGGTTTTATTTTAAAAATGGGTCCTTTCTCGACAACGCTTCCCGTTGGTTTTCGTTTTATGAGATGGTCAAGAGTGATAATTCCTTGTTCTAACAAAATATCAAATTGAGAAATAATGGGCTTTTTTGTATGCTCAACTTTTTTGTATTGAAAATGCTCTTTTCCGCCAATAGTAAGTGAATCGGCTGCAATCCAAAACGTTTCATTGTGTTTTTCAAGCAAGCGCTTATGCAAAGTTTCTAATCCCCAAACAATAAAATCTCCGGCACTAGATTTATCCGAATTTTCAATAAGCTGGCTAATTTCGCTATCCATTTTCAATTTCAAGCCTTGCGAATTTCTAACAAGTGTTGAAACGGTGCAATACAATTTAAAATCATCTCCACGAATATATCCAAAAGCATTTAAGATTTCCGCCGAACTTTTAAATTTGCTTAAATTCCAATCTGGAACTTGTGCAAAGAGATTTTTTCGATTGCCTCTTTTATCTCGATACGATTTTAATTCAATTCCTTTGTAATCTGGTTTCTTTGATGAGTTTATATCAATTCCCAAGAGCATTTCAAGTGTTCTTCCAATTGCAGTATCTGCGCGCAGCATTGCAGGAACAGGGCCTTTTGCAGCAATTTTATTTAGAAGAATTAGTAGTTCATCAGCAACTTCATTAGAGATGTGATTTATTTCGTTGACCAAATCTTGAAGTGGATTTGATACTTTGCTTTCAATTAATTTGTGTAAATCAAGTTGAGTGATATTCAAAACATACAGGCTATTTTCAAATGCAATAATACCCAAAATATCATTTGCCTTTGAATACGAACCTAATCCTTTGAACCAGATTCTTGGGTCTCCCCCTTTAGTATTTGGGCGATACAGAGAAACTATAGAATTTTTTAATTCATTTGAGCTAATCAAAAATGAAGTCATTTGAATTTTACTTTCTTGACCTTGTTTCTGTAATTCAAAATCGTGAATATTATTAGCTTTCAAATAAGTTCTAACCGAACCTGTAGCATCCATAATTGATTTTTCAAGTCCAGTACTAGTTGGTTCAATCAAACAGAGTTCAACAGATTTTTCAGTTAGAAGTTTTATTCTGTTTATTTCAAGTGTGGTTAATTACCTCATCAATGGCTATTTTATATTTTTTAATATTTCCAACGCAACAGCACGAGCCATTAACGGTGGAACCGCATTGCCAACTAATGTAAATTGTGGCACTTCAAATTTACGTTTATGGCCACCAGTTGAACGCTTTCCTTGAAACACAAATGAATCATCAAAAGACTGTAATCTTGCCATTTCTCGAACCGTTAAAGCTCTTGGACTTGAAAAATGTATGTAATCATCTGGTATAGTCATAACAGTAGGACTTTGCGAATCTGACTTTAACACATTATAATTGCGTTTTTCAGAATCCAAACCAATTTTTTTAAGTTCCTTTTTTGCCATATCATAATCACCAGTATTTAAAATGATTTCTAATCTTTTTACAACATCATCATTTTGCCTACTTGTCTTATGATTATGCAATGGAGCGACAATATGCGTTAAAGTATTTTCAAGTTCTTCAAAACTCCGTACATAAAATGGGTTCTTGGCATTTGAAAATCTTCCATTTAAACGACCCTTTTTTGACCATTCAGCGTATGTCAATCCCTTCTTGTCATCGAGTTTTCCGTCAATAGTTCTTTTCTTAATTAACGCTTTCATTTTTTCGGTTGTACCATTGTACCTTGACTTTAAATCAATCGGCTCATAACTAAATTTCTCATCATCGTTACCAATAAAATCTAAATCATACAATGCTTCAAAAACAGTAACTTTCTCTTTTTCACTTACCGTAGATGACACCACTTTTACTAATTTCTGGTCTTTGCGACAGCCAATAAATAAAACTCTTTCACGGTTTTGTGGAACACCATAATTTGAGGCTAAAGCAACAAAAGGCTGGTCTATATTGTATAATCTAATATGCGACAAAATTTCTTCAAATTCTTTTTCTGCATTTAATTCTTTAACAAATGGTTGTAACCCTTGAATACATTCCTCAAAGGAATAATTGTAAATTTCTAGTGCTGAAATAATCTCTGCAATTTCAGTTTGAAATATTTTTGTAGGTTTTAAATTATTGAACGCTTCGTGTATTTGCTCTATTATCGAATCCGACTCTATTGAAGTTAAGAATGAGTCGAATTTTTCAGTGAAAAAATCATTATCCAAATCACTATGAGCCTTTTCTAAAATTACTTTCTTTCTAATATAGGTTAATTCTTTACTTCGCTTTAGCAAATTTAAACCGTGACGAATTGTATTAATATTTACATCTGTCTTACTTGTTTTGTAATCCGCAATTTTAGGAGTTAATAGACGGAATTTATTTTCAATAATCAGAATATAATTTTCTCTTAACTTCTCTAATTCCTTTTCGTTTGCTGATTCAAATTGCATTCGCAAATTGTAGCAATCTAACGTAAATACTTTTTCTCTTTCTGCTTTTCTAAGCTTGGCTAAAAAGAAAATTAACTGATGAAACTCTTTCAAATCAACAATTGATTTGATTTCTTGCAAAATCATTTCTTTTATTTTGCCTCCTTCCTTTGTTAGGATTCCTTTCACGTTCTCCATCACAAAATATTTAGGACGAAGTACACGAATTACATTTAAGTAATGAGCGAATAAATCATCCTTTTTATCAAACTTCTTACGTTTACCCGCCAAACTAAAACTTTGACAAGGCGGTCCACCACAAACAACATCCACATGGTCTCCTTTCAGTAGCTTCAAGAGATTATCTAAAAAATTTGGTTCTGTAATATCTTGACGTAAAAATTTTGCATCTAGTCCGAGTTGATAATTATAACGAGCTAGGTGAGTTAATTCACAATTCTCATTTATATCGCTTCCTAATAAAAAGTCGTAATATTTATTCCCGTATTCAGCTTGTAAAAATCCTTCACTAAATCCGCCAGCACCAGCAAATAAATCAACAAATGTTGTTTTTATTTTGCCTTCATATACAGCAGCGTCTTCGCAAACCATCTTGACGTCGTTGTTCACTTTTCGGCTATTGACAAAAGACAAAATCTTTTCTTTAACCTTTTTATCTGTGAAATGCGTGTGTGGTAAAGAATTAAAATGTTTTTCAACTTCTAGTTTCAAAAACGACAAGAACTTGTTTATTGACTTATGCTTGTATTCTGACTCCTTGACAATCTGATTTCTGTTATCCCAATCTTTTTTCAGTATTTTTTCGCCAGTTGCAACTTTAACTTGGACTTCTTTTTGCCTGATAACAAGGTGAATTGGAAATCTTTTACTTTTATCGGCTTTATCTAGGTAAAACTTCACATTTATCATATTGTCTCGTCCTAAAATAGGTTGACACATAAAAGTCAACTAAAATGATAACAGAAAACTTAAAAGAGAGTATTATTGCCGAAAAATTAACTACAAAGATTACCTACCGTGCATTAGGATTGAAGTATA